>NZ_CP101509.1:1200000-1855598 GCF_024380015.1 Photobacterium atrarenae
AAAATGCCGGTAAATGATTCTTAATCACAAAAGGAATAAATAAAACCGAGCAGATTAAGCGGAGTATCAAATTCTCATAGCCTTGTGGGTACAGGTGATGCCAGATGAAGTAATAGGTCGGGAACCCGATCATCCCGAAAGTGCCAACGATAACTAAATTGGGTTCAACATACCGATAGTTATCTTTTAATCGACGTTTTAAATTCATTGATTCTGTCTGCCCGTGGGATCGGTTGGCGATGGCTTTTGATAATGTACGCAGTATAATATTAAACCAATTGCATCGATAGCAGGTAGAATTTTTCCCACCTTGGGACATACATCAAAGATGTGTGGATTTTGTATCGTTCGGGCTGGGGGCGCGCTTAGTCCCCCAGCTTGGCGCTTGATCAGGCCGCTTGTGGGTTGGCCGCACTGAAATTGGCCTGATGGGCACCGCGCCGATAGAGCTGGAGCATCATCAGGGTGCTCAGCAGCATGACCAGAGCAATGCTGAGAAAGCCGTAGACCGTCAGGTTGTAGTGTGAAAGCAGGGCAATCAGGACGTAGCTGGCGCTTTGACTCAACGTCGAAAACAGTTTCAGTCCGCCGTCGATTCTGCCGCGCTGGGCAATGGCCACTTCATGGTTCATTTTAGTGATTCGGGCAATCCGGTTGAATGAATTGAAGAACCCGATGATCACCACCAGCACCACCATGACCAGCGGCGACAGATAGAGCGACATGACGATCAACAGCAGGCTCATCGCCATCATGGAAACCAGCATTGCCCGCTCGAACACCACGGTTCGGAGCAGTTGCGCGACGATCAGACCGCAGATCAGTGCCCCGATGCCGTAACTGACTTTCCAACCAGCAAACCACATCCCGCTGATCCCTTGCTCGGCAAAGTAAATCGGCACCAGCTTGGTCAGATAGGTCAGCATCGGATAGGAGAGGCAGGACAGGGCCAGGAACAGGTAAAAGCGAGGTTGCAGCTTGAACAGGTGGCCGGTCTCCTTGAGCTGCTGGTTGAAGGGCACGTTTGCTGAAGCTTGGGAGAGCTTGCGATGATAAGGCGTAAGCGCGTAGCACAGCGCGGATAACCCTGAAGCAAGTACGGCAAACAGGGCAAATTCGCTCATTGACCACAGCTCGAGCAGGACGATCCCGGCCCCGCCGGCACCCAGCAGGGTCAGCTGCATCACCACTTCCTGTTGCCCGGTGATCCGGGCGTACTCTTCCCGGGTGTAGTTTTCCTGGGTAAAGGCATTATTGGCTGACCAGGCAACGTCATTGCTGTTCCAGAATATCCACTGCGCAGCGGCCAACAACCAGGGGGAGGCGAGTTGGTTGAGCGCGGCAACCATCACCAACAGTGCGGTGGTGGTTTGGATCACCTGTACCCAGACCAGAATGGCTTTGCGCGAGTGGCGATCAATGAGAGTGGAAAGGACCGGAGTCAGCAGGAAGGAAGACAGGGTACAGATCAGCGTGACGATGGCAACAAAGCTGCCGGAGCCGGATTCGGTGATCAGGATCCAGGGCAGTGCCATCATGAACATCCCGGATGAGATGCCGTCGAAGAATCGCCCGCCGAGGTACGGGATGGTTTTATGAATCATGTGAATGCCTTGTTGTTTTCAATTTGCTTTAGCCTAATTCCTCAGGTTAACTTGAGGTCAACAGCAAATGATTTAAGCAATAGAAAAATAAAGAGAGGGAGAAGGCGATGGAGTTGTCAGTCGGGCAGGTTGCCAAACGCGGCGAGGTCAGCGTCTCGGCGCTGCATTTTTACGAGCAGAAGGGCTTGATCCTCAGCCGCCGCAATGCCGGTAACCAACGCCGCTATGATCGAAGTGTGCTGAGGCGGATCGCGGTGATCAAAACCGCACAGCAACTGGGAATGTCCCTGGAAGAGATCAAGCAGGCGCTGGCGGCACTGCCGCTCGATCACGCCCCGACCCAGGAGGAGTGGGAGCATCTGGCACGGCAATGGCAGCAACGGCTGGATGACAAAATCCGCCAACTCCAGCGCTTGCGTGACGAGCTGGGCGAATGTATCGGTTGCGGGTGCCTGTCGATGAAAAAATGCTATCTGAGAAACCCGGAAGATACGCTGTCTGAGCAGGGCAATGGCGCCGTCTTGTGGCAAACATCAGAAAATGAGCTCAAAAACAGTTAAGTGACGGTTGTTGCGATTTGTCCTGCCGTTTGGCAGGACAAACTACTTGCGCAGCGAAATACGGCTCAGGTGCCGGGCTGCGGTTCGATCGTCGCGGTTGGATAGGCACGGCTGCCGAGCTTGTGGCCGTCAATCGCATCGCCATAGTAGCCCTGATGCTTGTGATAGCGCTGATCGTTGGCGTCCAGATCGCCCCGGTAGCGCGGGTCCTGTGGTCGTTCATGACTGTTCATGTAAGCGGCAACATCCCAGGCCTGCTGTTCGGTCAGCTGAACGCTTTTCCCCAGCGGCATGTTTTCATAGATGAAATAGGCCGCGGTATTGATCCGGTGCATCCCGGCGCCCCAGTTGAACGCATCTTTGCCCCATAGCGGCGGAAAATACTGGGCTCCGTCCGCGCCTTTGATCCCCTGGCCATCGTTGGCATGGCAAACGGCGCAAGTGGTTTTGTAAACCTGCGCACCGCGTGCAATAGAAGGCTCCTGCGCGGGGCTCGGGAGTTTGGGGTAGCCCCGGCCGGCGAGGTTGCCGCGCTCGCTGACCGGAAAATCAGCTGCGATTTCAGCCGGCAGGACGAAGTCTTCCCGCTTGCCGCCGAGGATCAATTCGGCATCGCTCAGTTCCGGCACCGGCATCTCCGGCAGGCCGTATTTGTTGAGCAAACCACTCATCGTGAGCCAGTAAGCGTAGGCGCTGAGGGCGACCAGCTCCGGCGAGGAATCGCCCGGTGGGACCCCATTCATGGAATAGTTGAAACAGCCCTGGATCCGCTCGCCATAGGTGTTGACCTTGTCGTTTTTCTTGCGATAGGCCGGATAAGCCGTATAGGCAGC
The DNA here is from genome assembly GCF_024380015.1 of Photobacterium atrarenae. Classification (NCBI taxonomy): domain Bacteria; kingdom Pseudomonadati; phylum Pseudomonadota; class Gammaproteobacteria; order Vibrionales; family Vibrionaceae; genus Photobacterium; species Photobacterium atrarenae. Next base: position 1,202,998 of record NZ_CP101509.1, read on the forward strand.
CCACAGCGGCGCGGCATTGGCTTTCATGCCGGCCTGCATGTGGCAGTTGACGCAGTTTTGCTCGTTGCCGACATATCGGCCGCGCATTTGTTGCGAATCGACAAACAGCGAGTAGCCGTATTTCACCTTACGGCCAAACTCGGTGTCTGGAATCGCGGTCAGCGGGCGGGGGGTGAGGTAATCGGTATTGGCCTTCTTGGCGACGGCCGGTAGCTCGGTCTGGCGGTCGGGCAAGGTGTCGGCTGCAAGGGGGGCGCTGGTCAGCAGGGCAGCCAGCAGTGTGATATGGTGATTCATCCTGGCTCCTTAGTAACGCAGTGAGGCAAAGTAATAAGCTAAATTGTTGATTTCATCATCGGTCAGCTGGCGGGCGATATTGGCCATCATGGCGTCGTGATCGCCGCTGCGGATGCCTTGCTTCCAGGCGCTCAGTTGCTTCTTCAGATAGTCCGCATGTTGGCCGGCTAAGCGTGGGAACTGGGCGACGCCGGTGCCGCTGGCACCGTGGCACGTGGCACAGGCCGGGATGTTGCGATCCCAGTCGCCCTGGTACACCAGCTTGCGCGGCTGGCTGTAAATGGCCGCTTCGGCGCCGCGCTTCTCCGGGTGGGTCAGGGACTGGCTCGGGCGGGTGGCGAAGTATTCAATCACTTGCGCCCGGGCAGCCGGATCGGTCAGGCCGTCGGCCATACTTTTCATCATCGGATCCTGGCGTTTGCCGGATGAGAAGTGATCCAGCTGCTCAGCGATGTAGTTCGGGTGCAGTCCGGCAATCATTGGTGCCATGTTCGGTGCACCTTGGCCGTCGCTGCCGTGGCAGCTGACGCAGACTGCGGCAGCGGGCGGTGGGGAGGCCGCTGCACCGGTACTCATCAGTGTGATGCCGAGAAGCGGCAAAAGTAGGGTTCGCTTGGACATATCTCACTCTATTTGTATGGTTTTAGACAGAGCCACCGATTATCGTGATGGCGGGCGGTGCGACTATTGTGGGTTTCCACATCAGCGGAAAAACTGTGAGGCTGCCCCTGCTGGCGGTGCACTTGCAGGGGCGACACGTCGTGCCGGTGGGCGGCTTACACTTTGCGGATCCGGGCCGGCAGTGCTAAACGGGCTGCTGCCCCGACCACCCAGTCGAGCAGGACCCCTTTGCCTTCGCGGGTCGGGTCAATCAGGCCGATATCATTAATGTTGATCCCGTCGCCGGACTTCATTTTCACCGGTTGCTGCTGATCGCCGATCCAGTGCGCCCGCTCCCCCAGCTCCTGGTGGCCAAAGCCGTGCTCAATGCCCAAGGTGCCCGGTTTCACGCCGTGGATCAGCATGGCTTGTGCCCGGGTGCTGGCACTCGGCGTTTCAATTTCAAAGATGTCCCCGGTCTGGAGTCCCAGCCGGGCCGCGTCGTCCGGATGAATGTAGACCGGGTTGTTCCCCTTGATGGAAGCCAGGCGCGGCGAGAGGTTCGAGACCGCACTGTGGATATTCGACTTAAAGTTGGTCAGGGTGAACGGCCATTCCGTCGCCGGGTAGCACTCCGCTAAAGGCGTCCCGTCCGCTAACTGTTGCGGATGCCAGGTCGGGCAGCCGCTGTACAACTTGCCGGATAGGGTATTGCGCGAGGTACCGACCTTTTCATTCCAGATCGACAGCGGTCGCGTCCACTGGTGACGCATTTGATCGTCGCGGTACGCCTGATCGGCATTCTCGAACCGGCCGCCACGGGCGAAGATAAAGGCAACCCGCTGCACTTCTTCCGGCGTCAGCACTTGTTGCATTGCTGGAAGCAAGCGATCGAGCCCGGACCAGACGATATCCTCGGCACTGGCGGCCGGGACCCCGCCTTTGACGTACGCCAGGTTGGCTGCCGCCCGCAGGTAGTAATCTTCGGCGCTGTGGATGGCGTGCCAGTGGCCGTCGCGGTCCTGAATTGCCCGCTTGCCGAAGCCGCCCAGATTGAGGCTTTTCGCGACATCAATGAAGAAGTTCTCCAGGTTGATGGTACGGCCGTCGGCGGTTTTTTCCGTCAGCGGCTTCACAATCGGCCAGCGGGCGGTGACGGTTTTGGTCGGTACCCCGTGCCAGGGCACGGCCATGCCCCAGCTTTCATAGGTCACGGTGTCGGGCACCAGATAATCCGATAGCGCTGTGGTTTCATTGATAAAGGCATCGACCGAGACAATCAGGCCGAGTTGCTTGGGATCGGCTAGTTTATCGCGTAGCAAGTTGCTCAGCCCCGGCACCCCGTACATCGGGTTGGCCATGTGGTTGATCCAGGCCTTGAGCCGATAAGGATAGCCATCGATGGCCGCAGACAGATGCTCGGTCAGCAGCGGTGCGGAGAACGGATACCAGGGCGCCCGCGTCGGGTAGGGAGACTGCCCGGCTGCGATGCGGCGCTTGTATTCGCTGGTTTTGTGGTACGGGAACTTGCTGCGTGACAGGAACACCCCTTTGGGTTTGACCTTGCCCTGAAACTGGGTGAAGTCATAACGCGGCCCGGCTGCGGCCGTCGGGTAGCCCCCGGCTTTGGCCATCGCGCCGCCTTTGCAGTTGATGTTGCCGATCAGGGCGTTGAGCATCAGGATGGTAAATGAGTTATAGAACCCGTTGGTGTGCATGTTGCCGCCGTGAGTATCGACCACGGCTTTGGTGCCGTGGCTGGTAAAGCGGCGAGCCAGATCGACGATGGTTTCCTCGGCAATCCCGCACTGGGCGCTGTAAAAGGCGAGATCGTACTTGAATGCTTCCTCTTTCAGTCGCTGCAGGGACGATTTGACCCGCACCGGCCCGCTGGCAATTACCACCTGGCGGTCGACGAACAGCGCGGCTTCGCCGGACTGGGTGTGCAGCCCCAGCGCATCAGAGCCGGCATCGATAATCACAAACGGGTCGGTGTCCGATAAGGGCTTGCCGGTATAGCTCAGATTGACATCCGACGCGCGCAGGAAACTGCCGTTGCGCGGATGATTGTCATCGCTGATCACCAGGTGGGTCGCGTTACACCAGTGGGCGGTCCCGGCTTGTTTCATCGCCGGGACGCCCGGCTGGGCGAGGAAGCGATGATTGTAGCGCTCGTTGGCGAGGATCCACTGGATCATTCCCAGCACCAGGGCCGAATCCGTCCCTGAGTTGATGGGCAGCCATTTGTTGTTATCCCCTGCTGCCAGGCTGGAGGATCCGGCCGGCAGGCTTGGCGTGATAATGGTGTAGTCGAACTGGCGCTCGCTGCGGGCCTCGGCCAGCTGACGGGCCTGACGCTTAAACGGGTTGCCCGCCTGCGCCGGTGACATGCCGATAAACAGCACGTATTCGGCATGGTCAAGGTCGGGTTTGATGTGGGCGAACTTGTTGAGATCGCTCATCAGGGCGCCGGATCCGGCGCGGAACGCATAGCCGCAGTAGGAGCCGTGGTGGCCGAAGTTGCGTGTCCCGAAGCTGTTGAAGGCAAAGCGCTTGAGGATATCATCCCGGCCTTCGTTCCCGGCATTGGTGACCAGGAGCTGGTTGGCTTTGGGGCCGTATTCCGGGTTGGCCGGATCGAGCGGCGTCTCGATATCGCGGATCGCCCGCAGGCCGTCGACATGGCCTTCACCGAACAGGTCGCCGCCTTCGACAATCTCTTTAATGAGCTGCTCGTAGCTGATTGGGATCCACTTGCCTTCGCCCCGTTTGCCGACACGCTTGAGCGGCTGGGTGATCCGGTACGGGCTGTTGCGGATCTCCATCATCCCGTTCCCCCGGGCACAGGCGGTTGAGCGTCCGGCCAGTCCGGCTTCTCCGGCAAGCCCCAGGTAGGCTTGCTTGACCGGGGTTTCAAACGGGATTTGATCGTGATGGGACAGCGGATGATACGGGTTGCCCGAAATCCGCAGGATCTCGTCAGTGTGATTGTCGATCCGCACCCGCAGCCCGCACAGGGTCCAGCAGCCGAAGCACATGGATGGGGCCACCCGCTGGTCCGGGTTCGGGATCACCCGGCCGCTGTCGGTGACGGTCATTTCCGGTGTCAGCGAATTGCCGTGGTGCGGATGGCGGGTGGCTTTGCCGGCTGTGCCTTCCAGGACGCCGTCGGCCATGTGCTTGGCCGTGGTGCTGTAGCCTGCGGCAAAAGCGCCGACACCGCCCACTGCCAGACCGGATTTCAGGAGCTGTCTTCTTTTCTTATCCATGGTGTTGTCCTCTTACTGGCTGGTGTGCGGTTGGTTCATGGGATGATGCGGTTCGGGCTGTGTGGAACCGGTTTTGGTGTTGCCCTGGATCAGCTCTGAGCCCAGCAGGGCCAGCGCCAGCCACAGGCCGAGCATTCCGGCAATCCCGAGCAGGCCGTTGGTGCCGAGCGGCAGTTGATAAGGGTAGGGACCGGCATCAAAGCGGGCGAGGGTCTGGACTTCGATCATGCTGATCCAGCGGGTCAACCATGCGGCAGCTAGGGTGGTGAGCGCGAGCAGGCTGAGGCCGAGCCGGGTGACGTGTCGCTCGCGTCCGAGGATCAGCCAGCAGGATACCGCGGCCAGCAACATGCTCAGCGACAGCACGGACAGGTTGATGATCCAGTCCGAGCGCTCATACAGGGTAAAGCCGGGATTGTTGGCGGCCCAGATTGGGATCAGCAGAAATGCCAGCACCGCAGCGGAAGTGGTGGTCTGTCGCAGTAGCTTGTGATCAAACGGCGTCAGCTGGGCTGCAGGGCGCTGATTGGACGGTAGCAGGCTGTAGACCAACGCGGTTAAACCTACGGCGGCTAAAAAAGCGGTGACAAACCAGAGCAGCGGTGAGGCTGGCTGGTGCCACAATGGCCGGCTGGCGACCACGGCGATTTCTGCGCCGGTATAGAGGGCGATCGTCAGTCCGGACAGTGCCGTTACAATGGCTGTAACCAGCATGGTTTTGTCCGAGGTTGGCCACGACCCCAGAGTCAGCATCGCCAGCGTGCGGATCAGCGGGCGCTGACTCTGTTTAAGCGCTGCAATATCGGCGCGCAGATAGAGCCATGCCGTGAGTACGGCCAGTGCAGTAAAGATCGGCAGAAACAGCGATCCCAGTGACATCCAGGACCAGGGGGTGAAGTGGGCATAGAAGTGCCAGGCACGCCCGGGCTGGTGGAGATCGCCGGTCAGGGCCAGCGGACCGACCATAGCACCGATCGCCATTACCAGTGCCAGCGCTGCCCGCAGCCGGTGGCTGGTCTGGCGGCGAAACAACAGGCAGACGACCAGCAGCAGGGCGGCGGCATAGGCTGAGCCGATATAGAAAAAGTATTGCACTACCCAGGGAAGCCAGGCGACATCCTGCGCCGGGACAAGAACTTCAGTGATCATCATGCGTGCGCTCCTTGGGGATCATAGATCGCCGGTTGACCGTCGATTTGGGAAGTAAAACGTTCATCCATGCCGATATAAAATACATGGGGGCTGGTGCCGGCTTCGGGCTTGAGCACTTTCAGATCATCCTGGTTTTCAGCCAGGATGCGGCTGATCTCGCTGTTTGGATTGTTGAGATCGCCGATAATCCGCGCGCCGCCGACACAGGTTTCGACGCAGGCCGGAAGCAGGCCGGCTTCAAGCCGGTGGGCACAGAAGGTACATTTGTCGGCTGTTAAGGTGTCCTGGTTGATAAACCGGGCGTCATAAGGACAGGCCTGAACGCAATAGGCGCAGGCGACACAACGTTGGTTGTCGACCATCACGATGCCGTCTTCACGCTGGAATGTGGCCTGGACCGGGCAGACCTTGACGCAAGGCGGATTGTCGCAGTGGTTGCACAGCCGCGGCAGGGTGAATGATTTGACGGCCTGGGTTTCGACCGAGCCGTCCTCCAGGGTGACTTCATATTGCTTGACTGTGGTGCGGAACTGGCCGATTGGCGCCTGGTTTTCGATGCTGCAGCCGACGGTACAGGCCTGGCAGCCGACACATTTGCGCAGGTCAATGACCATGGCGTAGCGTTTGCCGGTTTGGCCTTTTCGCTCGGGGAGCTGGTTGTTTCGAATCACGGGGCTGGCAGCAACCGTCCCGGCGACCGGGATCAAGGCAGCACCTGCGGTGAGGGCACCGATACTGTTGAGGAATCGTCGTTTGGTGGTATCCATAGCGAACCCTTTTCTGAGCTATGTGAGGGGCTTGAGGAAATTGTCAGCAATTGGCCAAGTGCTTGATATTGTGGTTTTCCACATATCCGGCTTTGGTTTGATCTGGGACAAATGCTGCGACCGGGGCAGCGCTGCTATGCTGTGGCAGCATGGATGGCGCGGGCGGTTCGCCCGGTTGAGTGCAGGGAATTGTTCGGCGTGAGCGTGATGGCCATGAGGGAACTCCATTGAGTTTGGTAACACAAAAGGAAACAACATGAAGCTGAGTCGCGTCCGGCAGGCAGGCCAGCGCTCAGCCGTGTGGATGCTGGTGCTGAGTCTGCTGGTGATGTCGGCGGCATGCCGGAGCGAAACGCCGGACCCGGCAGTGGATCCGCAAGTGGCTCGCCAGGTGCCATCCACGGTGGTGGAAGTCGGGGTGCTGGCGACGCGTGGTGCGCAGTCGGCCCGACAGCGCTGGCAGCCGACCATGAGCTGGCTGGCATCGCAGATCCCGAATACCCGGTTTGTGGTTCACCCGTATGATCTGGCAGCCATGGCGCAGGCAGTCAAACAGGGCACGATTGATTTTGTCATCACCAATCCCGGTCAGGCGGTGCAGCTCGGGCGGCAGTATACCCTGTCCTGGCTCGCCACTCTGACCAGCCGCTCGCCGGTCAGCCCCACTCACGGTATTGGCTCAGCGTTGGTCGTTCGCCGGGGGAGCCCCTATACCCGATTGGATCAGTTGAGCGGCATGCCGATCGCCGCCGTGGCGGACAATGCATTCGGCGGTTATTTAACCCTGCGTTACGAGGTGGCCGGGCAGGGACTCAACCCCAATCATTATTTCTCGGATGTCTCCTTTGTCGGTTTTCCGCTGGATGCCAGTGTGTATCAGTTGCGGGATGGTGCCGTGGATGCGGCAATCGTGCCGGTGTGCCTATTGGAGAACATGCATCGGGAAGGGCTGATTGACGCCGGTCAGTACCGGGTGCTGAATGCGATGTCGCCGCCTGGTTTTGGCTGCCAGGTGTCGACGCCACTCTATCCCAACTGGTCATTTGCCCGCACAGAGCGGGCGGGGGTGACGATGGCAAAAGCGATCGCCCGTGCATTGCTGGCGATGCCGGGGGATCACCCGGCGGCTCGGGCAGCCGGGGCAGCGGGCTGGACTTCGCCAATCAGTCAGCTGGTGGTCGACAAGCTGTATCAGGCGCTGGATATGCACCCGTTGCAAAAGCCCTGGTGGCAGGCGGCAATGATTTGGGTCAAGCAGAATCAGCACTGGGCCTGGAGTGCGTTTTTCCTGGTGGTAATTTTAAATGTGTACCACTTCTGGCTGGAATACCGTTTCAGCCGCAGTCAGCGGGCGCTGGAAGCAACCATGCACCGGCTTAAGGAAAAAAGTGCGTTGCTGGCCCATGCCCAGCGGGTAGCGATTGTTGGTGAGCTGGGCAGTAGCTTGGCCCATGAAATTAACCAGCCGCTGGCGGCAATCCGCAATTACAGTGAAGGAGGACTGGTACGGCTGAGCCGGGAGCGGGATGCACCGGACGATGCGCAGCAGACTCTGATCCCTGTGTTTGAAAAAATCCACACCCAGGTCGAGCGGGCCGATGCCATCGTCCAGCGGCTGCGCAACCTGATCCGCAAGCGGGCGGTACAGACCGAGCCCTGTGATATTGAGCAGCTCCTCGGTGAGACCATCGAGCTGCTTGAGCACGAACTGGAGCAAAAACAATTGCGGCTGCACCGCCTGAGTCACGGTACGCCGTGCCGGGTGGTTGTCGATCCCGTGGGGCTGCAACAGGTGCTGGTCAACGTGATCACCAATGCGGCCGATGCCTGTCAGGCCTGGCGGGAGCAAGGCGCCGGAGCGGACTGGCAGGGGACGATGACGATTGCCACCGTGTATCAGCCCGAAACCCTGCAAATCACGGTGGTTGATAATGGGATCGGTTTAGCGGCCAACAATACGCCGCTGACTCAAGCCTTTGTCAGCACCAAACCGGACGGGCTGGGGCTGGGTTTGGCGATTTGCCGGGATGTGGTTGAAGCCCATGGCGGTCAGTTCAGCCTGGATGCAGCAGAGCCTCGCGGATGCCGCGCAACGATTGTGTTACCGATTTCAACGCATCAAACGTAAGGAGCGTTAATGGAAAATGTATTACCCGGCCAGGAGCTGACCGAAGCACAGCGGAGGGCGCTGCCGGTCCATGTCGTGGATGATGATGGCTCGGTCCGTGATTCGTTGGCGTTTATGCTGGAAGGGCACGGCTTTACGGTCCACACCTATGAAGATGGCCCGGTATTTCTTGCGCAGGTTGATATGCTTCAGCCGGGCTGTGTGATCCTCGACAGCCGGATGCCGCAGATGCGCGGCCAGCAGGTGCACCAGTATTTGTCCGAGCATCAGAGCCCGCTGGCGGTGATTTACCTGACCGGCCACGGCGATGTGCCGATGGCGGTCGATGCCCTGCAGGCTGGCGCCGTGCATTTTTTCCAGAAGCCGGTTAAAGCACTGGCCCTGGCAGAATCGATTGAGCAGGGCTTCCAGGCTTCCGTTTCTACGATGGCCCAGCAGCAATTACTGACTGCGTTTCAGTCGCTGACCCAGCGGGAGAAAGAGATCCTGCAACTCATCATTGCCGGGAAACGCAACCAGCAGGTGGCCGATACCCTGTGTATCGCGGTGCGGACGGTTGAAGTGCACCGGGCCAGCTTGATGAAAAAATTCGCCGCCAAAACCGTTGCCGAGCTGGCCTATTTTTATGGCCGGGTTGCCGAGGGATGATTTGTTGTGAGTTTGAAGAACAAACCATGTCGCATTACGGTGATTTTGTCGCCGTAATGCTGGAATGATTGGCTTTATGGCCTAGTCCATTTTCTGGGTGTGTCACCAGGTGCAAATCAATCAGGTTTATATGTGATCAAGTCATTGATAAATATCACTTTATTTTTTATGATTTGACCTGCTGATTGTCCGCAGGCAGGCCTTTCAAGCCACAACTTCTCTCAAACCTACTGTTTATATTCATTTTTTTGTTATTGAACTGTAATCCATTTCATCTGTGTTTGTCATAAATGCGTCCTAGTATTGCCTGCGTTCCGTTGTGGACTAGTCCATGAAAAGTGGCAGGACGCTCCACGGCTATGACTCACACGAAAAGGGAAAACCATGTTCATTACAACGAAATACGCCTTACCGACTGCGGTATTGATCAGTTCGACACTGTTGCTGGGGTGTGATGATTCGAAAACGCATCAGCCAGACAATAAAGACAGTGGTTCGGGGGGCGATATCAGTCAGCCAGAGATCAAAGTAGTGCCGCCACCGAGCGCCGAAGCTGCCATCAATTTCTCGATTGCCCCCTATCTTCAGCAACCAAGTCCGTCCGGGATGGCGGTGCTGTTTGAAACAGATGCCGAGCAGCCGGAAGTTTGGGCCAGGCCTGCCGGCAGTCAGGGCGAATTCACCATCGTTCAATCGATCGCTGTGGATCACACCCAGCTTTATAGCGCCACGCTGATGGGGTTGGTACCGGGGACACGTTACGAATATTATGTTGTGGCGAACCAGGCTGGTGGAGAAGGGGAGAGCGATGTCCCGGTGATGTCGGAACGCTATGCATTCAAAACCTATCCGGATGGCGAGCAGCGCAAGGCGCCGTTTAACCTGGTCGCGATCAGTGATACTCAGAACAACAGCACGCTGGGCGCACTGAGCGATTTGGTCAGTAAAGGGATTATTCCCGAAGTGTGCGACGGGGATGCCGAGCAATGTGTTGATGTCATTGCCGCGATCACCATTTCCGGAGATATCGTCAACAACGGCGACAGCCTGCTGCAGTGGCGGCGGGATTTCTTCGATCAGCTGAAAGCGATTACCCCGTATGTACCGTTGGTGGCGGTGCCGGGAAATCATGACTACTACGGTAACGCCGAGCTGACCAACTATCGCCATTTCTTCCAGCAACCGGAAAATGGCTCAACCGGTTACGAAGAGCGCTGGTACTCGCTCGATTACGGTAACTTGCGTCTGATTGGCCTGGACAGCTACCCGGTGTCGAAAAACCACGGCAAGTTCCAGGCTGAAATTTTGGGGATTCAGCGTCAGTGGCTGCGTGAGCTGCTGGTCAATACCGAAGCGGACGTCAATATCGATTATGCCCTCAGCATGTTCCACCACCCGTGCCTGTCTGAGTTGTGGCTGTCCGGCGAGAGTATCGGCAGCTGTGAAATGGTGGCGGAGATGGAAGATTTTACCACCCGCAGCGGCAAGATTTCCGGTCACCTGTTCGGCCATACTCACGCGTACTCCCGCGGGCAGTCGAAAGATATTCACCACCTGTGGCTGAATGCGGCGACGGCGGCCGGGTATCGCGAAAAAATCAACGACGATAACTACTATCATAACAACACCCGCGATTACGATACCTTCGCGATTAGTCAGAGTGAGTTCGGCTTTAACCTGCTGCAGTTTAACCAGCAGGACACGCTGTCGATGTCCCTGACGCGTTACAGTGCCAAGGTAAAATCCAAAGGCAACGGCCTAGCCAGCCTGGAAGATACCTTCACCATTTCAGATACCTTGACCATGAAACCGGCTCAGGTTGATGCGCCCCAAGTGCTTGCCGGCAGTGGCCAGGCGGATTACAACGCCCTGGAGCTGGCGATCAGCTATCCGCAACCGGAGACCATTTACGAGGTGCAGTGGCAGCTCAGTCAGGACCCGAACTTTGCCCAGGATGTTTTTGATATCTGGGGGAACAAAACCCGCCAGCATAATATCTGGCCGATGCAGGACGGCACCATTGAAGGGATCCCGACTGACACCCAGCAGGGCGTTGATTTAACCCGGATTGATTTGGCGTCGTTCTCCGGTCAGGTCAAGATGGGCGGTGATGAGCGCTATAAATGGCAAAAGCGTGCTTCGGAGCACTCCCATGATTCGTTCCGCGACCCGTTTGCCGGCAGCTCTGCGCCAACCCTGACCGTGTTGCCGGGCGATACCTGGCACTGGCGGGCCCGGGTGCGGGACAAGCAGCTGAACTGGTCTGACTGGAGTGATACCGCGACCCTGGATATCGCAGCGGGTACGACCCAGACGTTGCCGATGCAAAATGGCGGTGCTGAAGCCAATGACTTGAGTGGCTGGACCCTGGTGCAGGGATACTGGCGGATTTTGGAAGATGTCGACAATATTCAGGCTCAGGAAGGGACCTACTACTTCTCAGCGCGACCGAATGACGGCGCGGCCAATAATGACCCATTTGACGTGATGAGCCAGACGCTGGACCTGTCCGCTTACAGCGCGGCAATCAACCAGGGCGCGGCATTTCTGAAGCTGAGCTTCAGCAGCAACGGCTGGGGGGATGGTGACCACGCAGTCGTCAGCTTGCAGCCGCTGGACAGTAACGACCTGCCGCTGGGTGAGCCGGTCATTGTGAAAACCGAGAGTAAAAAGCAGCAGTGGCTCAGCAATGAAGCGAGTCTGTTGCTCCCTTCCGGAACCGGCGCGGTGAAACTGACGGCGCAAGCGGTGAAAAAAGCCGGCAGTATGGCGGATGTCCATTTGGATAATTTTGTCCTGACGGTGACCACGCCCTAGCGGTTGAAGCTAGTCTGTGTACCCACCCAGTTCTTTCACCAGAGCTGGGTGGGTGATTCAGCACTGCCGCATTTATATTGCTCGATCTTGTCTTATTTGCTGACGCTTGCTACTTTTTTGACCGTTCATCCGTTGACCTTCCCCCAAGGGGAAGCTTTACTCTATTGATAGTTTTCTGATTGATGGTCGGGTATGCGTTTAACTTCCATGCGTACAATGTGGGTCTCAAGCTTGATGGTGCTGGCGCTTTTGGTGTCCGGTATCGTGTCGAGTTTACCCATGATGACCTTTCAGATGTTGACGCAAGCTCACCCGGCACCGTGCCACAGCGGCTCGATGATGCCGGGTACCTCCGCCGTATCGTCGACGGTTTCTACTCTTCATGCGCACCATGTGCCGCCGTTGACTGTTGCTACGGCGCTACAGCTGTCGGCCGACGAAAATCCAGCCTGTATGAGCGACATGGCCATAATGCACGATGATTGCTGCACGGCTTCCTGTCTGAATGCGTTTGCCATGCTGCCGTTGCATGATGAAACTGCCACCCTGGCAGCCCGGCTGGCTCTGATCGATCGGGAACCTTTGGCTGCCAAAGTTGGCGTTTCCAGCACCCTGTACCGACCCCCCATCGCTTAAATCCATCAACCTGTTTGTGATGTCGCTTCGGCACTGCCGTTGCGGTGGACTGTTTGTGGCTCGAGGACTGTCTCGCGCCATGTTGATGATGGATCTCCAAAGTGAATTTAAAACCAACAATACTCGCGGTTGCGGTGAGTGTCGGTGGTGTGGTTGCGTCGTGGCCGGTTGCCGCGGCAGACACACCATTGGCATCCGCAGCGGTGCAGCCCAGCACCTTAAACCAGCTGATTGCTTTGGCATTGAATAATGATGCCGGACGGAAACAATTTGATGCCCAAACCAACGCGTTGCGTCAGATGGCGTTTGCCAGTGCGACCGAAATGGACCCGAAACTGAAACTCGGCTTTGGTAACTTGCCCGTGGATAGTTTTCGGTTTGACGAAGACCTGATGACCAACCTCTCGATAGGCCTGATGCAGCAGTTTGAGCGTGGCGAGACGTTACTGCTCAAGCAGAAACAGACCCACCAGAAGGCGGAGAGTGTTCAGTGGCAAACGGCCCTGCGGGAGCGGGAGGTGGTCAATCAAGTTACCCAGTTGTGGCTTGAGCTGGGTTATCAGCAGGCAGCAGCGCAGATCCTGTATGAAAACAAACGCCTGATGCAGGAAATGGAAAACTTTATTCAGACCAATTACTCGCTAGGGAAAAGCGAAGCGCAGGATTTGTTGCAGGCGCAGCTTCAGGTTAGCCGGCTGGATGATAAATTACAGGCCAATGCCCAGATGCAGCGCCGGATTCAGTCGCAATTGTCAGAGTGGCTGGGCGCGGCATGGCTTGCCCGGCCCGGAGCGCTGAAAGCCAGCAACCAGCTGGATTGGCATGCACTCGAACAGCGGCTGCTGCAAACGTCCGGCACGGCGCACTATCCGTTGCTGCGCGCGCACCCGAGCGTGCAGATTGCCGACACGGCGATTGCGGTCAACCGGACGCAGGTTGATCTGGCCGAACAAGCCTATGCGCCGCAGTTCGGGGTTGAGGTGATGTACGCCTATCGGCAGGCTGACAATATGCGCGGCGAGCCGGCTTCGGATTTGCTCAGTGCTTACTTAACCCTGGATATTCCGCTGTTTACCGACAACCGCCAAGACCGGACCCGCGCTGCAGCGCAGTATCAGGTCGGGGCGGCGCAATCGAATAAAGATCTCCTGTTGGCGCAGATGAATGCCAAGGTCAACGCCCTGCTGACGGATAAAAGCAACCTGGAGCAGCGTCTTGCGCGCTATCAAAACACACTCCTGGCACAGGCGAAAGCGCGGACCCAGGCGGTTGAACGTGGCTATCAGAATAACACGGCCCAGTTTAACGATGTGATCACGGCTGCCAGCGATGAACTGGCACTGGCGCTTGAGCAGGCACGTTTGACAACGGATCTGAACCTCGTCAGTAGCAACCTGGCCTTTTTCCTCGGTGGTGACCGAGCCACTGCCACACAGACCTCACCCCATCTATTTGACCGCCAGTCCATGATCGCAGGAGGGACACCATGAACACTGTCACCACGACCACACTGGCGTTGCTGATCGGCGCTGTGTTGGGAGTTGCCGGCACGCAATTGCTGTGGAAAAACCCATCCGTCACGTCGTCTGAATCATCGGGAAGCACAGCAAGTTCGGTAAGCAATGAGCCGCTGTACTGGGTTGCGCCGATGGATCCGAACTATAAACGTGACAAACCCGGGAAATCGCCGATGGGGATGGATTTGATCCCGGTCTATGCCGACGATGTGGCGGGGAGCAGCACCAAACCGGGTACGGTAAAGATTGATCCGGCGGTGGAAAACAATCTCGGGGTGAAAACGGCCCCGGTTGAACTGGGAAAGCTGTCGCCCCGTATCTCGACTGTCGGGTATATCGCTTTTGATGAGAGCCGTCTGTGGCAAACCAATGTTCGGGTCAGCGGTTGGGTCGAGAAACTGATGATCAACGCGATCGGCGAGCAGGTCCGCCAAGGCGATGTGCTGTTTACCCTCTATTCGCCGGATCTGGTCAAAGCGCAGGAAGAATTGCTCAATGCTTCCTGGACCGGCCGAACGGCGCTGGTCAAAGGGGCGCAGGAGCGGCTGGTCTCCCTCGGTGTTGACCGGGCCCAGATCCAGCAGGTGCTCAGGCGCGGCAGAGCGGCGCAAACCATTCAGATCAAGGCACCGGCCGATGGCGTGATTGCCAGTCTGAATGTTCGCGAAGGGGCATATCTGTCTCCGGCACAGGCGGTGATCAGTGCCGGTCCGCTGCATGAGGTTTGGGTCGATGCCGAAGTCTTCGAGCGACAGGGCCATTGGATCAAGGCCGGCAGTCGCGCATCGATGACTCTGGATGCGTTGCCGGGACGCGCCTGGGAAGGAGCGGTGGACTATGTCTATCCCATTCTGGATCCGAAAACCCGGACCCTGCGGATGCGGCTCAAATTTTCCAACCCGAAGGGTGAGCTCAAGCCCAATATGTTTGCCAATATCACCTTGCAACCGGTGACGGCAGAGTCGGTGCTGACCATCCCGAAATCAGCGGTGATCCGCTCCGGGGGCATGAGCCGGGTGGTGCTGGCGGAAGGCGAAGGCAACTATCGCTCAGCCCGGATTAAAGTCGGCCGGGAGGCGGATGACAAAATTGAGGTGCTGCAAGGACTGACCGAGGCTGATCGGGTCGTCACTTCTGCCCACTTCATGCTGGATTCTGAGTCGAGCCAGAGCGCGGACTTGTCTCGCATCAATGGTGTGGAAGCGGTTGCGGAAACGGTCCGGGCCAAAGGTGAAGTCACTGCGGTGATGGCCGAGCACCGAATGCTGACGATTCGCCACCAGCCCGTGCCGGAATGGGACTGGCCGGGGATGACGATGGATTTTACCGTCAACGCTGAGCTGGATATGTCGATCGCGCAGCCCGGGCAGCCCATTGAGTTTGAAATCCGCAAAACAGAGGATGGTCAATACGAAGTGGTTGACTTCAAAGTGGATGAACATGCACCGCCCGCCGAAGCCTGGATCCGTGGTGAGATCACCATGTTGATGGCTGATTTCGGGATGGTGACGGTGAAGCACGAGCCGGTTGATGTCTGGCAATGGGATGCCGGCGAGATCAATTTCTCGGTCGGGGAAGATATTGACTTAAGCGGCCTGGCGGAAGGGGATTTAGTGCGTCTCCTGGTGCGCCAGCAGGGCGGTGAATATGCGTTGCAATCGCTTGAAAAAGCAGGAGAGCAGCCATGATTGGAGCCATCATTCGCTGGTCGATTGCCAACCGTTTTCTGGTCTTGATAGCCACTTTGTTTCTGACTTTGGGTGGCTTGTACAGCGTGAAAAATACCCCGGTTGATGCCCTGCCGGACCTGTCTGACGTGCAGGTGATCATCAAAACCAGCTATCCGGGTCAGGCGCCGCAGGTGGTTGAGGATCAGGTGACTTATCCGCTGACCACCGCCATGCTGGCGGTACCGGGTGCTGAAACCGTGCGCGGTTACTCGTTCTTCGGCGACTCCTATGTCTACATCATTTTTAATGATGATACCGATATGTACTGGGCTCGCTCGCGGGTGCTGGAGTATCTGAGCCAGGTCGCGTCCAAGCTACCGCCCAATGCCAAGCCGACGCTGGGCCCGGATGCCACCGGCGTAGGTTGGATTTACAGTTATATTTTGCAGGATAAAACCGGGCAGCATGATCTCGCTGAGCTGCGAAGCTTGCAGGACTGGTTCCTCAAGTATGAGTTGCAGACGGTGGAGGGGGTGTCGGAAGTGGCGACCGTCGGCGGGATGGTCAAGCAGTACCAGGTGCAGATCGACCCGGCCAAGCTGCGTGCGTATAACCTGACGTTGCAGCAGATCAACAAGGCGATTGAGGACGGTAACCGGGAAACCGGCGCATCAGTCATCGAAGTTGCTGAAGCCGAGCATATGGTGCGCACCACCGGTTACCTGTCGGGAATTGATGACATTGCTTCTTTGCCGTTGAAGGTGACGGAAAAAGGCACGCCACTGCTACTGGGCGATATTGCAGAGATCAATCTGGGGCCGCAGATGCGTCGCGGGATCTCCGAGTTTAACGGCGAAGGGGAAGCGGTCGGCGGCGTGATTGTGATGCGTTTCGGTGAAAATGCCAGTGCAGTGATCGACAACGTCAAAATTAAGCTGGCGGCGCTGCAACAGAGCCTGCCGGAGGGAGTGGAAGTCGTGGCGACCTATGATCGCTCAACTCTGATCAACGCTGCGGTCGAGAACCTGTGGCACAAGCTGGCGGAAGAGTTCATCGTGGTGGCGATTGTCTGTGCTCTGTTCTTGTTCCACTTGCGCTCCTCGCTGATCATCGCCCTGAGTTTGCCGGTGGGGATTCTGGCGGCCTTTATGGTGATGCACTGGCAGGGGATCAACGCCAACATTATGTCTCTCGGCGGGATTGCGATTGCCATCGGAGCCATGGTGGATGGGGCGATCGTGATGATCGAGAACGTGCACAAGCATATTGAACGCACACCGCTGACCGATGCGAATCGCTGGCAGGTAATTGGCCGGGCCGCCGAAGAAGTCGGCGCGCCATTGTTTTTCTCTCTGCTGATCATCACCCTCAGCTTTGTGCCGGTGTTTGCCCTGCAAGGGCAGGAAGGCAAGATGTTCTCGCCGCTGGCTTTTACTAAAACCTACGCCATGGCGGCTTCGGCCGGTCTCGCAATCACCCTGGTGCCGGTGCTGATGGGGTATTTCATTCGTGGCAAAGTATTGTCCGAGCATAAAAACCCGATCAACCGGGGGCTGGTGGCCTTGTACCGCCCGCTGCTCAATCTCAGTCTGGCTTACCCGAAATCGATGATCGTGCTGGCACTGGCCTTGATGGGATCGGCCTATTACCCGATCAGCAAAGTAGGCAGCGAGTTTATCCCGCCGTTGGATGAAGGCGACCTGATGTACATG
Organism: Photobacterium atrarenae; assembly: GCF_024380015.1. NCBI lineage: Bacteria > Pseudomonadati > Pseudomonadota > Gammaproteobacteria > Vibrionales > Vibrionaceae > Photobacterium > Photobacterium atrarenae. The sequence continues at coordinate 1,220,211 of NZ_CP101509.1, forward strand.
CCGACCACCTATCCGGGGATCTCGATCGGCAAGGCGCGTGAGCTGCTGCAACAAACCAACAAGCTGATCAAAACGGTGCCGGAAGTGGCGACGGTGTGGGGCAAAATCGGTCGCGCGGAAACGGCAACCGATCCGGCGCCGCTGACTATGATTGAAACCGTGATCCAACTCAAACCCCGTGATCAGTGGCGTGAAGGGGTGACGACGGCGTCGCTGCGCCAGACCTTAGATGAACTGGTGCAGTTCCCGGGGCTGACCAATGCCTGGGTGATGCCGATCAAAACCCGGATCGACATGCTGGCTACTGGGATCAAAACGCCGATTGGGATCAAAATCGCCGGACCGGATCTGGCGGTGATTGAGAAAATCGGAGCCGATCTGGAGCCGATCCTCAACCAAATTCTGGGAACCGCCTCGGTGTATGCCGAGCGGGTGGCCGGTGGGCGTTACGTGACCATCGATATTCTCCGTCGTCAGGCAGCACGGTATGGGTTGTCGATTAAAGAGGTTCAACAGGTCATTTCGACCGCGGTCGGCGGGATGAATGTCGGGGAAACCATCGAGGGGCTGGAGCGTTATCCCATCAACGTGCGCTATCCGCAGGATTACCGCGATTCGGTGGTGAAGTTGCAGAACCTGCCGCTGGTAACACCGAATGGTGCCCGGATTGCGCTGGCTGATGTCGCCGAGATCCGCTACGAGGACGGACCACCGATGATCAAAACCGAAAATGCGCGGCCCAATGGCTGGGTGTTTGTCGATATTGAAGGGCGCGACCTCGGCTCCTACGTCGTGGAAGCGCGTCAGGCCGTGACGGAGCAACTGAATTTACCGCCGGGCTACTCGCTGGCCTGGTCCGGTCAGTATGAATACATGGAGCGGGCTAAGGCGCGGTTGAGTGTTGTCACCCCAATCACCTTGGTGATTATCATGCTGCTGCTTTATTTCAGTTTCCGCCGGGTCGGCGAGGTGTTGATCATCATGGCAACCCTGCCGCTGGCGATGGTCGGCGGCCTGTGGCTGATGCACGGGCTGGGCTACAACTTCTCCATTGCCGTCGGGGTCGGCTTCATTGCCCTGGCCGGGGTGGCGGTGGAGATCGGCGTCATCATGCTGGTGTATCTCAACCAGGCCTGGTCTGCGCACAAGGCGGAGCGTGAACGCCATGGTCAGCCGCTGGAGAAGCAGGATTTAATCAATGCCATTCGTGAAGGGGCCGGGCTGCGGGTGCGACCGGTCATGATGACGGTCAGCACCGTGATTATCGGCTTGATCCCCATTATGTACGGCGCCGGCACCGGCTCAGAAGTGATGCAGCGCATCGCTGCGCCGATGATCGGCGGCATGGCTTCGGCGCTGCTGCTGACCCTGCTGGTGCTGCCGGCAGTCTTTAAGCTCTGGAAAAGCCGGGAAATCGTAACACCCTAATACCTAAACACCTAAACACCTAAACACCTAAACACCTAAACACCTAAACACCTAAACACCTAAACACCAGAACAACTTGGCCCCTGAGATTGCAGGGGCCGATATTGAATCACGGAGAAATGATGATGAAACAGACACTGATTGCAATGACACTGGCCCTGATGACACCAACGGCGCTGGCGGATGCCGGCCACGGTCATGGGGCGCAGGGTGGGATGAAGATGGGCCACAGCTCAATGGGCCATGCTTCTATGGATCACGCTTCTATGGATCACAGTAACATGATGAGCATGGCAGGGATGTCGGATGTCGGGATGCCTGCAATGGGGGCCAAGCCGGACAAAGTGGTCCATGTGATTTTATCCGATGATATGAAAATTACCTTCAAGAAAAATATGACCATTGCACCCGATGATGTGGTGCAGTTCGTGGTGATGAATACCGGCAAGATTGATCATGAGTTCTCCATTGGCTCGGCGAAGGAGCAACTGGCGCACCGGAAAATGATGCGGGAGATGACCGGTGGCCATATGCACGACAGCGGCAGTACGGTCACGGTTCAGCCGGGCAAGGCCAAACAGCTGTTATGGCACTTCCATGGTGATAAGCAGGTTGAATTTGCTTGTAATATTCCGGGCCATGCCGAAGCCGGGATGGTGAAAAAACTCACGCTGTAATGTTGGTCATTGAGTGAGTAAAGTCTCCCCGCCATGGGGGAGGCTTTATTTGAAGTGTTCGTGGGGGCGGGAGCAGGTGCCGGATTTTAGACCCAGTTTCTGGGTTCAGACTCAGGCATGCCCCAGCAGGCGGAAGTTCCAGTTTTCCAGTTCATTGGTTTCCAGACGCTTGTCGAGGGTGCGGGTCCAGCTTTGCGACAGTTTTGACTGGGCTTTGAGGCGCAACAGCGCATCGCGATTGAGCGGATCGCCGAAATAGATATCGCATACCTCGCGCAGCGTCATGGTATTGGGTTCGCGTGCAATCAGTTTGAGGGGATCACTGACACTGACGTAGCCCGGTTGGATCACCCGATATAGCCAGCCACAACGGCTGATATCCTGCATATCGACTGAGAACTTCTCGATATTCCAGCGTTGATTGAGCTTAAAGCATGGCGAACGAGGCTGGCTCACTTCGATGATGGCCTCCCCCCACTGGTAGCGATCGCCCAGGCACACCGTGTCTTCGGTCATGCCTTCGGTACTGAGGTTTTCGCCCATTCCCGGTGCCTGCCAGTTTTTCTCGATGCCGTATTTTTCGCGCCAGTAGGCATAGTGTTCCGCCGGGTACTGGTGCAACGCCCGCTCGGTACCACCGTGAAAACGTTTCTCGGCACATTCATCCCCCGCCAAGCCGGTTTCCGACAGGTAAATGCGCTCGGTGGTCGGCATCTTGTCGATTGCGGTGTCCATGCCGTAGCGATGGGCGACTTTGCCACGAAAAACTGCGTTCAAAAAGGTCACTGGTTCCATGAATGCCTTACCTCCGGATGATGAGCGATGCCTCTAGCCCGTATTGAGCATGATATGCGCTTGATTGAGTTCGGGTATCTTAAAGCCTGACTTGTGAAGGTCAAATGCTTCATCGGACAGATGATCGGCCCAGATGGTCAATTCAACGGACAGGGGATTATACCGAAGGTCGAAAGAAGGTGAGTGCTTGACGCGGGTATATATTTCACGCAGTCTGACTTAAATTCTCTCAAAATGAGTTGCTTATGACCTTGTTGTTGACCGATGAACAGTGCCGGGCGCTGGAGAAAGCACTAGCATACCAGCGTTTACAAGCTGATTTGAACCTGGCCCCTGATTTTCCGCATTTCGCCGGGAAAACATATCCGCTCGGGCGATGTAAAGAAATCAGGGATAAGGTGTTCGATCTCTGGTGTGAAGCGCTGAAAACACCGTATGAGCCGGCCTTCCAACCTATTCGGGGCTACTTGCAACAAGGGGGGGCGCTGACCAAAGTGTGGGGATCACTACGTGACGATTATTTTCAGAATGCCATTGTGGCGGGTGACTGGTACATCGATGTGGCTAATGACACGGTGAATCCGAATAAGCCTCGGGTCGAGATCTGCCCGCTGGCGACGTCCGGATTTCGGCCAATTACCAGCTTTGAGCAGTTTATCGCGATCGCGCGCACTTACTGGGAGGTGGAGATCTACCGCAATGATGTGCTCCCGGCGCTTGCGCCTTTTTTGCCGCTGTTGTGTGTGAATGCTCAAGGTGCGTCCTGGCTGGCAGCGGCCAATGACGACATGTTTGCCCTCGCAACACAAAGTGGCTTTGAGCTGTCTGAGCGGGTGCTGCGGGAGCTGCCGCCGGTGCCGGAACACTTGATGCGTCGCTGGCACCAGAAGCTGGCTGGGTTAGGCGTTGACTCCCCTTTTTACGCTTATCCGGGGGATCCTGTGACCTATTGTCAGCAATATCGAGAATCGGGTAAACACCACTCGGTTGTGTTTCGGGATCAGGCGGTGCGCGCCTTTATGCCGCTTGCAAACGGGGGCTAGCATTGCAGAGAGCGATAGGGTGCCTTTGTGTTGTTACTCGATGATCTGGAGCGTCGCATACTATCAGCCATATTCGTTGGATCTGACGGATGTCGCTGAATGTCATCAAAAAATCATAAAATAGATCTTGATCACACTTTAGGCCTGATTTATATTCTCATTGTAAATTAATTACGAAATTTATTTTCACATAGTATCTCGATGATCAGGAGTTGATGATGAAACAACTACGCCACTTCCTCTCTCTGTTTTCTAACCAGATGGATTATGATCGCCGCCAGTTCGCGATTCAGGCTAACCGCTCACTACAAGGCTGATCTTTTTCCTGTTATTTGAGCGCGCTCCGCAAGGTTTACTTCGCGATGGGCCTGACTCATTCAATACCCGTTCGCAGTCGGGTATGAATGAGTGGGGATCTTCCTTATCCACTGCTCGTACTCTCCGTTCGCATCGGTACTCCTGCTGAATTGACAGGCACGTCAGCCGCTGCATCTATCCCCAGCAATTGTTGATAATTGCCGCAGCGCCCGAATTCAGGGTCGGTATAACTGTTAGCTTCCTCTGCCTCGGTGGATAACTCCGGCCTGACTTGCACTTCCCGGATTTGCGCTACAGTGATCAGAGAACCTCAGGGCGGTTTGTCCGGGATCCCCGGAAAAGGCTGGGTGGATGATCTATCGTCTATTGGCAGATATTGTTGTAATTTTACACCTTCTGTTTATCGTATTTGTGGTATTCGGTGGCCTCTTGTTGTGGTGGCGTCGCGCTGTCGTCTGGCTGCATGTGCCAGCTGTGATCTGGGGGGGTGTGCTTAGCCTGATGGATTGGGTCTGCCCGCTGACCCCGCTGGAAAATCGTCTACGGTGGATGGCTGGGCAAGACGGGTATCCCGGTGGTTTTGTTGACCATTACCTGCTGCCGATGATTTATCCGCCGGGGCTCAGCCATGAAATGCAATTGTGGATCGGGCTGGCTGTGCTGGCCTGGAATGTGCTCTTCTATCTCCTTGTCTATTATTGCTATACAGTCCGTGCGCAGAAACCGTGAGGAGCGATGAAGCGAGTTTTCCTCCTGGCAATGGTTGGCTATATGGTGTTTGCTATGACGTTTTGCTCATTACAGCGAAAGTTTTTGTATTTTCCGCAGCCGGCCAGTACGCAGTTCGGCGAGGAGAATATCAGCTTCCAGCTGGAGGACCGGGTACTTCAGGGCTGGGTGGTGAATCCGGGACAATCCCGGGCGCTGCTCTATTACGGCGGCAATGCGGAAAGCATTGAGATGAACATCCCTTTCTTTCGGACTGTGGTGCCGGATTACAGTGTGTACCTGATCCCGTATCGGGGTTACGGCAATAACCCCGGCCAGCCGACCGAACAGGAGTTATACCAGGATGCGATGGGTGTGTTCCGGGCGGTTCGTGAAAACCACTCATTTATTGCTCTGATGGGGCGCAGCCTGGGTTCCGGTGTAGCCACTTTTGTGGCAGCTGAACGGCCGGCTCAGGTGGATCGGCTGCTGCTCGTGACCCCGTTTGACAGCGTTGAGCATGTCGCGAAGAGCATCTACTGGATGCTGCCGGTCTCACTGCTGATCAAAGACAGATTCGCTTCTATAGAGCGGGTCAGTGCCATCCAGGCCGCGACATTTATCTTTATTGCCGGACAGGACCGCGTGATCCCGCATGAAAGCGCGGAACAGCTGGTGGCGGCTTTTGGCCCGCAACTGAAAGATGTTGTGGTGGTGCAAGGCGCCGATCATAATAATATTGCCCAGTTTCCGGCTTATGTGGAAGGGGTTCGGCGCGCACTGGATGTGCCCCTTAATGAACGTTAGCCAATAATTATTCGTTATAGATAATCCAAATAGTGCCTCGGCGCCGGGAGCGGCGACTCGAACCCGATGTCGCGCTGCAAATGCTTAGATGTGGTGTGATTGAGCGACTGGCTGGATTTTTCTTTCTCCCGCTTTCTCCAGCAAAACTTCCGGTTCAGCAATGAAATATTGAATTCCAGCTCCCAGCTGATGGCGACTTTGATCATCATATGCTCCTTTCCCTGCGTGACTTTCTGGGCAAAGTATGGGCATGATGGTATGGAAATACGAACGATGATTCTTTACAGCATATATAAGTACAGATTATGGATGAACGATTGCGCTGGCTGGCCGGGCTGCGGTATTTTGAATCGGCAGCAAGGCTGAGCAGCTATAGTAAAGCAGCGCAGGAGCTGCATGTCAGTCAGGCGGCGGTGAGCCAGAAAATTCGCCAGCTGGAGGACGGCTTACACTGTAAATTGTTTGTCCGTCAGGGACGGGAGATGGTCCTGACCCGCAAAGGGAAGACGCTGTATCAGCAGGTCACATCCGGCTTTGAGCATATTATTTCCGGGTTGAATGCGATTCAGTCTGAGCCGGTGGAAGGAATGCTGGCGGTGAATACGACCCCCTCTTTTGCCTCGCGCTGGCTGATGCCGAAACTGTGGAAGTTCACCATGCAGCATCCTAATATCCCGATCCGGGTCTATGCCACCACGGATGATCCGGACATTAAGTACGGCACCATTGATGTTGCGATCCGCCAGGGCTATGACAAGCAACTGGGAGAAGGGATTGAGCAGACGATTTTATACGAAGAGCCGGTTTACCCGATTTGCTCGCCGGAGCTGGCACAGTCGCTGAAGCTGGAACAACCGGAGCAGTTGCTCAAATGCTGGTTGATCCACGGTGTCGAGACCAAGAGCTTCACCTGGGAGCGATGGTTTCAGATGGCCGGGGTAACGATGCCTAAGGATCAGGTGCAATGGATGGAAGTCAGCACATTTGATATGGGGCTGAGCGCGGTGATGGCCGGTCATGGCGCGTGTCTGGGCACTGAAAGCCTGGCCGGCGACTTTATTGATCGCGGTTTGCTGGTCAAGCCGTTTGATATCGGGATGACGCCGGGCGTTCGGTATACCGTTTATCACGACCCGCATTCATCCCGCCGCGCCCGGATCCAGGCGTTTACCGACTGGCTGCACCAGGAAGTGGCGCACGGTGGTGCGGGACAGAACGTGAATTTATAGCGACTGTTCTGAAGCCGATTCAATGTGTGCCTGGATGATTTCCAGGCCGGTTTTGAGCTGCGAGCGGCTGGTTGGGCCGGTGAGCGAAATCCGGATTGCCGCAGGGACCGGGTAATGATCGACTGCAAACATTTCTGCTTCACGGACGTGGACTTCCTCTTGTTGAAGCTGTCGGCTCAGCGGCTGCCCGGAAAGTGGTTCCGGCAACGGAAGCCAGACATTAAACCCCGGCACCGCCCCTTGCCCTGCGCCGGAAAAGATTTGCTGCAAAATGCGATGGCGGGCTTTGAGCTCGGTATCGATTTCCTGATCGACAGCATCCATAGCGCCGTTGGTCAGCCAGCGGCAGACCAGATCGATCATCAGCGGGCTGACATGCATGCAACTGGCACGCAGCGACTTTTGCATCGGCAGGGACAGCGAGAGCGGCATGATGAGATAGCCCACCCGTAACCCGCCGGAGAAATATTTCGAGAAGCTACCGACAAACAAGGTGATATCAGGGGCAATGGCGACCAGTGGCGTGCGCCGGTGCGCCGGCGGGCAGTACAGCACGTCGTCTTCGATGATCAGCACCTGGTGCCGGCGGCAAATCTCGATCACCCGGAGCCGTCGGCTGTCGCTGAGGCAAACGCCGGTCGGATTTTGAATTGCCGGGGTCAGATACAGCAGGCGGGGTTTGTGTCGTTGGCAGTGTAATTCCAGATCTTCGGGGATGATCCCCTGCTCATCGAGCCGGATCGGTACCAGTTTTCGTTCAGACTGTTGACAGCTATGGAGGAACTCCGGGTAGCACAAGCCTTCCACCAGGATCGTCTCTTTCGGGCGGGTCAGCGCCTGGATCAGGACCGACAACCCATGCTGGCCACCGTAGGTCCAGAGCAGACGGCGGCTGTCAATGTCGCTGTTGAATCGCTGCCCTAACCAGTGTTGCAGGGTTTGGTTGTGGCCCTGAAGGCCTTCGGCACTGCAATAATCCAGAACCGCCCGCTGGGCAATCGGCTCCAGCGACAAATCCTGCAGGGTGCGGGAGAGGTGTTGCTGCTGGTTGATCAGTAGCGGCCGGCAAATCGCCAGATCGATCCCGTGTTTGCTGCTGACCGGATGGTAGAAGGTACGGGTTTCGCTTTGGCGATCTTTGACATAGGTACCGCTGCCCACTTTGGGCGACACCAGTCCCCGGTGCTCCAGCTCCTGGTAGGCCCGGGTCACGGTCCCGACGGTGACGCCCAGCCGATACGACAAAATGCGCTGCGGCGGCAGTTTGGTCTGCGCTTTGAGTTCGCTGCTTTCGATGGCTTCGGCAAAGGCATCGGCCAGGGCGAGATACTTGGGTCCGCTACGGCCGCTGATGTCGGGAATAAACATTGTCCTACTCTCGAGGGGTACAATTGAAACTGAAGACAGGATAAATAAGGCGCCTGACGAAAGAAACAGAAGAATTGTCATGGTGACGCATTAACACTCACGCAGGTGTTGTTTTCCCTTTTAGGCTAACGGGGTTGATGGTTCTAAGAGGGAAACAATAATGGAAGCTTTGTGGGAGATCATGCCGGCGATGAGTGTGTTTGCTTTTGTGATGGCCATTACCCCCGGTCCGAATAACTTTTTGCTGGCCAGTTCCGGCGCCCAGTTTGGGATGAAACGGTCAATCCGGCACCTGCTGGGCATTCGCCTGGGGATCATAGTGTTGATTGGGCTGTGTGCCAGTGGTGTGGGCGCGGCGATGGTGCAGCATCCTGGGCTCTACCAGGCACTGCGCTATCTCGGGCTCGGATACATGTTGTGGTTGGCCGGAAAGTTGGTGCTATCCCGTCCTGCCAATGCGGCCGCAAGCGCTGTCGGCCCGTTGTCACTGAAGCAGGCGACTTTGTTTCAGTTGGGGAATATCAAAGCCTGGATGGCCTGCCTGGCACTGGTCAGTAGCTATAGTTTACCGGAGCTATATTGGCTTTCGGTGCTGATGATCCTGCTGGTATTTACCACATTTGGGTTGATGGCGAACAGTTTGTGGGCTTATGTGGGCTACGGTATGAGATCTCTGCTGGATTCGCCGAAAAAGCAGCAAGGGTTTAATGTGATGTTAGCGCTGCTGACGGTTGGATCGTTGGTGCCCGCTTTTTTGGATTAGTATTATTTGCGCGCTATTGCTGTTACCTTTCCTGGCTGTGCTCATGGCGCGTGGTTACGGCTATTTATCTTAGTGGCCTGAGTTTGCTTCAAACGCTTTTCCCCAATTTGAATTGATGAGGTCATGATGGAACTGACAGCTTTAGTTGATAATACCCGGTTGGCGGACCGACCTGATCTTACCGTTGAACGAGGGTTGTCCCTGCATGTGAAAACCCAAGGGCGGCAGCTCTTATTTGATGCCGGAAGTAGTCAGATATTTTGTGATAATGCTGCGCTATTGAACATCGATCTACAGGCGGTTGATGCCGCGGTTATTTCGCATCGCCACCATGACCACTGTAATGGCATTACGCATTTTCTCGATCGTAATACCGCGGCGCCGGTGTATTTCCGGGCCTGTGATGAGGCTGAGTACTCCTTCCGGGCTTTCGGCTTTAAGAGTAATGTCGGTATTGCCAAGGATCTTTTGGAAAGGGCCGGAGAACGGGTGAAATTCGTCAACCAGATGACGGAGATTTTGCCGGACGTGTTTGTGGTGACTGAGCTCAGCCATAAATACACTCAGCCGAAAGGCAATCAATATTTATTTACGGACGCCGGACAGGGCCGCAAGCCGGATACCTTTGACCATGAGCTGATGCTGATCGTCAAAGAAGCGGACGGCCTGGTTGTATTCACCGGCTGTGCGCATCATGGGGTGCTCAACATGGTAGAGACTGCGGTCACGCTGTTTCCCAATACCCGAATCAAAGCCGTGGTGGGCGGGTTTCACCTGGTTGGTTTGCCCCTGCTGAATGGGATTGGCGGAACGCCCAAAGACATTGAGGCCATTGGCCGGACGCTGCTGGAATACCCTATCGATAAGCTCTATACGGGTCACTGTACCGGCATGAAGGCGTTCGGATTATTGAAAGGGGGGCTTGGTGAGCGCCTGGAACATCTGCCGACCGGACGTCACGTCGTCATCTGATTTTTCCCGCGCAGCTCGCTAGATTCGAGCTGCGTTGGCCCTGCCGCTTTCTTCATTTCCTACCTGCTGAAAATAACGAATCTCGCTCCCCCGTTACGCGATCATGATCGGCTTGTAGCGCGATGCTTTTTTCTTGCTTATCGGTCGTTATGGCCGGTCAATAACTGTGACGTGTCTCCTGAATTAAAAATCATTTGGCCCGGGTCTGACGGGTTGGGTGATTTTTTGTGAAAACACTATTGATTTGATCAAGTTTTGATCATAATTTACGTGTAGTGTTTTCGGTTATGGTGGTCTCATGAAAAAGAAAAGCGAAAAGGTACGCGGGAAAATCCTGGATGCTGCGGTCAATTTAATGAGCATGGAGGGCTATAAAAATGTCTCGATGCGAAAAATTGCCAAGCAGGCCAAGGTTGGCGATGCCACGATTTATAACTACTTCCCCAACAAAGAAAGCCTGCTCTATGGCTACTTCGCGGCATTGGTGCAAAAGTCTGTTGAAGAACTGCAAGCGATTGACGACTTTGAGGGGTATTCGCTGCAAGAGAAAATCCAGCTGCTGATTGAAACCAACCTGACGCAGATGCTGCCGCATCGTGAGTTTGTGCAGGAAGCCTTTGAGATCACCTTTCTCACCCCGCTGGCCAAGTTTGGCAATATTGCGCCGATTAAATCGCAGCTGAGCGATCAGGTCAGGCTGTATTTGTCTCAGGCTTACCAGCAGGGAACGCTGGAAGAAGAGAGCCTGCATGAATTTATACCTTCCCTGTTCTGGGATTATTACCTTGGCATGGTGATGTACTGGCTCAAGGATGATTCGGAAGATTTTACCAATACCACCCAGCTGCTTGATCTTAGCCTGAATTTCGCGATTTCACTGCTGGCCAGCGGTGTGCTGAGTAAAGCCGGGCAAATGACTTCATTTCTGATCCGCCAGCATATGTTTTCGGGATTTGAGTTAATGGCCAAGCAATTTAGCCAGTTGCGCGGACTCACCGGAAAAGGACAGCGCCATGAGTAAAGTGCCGACCGGTAAAATACACCGAAATGCGATTGTGGCCGGCACTGCGGTTAAACTCGGGGCCAATGTTATGAAAAGGCGTACCCAGGCTTTACTGAAGCAGCAGGACGGTGATGCCTCAGCCCGGGAAAATGAGGCCGATGAGCAGGCCAAAATTATCTTCTCGGCATTGGGGCGGCTAAAAGGTACGGCCTTAAAAGCGGCTCAGATGTTGGCTTTAGAGAATACGCTGCTCCCAGAAGCCTACCGGGAACAGCTTAATCAAGCTTGTTATCGTGCGCCGGGGCTCAACCGTGCCGTGGTGAGAAAAGTCCTGATGAGCCAGTTTGGCCGTGCACCGGAACAGCTCTTTTCAGCGTTTGATTACACGCCCTTTGCCGCGGCAAGCCTGGGTCAGGTCCATCGGGCGGTCGACAAGGAGGGCAACACGCTGGCAGTTAAAGTGCAATATCCCGGTATTGCCGAAAGTATTCGGTCCGATATCGCAACCTTGTCGATGGTGCTCAAAACGGTGCCGACACGGTTTAACTTTGACAACACGCTGCCGGAGATCGAGCTGCGGCTGATCGAAGAGACGGATTATGAGCTGGAGTTCCGTCGCCAGGAAGACTTCTATGCAAGCTGTGATATCGAGAACTTGCGCGTGTTGCAACCGAACTCCGCATATTCCTCAAAACGGGTGATCAGCTCTCCCTATGTCGCAGGATTACACATTGATGAATGGCTCGACACCGACCCGCCGGCTGCGGCCAGAAACCGGGTTTGCCAGGCGCTGTGCGACCTGTTTTTTGCCTCGGTTTCCCGCTACGGCATGCTGCACGCCGATCCGAACATCGGCAACTTTCTGGTTGATCAGGCCAACCAGCTGGTCGTGCTGGATTTTGGCTGCACCGTTCCGGTTGATCCCAAAACCGCAGCTGCATTTGTGGCATTGCTGCAAGCCTATAAGGCGCAGGATCTGGCGCAGGTGATCCACTATTTCAACCTGCTTTATATGAATAACCAGGGAGACCCGGACAAAATGAAAGCGAACTCGCTCTTCTTGCAGTATCTGGCGTGGCAGCACAAACTCCTGGCCGCGACCCAATTCGATTTTTCCGCCCATCCGGATTATATGGCAGAAGGGGTGACGCTGGCGGTGGATGCTCACAAGTACAGCGACTTTCCTGTCTGCCCAAGTAAAGAAGTCCTGTTCCTGGAGCGAGTCTATTATGGCTACCTGCAACTGTTTCAGCGTGCGGGTGCCTCTGTCCGGTTTGAGATTGATACCTTATTTGAGGCGCATGCGAATGTTTGATTTCAACTTATATCTCCTTATTTCCGGCGTTATCGCCTTATTCACGGCTTTTCTGCATTTGATTGCCGGACACTTCCATCCGGTACTGCCATTTCTCAGCACCCGGATGGATGACAGCGTAAAGGGAACCTTCTACGCCTGCTGGCATATGGTGACCGTGTTGCTGTTTGCTTCTGCGGCCTGGTTCCTGTTTAGCGCCTATGTTCCGGTCGATGTTTTATCGGTTCGGATGCTTTCCGGCCAGTTTATTCTGTTTGGGTTGGTCTTTCTGGCTGTTGGCCGGCTTCTCAAGATAAAACGCGCGTGGGTATGTTTGCCGCAGTGGATACTGCTGATCCCCATCGGCGTTTTCGGTTTTTTAGGTTCGGTTTAATAAAGGATATCATCATGATTAAAACTGTTTCTGTTCCGCGGTCGCCTTTACTTGAGCAATCCCTGCCGGAGGCACAATTTGCCGATGCATATGAAGTCGCGCTGGCCGATCCCAGTCAGGATATTTGGGAGATCACCTACAAATTATTTACGGAAGGGCAGCAGGATTGGATTAAAGCCCTGATGGGGCTGCGTAACTTGCTGGTGGCACCGTTTGGGCTGAAAACAGGGCCGATGAACGACGGGGAGCAGGTGTCACAAGAGCGTATCGGTATTTTTAAGGTGTATGAGAAAACAGGGAATGAGGTGCTGCTCGGAGAGAATGACCGGCATCTGGATTTCAGAATTTCGGTGCTGAAGGATGAAACGAATTCAACCCTGACGGTGACCACTCAGGTCGACATGCATAACGTCCTGGGCCGGGCATACATGCGGGTGATCGAGCCGTTTCATCGCATGATTGTTAAAAGCATGATTCGTCAGGCCAAAAATAAGGGTGTTTTTTAACTACAGGGTCGGCCTCTGCTGGTTGGTATATGTCTTTAAGGTATGTTTTGGTATGCATTGGTTGGATATCACTAATGTTGAGACTTGCTACTAATTGTTCGCAATGATGGTTTATTGGATGGTTCTGCCGGTGTTTGTATGCGCGTGATTGCGTTTGATGTCAAAAAATTATCGTTAGACGACATAAAAACGTGCAGTTTCAGAAGAGTTCTTTACACTAGGCATCGGTCTGCACATTTGACATATAAGCAGGCCTGCTTGATGCCTTTGAATGTGATTGAGTCTTGTTCCGGAGGCAAAGTTAAGCGCTGATATCAAATCATGAACTTCCACCAGCCAGTTAAGGAACTTTGCGGTTTATGTTTTTCAACAGATCGGTACAACAAGAAAATCAAAAGCTGAAAGAAGAGCTACATGCCTTGTTGCAAGTGAAAGAGAGCCTGGAAGCGGATATGTTTCGGGTGACGTTAGATACGCACGGCAATATCGTCTCGGTGAACTCGCTGTTTCAGACTGAGATGAAATTGCGCTCAGACGAGGTGAATGGGCGGCATATTACATCGCTTGTTCCGGAGTCGGCACGGAACACGCCACACTTTCAACTGATGTCAGGGGCAGTCAAGCAGGGCAAGCACTGGAACGGGGCTCTGCAGCTGCAAAAAGGCAATGGTGAAGAAGCCTGGCTTCGCTCGATCCTGCAACCCATCCTGGCGCCAACAGGCGGGATCAAGCATTTTCTGATTTATGCCTCTGAGCTGACCCGAACCATTAAATCTTCGCGTGAACAGGAAGATTTAATTAAGGCGCTGCATCGCTCGACGGCAGTGATTGAGTTCAGCCTGGATGGGGTCATATTGGATGCTAATCAGAACTTTCTGGATTCCACTGGCTACGACAAATCACAGATCCTCGGCAAGCATCACCGGATGTTCTGTGACAGTGCGGAAGTTCATTCCGCGGAATATGCCGCTTTCTGGCAAAAGCTGGCTCGGGGAGAGTTCGTCTCTGACCGCTTCAAGCGGTTCGACAAATACGGCAATGTGGTTTGGTTGGAAGCCTCGTATAACCCGATTTATGATGCCAATGGCGAGCTGTATAAAGTGGTGAAGTTTGCGACGGTGATCACCGATCAGATCAATCGTGAGAATGCGATTTCGGAAGCGGCAGAAATCGCCCATGAAGTCTCAGCCACGACGGGTGAGCAAACCACTCAGGGCAATCAGGTGATTGAGTCCACGATCGGCAAAGTGGGCGAGCTTGCGAGCCAAATGGCTGATGCCAACGAAGGGATCCAGGCCCTGAATACGCAATCACAAAAAATCAATGAACTGGTCAACAGCATTGATGGCATTGCCAATCAAACCAACCTGCTGGCGCTGAATGCTGCGATTGAGGCGGCTCGGGCGGGCGAGCAGGGGCGGGGCTTTGCGGTTGTTGCTGATGAGGTGCGCTTGTTGGCATCAAGAACCAGTCAGACCACGGAAGAGATCATGGCTGTGGTGTCTGAAAACATGAAGCTGACCGAAAATGCCGTTCACCTGATCGAGCAAGGGTTGGCGCAAGCCTCTGAGGCGCTTGATTTGTCGAAAGAAGCCGGCCAGGTGATGCATGATATTCGCCTGGGGGCGCAAAAAGTTGATGAGGCGGTCGGCAGCTTCGCCAAACAGCTTTAACACTGTGATGAAGAGTCCCACCGCAGGGAGGGATGTGGTCAGGGGCCTGAACGATTTGTACGTGCAAAATGGTGTTACAGAGGACATGAGTTCAGGGAGAGAAGCGATTGAACCTCAGGCAGCTGGAAGTTTTTTATGCGGTGATGAAGGCAGGAACCGTCTCTGGCGCTGCCCGTAGCCTGCATGTCTCCCAACCGAACGTAACCCGGATCCTGGCCCATACCGAGCAACAGCTCGGTTTTGCCTTGTTTGAGCGGGTCAAAGGACGTTTGACCCCGACTCAAGAAGCGCTGGCGCTGCTGCCGGAAGCTGAAAAGATCTATCAGCAACTGGGCCTGTTTCACACCCTGACCCAAAAGGTGGGCCGCGGCACCCAGCACCTTCGTATCGGCGCACCGCCTGTTCTCGCAAGTACCCTGCTGCCGCCCGTCATTGCGATCTTGCGTCGCCAGAGCAATTTATCCATCGATCTGATCACCGGCAACAAAGATGAACTGAGTCAGGGGTTGCTGCGTCATGAACTGGATATCGCGGTGGCCTTTGGTGATGATACGCCACCCGGGCTGAATCAAGAGTTGCTTACCACCGGATATGTTCAGGTTATTGCGCTGGAGCGGGCGATGGAGGCGATAGTCGAGCCGCTGACTCTGGCAGCGATGGTGCAATCGGGTGTCGAGATCATCGGTCTGGATACCCGGGATCCGCTGGGGGGAACGCTCAATCGCATGATTCTGGCGTTGGCGCCGCAATATCAGCATGCACTAACAGTGCGAAGCTATAGCGCGGCGGTGGAGCTGGCCAAGCTTGGGCTCGGCATGGCGCTGGTCGATCCCTGGACGGCACAGGGTCACCGCGACAATGCTCAGGTGCAAGTCGCTGAATTATCGCCGCAAGTACCGGTGCATGTGTCGCTTTACAGTGCGAACCATCAATCTCCCTCGGCGGCCAGCCGGTTATTCATCACAAGGCTCAAAGCGCAGGTGAGCGGCGACGCCCAGGCATAGCCATAACCTCACGTTATACCCGGCCAACAACAAAGTATTCGTTCTTTCCGCACCTGGTGCTTAGATTAATGGCATCACCAGCAGACACGGAAGGACACTGATGCAAATTCCTCAACCTTATTTACTGTTCCTCGGCGATGTCACCGATCCCTTAGCGGCGAAAACGGCCCGGGGCATTCTGCACTGGCGGCCAGACAGTTGTGTCGGCCAGCTCCGTTTAACGGCGCAGACGGTATCGTTGCAACTGGCAGATCTGTCACTGGCGGATGCGAAAAATCTCGGGGTCAAAACACTGGTGATTGGCACTGCCAATGCCGGCGGGGTGATCCCCGAGTCCTGGCAGCAGGTACTGAAAGATGCGGTTCAGATGGGATTTCACATCGCATCGGGCATGCATCAGCGTTTGCGAGATATCCCCGGGCTCAGCGCCCTGGCAGAGCAGCACCAGGTACAGCTGTTTGATGTCCGGCACTACGATACACCGCTGGCGGTAGGCACCGGACAGCAGCGGGCAGGAAAGCGCCTGTTGACGGTCGGCAGTGATTGCTCGGTTGGGAAAATGTATACCGCATTGGCTCTGGATCGGGCGTTGAATCAGGCGGGCACTCCGGCGCAGTTCAAAGCGACCGGCCAGACCGGCATTTTGATCCAGGGGCAGGGGATTTCGGTTGATGCCGTGGTGGCGGATTTCATCTCCGGCGCGGTGGAAGCACTCAGCCCGGGCTTTGACACGCATGCGTGGGATATCATTGAGGGACAGGGTTCGTTAATGAATCCATCCTTTGCCGGGGTGAGTCTGGGGTTGCTTCATGGCGCGCAGCCGGACGCCCTGGTCTTGTGCCATGAACTGGGACGGCCGCATATTCGCCATCTGCCGCATATGCCGATGCCAGATATTTCAGAAGTCCTTGCCGCGAACCTTCAGGCCGCCAGACTGACCAACCCGAAGGCTGAATTTGTTGGGATCTGTCTCAATACATCTGCTATTTCTGAGCAGGAAGCGCAGTTGGTGTGCGAGCAGTGGCGTGAGCGCTATCGGCTGCCGGTCACAGATCCGGTGCGCTTTGGCGTGGACAATATCATCCAACGACTGGTCGACCGAGGTGCCTGATGCAGATCCAAGCCAAACCCGAACACATCCCGTTTGCCAAACCCTTTCGCATTGCCCGGGGCGCCCGAACACATCTGGAGATTGTGCGGGTGACGATCACCGACGGGGAGCAGGCGGTTGAAGCCGAATGTACTCCCTATGCCCGTTACGGCGAAGAGACGGCGTCCGTGCTGGCGCAAATCGAACGGGTGATCCCGGCGTTGGCGGAGTTGTCGGCGCAGCAGGCCAAATCTGAGTTGCAGACCTTGCTGCCGGCCGGGGCAGCCCGCAATGCCCTGGATTGCGCCTTATGGTCCCTCATTGCCAGGCAGGCCGGCAGTCAGTTTCCGTCGCCTTATTTTCAGTTGCAGCCCGCTCTGGAAACAGCGATGACGGTTTCCATCGGCACCCCGCAGGAGATGGCCCGGCAAGCGCGGGATTATGTGGCCCAAGGGGCGACCTTGCTGAAAGTGAAGCTGGATGCGGACAACATTGTCAGCCGGGTTGCCGCAACCCGGGACGTCGCGCCGGATGCGCGGATCATCCTTGATGCCAATGAGTCCTGGGCGGGGATGGATTTGCCTGCGTTGTTTGACGCGCTTGCGCCATTGGAAATTGCCATGATAGAACAGCCCCTGCCAGCCGGGGCGGATGATGCGCTGCAGTGTTTTGTCCACCGGATCCCGGTGTGTGCCGATGAGAGCTGTCATACCCGGGCTGATTTGGCGCACGTTCGCAGCCGTTATGAGATGATCAATATTAAGCTGGATAAAACCGGCGGCCTGACCGAAGCGCTCACGCTCAAGGAAGCAGCCCAGCAGCAAGGGTTGGCGGTGATGGTCGGGTGCATGCTCGGCACCTCCCTGGCGATGAGGGCTGCCCTGCCTATTGCCCAGGACGCCGCGGTGGTCGATCTCGACGGCCCGGTGCTCATTGGTGAAACCGGTAAGGATGTACTCACTTATCGGGATGGTCAGTTAATCCTTTGAAAACGCCCGCCCTGATGTGATACACCGGGGCGGGCGTTTGCTTTGGACACTCACGTTACTGTCAAGCACGGCTGGTGGCCGGGGTCACGGTAATTGACGCGCCGGTTTTGTTATTGAAAAGCAGGCTCGATGGTGCCGTTGAAGGTCTGCTGGATAAAGTCACGGACCGGCTGCGACTGGTACAGCTTCACGAACTTCTGATAATCGGCATTGTCCTTGTCTTCCTCGCGCGCGGCGACCACCATCACGGCGAGTGCGGCATCTTTCGACTCCAGGTAGAGGCCGAGCTCTTTCGGATCCAGGCCCGATGACATCATGTAGTTCATGGTGATGGCTGCGGCATCTACGTCTTCCAGGCTTCTCGGCAATTGGGCCGCTTCAATTTCAATGATCTCAAGCTGCTTCGGATTCTCAACGATATCGCTCAGCGTCGCTTTGTGGCCGACATCCGGTTTGAGCGTGATGAGATTGGCATCGGCCAATAGCAGCAGGCCGCGTCCGCCGTTCGTCGGATCGTTCGGGATGGCAATGCGCGCGTGATCCGGTAGTTCAGCAAGCTTGTGATAAGTTTGCGAATAGAGCCCCATTCGCATCAGGATTGACTCCCCCAGTGAGATTAAGTGGCTGCCATTGTTGGCATTGTACGTTTGTAAAAATGGCAGATGCTGATAGCTATTGAGATCCAGGCTGCCGTCCGCCAGCGCCGCATTGGGCGTGATGTAATCTGAAAATTCGATCACTTCGACTTTTAACCCTTGTTTTTCAGCTTCCCGGGCCACGGCTTCTACTACCTGGGCGTGGGGACCGACGGTTGCGCCGACTTTCAACACCGCTTCATCCTTTTGGCCGCAGCCGGTTAATCCCAGCACCAAGGCTGCACCAAATAACCACTGACTGACTTTCTTATTCTTTTTCATCTGATCCTCCATGTTGACGCTAAAGGATGTTTAGACGTCTGGATTTCCATCCTACGGTTTGTATGAGAATATGCAACTGATTATTTCATTTATTTCTCAGAGCAAGGTTCAGGCTCGGGATAATGGTGTGATGAATCCGGGCTGGGTAGTGATGACTGTCCCAGCCTCGGTATATAACTTTGGCTTAGAAAGGAGGGGCTCAAAAATACGAAGCATTTTCACTCTGATTTCATTACATTACCCGAGGTTATGAAGAGATCCGACGGATTGGCAGTCGTCAATGACGACATACCATCCTGCCAACTCAGGAGAAGGAAGCGATGAAACGAATTTGTTTAGTGACGCACACGCAAGCGACTCATTCTGTGAATGGTCAGGTGGGCGGCTGGTTTGATTCGGAATTGACAGAGCAGGGGCGCGCTCAGGCCGCCAGTCTCCGCGAGAAAATCAAAGCACATGGTTTTGAGCTTGAAAATCTGAAAGTTTATTCATCCGATCTCAAGCGTGCAGTACAGACAACGGAGGCGTTGGCTGCGGGACAGGTACTGGATGTACGGTATGACACCCGATTGCGGGAGATGTCGTTTGGCCGTCACGAAGGGATGGATCAGGCCGCGCATGATGAGCTTATGCAGCCGGTGAGTGCGACGGGGGAGCGACTGGATCACCGGATTTGTGATGGCGCGGAGTCTCGCCGGGAAGTTGCGGCGCGGATCGCTGCGTTTGTGCAAGAGGTCATGCACCTGCCTGGTGATGCCTTAATTGTAACGCATGGTTTTGCGGCAACCTTCGTGATTGCGGCATTTCAACAGATTGATATTGAAAGCATGGGCTATATTGCATTCAAGGTAAACCCGGGCAGCGTGTCGATCCTGGAAGCGGATGACTTATTTCAAAATCGCGCCGTTTGTTTGCTTAATGGATAAAACATGATTCAGGAGGATGACTTGGCTGTTCATTTCAGACCCGCAACGCAAGATGATCTCGAAACTTTAGTCTTGATGCTGCAGGATGATGCACTCGGTTCACAACGCGAAGACGGCACCTTGCCGTTAAATGCCAACTACCTTCAGGCGTTCGATGCCATTCAGGCCGATCCCAATAACCAATTGATGGTCGCAGAAATCCAAGACAGGGTAGTGGGGATGTTGCAGCTGACGTTCATTCCATATCTCACTCACATCGGCTCTTGGCGATGCTTGATCGAAGGCGTTCGGATCCACACCGATTATCGTGGTCAGGGCCTCGGTGAGCAGATGTTTCAGTATGCGATAGGTCAGGCGCAGGAGAAAGGTTGCCAGTTGGTTCAGCTCACCTCGGACAAGCAGCGTCCGGATGCGTTGCGGTTCTACGAGAAGCTGGGATTTGTCGCCACGCATGAAGGGTTTAAGTTGCGGCTGCTGTCGCCAGCATGAGTATGATGGGGTGATACTGATGAATATCCGATTTAGGGTTCAAAACCGCTGACGTCACAGCGGTTCTTCGGTGCTTGTAGCGACGAACGCTTGTTAATCCAGCTCAATCTTTTTGAGCCGGTACGCCAGGGCCGGGCGGGTGAGTCCTAACAGACGGGCGGCCTGGGAGACGTTGCCATCGGCTTTGTTCATCGCATGCTGAATGAGCTGACGCTCTAAGACATCAATACTGAAGTTATCGTCTAACTGCTTGTCTATCCAGTGGTCGTCAATTGTGGCGGGTTCTTTGGGCTCAAGCTGACCTTTGGCGTTGATGATATTCAGTGGATGGGTCGGCTCGGCCAGTGACGGGAAAAAACTCTCTAAATCGATACTCTGGTTATTTTCCGTCAAAATAATCCCCCGTTCGATCATGTTTTCCAGCTCGCGGATATTTCCCGGCCACTTGTAGTGCATCAGGGCTTGCAGCGCTTTATCGGTCACCCCGAGGGTCCGTTTATGGTACAGGGCGTGGTATTTTTCCAGAAAGTGCTCGATCAGCAGCGGAATATCTTCGCGTCGCTCACGCAGCGGTGGGATTTGGACCGGATAAACATTCAGCCGGTAATAGAGGTCGGCCCGAAATCGCCCTTTTTCGACGGCGGATTTTAAATCCTCATTGGTTGCGGCCACGACACGGACATCAATGGTGCGCAATTGATTGTCGCCGACCCGCTCTAGTTCACCTTCTTGTAAAACGCGTAATAAACTCGCCTGGGCACGGGGCGAGAGTTCAATCACTTCATCGAGGAAGATTGTCCCCTGATTGGCGCGTTCGAATTTCCCTTCGCGCGAGTGCGTGGCACCGGTATAAGCGCCTTTTTCGACCCCGAACAGCTCCGCTTCAATCAGATCGGGCGGAATACAGGCGCAGTTAACGGCAACAAAAGGCTGATCTTTGCGATCGCTGCTCAGGTGCAACCCCCTGGCGACCACTTCTTTGCCGACACCGGTTTCTCCCTGTAGCAGGACCGAGACTTTAGTTTTTGAGGCTTTGGCGATGAGATGGCAGACTGATTTAAACGCCTCGGAGTTGCCAACGGAGTTGAGCAATAAGTCGTCATATTCAGGGTTGTGATAAATCTCTTTGAGGCTCGTCACTTGTTGTTGCAGCGCCAAGAGCTCTTCAATAATCGGGTCGGGTTGGAGGGCTTGTTCGAGCTCGGTCTGGTTCTCCCATTCTTCTGCCGGTTTTCCGACAATATGGCAATGTTCGCTGCCACATCCGGTACATTGTGTCTCCTGGTATATGATTTTTCGGCCCATGTAGTAGCTTGAAAAACCACTGGCATAGCCGAGCAGCGTCCAGCAAACCGGGATGTCGGATTGGCCGTATTCATGAAGATGCGCCTCTGCTTCATAAGAGTCGTACCAGTCAAACTCGCCGTGGAAATGACCGGTTTCCAGATCAAAGCTCAGGTTCGTTGGCACGACTTTGGCCATGCCTTTGATGGTATGCAGTTGTGGTCCGGCCAGGAAGGCATCTTCCGTGGTAAAGTCAGGGCGAATTTTATGCAGCATATCGGCATCTCTTAATCCCGAGTAATAGCCAAAACGCATCAGGAATCCGGTGGCCCTTTTTACACCTAAGGTTTCGATTAACTCTTTTCTGAGTAACCCCAGCGCAGCGGAATGGATGAGTAACATGCGCTGTTCATTAAACCAGACTTTTCCGTCTTCACTGGAAAACTTAAATTGTGAGATCAGGTCGTGAGGTTCTGGAAGTTGCGGGGAAGTACGAATATCCATAATAACATTGCCTTTCCTTGAATCCCGAAATCAAACGGGGTGACATGATTGCTTCGCAAGTGAAATCCATGAATCACTTTTAATTAAAATAGGTGAGTAGGTGCGAATCGCAGCTAATGTTCAAACGCATTATTACCTTAATCAAATGATCTATCCCTGTCACCCATATTTATCATTCGATCAACTTAATTAACCTTTTATTTACATGCGATCCCATATCCTGCTCGTTTTTCCATCTCAGGTTTGCGCATGATTGAATTTTATTTTTGTTCAGAAACAGTTGCTTATATCTGTTTCTCCCTTTTTTAGTATTTGTGGGTTTTGATGTGGCATACCCGTTGCAATAGGGGGGATACCCGTGCATTAGGGGATTAGCCTGAATCAGCAAAACTAACAGGGAGGCAACATGGAAGCGTTGACGGCAAGGGCGGATGAACAACATCGCTCAGGGTTCGAGCAACTCACCAAGTATGTGAGAGTTCGAAGTCCTGACGATGCTCGATTTGTTGAATTCGACTTCGCGATTGGTGAACCAGGCCTGTTCGTTGAACTGATCATGCCCAAAGCAGCCTTTGAGCAATTTTGTCAGGTAAACAAAGTGACACATATGACCGACGAACAGATGGCCGCCGTCGACGCTGAAATGGATAAGTGGCGTTACGGTGAAAATACGCTGATGTCGAAAAATCATAACCATGTGTCTGAACAGCAATCATGAATCAGCTGGGAATTGTTTGATGAGTATTGAAATTAAAACCGCAACACTCGATCCGGTCCGAAATACTTACGCGCATACGGAACGTCGCTTTGGTGATAAGCCTGCGACCCGTTATCAGGAGGCCAGTTACGATATTCAATCGGAAAAGTATTTCCATTATCGCCCGCTTTGGCAGCCGGACATGGAATTAAACGACCCGCGTCGTACCGCAATTGTGATGGAAGACTGGTATGCGTTTCGGGATCCCCGCCAGTATTACTACGGCGCTTATGTTCAGCAGCGATCCAAAATGCAGGATGCGGCAGAAAGCAATTACGCATTTTTTGAAAAGCGCAATCTCGCGGACCAACTGAGCGACGATATCAAAGCCAAAGTGATTCGTTTTCTGGTGCCGGTTCGCCATCTTGAACATACCGCGAACCTGAACAACTTATATGGCACTTCTCTCGGCTACGGTACCGTCCTGACCCAAGCCTTGCTGTTTAACGGGATGGATCGGCTGGGTATTGCCCAGTATTTGTCTCGCATTGCCCTGCTTTTGGATCACAACAGCAGTGGGGCGTTAACAGAGGCGAAATCCTACTGGATGGACGATCCCGCCTGGCAAGGAATGCGGGCGTTGTGCGAAGAAACCACGGTGACAAAAGACTGGTTTGAAGTGTTCGTGGCCCAGGACAT
Source organism: Photobacterium atrarenae (assembly GCF_024380015.1). NCBI lineage: Bacteria > Pseudomonadati > Pseudomonadota > Gammaproteobacteria > Vibrionales > Vibrionaceae > Photobacterium > Photobacterium atrarenae. Next base: position 1,243,788 of record NZ_CP101509.1, read on the forward strand.
CGTGATGGATTGTCTGGTGTACGACCTGGTGTTCAATCAGTTTGATCAGTGGCTGGTGGACCATGGCGCGCAGGATATTGGCATGCTGACGGAGTTCATGCGCACCTGGCATGCGGACAATAGCCGCTGGGCCGATGCGGTGCTCAAAACTGCCGCTGCTGAATCCGCAGAGAATCTGTCCTTGCTGGAAGCTTGGATCTCTATGTGGAAAGCAAAGGCGATCGCTGCATTAGCGCCGGTGGCGAAAGATATGCTGGATGATGCTGAGGCAATCGACAAAGCCGTGGCTGTTCTGGATAAGCGTCTCGCGAAAGCTGGGCTGTTCAAGTAAGGGGAAAAGGAATGTCCAAGGTTTATATCGCACTGCAAGATAATGATGAATCTCGCTATATCGTTGAAGCCATTGAAGAAGATAACCCGGATGTCACCGTGATACACATGCCGGCCATGATCCGCGTTGAAAACAACGGTCGGCTGGTGGTTCGCCGGGAATCGGTTGAAGAGAAGATGGGCCGTGCGTGGGATGTGCAGGAGTTGCATCTCAACCTGATCACCCTGGGTGGCAACGTTGAAGAAGACGACGATGAACTCTCTTTACACTGGAACGAGTAAAAAGGTATCTCATTATGGCTGCGAAAAAGCTCAATATTAAAGATAAGTACCGCCTGCTGACCCGTGATCTCGACTGGGAATATTCTTACCAGGATCGCCAAGCGGCGTTTCCCTACGAAGAGTTCGAAGGGATCAAAATCACCGACTGGTCCAAGTGGGAAGACCCGTTCCGCTTAACCATGGATGCCTACTGGAAATATCAGGCGGAGAAAGAAAAGAAACTCTACGCCATCTTTGACGCCTTTGCCCAGAACAATGGCCATCTGAATGTGTCGGATCCGCGATATGTGAACGCGATTAAGCTGTTTCTCTCGGCCGTGACGCCGCTTGAGTATCAAGCCTATCAGGGATTTGCTCACACCGGCCGTCAGTTTGGTGGCGTAGGGGCGCGGATTGCCTGCCAGATGCAGTCGATCGATGAGCTGCGTCATGTCCAGACTCAGATCCATGCCATGAGTCACTTCAATAAGTTCTTTGACGGTTTTCAGGACTTCAGCCACATGCACGATCGGGTGTGGTATCTCTCCGTGCCGAAGTCATTTTTCAATGACGCCCGCGCGGCTGGGCCCTTTGAGTTCATGATCGCCATCGGATTCTCGTTTGAATATGTCCTGACCAATCTGCTGTTCGTTCCCTTCATGTCGGGAGCAGCGCACAACGGCGATATGGCGACCGTGACCTTCGGCTTTTCAGCCCAGTCGGATGAAGCCCGCCATATGACCCTGGGTCTGGAAATCATCAAATTCCTGCTGGAACAGCATGAAGACAATGTGCCGATCGTCCAGAAATGGATCGACAAGTGGTTCTGGCGCGGGGCGCGCTTACTGAGCGTCGTGTCGATGATGATGGACTATATGTTGCCGAACAAGGTGATGTCGTGGAAAGAGGCGTGGGAAGTCTATTTCGAGGAAGCGGGCGGCGCCCTGTTTAAAGATCTGGCGCGCTACGGGATCCGGATGCCGAAATACGCCGATGTGATCGAAAAAGAGAAAGAGCACCTGTCCCACCAGACCTGGTGGACCTTCTACACCCATGGTCAGGCGACCGGATTCCACACCTGGATCCCGAGCGACGAAGAGCTGGACTGGTTATCTGAAAAATACCCGGAAACCTTTGATAAGTACTACCGTCCTCGCTGGGAGCTGGCGAAAGAGATGGAAGCCAAAGGTGAGCGCTTCTACACCAAGGCGTTGCCGCAACTGTGCACCATTTGTCAGGTTCCGATGCTGTTTACCGACATGGATAACCCAACCCAAACGGTTTACCGCAGCAGTCAGTATGAAGGGGAGCGTTACCACTTCTGTTCCGATGGCTGTAAAGACATTTTCGATGACGAGCCGGAGAAATATGTGCAGTCCTGGCTGCCGGTCCATCAGATCTTCCAGGGCAACTGCGGTGGTCCCGACCTGACGGGCGTTCTGGGTGAGTTCTACAAGATGAATCTGGGTGCGGACAATCTGGATATGAAAGGCTCACCGGATGAGCAGCGTTGGAATCAATGGAAAGGCAAAGCCTGAGTTGAAACGGATGACAAACAGGCGGGCGGTGGCATCGGCCATTGCCCCCAGATGTGAGGAATAACCATGCCCGTTAAAGCAATCACGCCGGACTATCAAGGCGAAAAACTCGATAAGTTTGAAAACTTTCATGGCAATCAGGTCGTTTACGTCGGTTGGGATCACCACCTGATGTTTTGTGCGCCCTTTGCGTATCCGGTGTCGCCCGAGATGCCGTTTCAGACCCTGCTCACTGAAGTGATGCCGGAGGCATTTGGCCTGCATCCGGAGTTTCAGGATATCGACTGGGAAAGCGTCCAATGGAAACTGGATGAAGCCGATTTCATTCCCCAGCCGCAGGTTGCCTTAGCTGCTCAGGGGATCGGCCATAAATCGGTGTTGCGCTTTCACACACCGGGTCTGAATGGCTATCAGGGCGCGGGTGTTTAAGGAGGTCAGGATGACATATGAAGTGACGGTTGAGCCAACGGGCGATGTCATTGAAGTTGAAGAGGGGCAGACGATTCTGGACGCTGCCCAACGGCAGGGGGTCTGGTTGCCTTTTGCCTGCGGCCACGGCACCTGCGGTACGTGCAAGATCACGGTCACCGAAGGAGATGTCGATGTCGGAGAGGCGTCTTCGTTCGCGCTGATGGATATTGAGCGAGACGAAGGCGTGGTTCTGGCCTGCTGCGCCATCCCGGAGTCGGATCTCACCATTGAAGCGGATGTGGATGTCGACCCGGATTTCCTCGGCCATCCTGTTCAGGATTATCAAGGTGTGGTCACTGACATTCGCGACCTGTCGCCGACCATTAAGGGGCTGGTCCTGCAATTGGATGATGACATTGCCTTTCAGGCCGGTCAGTACGTCAACCTGCATATTCCCGGGGTCGAAGGGACCCGCGCGTTCTCCATCGCGAGCAAGCCATCTGAGCATCGTGCGCTGGAGCTGCATGTCCGTCTGGTGCCCGGTGGGGCGGCGACCTCCTACATCCATGAGCAACTGGCTGTCGGGGATACCCTGAAGGTCTCTGGTCCTTATGGCCAGTTCTTTACCCGAAAATCGGATCCCAGAGATGTCATTTTCATCGCTGGTGGCTCGGGGCTGTCCAGCCCGCAGTCGATGATCCTGGACCTGCTGGAGGCCGGCGATCCACGCCAGATTTACCTGTTTCAGGGTGCGCGCAATGTCTCTGAACTCTATCGCCGGGAATTGTTTGAGGAGCTGGCACAGCAACATGCCAATTTCTTCTATATCCCGGCTTTGAACGAGCCTGAAGACAGCGATGGCTGGCAGGGCTTTCAAGGCTTTGTGCACGAAGCAGCGCAGGACTATTTCGACAATAAATTCAATGGTTATAAGGCCTATTTGTGTGGTCCGCCGCCCATGATTGATGCCGCAGTAACGGCCCTCATCCAGGGCCGGTTGTTCGAGCGCGATATCCATATGGAACGCTTTGTCACGGCCGCCGATGGTGCGAATGAGCAAACACGTTCGGCGCTGTTCAAACGCATTTAACCGGGGAGGCACCCATGGCAACAGAGGTATCGGACCCTGACGTGACGACATACCGCATTTCGGTGGTGAACCGAAACCAGCAATACAGCTGCCGCCCGGATGACACGCTTCTGGCGGGCATGGAGTTGAAAGGTGCCCGGTGCATTCACGTCGGGTGTCGGAGCGGCGGATGCGGGATGTGCAAAATCCGGATTCTTGCCGGTGAATTTGAAAGTAAGCGCATGAGTCGTTTGCACGTCACGGAAGCTGAAGCGCAACAAGGATTTGCCCTGTCATGCCGGGTGTTGCCGCGCGGCGATATGGTCATCGAGTCGGATCATTTTAAACCGATTCAATAACGTGAAATCAGCAAATAACAAGGATAGTACGATGAAAAAAGGTGTTATTCGCCCGGGGCATGTCCAGCTCCGTGTATTAGACATGAATGAAGCATTGAATCACTACCGCGATCTGCTGGGTCTGATTGAGGTTGAAACGGACAGCCAGGGCCGGGTGTACCTGAAGGGCTGGACTGAAGTCGATAAATTCTCCGTGGTGCTGCGCGAAGCTGACGCACCGGGCATGGACTTCATGGGCTTTAAGGTGATGAGTAACGCGGTGCTGGATCAGTTGCAACAAGCGCTGGTGGAATACGGCTGCCAGGTGGAAGAGATTCCGGCCGGTGAGCTGAATGGCTGTGGGCGCCGGGTGCGCTTTGAAGCACCGACCGGGCATTTATTTGAGCTGTATGCCGAGAAAGAAAACACCGGCAAATGGGGCGTGTCGCAGGTGAATCCGGAAGCCTGGCCTCAGGATCTGAAAGGCATGAAAGCCAAGCGGTTTGATCATTGCCTGCTGTATGGCCCGAATATCGAAGGAACCTGTGCACTGTTTCAGGAGGTTCTGGGATTTGATTTGGCAGAGCAAGTGGTGGATCCCGATGGCAAGAAAGCCGGTGCTTTTATTACCGCCAGCATGAAGGCTCATGATGTGGCGTTTATCGAATGTCCGGACAAGGGCAAATTCCACCATGCTTCTTTCTTCCTCGAAACCTGGGAAGAGGTGTTGCGCGCTGCGGATCTGATCTCCATGACCAATACTTCACTGGATATCGGGCCGACCCGTCATGGTCTGACGCACGGCAAAACCATCTATTTCTTCGATCCTTCCGGGAACCGCACCGAAGTGTTCTGCGGCGGTGATTACCACTACCCGGATCACGAGCCGGTCACCTGGACGACCGAGCAACTGGGCAAGGCGATTTTCTACCACGATCGTCAGCTGAACGAACGGTTCCTGACCGCACTCACCTGATTCAATGATTGACTGACTTTCAGTGCTGGCCAGAGCCAGCACAGGGAGAGTCATGCCTGCTGAACAGGGTATGGCGGCTCATGCCCTTAAACAGAGAGAACGAAATGAAAGAGTTTAAGAACTTTATTAACGGTGAATTTGTCACCACGGCGAGCGGTAAACAGTTTGAAAACCGCAATCCCGTGGATAACAGCCTGATCGGTCTGGTGCACGAAGCCGGTGAACCGGAAGTGGCTGCGGCTGTGGCTGCGGCCAAGGCCGCGATGAAGGGGCCGTGGGGCAAGATGTCACAGGCAGAGCGGATCAAATTGTTAGACCGGGTTGCCGCCCGGATCAATGAGCGATTTGACGAGTTTCTGGATGCGGAGTGTAAAGATACCGGCAAACCCCGCTCGATTGCCTCGCATATCGATATTCCCCGTGGCGCGGCCAATTTCAAAGCCTTCTCGGAAACGCTGGCCAACCATCCGACCGAAGCGTTCAAGCTCGATACGCCGGACGGCCAAGGGGCGCTGAACTATGGCCATCGCCAACCCAAAGGGGTGATCGCCGTCATTTGTCCCTGGAACCTCCCGCTGCTGCTGATGACCTGGAAAGTCGGTCCGGCGCTCGCTTGCGGCAATACCGTGGTGGTCAAGCCATCGGAAGAAACACCGGCAACGGCAACTTTGCTGGGTGAAGTCATGAACGAGTGTGGTGTACCAGCAGGCGTGTACAACGTGGTCCATGGCTTCGGGCCGGACTCTGCGGGGGCATTTCTGACCACCCATCCGGATATCGATGCCATCACCTTTACCGGTGAAACCCGCACCGGTGAGGTGATTATGCGAGCCGCTTCGGTGGGTTTGCGCAATATCTCACTTGAATGCGGTGGCAAGAACCCGGGCATCGTCTTTGCCGATTGCGATCTAGACAAAGCCATTGAAGGCACCATGCGTTCGGCTTTTGTGAACTGTGGTCAGGTTTGTCTGGGAACCGAGCGGGTCTATGTCGAACGCCCGATTTTCAATGAATTTGTCCAGCGCCTGAAAGCAGGCGTCGAACAATTGAAGCTGGGGCGTCCGGAAGATGCTGGAGTCGATTTCGGGCCTTTGGTCAGTCAAGAGCACAAAGAGAAAGTGCTCTCTTACTACAGCCTGGCGGTCGAAGAAGGGGCCAATGTGGTGATCGGTGGCGGCGTGCCGGAGATGGGACCGGAACTCAACGAGGGTGCCTGGGTCGAGCCGACTATCTGGACCGGGCTGGCTGACGATGCCCGTGTGGTCACTGAGGAGATTTTCGGCCCGTGCTGCCATATCCGTCCGTTTGATACCGAAGAAGAAGTGATCGCACTGGCGAATAACACCAAGTATGGCCTGTCGGCGACGGTGTGGACCGAGAATACGTCCCGTGCCTGCCGGGTTGCAGAGTCATTGGAGGTGGGCATTGCCTGGGTTAACAGCTGGTTCCTGCGCGACCTGCGTACCGCTTTCGGCGGAGCCAAAGAGTCCGGTATCGGGCGTGAAGGCGGGGTGCATGGGCTGGAATTTTATACCGAACTGAAAAATGTCTGCATCAAGCTGTGAGCACTCACTTATTCCGTAGATGCCCTGATGGCGTGGCTACGGAATGGGGATGAAATTCAGCGTTTTTCAGCACGCCCGGCGATAAAGCGTTTGTCGCGGGTGTGCTGTGACTAAAGGAAGAGCGAAACAATGATGAATCAGGAACAAATTATTCAGTGTGGCGACGAGTTATATGAAGCGTTAACCCAACGCCACACGTTGCGCCCGCTGACCGAGCGTTTTGACGGGATCACGATTGAAGATGCCTATCACATTTCCCTGCGGATGGTGGAGCGCCGTGTCGCGGCAGGGGAAACCGTCATCGGCAAGAAAATCGGTGTGACCTCCAAGGCCGTTCAGAACATGTTGAATGTGTACCAGCCTGACTTCGGCTATTTAACGGACAAGATGGCCTATAGCCAAGGTCAGGAAATGCCGATCAGCGAGCAGCTGATCCAGCCGAAAGCCGAAGGTGAAATAGCCTTCATCCTGAAAAAAGATCTGATGGGTCCCGGCGTGACGAATGCTGATGTGCTGGCAGCCACCGATTGCGTGATCCCGTGCTTTGAGGTGGTGGATTCGCGGATCGAAAACTGGCAAATCAAAATTCAGGACACCATTGCTGATAACGCCTCCTGTGGCCTGTTTATTCTGGGCGATAAGGCCGTTGACCCGCGCAAAGTTGACCTGATGACCTGCGGCATGGTGGTCGAGAAAAACGGCTCGGTCATTTCAACCGGGGCAGGCGCTGCGGCGTTGGGGAGTCCGGTCAATTGTGTGGCTTGGCTTGCCAATACGCTGGGGACGTTCGGGATCCCGCTCAAAGCCGGTGAAGTGATTTTGTCCGGTTCTCTGGTGCCGCTGGAGCCTGTGCAAGCAGGCGATTTCATGAGTGTCAGCATCGGTGGTATTGGCTCGGCATCGGTCCGTTTTGTGTAGAAGGTGATGAACAATGAGCAAAAAGCTGAAAGCAGCGATTATCGGACCGGGTAATATCGGGACCGACTTGTTAATGAAGATGCTGCGCTCTGAATGGGTTGAGCCGGTCTGGATGGTCGGGATTGACCCGGAATCGGATGGGCTCAAACGTGCGCAGGAGATGGGGATCAAAACCACGGCTGAAGGTGTGGATGGCCTGCTTCCGCATGTCATTGCCGATGATATTCGCATCGCCTTTGATGCAACGTCTGCCTACGTTCATGCGGAAAATAGCCGTAAGTTGAATGAACTGGGCGTGATTATGGTCGACTTAACGCCCGCGGCAATCGGACCGTACTGTATTCCACCGGTAAATCTGGTTCAGCATGCCAAAGAGCTGGAGATGAACGTCAACATGGTGACCTGCGGCGGGCAGGCAACGATCCCGATGGTCGCTGCGGTATCTCAGGTTCAGGCGGTGGAATATGGTGAAATCATTGCGACCGTATCTTCCCGCTCTGTCGGGCCCGGCACCCGTAAAAACATTGATGAGTTTACCCGAACTACGGCCAATGCGGTGGAGAAGGTCGGCGGTGCCGAGATCGGCAAGGCCATCATTATCATTAACCCGGCTGAGCCGCCGTTGATGATGCGTGACACTGTTCACTGCCTGACCAAGGAAGCGCCGAATCAGGAAGCGATTACGGCGTCCGTTCACCAGATGGTGAAAGAAGTACAGAAATATGTGCCGGGCTATCGTCTGGTCAATGGCCCGGTGTTTGACGGCAACCGTGTCTCTGTGTTCCTTGAAGTGGAAGGCTTGGGCGACTATCTGCCGAAGTATTCCGGCAACCTGGACATTATGACCGCGGCTGGTTTGCGGACGGCGGAGATGTTTGCCGAAGAAGCGTACAACGATGCAATTTCGTTACCGAATCGCGCTTAAGTTGAGGAATCAAGAATGAATTTGGAAGGGAAAAAAGTCGTTCTCCACGACATGAGTCTGCGTGACGGGATGCACGCCAAACGCCATCAGATCTCGCTTGAACAGATGGTTGATATTGCGACCGGGCTCGATGACGCCGGGGTGCCGCTGATTGAAGTCACGCACGGTGACGGGCTGGGAGGCGCGTCGGTGAATTACGGTTTTCCGGCACATTCGGATGAAGCCTACCTTGATGCGGTCGTGCCGAAAATGAAACATGCCAAAGTATCGGCACTGTTGTTGCCGGGCATTGGCACGGTGGATCACTTGCGGATGGCGAAGGATTTGGGCGTGAGCACAATTCGTGTGGCGACCCACTGTACAGAAGCCGATGTCAGTGAGCAGCATATTGGTCTGGCCGCCAAGCTGGGGATGGATACCGTGGGATTCCTGATGATGGCGCATATGGCCTCACCGGAGAAAATTCTGGAACAGGCGAAACTGATGGAATCGTATGGTGCGAATTGTATCTATTGCACCGACTCGGCGGGTTACATGTTGCCGGAGGAAGTCAGCCAGAAAATTGGCTTGCTGCGCGCAGAGCTGAACCCGGGGACCGAAATCGGTTTTCACGGTCATCACAATATGGGGATGGCCATAGCTAACTCTCTTGCTGCCGTTGAAGCCGGTGCCCTGCGAATCGATGGTTCCGTTGCGGGCCTCGGCGCAGGTGCGGGTAATACACCGCTGGAAGTATTTGTGGCTGTACTGGAGCGGATGCATGCCGTTCACGGTGTCGATCTCTACAAGATCATGGATGTGGCCGAAGATCGGGTGGTGCCGATGATGGAGCAACCGATTCGGGTCGATCGTGATGCGCTGACGTTGGGTTATGCCGGCGTTTACAGCTCATTTTTGTTGTTCGCCAAGCGTGCGGAGGCCAAGTACGGCATCGCAGCCCGTGACCTGCTGGTTGAACTGGGTCGTCGCGGTACGGTCGGCGGACAGGAAGACATGATTGAAGATTTGGCATTAACCCTGGCGAAAGAAAAAGGATTGATCTGATGGGAAATCTAACACAGCAACAAATCAGTGAACTGGCAAACCATCTGGAAAATGCCGAATTGGGCGCCTACGAGGTGACCAAGATCACCAACGATTTTCCGGACATGACTTACGACGACGCATTCGATATCCAGTGGGAGATCCGTCGCCGAAAAGAGCAACGGGGCCATAAGATTGTCGGCATGAAAATGGGGCTGACCTCCTGGGCGAAGATGTCCCAGATGGGCGTCGAACACCCTTGTTACGGATTTCTGGCGGACTACTTTGCCATTCCGGAAGGTGGGGAGATTCAGCATGATCAGCTCATTCATCCCAAAATTGAAGCTGAACTGGCCTTTGTCACCAAAGCGCCGCTGAAAGGGCCGGGAGTCCATATCGGTGATGTACTGCGGGCGACGGATTTTGTTATGCCTGCGGTGGAGGTGATTGACTCCCGGTATCAGGATTTCAAATTCGACCTGAAAAGCGTCATTGCCGATAACTCTTCCTCTTCGCGGTTTGTCACCGGTGGCCGGATGGCAGATCCAGCAGAGTTGGACCTCAAAACGCTGGGGGTGGTCATGGAAGTGAACGGCGAAGTTGTCGAAGTGGGCGCCGGGGCGGCGGTCCTGGGACATCCGGCCGCGTCGGTGGCAATGCTGGCAAATATGCTGGGTGAACGAGGCGAGGAACTGCCGGCGGGCTCATTCATTATGATTGGGGCGATCACTGCGGCGGTCCACGTGAACAAAGGGGATGCTTTCTGTGTGCATTACCAGGGGTTAGGTTCGATTTCAGGCAAGTTCGTCTAATTTCGCAAGCGTTGATAAGGATTAACAGAGTGCCAATTGTACAGGTCAATATGATGGAAGGGCGCACGGATGCGCAGAAAGAGAAGCTGATCCGCAATGTCACGACGGCCGTTATGGAATCGTTAGATGCGCCTGAACAGAGCGTGCGGGTCTTGATCAATGAAATGCCGAAAATTCATTTCGGCATTGGCGGTCAATCGGCTCAGAAACTCGGACGTTAGTTCACCGAGTCACCGTAGTCAAATGTGAAATAAGAAGGGCATGGCCGGCCGTTGGTCATGCCCTTCTATTGTCGTCGCTCATGATGTATCCGAATTTGTAGTCGCAACATTTCTCATGAAGGGGGGAGGATGTCTACTGATGCGGTATAGGCTCGCGAGCGCGTCTTGTTGTGAACACACTTATCCCCTGATTTTGTGAATATCTTCGCTCAGGCCTTGGTTTTCGGGTCGGTATAACTTTGAGTTATTCTACAATCAAAAATTCTAACGCAGTTATCGAGCATTTTAACCAGCTAGGATGACCCCTTATTTACTGCGATTGGTATGAAAAAGCAGTTGCTGGCGTAATACTGTGTAATTTCTCTTTTAGACCACTTTGTTACATTGACTGCGTATGAGTTGTTGTGAGCGACAGCTCTTCATCAGTTTCATTTCAATGAATAGGGACGTTTCATGATGGCAAACAACATTGTCGGTCTATCCACTCTGGCTTATAAGTCCAGCCCGGTTTATCAGTTTCAACGAACTTTGGCTTATACACTGGGCCAGTCAGCGAATGTGATGGTTTCGAAGCTAGATGATCAAAATTCAGTTGAGGTGATTGCAGCCACTTCTGACTTGGCTAAAGCGATTTCCCAGGTGATCAAGTTGGATCAACAATTAGGCGATATCAACTTGAAAGTTATGGTAAAAGATCTGGATGGTAATACCTATGAACCAGACCAAGGTAATTTGGGAACTGAATTGTTTGTAGAACTTGCCCGGCTTGCATTGATTAATAACCCATTGATTCAGAGTGTGGTGCCGGTTCATGAATTTTCAGGTAAAAAAGTGCCGGGTGTCGCTGTACTCCCGACGACGATTCAGTTCTGGAATGATAATCTTGAAAATCCATCATTATTTACGACCTTGCTGGCTTCGGATGGCTTTGAGCTTGTCTTGCGTGAAGAATTTAAAGTGTATAACCAGGGTAAAGATATCGGCAATCTGTAAATTCCTTGCCTGAACGGTTATGGTTGGACAATGGCGGCCCGCATTAAGCACCTATTTTGTTGAATTAACGCCGCGTCTGCGGCGTTGATTGATCACGATTTCAGAAAGACGGATTACTCCGTATTTTACTTCCTGATTCCCTCCTTGCATTAAGATGACCTGATTAAATACATCTTGGAATTCAGTCCTTTACCCTGAGAATTTCAGGGACAATTTGCAATAAAATAACGTTTTATTGTCATTCGTCTGACAAATAAGATAAAGGCGATGGTTATCTTGTACGTGCTCACGGACAGTTTCATTCAGCGGAAGAAGACCGTTTAAAGCATGTATAAAAATCAGTGGCATGCTCGATAATCACAGCATAGGATGAAGAACAATGACAAGACTAGCAGCGGTAATTTCAGCCACTTTACTGATGGCCTCAACAGCACACGCAGATGTTTATGTCGGTGGTAAAGCCGGTAAATCCTGGTTAGAGGATGCCTGTCAGGCAGGCACATCGTGCGATAAAGACGATACCACCTATGGTGTGTTTGGGGGTTACAACCTGTCTGACAACCTGGCGATCGAAGCGGGTTACGACAACCTGGGTGATTACAAGAGCACCACGTTTAACGACCATGTGGAAGCGATCACCCTGGCCCCGAAGTTGAGCTTGCCTTTGACGAACGATCTAGCGCTATACGGCAAATTGGGTGGTGCATACGTCAAGTACGGCAGCCAGGATGATTTTTCGTATCTGGGCGCAGCCGGTGTTGAATACAGCATGAGCCAGAATGTGACGCTGCGTGCTGAATACCAGAATATTACCGACGCCAGCAATGATCTGGTCCGTGCGACGGGTCACTCTGCGACCTTGGGTCTGGCTTATACGTTCGGTGGCAACAGCAAGCCAGTGGTGAAGACTGAGCCCGTGGTTTATGAGGAGCCTGTAGCTTATGAAACCCCAGCTCCAGAACCTGAGCCGATTGTTCGGGAAGAATCTGCACCGATAGCACCTGTCATGCCGGTTGAGACGGAAGAAGTCGTTGAGCCTGAGATCGTCACCAAAACCTATGAAACACAAACCCTCGGCACTGGCAGCTTTGCTCTGAACAGTACCGAGTTGACGCAGGAAAGTGCTGCAAAGCTTGATAAGCTGGTGGCGTTTTTGAATGAGTACCCGCAGGCCAAAGTGGAAGTCGTCGGTTACACGGATGCTTCTGGTGCGGCATCGTACAACCAGAAAATTTCTGAAAAACGTGCCGGTTCGGTTGCCGAAGCGTTGATCAATAAAGGAATTAAGGCGACACGTATCGAGGCGCGTGGTGAAGGTGAGAACAACCCAATCGCTTCTAACGAAACACGTGAAGGTCGCCAGCAAAACCGCCGGGTAGAAATCACGGTACCGGCGTTTGATTACCAGGTTCAAGCATAATTAAGCCTGGCTGTTCGAATGATGATATGAGAAGCCTCCCGAATGGGAGGCTTTTTTATACGATGAGGTTTAAATCAAGATGGTTTTTATTAAGCCCAGCTGCCCCGCTGGCGCTGGCTGACGATCTCTTGCGTTCGTCGTAACAGATAATCCTTGAACGCCTGGCAACGGGTCGGCATCGGGTGTCGGGGGCGGAAGTAGAGGTTGATATCGAATTGGCTGGCGACAAAATCGGTGAGCAGTACTTTGAGTCGACCGTCGGCCAGCGCCTCGCGCACCACAGATTGAGGCAGGTAGGCCACACCAGCCCCACGAATCGCCATATCCCGCAAGATTTCGCTGTTGTCGCACTCCAGAGCATCACTGATGGTGACAGCGCGGTTGACCCCGTCGAGACAGAAGTACCAGCGATTGCCGCCGACCAAGGAGCTGGCGTAGAGGCAGCGGTGCTCGCGCAGGGCTTCCGGCTCGGTCGGAATGCCGCATCGGGCCAGATAACTGGGCGCAGCGCAGGCGAACAGGGGCTCGCTCAGCAGCTGGCGGCGGATCAGCAGGCTGTCCTTTTCCTCGGTTTCCCGATTGGTGGCTTTGGCGCGAATGATGAAATCGACATGGAGCGGATCGACTTCTCCGGCTTCAATGAACAGCCGGAAGTTGACCTGGGGATGCATTTCCATATATTCGGTGATGATTTCGCGCAGGAAGTAGGCGGCAAATAATGGGGTTGAGGAGATGCTGATCACCCCGCGTTGTTCGTCGGCCATGCTTTCCACTTCGGCGCAAATCGTATCGATTTCCGGTAACAATGACGAAAATCGCCGATAGAGCACTTCCCCGGCGTCGGTCGGCACCAGCTGGCGGGTACTGCGTTTGATCAGCTCCACGGCCATCATGTTTTCCAGTTCCTTCACCCAGCGGCTGGCGGCTGCGGCGGAGATTCCCCAGGCTTCAGCAGCTTCCCGAAAGGAACCATGCTGGAGCACCGAGCAGAAGAAGACGATTTTATCGAGTTGTTGCTGGCGGGGATGGTTCCCGGCGGATGGCAGTGACATCACAATTCCTTGTCGTCCTTTCCTGAGGCTGTTTTCAGACTATGATGCCCGTCAGGAGAAGATTCACCAACCGACTCGCCGGAGTCTTGCAACTGGCCTCACACTCCGCTGCTAGTCTTACCGTGCGAAGGCGCGAACACCGGGGCGAAGATGCACGCGGGCATTGGTTTGAGATCCGGGTCAATCAAGGGGTGAAAGGCCATCTGGGCCAGAATGTCCCGCTCCAGATCAATGCCGGGCGCAATTTCTTCCAGCACCAACCCCTGAGCATCCAGACGGAACACCGCCCGCTCGGTGATGTATCGGACGGGTTGCCCGGTAGCAATGGCTCTAGCGGCAGAAAAGGTAATTTGCTCGGCCCGGCTGACAAATTTTTGCAGTCGGCCTTCCCGGCATATCTCAAGTTGGCCGTCTTTCACCGCAATGTCCAGTCCATCGGCGGTAAACGTGCCGCAGAAATACAGCGATTTGGCATGCTGGCTGATATTGATGAAGCCGCCACAGCCGGGCAGTCGGGTTCCGAAGCGGGAGACATTGATATCGCCACTGCGGCCGCACTGCGCCAGGCCGAGAAAGGCCTGATCAATGCCACCGCCGTCGTAAAAGTCAAACATCTGATCCTGAGTAATAATGGCTTCGGGGTGGCAACTGGCCCCGAAATCCAGCCCGCTGGCCGGTAAGCCGCCGATAGCCCCGGGCTCCACCGTCAGCGTCAGGCTGTCCAGAATCCCGGTTTGTCCGGCAATGGTCGCGATATACTCCGGGACCCCGATGCCCAGATTCAGCACCGCGCCCGGGGTCAGCTCCAGCACCGCTCGTCGGGCGATCAGAGTCTTGGCGTCCAGCCGGGATTGGGGGGGCTTCTGCCGGGGCTGGGGAGCCGAAGCGGGGCGGCTGGTGACAAAATCCGGGTTGAATGGCGTCGCGAACGTTTGCATGTGTTCGGAAAGATCGTCGCAGATCACCACCGCATCGACAAAGATCCCGGGAATTTTAATCTCGTGGGGCGAGAGGCTTCCGGCGGGAACGACCCGCTTGACCTGGACGATGATCTTGCCGCCCTGATTTCGTGCCGCCTGAGCCGCAGCGAGGCTTTCGACCACCAGGCATTCTTCTTCCATGGTGATGTTGCCGTCTGTATCGGCGGTCGTTCCCCGTAATATGGCCACATCCACCGGCAGTCGGCGATAGAGCAGGTATTCCTCACCGTCCAGCTCAAGGACCTGAACCAGATCTTCCCGGGTCATAGTATTGATTTTGCCGCCTTCCAGGCGCGGGTCGACGAAGGTCCCCAGGCCGGTGGCGGTCAGAGTGCCCGGTTTACCGGCTGCCGTATCCCGCAGCAGATGGGAGATCACGCCTTGCGGTAGGTTATACGCCTCAATTTCATTGGCCAGCGCCATGTGTTGCAGGGCCGGAACCAGGCCCCAGTGTCCGCCGATCACCCGTTTGACCATGCCGGGTTGTGCCAAGTGGTTGGCTGCGCGGCCTGTGCCGTCTCCCTGCCCGGCGGCAAAAATCAGCGTCAGATCCTGCGGGCCGGATTCTCGCGCAAAGCGCTGGCCGAGGGCGCGGATCACCGATTCCGGGACAACCGAGCCGATAAAACCGCCCAGCATCAGGGATTGACCGTCCTGGATCCAGGCTGCAGCTTCCTCTGCGGTAAGTTGGGTGACTGGCATGACATTTTCCTTGATCGTGTGTTGATGTCCGAAAGTGTATGAAGCCAGCTGGGCTGGTTGAATATCATGGATGAAATTGTCTTTTTCATATTTGCCATTCGAGGATGGGTAATTTCATGTAACCAATTGAAATTAAAGTATTTGATTGGTCATTGTTTCGTCATGAATCCTTCATTTAAGCCACCGGAATATGAGCCGGGTCTCATTTTGTCGGGGGTGCCGTAGATCGCGGCAAAGAGCGGTGTTTTCATTCGCCGCGATGCGGTCTAGCATGTTAACAACCTGTTACATTGACTGCTTCAATCGGAGAAACTGAATATGGATGTTGCCGTTATACTCCTGACCCTCATTGGCCTGATGTATTTTGCCTATCGTGGGGTCTCCGTCCTGGTGCTGGCGCCGATCCTGGCGATGGCCGCTGCATTGCTGACCAGTGACTTTCCCTTTCTGTATGCGTTGTCGAACGTATTCATGCCTGCCGCCGCCAACTACATCAAACTGTACTTTCCGGTGTTCATTGCCGGGGCAATTTTCGGCAAGCTGATGGGCGCGTCGGGGGCCGCCCGCACGTTGTCGGCCTTTATTATCCGCAACCTGGGACCACGGCACGCCATTTTGTCGGTGGTGCTGGCGACGGCTTTGTTGACCTACGGCGGGGTGTCGCTGTTTGTGGTGGTCTTTGCCATGTATCCGATTGGGGCGGAGACGTTCCGCGCAGCAGGGATCCCGAAACGTCTGCTACCGGCGGCTATCACTCTGGGTGCCTTTACGTTCACCATGACTGCGTTGCCGGGAACGCCGCAGTATCTCAATACTATGCCGACCATCCCGTTCGGCACCACCATTTATGCCGCGCCGCTCCTTGGGTTGCTGGCAGCGGTCATGATGCTGTCACTGGGGATTTTGTGGATTAAATATCGCGCGCAAAAAGCGATGGCCGCAGGTGAAGGGTACGGTGAGGAGAAAGAGCAGCTTCAGAATGAATCGGCAGATACGCCGGCCCCGGGCGTGATGATGGCTTTGGCGCCAATCCTGCTGGTGTTTGTCATCAATTTCCTGCTGACCAACGTGTATTTCAAAATGCCGGACGTAGTTGCCGAATATCAGGCTGTTGAGGCTAGCATTAACGGTACCTGGGCGGTGATCCTGGCGTTGGGCACTGCGATTGCTTTTATGCTGGTGGCATTTCGTCGTTATCTGTTTGATCCGAACCAGCATGTGTTCGACGGTTCGGTCGGCTCGCTGTTACCGATTTTCAATACCGCCTCAGAAGTGGGCTATGGTGCGGTGATCACGGCGCTGTCTGCCTTTGTGGTGGTGAAAGCCGGGATCGCGGCGATTGATATTCCGGACCTGTTTAAAGTGGCGATCACCTCGACGAGTCTCGCTGGGATCATCGGCTCCTCGTCCGGTGGCACAGGTATGGTTCTGGCGCTGTTGGGCAATGATTTTCTCAGCACGGGCATCAACCCGGAAGTTTTGCACCGGGTGGTTTTGCTGGCCGCTGGTGGGCTCGATACCCTGCCGCATTGCGGTGCGGTGATCACCTTGCTGGCGGTGTGTAAACTGACGCACCGCCAAAGCTACGGCGACATTGCGGTAGTCACCATGGCCATTCCACTATTGGCGGCGTTTACCGTGATTGTGGTGCATCTGTCGACAGGGTTGGTTTGAAGCCACAGAGCTAAGCCACAGAGCTAAGCCACAGCGCTAAAGCTGCGAATGAAAACGCCCCGGCACTCAGCGGGGCGTTGTTTTTTATTATGTGCAAGTGGCGGCTGTTATTCAGTCCGGCAGGGCTGGAGATAAATGGTATCGCCTGGAAAGTAGCCATCCTGACTGGGGTGGCGGGCATGCAGGCGACACAAATCCTGATGAATGCTGATTGCTTTGACCTGAAAGGACTCCTTGTGCCACTGGTCGTCCTGCCGGACCTCAATCGTGAGTTGTTGCCCGGTGCTGACGGCCTGGGTTGACAAGCGGATATCATAGGCGTGACTGAAGGCAAGCAGCCAGTAATCTTCAATGCTCACCAGCCGACCTTCTTCGGGGGTGATAACGCTTTGGGTAAAATGCAGTTGCGGTGCTGCCTGGACCGGAATACTCAGGAGCAGGGTGAGCAGCAGAATCGGGAACATCGCTTTCATGGTGTCGGCTCTGAACATGATTTAAATGACTATAGCGTCTGGCGGCAAGGTGCGTTTCTCAGGAACGAAAACCACCTGCAAGGCGCGCAGGGATCACCGTTGCGACTTCTTTTGGGGCGGCGTTATTGTCAGGATTTATTTCAAGTGGCATGCTGCCGTTTTTATATTTAAAGGGAATCAAAATGAAGGTCTTTGGGTCGCTGCTCCTCGCGGGCTTGCTCAGTGGAGGCGCGCTCGCGGCGCAACCGTCCATTGTGGTGGAATACCAGACGCCGCAAGGCAAAAATGAAACGCAGATCAGGCAGCTGATTGAGCAAAGTGAGGTGAATGACACCCTGGTGGCATTGTCAAAATCGTACTTTGTCTTTGATCAGACGCTGACCGTCAACTACGGCGGCGAGGATGGACCGATGTACGATCCCGAAGTGCATATGGTGTCTATCCCGTACGGCTTCGTGTCAGAAGCCATCCGGTATTTCCGGGACAATGAGGATCAGCAAACATCAGGTAATACGCCCACATTGAGCGCGATGGATACGCTACTGCATACCTTGCTGCATGAAGCGGGCCATGCATACATTGTCGATCAGAATATTCCGGTGCTGGGCAAGGAAGAAGACGCGGTTGATAACTTCGCCACCCTGATGATGATTCGCTATGTCGAGGGTGGCGATGAGGCGGCAATCAGCGCGGCTAATATGTTCGCGTACGAGTCGAACGATCGGCCTGATTATTACGATTTCGGTGAGTATATTGATGAGCATAGCTTTGATTTGCAGCGCTACTTTTCCACCCTGTGTCTGGTGTATGGCAGTGATCCGAAGCAACACGCCAAATTGTTAGATGAAGTTGAAAAAGATTACCTCGCCGAACGCAAAGAGTTCTGTATCGAGAATTATCAGCAATTGGATCAAAACTGGCATGTGTATCTGACCGAACAGCCGTGAGCGGGATTCATCTCGGAAGCTAAGCTGTCATGGAGATAGGCGATCAATGTTGTACTGAAAAGCCGTTGCTGAGCAACGGCTTTTTGATTGTTTACCGCGTAGGTGTCAGGGTGCGAAGGTCTGTGTTTTCCACGGTTATTTATATTTTTCCTTCACTACCGCACATCCGGATTTTATCAATCACCACCTGCTTCATCGCTTGTTTCCCCGGGACGATATATTTGCGCGGATCGTTGGCTTCAGGGTGCTCGGCAAAGTAGTGTTTGACGGCATCGGCAAAGGCAATTTTCAGCTCGGTGCCGACATTGACTTTACATGCTCCCAGGGTGATACAGCGCTGAACCATTTCTTCTGGGATCCCGGAAGCGCCGTGTAGCACCAACGGAATATCGACCACTTCACGAATTTGCGCCATTCGGTCGAAATCCAGCTTTGGTTCAGACTTGTACAAACCATGGGCTGTGCCAATCGCTACGGCTAGCGAGTCAATTCCGGTACGGCGAACAAATTCTGCCGCTGAAGCCGGATCGGTTAACAGGGCGTCGGCACTGTCGACTATCAGATCATCTTCCTGACCGCCAAGACGGCCCAGTTCGGCTTCCACACTGGCATCAAAGCGGTTACTGTGCTGGACCACGTGGCGGACGATATCGATGTTTTGCTCGAAGGAATAATGGGAGCCGTCGATCATGACAGAGCGGACACCGCGTTCGACTTTGGTTTTGATATCGGAAATATCTTCATGGTGATCCAGGTGGAGGACGAGCGGGATGGTATGTTTTTGTGCCGCTTCCTTACAGATGCTGATCAGGTAGTCGGTGCCGGCGTAATCGAATGTGCCCGGAGTCCCGGCCAGAATCACCGGCGAGCCGAGTTCTGAGGCCGTTTCGACCACTACCTGCACGGTTTCCAGATTATGAATATTAAAAGCAGGGACTGCGTAGCCGCCTTGTTGCGCTCGTTTGAGCATTTCACGAGAAGAGATCAGATACATATTGCCTCCTGGCGATGAGAGTGGCTAGCGTCAAATACAAGGTTGCCGTTAACCCAGGTTTTGAAAATGGTGTGATTCGGATTCAAGGCGACCATGGAGGCTTGTTTCCCAGGCTCCAGGGTACCGTATTGGTTGTTGATGCTGAGGGATTTCGCTGGGGTCAGCGAGGCCCGTAGCCAGGCTTGCTCGAGCGGGAGCTTGAGCCAGGTCGAGAGATTGAGTACCGCCTGGAGCAAGGTCAGGGTACTGCCCGCCAGCCCACCGGTATCGGTGGTTGCCACGCCGTCGGTGACATTAACCAGGTACTCACCTAGCTGATACTGGCCGTCCGGCATGTGTGTGGCTCGCATGGCGTCAGTGATCAAGATCAGGCGATCGCCGCAGCAACGATGAGCAATATCAATCGCGGTCGGGTGGACATGGTGACCATCAGCAATCATCTCAACATAACTGTTCGGGTGGCAAAGCCCGGCGCCCACCACGCCCGGGTCGCGATGGTGCAGGCCGCGCATCCCGTTGTAACAATGGACGATCCCGTCCGCCCCGGCGTCGAGGGCTTCCTGTACTTGATCAAAGCTGGCATCAGAATGCCCCAACATGACTTTGATGCCCTGCTTCTTCAGGTATTTGATGGCTTTGATGGCTCCGGATTTTTCCGGTGCCAGGGCGACCGTGGTTAACTGGTGATCCGCATAGGAGTCCCAGCTGTCGAGCTCTGCCAAATCCAGTTCTCGGAACCATTCGGTCGGGTGTGCTCCACGATTTTTGGGCGTAAAGTAGGGGCCTTCAAGGTAGGCGCCGAGCAATTCTGCACCGTCGACCCCGCGCTGTCTGCTCTTGCCGATTTGTTGCAGTGCGTCCTGAATGGCCTGTACCGGCGCCGTAACCGTGGTTGCGACAAAACCGGTCACACCCTGAGTGGCGAAGAATTCGGACATGGTGTTCAGGCTGTCATGGGTAGCGTCCATGACGTCACACCCAACTGCGCCATGGACGTGGCTGTCAATCAGGCCGGGAAGTAGCCAGCGCTCGCCCAGATCAATGATTACAGAATGCTGTTTGGGTTGATAGGGCGTAATCGCGGTAATCGTTCCGTTTGGATCAACGCTGAGAACGCCGTCGGTGAGCCATTGATCACTAACCAGAATCCGTGCCGCCCGGTAATGTCGTATCTCAGATCCCATCTTCGGTGGTTTCCTGTGTCTGTGGGGGTTGGCTTCTTAGTTCATCTGCCAGGGAGGTCATGCCGCGATGGCCACACGTTAATGCCTGTTCACGGAATTCAACTAAGGTCAGCTCATCGCGCTCCAGCAGCATTTCTGCAGCCATTTGCAGGTTGGTGCCAGTGATGACTTCAACATCGGCTCGCTCCTGGCTGATGAGAGAGGCGGTTCGAAATGGTGTTCCGCCCAGAAGATCGGTTAGAAACACAATTCCGTCACCGGAGTCAATGTCTTTCATCGCGGTACGCATAGTCTGGTTCAGTTCTGCGGTGGTCCGCTCTGCGGGAAAGTCGATGGCTCTGAACTGTGACTGCTCACCAATGATCTGCAAAACGGCCTGCTCAATGCCGGATGCAAAGGCGCCGTGCCCGGAAAGAATAACTGCAATCATAAAAATGTCCTTGGAGGGCCCGGCTGGGCCCTGATTGATGATATTGTTTTACCTTGTGCTGTCAGCGCGTGATCACAGGATGCCGAGCATTCGGCCGGCAATCCCGACGACCACAGTGATCCCGATGAGGCGGAGCGGGCTCCAGCCGCGCTTCACCAGGGCGTACATCGCCAGGGTATACACCAGAGGTAAAAATGCCGGCATCAACTTGTCGATCACATCGGCCTGGAGCTTGACCACAGCATCACCGGCAGTGATCTCTGCGGTGGTCGACAGGCGAACATAGGTGGCGACCAGAGCGCCAATAACCGTCATCCCGACCATTGAGGCGGCATGACCGACTTTCTGGGTGTTGGCCTTGATCATCGGAATGGCGGCAACTCCCATTCGGTAGGCGTAATGGGCCAGGCCGAAACGAAGGCCGAAGTGGACCAGGTTGAACATCACGAAGAAGAATATGGCCCCCATGATGGAGCCTTGCAGCGCAAGGTCTGCGCCAATTCCGCCGCAGATGGGGAGCAGGGTCAGCCAGAACATCGCATCCCCGATCCCGCCCATTGGGGCGCCGACGGCAATCTTGGTGCTCTGGATACTGCTGATGTTCTGCTTGGAACGTTCCATAGCCAGGATGATCCCCATCACGAATGTCACCAGGAAGGGATGGGTATTGAAAAATCCCATATGGCCTTGCATGGCTTTTGAAAGATCCGCTTTGTTGGTGTGGATCTTCTTTAGCGCCGGCAGCAAACCGTACAACCAGCCGGATGCCTGCATCCGCTCGAAGTTAAACGAAGCCTGCAACAGTAGGGAGCGCCACGCCATGCGGTTGATGTCCGCTTTGGTCAGCTCGGCACCAATGGTTTTGTTTTCATATTCATCCGAAGCGGTGCCCGGGGTGGGCTGTACGTCGGTCTGAGTTGGACGTACGTTAAGTTCGTTGCTGATATTAGATGCCATCTTCGTAGTCCTCTGCTGGGGCGGCAACCGGTGCCGGTTCTGATTTGCGCATAAAGTCGATAATGGCCATGGCGGTCGCGGCGCTGGCGATAGCCAGGATCGGTAGTTCGAGCCAGGCTGCGGCGACAAAACCTAAGATGAAGTAAGGGATGTAGGCGTTTTTCATCATGATTTTCATCAGCACGGCAAAGCCAATGGCCGGCATGATGCCGCCGGCGACGCCCAGGCCGTCGATGAGATCTTTCGGTAGGATTTCAACCATTTTTCCTGCGTGCTCAGCACCAAGAAAGATGGGCAGGAAAGCGCACAGAAAGTAGAAGGTCCCGAGCACGGCGAGTGCCAGGTAGTTGACCCGTTCAATGCCGTCCGTATCGGCATTCTGGGCATACTCATCACACTTGGACATCACTGCCGACATCGCGGAAAACAGCAGGGTGATCCCCATTTGAACGGCCACTGCGAAAGGAACGGCAACCCCGACGGCAACATTCGGTTCGACCTGCGTTGTAATGGCGAATGTGGTGCCGACAATGGTGCCGATGATGACGTTCGGCGGCTGGGCGCCGGCCAGCGGTGCCAGGCCCATCCAGATCAGCTCGAGGGTCCCGCCGACCAGAATCCCGGTTTGCAAATCACCGAGGATCAACCCGACCAACGGGCCCAGGACCACAGGCCGGTGAAAGTGGGTGAGGCCGTTGAACAGGTCCAATCCGGCGAAGAACGCCAGGATACCAAGCATGGCCGCCTGTAAGAATCCTATTTCCATAACGGTTATCCTTATTGGTTAAAGTAAGGTAAAGAGATCGGTTGCGTTTTCGGTCGGAACACCCTGGACAGTGCATGTCACGCCCAGTGCTTTGAGCTGGTTGAACTCTTCGACATCAGTGGCATCGACCGATACGGTTTTGGCGATTTGGTTTTTGCCTTCGGCATAGTGCATGTTGCCGACATTGATGTTTTGGATTGGGACGCCACCTTCCACCAACTGGCGAAACTCTTTGGGCGTTTTGCAAACCAGCAGAATGCGCTGGCGATCAGCTGCCTTATGGATGGTGTCGATGGTTTTTTGAACGGTCCAGAATCGAATGGCGATCCCGTTTGCCAGCACCATTTCCATCAGGTTTTGTTGGATACTGTCTTGCGCGACTTCATCGTTGACCACCACGATAATATTGGCGTCGGCAAAGCCCACCCACTGCACACCCACCTGACCGTGGACCAGACGTTCATCAATTCGGCTGAGTACAATATTCGGCATAGTTCATTCCTTGTGTTCTTATCGTTATTGAAGTTTTCTGTGCGGATTCGATTTATGGCTGTTTTGGCTGATACGGGTAAGGGTGTATCGTGACCCCCTGGACTACCCGGTTCACCTCTCCGGTCGGGCAGGGGTTATCCGGTCCCAGCCCTAACTGGAGTGATTTTTCAAAGGCCAGCATCTGGCTAAACATAATGTATGGAAAGCACAGCCAGGCATCACTGAGGTCGGGTAAACCCAGTTCAAAGACTGTTTCATCATTCAAGGCACTGCCGGTCAGAGCCAGGTGGCAACCGGTCTGGTTGTCTGTCTGAATCTCGCGATAGAGGTCCAGGTCATACTGGCGGGTATATGGATCATTGGAGAGAAACTGGATCACCATTGCTTGCTTGTTGATGGTGAATTTAGGGCCATGGCGAAAGCCCAGTGAGGAATCAAATGCGGTCATGACCTGGCCGGCACTGAGCTCCAGTGACTTGAGTGAAGCCTCCCGGGCCAGTCCGGCAAAGCCGCCGCTGCCCAACACAATCAGGCGATGATAAGGTTGCTTGGCAAGGGCTTTAACCGGTGCTTGCCAGTGACAGAGTTTCTCTTCACAGCGCTCAGCCACAGTATGGATGGTGCTGCGCAGCACAGCGGGATCGTCGTCCCCGAGCAGGGCGAGGGTGGCCATGAGCATACAGCTGAAGCTGGAGGTCATGGCAAAACTCTGATCGTTTGATCCTTCCGGCATCAACAGACAGAAGGCATTGTCGTGATCGGCAGCGATGCCGGACAGCTGACCGTTCGGATTACAGGTCAGGAATAAATGGTAGCTGTTTTGAAGTTGCTGATCGGCCAACGTCACAGCAGCGACACTTTCCGGGCTGTTGCCCGAACGGGCATAGGAGATCAGCAGGGTCGGGCTGTCCGGATCAAGATAGTCGCTCGGGTTGGAAACCAGATCTGTCGTCGGGATCGCGGCGACGTGGTAGCTGTGGGCTGCCTGGATGAATGGTGCTGCGGTGTCCCCGACAAAAGCAGAGGTACCGGCACCGGTGAGGATGATTCGCAGCCCGGGGGTTGCCAGAATCGGCTCGAGAAATGCCTGTAACCCCGGCGTATGGGGGATGCTGTCAGCCAGCTGGCGCCAGAGTGATGGCTGGTGGTTGATCTCTTTAGCCGTGTGAATGGCGTGACGGGCTCGCAACCACGGCTCTTCGTAACCTAAAAACTGACTCATGAAATAGACTCCTTCTGAGCGACGGTATTGGAAAAACAGGCGCAGGCGTAGGTTTGGGTCACTTCCATCACTTTGTGAATGACAATATCGCGCGGGGAATTGGTAAGCTGCGCCTGCGCAACGGCTTTGGCCTGATTCGGGAGATATTGGCTGAGCAAGGTGAGTGGGATGGGGTGCTCCAGTAAGTTCTGGAACAGGCGCTGCTGCGCTTGCTGAACTTCCGGATGGCTCCAGTAATAACGAATGCGATCACTGAGGCTGTAGGCACAGTCCAGGTACTGTTGGTGGCCGCGGCTGTGATAGTGCTGGCGCCAGTAATCAGGTTCTTCATGCATCACTTGCTCGATGGTATCGCGCAGGTGCGCAGCGCGATGGGCGCCTAACCATTCAATTTCGGCCCGGTCGAGGGCAAACAGTGCTTCACGCAGGGCAAAGGTCAGGGCTGGCCCGACTTTGAGGATGGCAAAGTGATCCCGGATCAGCTGGTGGTAGGCTGCCGGATTCTGGTAATCCGTTGAATGAGCTTCAAAAACCAGGTGGGGTTGAGTTTCAATTAGTTTTGCCAGCGGTTGAGCCAGTTCACTGCGATAGTGATGAATATTATGATGGTCAAATTCCACCCCGGGTTGTACCACCAGGCCGATGACGCGTGACCAAACATATCCCAGCCCTTGATCAGAAAAAGCCTGGTGGTGAGTATTCAGCGTTTCCTGTACCTCTTCCGGCTGGGTCACCGCGAGTCCGGTAAGAGACTCCAACGCTCCACCCGGCGTGGGGACTTCAGTACCTATTACATAAACCGGCGGCTCGCCGCCACATTCCTGCCATGCTGCTTCGGCGATCGCACACAGGCGTGCCGCACGCTCAGCTAGTTTGAGTTCGTCCAGTGGCAGGGTATCGTCGGCACAAGCCATGGAACAATCAAGATGGATCTTTTTGAAACCAGCCTGAACATAATCGCGGATCAGGGTCTCTGACCGTGCCATGGCCTCATCGGAAGTCAGGTGCTGCCAGCAATTCGGACCGAGATGATCCCCGCCAAGGACCACCATGTCCTGCGGAAACTGAAGGCGCTCTGCCAGTTCAAAGACAACGTTGGCAAAATCACGTGGCGTCATACCGGTATAACCACCATCCTGGTTCACTTGGTTTGAGGTGGCTTCAATCAGAACCGGACGCTGGTCGTTCTTGGCTTGCAGGATCGCGGCTTCCAGAACCAGCGGGTGAGCTGAACATACCGAGTAGATCCCGACGGGCTCTCCTTGCTTGTGCGCTGAAATAAGCTCAAGTATTGGTTTCATTCTGTTTCCTACTTATTGGTGTTGATGGTAGTGCATCAAACAGGGTATTAATTATCGCCTTGTCTTTCGTTTTGTTTCTTTTTCTTATTTAATCACTGTGTTCTTAGAAAAAAAGCTACTCAGATCACAACTACTATCTTTGTGTTATCTTTCATTTTCTTTTTTGTTTTGCGACTGGCACAGGTTTATTGCGTTGGGGAATATGGTACTTATTGGTCCGATGATGGATTGAAGTAAGGACAAAGTGATGTTGGCAGGATTTGACATTGGTGGAACCAAGATTGAGTTGGTGGTCTTTGATGAGGCATATCAGGCTGTATATCAGCAGCGAGAGCCGACCCCGACGCAGGATTATGAGCAATTTCTTGAAACGCTGGTGGCGATGCTGCAACGTGCTGAGGAGGCTTGCGGGGAAATCAGTCGGGTTGGGGTCGGGATGCCCGGTATTGTCGATATCGACACCGGCGCGCAGCTTTCCTCGAATATTCCTGCGGCCACGGGGCATTGTATTGCAAAAGATATCGAAGTCAGACTGGCGCGGCCGACGGTGTTGGGCAATGACTGTCAGTGCTTTGCACTTTCCGAAGCCAATGGCGGGGCGGCAGCGCAGTACGAGTCCGTGTTTGGGGCTGTGCTTGGCACGGGCGTTGGTGGGGGGGTGTGCCTGAACGGGCTGCTTATCAAAGGCCGTAATGGCACCGCCGGGGAGTGGGGCCACTCACCGCTGCCAGCGCAGTTTGTGGAAAAGTACGGTTTACCGCTTGTTCAGTGTGGCTGTGGGAAAACGGGCTGCGTTGAGCGTTACATCTCCGGACCGGGCTTGGTATTTTTATATCAGCATTGTGGCGGTGAAGCGCGCTCTGCCATTCAGGTGATTGACGAAATGAGAGCCGAAAATCCGCAGGCAGAGCAAGCTTTCACGATGTATCTTGATATTTTGGCCTGTACTTTGGCTTCTTTTGTTCATATCTATGACCCGCAAGCTGTGGTGTTTGGTGGTGGTTTGAGCCGGGTGCCTGAGCTTTATCAGCGACTTCCGGACTCTCTTCGTCAGCACTTGTTACCCGCGATCAAAACGCCGGCCTTATTGGCACCGAAGTTTGGGGATTCCAGCGGCGTTCGCGGGGCGGCGATGTTGGCTGAATCCTGTCACTCTCCTTTATTGCGTAGCAGCAAAGCGATTGACTCGAGAGATCACTGCACAGCGACGTGATCCGAGCTTTGGCAGAAATTGCACTGTAAAGATGAAGGCAAAATTTCACTTTTGTTCTTTTGCTTACGGTGCGCTTCACTTTTTATCAATTACCTTGATGTGATATTTCGTTAAGTTTCATTGTTTTGTTATGATACGCATCATATAGGGTAGGAATGTTGGCTATGAAACAAACCAGTAAACGAAGAGAAGAAATTTTAAGTCAGCTGAAATCCGAAGGCAGTGTTTCGGTCTCTCAATTGTCGCAGTCGCTCGGTGTGAGTACCGTGACCATCCGCAATGATCTCGCTTACCTTGAAACGAAAGGGCTGCTGATGCGATCGTACGGCGGCGCGATCGACTGTCAGGTGCAGGAGGCGACACCAGAAGTGGTGCAGGAGACTAATATTCAGGAAAAGGCCACGCTGCATGCCAGGGAAAAGGCCAGTATTGCCAAGGCGGCTGCCAGTCATATTCACTCGGGCGAAACTATTATTCTTGATTCAGGCACCACCACTGAGCAGGTGGCCAAGTTGCTCCTGAACAAGCAGGGTATTGTGGTGATGACCAATGGTTTGAACATTGCAGCGACACTGTCTGAAGCGGATGATGTGGAGGTCATGATGACCGGTGGTACTTTGCGCAAGAAAAGTTTGTCTTTTTATGGCTCTCAGGCAGAAGAGAATATGAAAGCCTATCACTTTGATAAAATATTTTTAGGCGTGGATGGTTTTCATATCCGGGCCGGGATCACCACGCATAATGAGAATGAAGCGCGCTTGAATCGGGCGATGTGCGATGCGGCTAAGGAGGTCATCGTGGTGACCGACTCCAGTAAATTCGACAAAGTCAGCCTGCATAAGATTATTCCGTGCGATCTCATCAACACCCTGATCACCGACAAAAATATTCCACAAGATTACCTACACGCGTTGAGCGGGCAGGGTATCAAGGTGATTACGGTTTAAGCTCAAACAAAAGCCACTGAAACTTTCAGTGGCTTTATTCTACCTAGTGTCCTTTCTGAACTAGAGCACGACGTCGACAACACGTTTCTCCCGGCGGGATTGCTCGGCAGCAAACACGGTGAGATGGGTCTCCAGGGTTTCCGCAGAGCCGGATAAAATCAGTGATTGATCTTCTTTTGCGACGGCTTCGATAAACCTTTGCATCATGTGGTAGTCCCCCCGCCATGCCCGGTCATCGTTGTTTCGTCCTGAATTGCTTCCACATCGTAAACTGTTTCACGATTGGTTTTAAAATCAAACACTTTGATATAACGGCCATCCCCCTCGATTTGTCCCAGGGTACCGAATAGCCGTGTCTTGCGATCGGCATATTCAGTAAAGGCCGTCATTGTAAACGAAGCGGACCTTCCGTCTTCAAACTGGAAATTGACCACCTGGTGGTCGACGACGTCATTGTCACACAGATAAACGCATCTGCCGTAGGGACCTTCTGCCAAGGCGCTCAGCAGGGCCTGCTCACCATCTTCCGGAGTCACAATCTTTCGGGTGTACTCACCACCATGCTGGCTCTCGAGGTAGATTTTTTTTGCAGAATACGGACAGCCGGTTTCAACCTGACAGTCAACGCAGCGCTCGGCAGCACCTTCGGGTTGATTCTCTGGTTTGAAGTGGTACAGACCGCCAAACGATTGGACCGCGCTGACCGGGCTGCCCATGATAAAGCGGATCCAGTCTAAGTCGTGACAAGCCTTGGCGAGCAACATGAAGGTAGACTCTTCTTGATTGCGCCAGTTGCCGCGAACGAAAGAATGCGCCTGGTGCCACCAGCCGACCGGCTCCAGGTGTTGCATCGAGACAACGTCACCAATGATATTCTCGGCGAGCAATTGCTTGAGCCGGGTTGTATATCGGGTATAGCGCATGACATGGCAAACGCCGAAGATAATACCGTTTTCATCGACGGCATCGACGATTTTCCTGCATTCCTCTGCGCTGGGAGACATCGGCTTTTCGAGGAGCATGTGGTATTTCTGCTGGGCAAAGGTGATCGCCGGCTCTGTATGCATTTTGTCCTGCGTGCAGATCAGCACGGCATCCGCTATTTTGCCCAGTACAGCGATTTGTTCCCAGGATTCAAAAACGCGATCTGCGGGGAGGTTATGTTGATGTGCCAGTGCGGCGCGATACTTCGCGCGCGGTTCGGCGACAGCGACCACCTTCATTTTATCCGGGTGCTCAAGCGCATAACGCGCATAGAGTTCACCGCGGGCGCCACCGCCGATAACAGCGACCGTCACAGGTTGGTTATCCATTGCTCACCTCGTAATTATCCTTATTGAGTACCAGACGAATTGCTACGGGAAAGATATCAAAAGGTTTCGAAAGATAATAGCTGTTTGATCACCAATCTTGTTTTTATTTGTGCTGAGGTGGAAAAATCGCTGTTTCTCAGGCTGAAATGGAATAATAATACTTTATTAAACAGTGTTTGGGGCGTAAATGTCGACATGTTAGGGTTGGTGTGTGAAATGTTATCAGGATTTTGTTATTTCGATCGTAATCACACCATTATCAAAATTGATGTGATAAAAAGAAAAGGAAAGAAAGTGAAACTTATGCAATGTGTGCGATGAATTATAAAAGGGAAGTTATATGTTCAAAATCAACAACCTGGCAAAAGCACTCCTCTGTACCTCAATCTTGAGCGCAACTTCTGTGCTGGCTGCAGACAAAACTGAAATTCGTTATGGGATATGGGATCGCAACCAACTGCCTGCAGTGGAAGCCATCATCCAGAAGTTTGAGGCCCGCAATCCTGATATCGATGTGGAAATTGAGCTGACGCCTTACAAGCAATATTTCGTCAAACTGAATGCTGCGGCCAGTGGTGGTGTTACGCCCGATGTATTCTGGATGAATATGCCGAATGTGAGCACTTATACTAAACATGGCTTGCTGGAGCCGTTGGACGGTTATCTCAAGGGTTCAACCGTTGAACTCGACAAGTTTGTGAATAGCTCGGTTCAGGCTTATCAGGTGGATGGCCAGCAATATGGCGTGCCACGCGATATTGATGCGATTGCGGTTTGGTATAACAAAGCCATTTTTGATCAGGCCGGGGTCGCGTATCCGACGAATGATTGGACCTGGGATGAGATGGCGGCAAAAGCTGCAGCCATTCAGAAAGCCACGGATGACTCGGTGTACCCGATCATGATGAATCTAACTGATGGTCAGGAGACTTATTTTAACCTGATCCTGCAAGCAGGCGGTGACATTATTCGTCCGGACAAGAAAACCACAGATATTGCCGGCAAGGATGCTCTCTCGGCGTACAAACAAGTTCAGCAGTTGATGAATAAGCAGCTGTTGCCGACTGCGCAGCAAATTAGTGAGTTGAATATGAGCGAGGTGTTTCAGTCGGGACGTGCAGCGATGGCTTACTCAGGTTCATGGAATGCCTTACCTTTCTCATCCAATGCACAAATCAACGATCATATCGGCGTAGTGACCATGCCGAAAATTAAGCGCAATGCAGGAGTATCACACAGTATCGCCTATGTGATGTCCCGTAAAACCCAGCATAAAGCGGCCGCATTCCGGCTCCTTGAGTTCCTGAGCAGCGATGAAGCGCAGTCGGTGTTGGCGAATTCACGCACGGTGATCCCGGCCAAGAAAACGGTGAGCCATTTTTGGGTCGAAGCGTTTGATACGGTTGATGTCTCTGCGTATACCAAGGCGCTGGAGACGGCACACCAATATCCAACGGCTGCGAATACTGCGAAATGGCACTCGCTGCTCAACGATGGGCTGAAAAAAGTCTGGCTCGGGCAGGATCCGGAAAAAGTTATGCCGGGCGTAGAGAAGAAAGTCAACCGCGTGCTTAAGAAAGGTTAAGCCAGGGAAAGGGGGGAGTGGAATCGCTTTCCCCCTTTGATATTGCTGACAAAAGGACTTGCAATGGTGCAGAGTGCTAAACCTCAACTCAGTGAGTTGGAAAAAGAATCCCGGTTCTGGGGCTACGTGATGATTGCCCCGCTTGTACTTGGGATGACGGTCTTTTTCTTCCTCCCGTTTTTTCAAAACGTCTTTTACAGCTTTACCGATCTGGGTGAATTTGAAATATGGACCACCGTCAGCCTCGAAAATTATGAGATCTTGCTGGAAGATGGCGAGTTTTTCTCGTCGCTGATGAACACGCTATTTTACGTGGTGGTGTGTGTGCCGGTGATTGTCTTGCTGTCTTTGCTGCTGGCCATCGGGATCAACCAGAACATTGTCGCTCAGGGTACTTTTCGGACGCTGCTTTTTATTCCTGCGGTAACTATGCCGGCGGCTGTCGCTATGGTTTGGAAGTGGCTTTATAACAGTGATTACGGATTGTTGAATCAGCTACTGCTCGGAGTCGGTCTGGAGCCCGTGAGTTGGCTGTCTGATCCTGATCTGGTCCGACTGAGTTCAGCAATTGTGGTGATCTGGTCTTCAATTGCGTTGAAGATGATCATTTTGCTGGCGGGGTTGCAAGGAATACCGTCGCAATTATATGAAGCCGCAGCGATCGATTGCGCAGGCCCGATCAGGCGTTTCTTTTCCATCACATTGCCCATGATGGTCCCGACCTTGTTTTTTGTCTCGATTATTGCCTTTATTGAAATATTGCAGACGTTCGATGTGATCTACCTGTTATTTGGTGAAGGTTCGATGGTGGAAGAGCAGACGATGACAATTGTGTACCTGTTTTATAAATACGCGTTCGTTTATCAGGAAAAAGGTTATGCGTCGGCGATTGCGGTCGTTTTGTTCCTGATCACGATGGCGATCACCCTGTGCCAAATTGGACTTGGAAAACGGCTGAATCACTAAGGATTTCAATATCATGACAACAACGACACTATCGACACGGCACGGTGCCAAATCGATTCAGTCCAGGATCGGTGGCGGGAAGCTACTGGTCTATGGGTTTATGCTGCTGGCGACGGTTGCGACGATTTTGCCATTTATCTGGATGATACTGACCTCCGTGAAGACGCAAAGCGAAGCGTTGAGTATTCCGCCGCAGGTCTTTCCGCAAACCTGGCAGCTTTCAGCCTATGAGAAAATTATCGCCGAATTGCCTTTTGTACAATTCTATATCAACTCGGTGCTCGTCACTTTGGCCATTGTGCTGTTGCAAACTCTGATTGCGGCAATGGCGGCTTACGGGTTTGCCCGTCTCCGATTTCCCGGGCGGGATGCCATCTTTTTAATCTGTGTCTCGATCCTGATGGTGCCCGGACAGATTTTTCTGATCCCTCAATTCCTGATTGTACAAAAAATGGGGTTGCTCAATACACTGACCGGTCTGGTGCTACCCGGGTTATTTAGTATTTACGGCGCTTTTTTACTGCGACAGTTTTTTATTTCGGTCCCGAAGGAAATTGAAGAGGCTGCGATTGTCGATGGCCTCAATCATTTTCAGATTTTCTATAAAATCATGCTGCCATTGATCAGACCGGGCATCATCGCTTGCGTCATCATTAACGGCTTGTGGAGTTGGAACAACCTGATGTGGCCGCTGATTGTCAATACATCGTTTGACAAAATGACTTTGCCGGTCGGATTAGCATCACTTTCCAGCCGTGCCGGGGTCGAGTACCCCATGTTGATGGCGGGTGCCCTGATGGCCATTGTGCCGATGTTATTGCTCTACATGGTGTTCCAAAAGCAGTTTATTGAAGGCGCGGCAAGCGCGGGTGTGAAAGGTTAATGTCGGCACGAGCCGAATCCAGGAGGATCCCATGGCTGGGGTAAAATTAAAGCAATTGGAAAAGCAGTACCCGAACGGTTTCAAGGCGGTGCACGGTATTGATCTTGATATCCGGGACGGCGAGTTTATGGTGCTGGTCGGCCCGTCCGGGTGTGCCAAGTCCACTACACTCCGTATGGTGGCTGGGCTTGAAAGCAATACCGGCGGTGAAATTTGGATCGGTGATCAGTGTGTGAATCATCTGCTGCCGAAAGACCGGGGCATCTCGATGGTATTTCAGAATTATGCACTCTATCCCCATATGACGACCTATCAGAATATGGCCTTCGGACTGAAAAATGCCGGCTAGGATAAAGCGATTATTCATCAGCGTGTCATGGATGCTGCAGAGAAGCTTGAACTGATGGCGCTGTTGGATCGCAAACCAAAAGAAATGTCTGGCGGCCAATGTCAGCGTGTTGCGGTCGGTCGGGCGATTGTTCGCAAACCGGATGTGTTTCTGTTCGATGAGCCACTCTCGAATTTGGATGCGAAATTACGGGTTTCGATGCGGGTCAGCCTGATGCAGTTGCACCGCCAACTGCAGGAAGAAGGGGTGAGCTCAACGATGATTTATGTCACCCATGATCAGGTCGAAGCTATGACGATGGGGGATCGAATCTGTGTGATGTGCGAAGGTCGGGTGATGCAGGTCGACACACCCATTAACCTGTATCATTATCCGGCGAATAAATTTGTTGCTGGCTTTATCGGGAGCCCGTCGATGAATCTTCTGCTGTTGGATTACCATCCGGACTCAGCCAGTGTCTCTCTGACTGCCGATTATCGAATGGCAATTCCGGCATCGGTGCGCTCACACATGCAATATTACCAGGGGGGTAAGATTTGGTTTGGGCTCCGCTCTGAACATATTAGAATTCTACATCAGGCGTCGTCATCGACGGTGGCGGCGACAATTACCAACGTTGAGCGGATGGGAAATGAAGATCTGCTGCATTGCCAGGTCGGCGATCACCGCTTGGTGGTTCGAGCGCCATCCCGGCCGGATTGGCTGCCGCAGATCAATGCGCAAATCTTTCTTGAGCCGGATCTTCAGTCGGTCCATTTGTTTGATCCGGATACGGAGCAGGCATTAGTTCAGAGAAAACCTGATTTGAAGGAGCATGCCGACCCGTTCACTAACCAGCAGGAGCCGAGTTCAGGTAAGTTGGGGCCACAAACGCAGCAAGCGGCTCTTTGATGATTTTACTTTGACCTTGAACTGGATTGGCCTCTTTGTGAGGCCTTTTTTCTTTTGATGTTCATCCCCAAAATGATTGTTAATTTATTGTTTTGGACGGGGGAGATTATGCTAATATTTAGCCCTTATGCAGCCAGGTGACTAATGTGCCGGTTGTTTCGGACTGGTTTTATAAGGAGGTAGGCACGAGTCTCGAAGTCTGGATGTCTTTTATGGCCACAGCAATGTTGTTGTGCTTATGTCCCGTAGCTCCTGGTTCTTGGGGCCTCGTACTTAGCGGTTTCGGCAGCCAGTGCGTCATTCTATTCGCTTTTCTCCGGTTATCTGCGCAGCAAAGTCACCTCCGTATCGTTTCAAAACCGCTTTAATAAAGTCAGCGGCGGGATGTTGGTGAGCGCCGGTGCCCTGACTACAACTATCCAACAATAAAACTGAGCCATGCCCGGCGATTGAAGCCGCCGAGGGCGTGGCGAGATCACATGGAAAAGAAGTGACATGATGCAAACCAAGCGAACCATCATTGAGATCCTGCCGGTGCAAGACGCCTCCCTTTTGCTGGACTATTACGTTGAAAACCAAGCACACTTATCGCCGTGGGAGCCAAGCCGGGGCGAGGATTATCTGACGTTGGAGAACTGGCACAATGCGCTGCAGAAAGCGACGGAAGATTTTGAAAGTGGCAAAGAATACCGGTTTGTTGCGCTGACGCCGGATCGACAGGAAGTGATCGCCGTCTGCAATTTTACCGGTGTAGTGCGGATGCCATTTCAGGCGTGTTTTCTTGGTTACTCCATCAGTAAAAAGTATGAAGGTCAGGGGTTGATGACGGAAGTTCTGACTGCAACCGTCGATTATATGCTGAGTGACGTGGGTTTGAACCGTGTGATGGCCAACTATATGCCGCGGAACGAGCGTAGCGGGCGTGTGCTGGAAAAACTCGGTTTTGAACGAGAAGGCTATGCCCGGCGGTATTTAAACATTGCCGGAGTCTGGGAAGACCATGTGCTGATGGCGAAAATTAACGATTAAACCGGAAAATGAGGCCAGCGGCTCTGATGAAGGTGAGTTGCTGGTCTTTTTGTTTTCTGAGGATTTATTAAACCATTCATGAGATCATGAGAGAACGCGAAGGAGACGGCGTGAGTGACGAACGCATTACGGTAAGCCTGGTTCAGGCTCCGGTTTTTAAAGGGGATATTTCAGCCAATCTGACGATGCATCTGGATGCTATCGCCGCTTCCGCCCGTCAGGGTGCGGATGTGGTGGTGTTTCCGGAATTGTCGCTCACCGGGTATGAACTGTCGTTGGCCGGAGAATTGACGTTAGATTCGCGCCCTGAGGTTATACAACTTTTATCTGAGGCCGCGATGCGTCATCAAGTCGTGGTGATCGCTGGCGGACCGCTAGCTGCACACGGTGATCATCAAGACGATGACCAAGAACAACGCCAAGATCCGCGGCCTTATATTGGCGCGATCATCTGCTTGCCTTGCGGCGCAGTTGAGAACTACGCCAAACAGTATTTGCATGAAGGTGAAGCAACCTTCTGTGCGGCCGGGGAGCGAAATATCACGATCACCTACAAGGGCTATACGCTTGCCCTGGCAATTTGCGCTGATTTTTCAAACCCGGCTCATGCCGCAGATGCAGCAGCCAACGGCGCCGATCTGTACCTGGCCAGCGCGCTGATTTCTGAAGCTGGTTACGCCGCGGACGCGCAGATCCTGTCCGAAATTGCCCGAAGTCATCAGTTGCCGGTTTTGTTGGCGAATCATTGCTGTGAAACCGGCGGCTGGATCACCTGCGGCAGCAGTGGCATGTGGGACCCATATGGTGAGCTGGTGGTTGCTGCGGAAGGGATTGAGCCCGGCATGGTGTTATGTACGCTGAAGGGAGCTGCCGTGAGTGGAAAAATGGTTTGTTTCGCCGATTTAACGCAATAGCCGTAATGTTTTTATATTCAATGGAGTGTTGATGATTATCAACCATGTATCTGTCGGGACAGCCGATGTTCGTGCGGTAGTTCAGTTTTATGATGCGGTGCTTGGCGCCTTATCGATCAAACGGACCCATTTGATCGATCATGTTGCAGCTGCCTATGGCGAGCAGTTTGAGTTTTGGGTCGGGAGCCCCTGTGAGCATCAGGCATCGGCCGGGAATGGCGCTCATGTTGCTTTTCAGGCGCCGGATCAGGCTGCCGTCGATGCATTTTATCGCGTTGCCATCGAACTGGGAGCGCAATGTGAAGGTGCGCCGGGCCTGCGCCCTGAATACGGGCCGACGTATTATGCGGCGTATGTTCGTGATCTGGACGGTAATAAGATCGAAGCCGTTGTGATGTCCGCCTAATCTGATACCGAAATTGGTGATGGGAAAGTGATGATGGAAGTTCTAAGAAAGGGAAGTGATGGCAAAAATTACCGTTCGTCTCAGTGAGCCAAAAGATGCTCAGGCACTTCAAGAAATTTATGCCGGAAAGGCGGCATATTCGGGGACGCTGCTGTTGCCATTTTCGTCGAAGGCAAGCTGGCAGTCCCGGATGGAGAATATTCCGGATAATATTTACAGTTTCGTGGCGGAATATGAAAGCCGGGTGGTGGGCAACCTCGGATTTGAGTTGTATCAAAATCCCCGGCGCAGACATGCGGGGACTTTTGGGATGGCCGTGCGGGATGACTTTCAGAGCAAGGGCGTCGGTAGTGCATTGCTGGCCGCGATGCTGGAGCTGACTGACAACTGGCTCAATGTCCGGCGAATTGAAATCACGGTATTTACTGACAATCATCCGGCGATGGCGTTGTATGAAAAATTTGGATTCACAGTTGAAGGAGAATCCAAAGACTACGCCTTCCGACAGGGCGAATATGCTAGTGTCTACCATATGGCAAGGATCAAGCAGCACGATAATATAAACGGTTGAATTGAAAAGGATTGGCAGCGGTTAATCGGGTTCATGTGTTCGTCGTCGATCGGCTAAAGTGATGTAAAGGATACTCATACCGGGCACTTGTATTGTGTCTTGATGATTGGAAGGGATTGATTCTGTGGAAAAAATACTGGTCAGCGCCTGCTTGCTGGGGAGCAAGGTTCGTTATAACGGTAGCGACTTAACCGCAGAGGGAGATGACTTTGCGTGGTTGCTTCGCACTCAGCACATTGTCTCGTTCTGTCCGGAGGTGTCTGCCGGGCTGCCGACCCCGCGAGCGCCGGCGGAAATTCTGTACGGTGTCGGCGAAGATGTGATGTCGGGTAAAGCCAGGGTAATGGCGGACGATGGCGCCGATGTCACTCAGGCGTTTATGGCCGGGGCCCAACTGGCACTGGATAAATGCCGCCAGGCGGACATTCGCTTTGCCGTGTTGACCGAATCTAGCCCATCTTGCGGTCGAAACACCATTTATGATGGCAATTTCAATGGCCGCAAGATTACCGGAAAAGGCGTCACAGCTGCTTTGCTGGAAGCCCACGGGATCAAGGTCTACAGCCAGCATCAAGTGGGGATGTTGCGGGCTGAGTTTTTAAGTTAAGCCTTAAATCAACACTGGAACAAAATAGTGCTGGCCTGATAACCGGCATCAATTGATGGATCACGTGCCACCAAAATTTTGGGGCACGTGATACTTGAAGCTGGGTTATGGTGCGATCAGTGGCTCGTTTTGGTAGGCCTGATGCAGAATGTCGAGAAACGGCTGGGAAGTGGGGAAAGACACTGTATCAATCTGGCGGACCGGGACCGCTGGTGTCCAGGAGTTCATCACAACGGAACCGTTTAAATGCGTAATGTCCACAAGGGTGAGTTCTTGCTCACGCTGAGGAATACCGAGCTTATCAAGCTGCCGACGGACAATTCCCATGGTCGTGCCCGGTAGCACCGGTGCTTGGGGCCAAATCACAGCTTCACCATCCCAAAAAGCCAGGTTCCAGATGGACGCCTCACTGTAGCGACCCAAGCGATCGATAAAGACAGCATCATCAAACCCATCAGCGACCGCCTGGCGCATCCAGTAGGTTTTTCCAATTTCTCCAACATGCTTGAATTGCGGCAGGATGCGCTCATATTCGAAGGATTTAAGCGCTAATGGGCCTTGAGGACCATTGTGTGGCGGAGCCGTTCGGAGCAGCAAAGAGAGTTGGGCGTTGTTTTCCGTCGGGGTGAATTCGCCGCTGGCGGAGTAGACATAAGCCATCAGTGAAAAGTGACCCGGGCTTAAGGTACACACCTGACGTAACTGCGTGCACACCTGTTCGTCGGAAATCGCTTGGCCGTACAGGGCCAGTGAGGCGGCGCGTAGTCTCGCCAGGTGTAAATCCAGCCCACGGATTTGATGATCCCGAACTTGCATTGCCGTAAAGTGCGCGTGACCGGCAAAGGCCAAAGGTGCCAGATCTTCGCTGGTGGCCGTCCGGCCATTGAGCAGGGTGAGGGGTTTCCATTCTGATGACATGATCACTCCAGATAATATTGTGAAAGAGACGCCGCAGCGTCATTTGTTGGGGTGAGGCTGATTCTGACGGATTGACGCCTTTCCGTGAAACGAGTATTACTTGATGGTTCATTAAAATCGGCTTGTAAATAAATGATTTATAAAAACCTGCCTGCAACCCGCGCCTTGAGGACTTTTGAAGCGGCTGGTCGGCACTTGAATTTCACCAAAGCGGCGGATGAAGTGGGCCTAACGCCTGCGGCTGTCAGTTATCAAATCAAGGAAATTGAAGCGCAACTGGCGCTGAAACTGTTTCACCGAACCAGCCGCACGATTGCCTTAACAGCTGCGGGGGAGATTATGCACAGTGCGGTGACAGCATCTCTCGATGGCTTGCAGCGGGCGCTCGGCCAGGCACGTCAAGTATCCAGGGACACGGATCAGCTTCGTGTCTCTTTGGGGGCGCGATTTGCCACGAACTGGCTGTTTCCCAGACTCGGGGCGCTGAAGGCTGTGCATCCTGATCTTGAGCTTTCCTTTGATGTTACGGATGAGCTACGGGATTTCGAACGTGACGACATCGACGTCGCGATTCGATTTGGCCACGGGCAGTATCCGGGCACGCGTGCGCATCAGCTGTTCGGCACTGAGGTCGTGCCGGTGTGCAGTCCCGAATGGCTCAACCGCCACCAAGACCTTCGAGCTCCTGAAGATTTGCAGCGCTACACCCTCAGTTATGTCGATTGCACGACACAAGGGAAGTCATGGCCAAATTGGTCGATGTGGATGGCCGCTGCCGGTATCGATGATTTTGATGACAGCCGGGCGGTGGGGTTTTCCGATTTGAGCCATGTGGTCCAGGCGGCGCTTGAAGGTAGTGTGGTGGGGTTGGCAGAGCCGGTGATGATTGAGCGAGAGCTGGCGCAGGGCAGGCTAGTCAGGTTGTTCGAGGAGGTTCACCTCAGGGTTGCGCCTCATTTGTCCTATCATGTGGTGTGTCCGGATGACCTGGATGAAATCTCCGCTGCGGCCCGATTTCGTGACTGGCTACTAGGTGAGGTTCATTCGTCAAGTTCGGCGAAGTCTATTGATAGTCATCAAGGGCGGAAAGGGTGTATAACCCTCTCCGCAGATTCGTCTTGATGGGTGAAGTGCTTAACCGGGAAGCGGAATAAACTCTTCTTCGTCGCCGGGAACAACCGGATACCGCCGGGCCTGCCAGTCCTGCTTGGCTTGCTCTATTTTCTCTTTCTGGCTGGAGACAAAATTCCATTCGATGAAGCGGCGGGAAATCGCGGCGCCGCCGACCAGCGCGACTCGGGCATTCGTGGCCGCCTGAACTGAACATTGG
Organism: Photobacterium atrarenae; assembly: GCF_024380015.1. Taxonomy (NCBI): domain Bacteria; kingdom Pseudomonadati; phylum Pseudomonadota; class Gammaproteobacteria; order Vibrionales; family Vibrionaceae; genus Photobacterium; species Photobacterium atrarenae. The sequence continues at coordinate 1,283,684 of NZ_CP101509.1, forward strand.
GAAGCGCCCGGCAATACGGCGAATCCATGCTCCGGGATTGCTTCATTCCCGAGGGTGACATCTCCCTGAACGACATAGAGCGCCTTTTCTTCGGTGACCGGGAGCGGGAAGGTATGTCCGGCCGGAATATCGGCTTCCAGGTACAGGGTGTCGTAGAAACATTTCACCGGCGATTGCATTCCAAAAGCTTCTCCCATCATCACCCGGATAGTGACGCCGTCCCGGTTCAGGAGTGGGATGGTGGTTTTCGGGTAGTGATAAAAGGCCGGCTCAATATCTTCCATCGCCTCCGGCAATGCGAGCCAGAGCTGCAGGGCATGCACGGTTCTTGGCTGGCGGGCCCTTTCCGGTCGTTCTCGCTCGGAGTGCACAATCCCTCTTCCGGCAACCATCAGGTTGATATCGCCGGGCTGAATGGCTTGCTCGGTGCCCAGAGAGTCCCGGTGCAAAATTTCGCCTTCGAACAGGTAAGTCACTGTGGCAATCCCAATATGCGGGTGCGGCCTGACGTTCAAGCCGTGCTCGGTATCGAATTGCGCCGGTCCCATGTGGTCAAAGAACACCCAAGGGCCGACTTTCTTGAGGTGGGCGCTGGGCAAGGCGCGGCGGACCATAAACCCGCCGATATCTTTATCTTTGGGGAAGATCAACTGGCTGATGGTCTCCCCACAAGGGAGCTGTTCGCAGGGAAGTTCGGTGGTCTGAGTTTCATTGCTCATGAGATGCCTCTGGCGTTGATCGCGGATGCATTTCATCAGTGTATGCAGAGAAAGGGGGAGATTCCTGTTTTAGCGCGAGTTCAGACCATCAGTATTCCGTGCCACCGGCGTGACACGGATGTTGGTTGAGGCTACTCCTGGCTGTTGGGGGAAACCGTATAAGCTGCACTCCATAGGTACTGCTCAGATGAGTTGCGTTCGTAGACTTTGACGCCCCAGGTATCTTCCTGAGTGTCGGTGAGGACCCAGGTTACTTTCCAGTTATTGGGCATGGAGATGTTGAGGTATTTATCGTTATCAATGGTCCAGGATATTCTCTCCTCGCCGCTTTTGCCGACGTATACCCCTTGGCCGGCAGAATCAAACCGATAATATACCACCTGGCCTTTGTTGTTTTTTCGGGCGAAGGTGCGGTTCTGAATCATGGCCCGTTCAACGTTCTTCGCCCCGCCGCAATCCTGGATTGATTGCTCATAGGAGGTCCAGTTACTGCGCATATCTTTGTAGTCATCGCCAATATTACAGACGGAGACGGCAGAGTTTGTATTGACGGTTGGTGTGGCTGTGGACTGGCACCCGACTAAGGCGAGCACAGCCAGTGCCGGTGTGATTGCATATGACTTCATGATATCCCTTCCCCTTTTATTGTGTATTTTATTTCCTGCCTTTATATCAATAGTTGTCGTGGTAAAAATGTACAACTGGCCGCTTAGAGAAGGAGGCAGCGTTGAAGTATATCTGTGATATTACTCCCAGATAATTCAGGCACCATAGCAGGTATCTGAGCTGTACGCCGGCTTTGGCTAGGCGCTGAACACCAATTCGTGCCATGTGCGAGCGGCAGGACGCGCTAGCGCTTTGACCTGGCTTGAAGCTGCTCAATATAGTGTGCGACCTGGGGATTGTCCGGCAGGAGTCGCCTGAGCTGTGCGGCATAAAACAAGGCGGCCTGATAATTGCTCACTTCAGCATAAGATTGCGACAGGGTATAGACCAAGTCCGGGTTGTTCGGTGAAAGATGGTAAGCGCGCTTGAGTGCCTGGATGGCCTGCATCGGCTGACCAATATCTTTAAGCAGCAGGGAGTAGGTGTAGTGATAGCGCAGGCTCTCCGGCTCAGCTTCAGCCGCTTTTTGTAAATACGTCGCAGCCTTGGGCTTGTTCTGGCTTCGGACCAGGCTCATCGCCATAGCGTAATTGAGCGCAGCAGCTTCCGGGGCCAGTGCCAGGCCCTGGGTGAGAACATGTCGGGACTGCGCCTCATCTTGTTTGAGCCGGTAGGTATCGGCCAGGTTCACGTATGCGGGAATGAATATCGGCTCAACATCAATCGCTTGGTTGAAGTGGCCAATGGCATCTTCAATTTGCTGGAGGCTGAGCGCGAGGTTACCAAGCGCCGTGTGGGCGTAGCCGCGATCAGCCTGGTAACGCTGCACGGTTTGATATTCGCGCAGTCCTGCATTGAGTTGTTTGTACTCGCCCGGCGTCAGCTGAGACGCCGGCTGTAACAGCATGGGTGCCAGAGCCCGGGCTGCCTCGGTGCGAATGCTCAATCGGGGATCATGCAGCAGGGGATTGAGTAAACGCCAGCGTTGTTCCAGCGGGAAGTTTCCGGCTGCCTGGATGGCACCCATACGTTGAAGTGGTTCGTCTTTTTTAACGGCCCTGGTGATGGCAATCATGGCATTAGCATCCGGTGGCATGGACGCCATTCGGCTGAGGGCGGATGCCCGGATCATCTCCGGGGTGTTGCTGTTCTGGGCGATCCGGGATAGGGCAGTGCTGTCGGTCAGCATTCCCTGATCGGCGGCATGAAATACCGTGGCAAAATGTTGTTCATTTTGAAGTTGGCTGGCCGGAAACCACTGGTGCAGCTGCGTTTGTGCCCACTGGGCGGATTGATCCTGATGGCAGCCGTTGCAGGCATTGGGCGTGCCGATGGTCTGGGTGAGATCGGGGCGAGGCACCCGGAAACTGTGATCCCGCCGCGGATCCACCTGCATGTACGTCGTTGCCGACATGTGGCAGTCGACACATTGATTGCCCGCATTGAATGCCTGATGGTGATGGTGCTGCTCGCTATCATAAGTCGCTGAAGTGTGGCACTGAGTACAGGTTTGATTGCCGGATAGCTTCAATTGGCCGGAGTGAGGGTTGTGGCAGTTGGTGCAAGTGACGCCAGCCTGATACATCTTGCTCTGGACAAATGAGCCCCAGACATAAACCTCATCCTGAATTTGGCCGTCGGGGAAATACAGCCCGGTGGTGAGCAAACTTGGCTGAAAGGCGTTGAACAAGTCATCAGGCGCTTGGCGATCACCGAGCTGCGCCCTTCTGGCATGACAAGTGGCACAGGTTTCGATTTGTCGGGATGCCTGTAGCGGGGTTACCGGAACCAGTGCACCGTTTTCATCCGGGTGAAAGCCGGACGTCTTGGCTTTGATGGCGGTGTCGAACCCTCGATGTTTGATGCCTTGATCTCCTTTAGCCCAGGCCAGGTGTCGGGTGGGAGAGCCATGGCAGGCATCACAGCTAACATTGACGGATGCATAAGTGGATTGATACGTGTTCGACTGTGAGTTGAAGTGTTTCTCAAAATTTGTGCTATGACAGTCCGCGCACATCTGATTCCAGTTCTGGCCCATTTGTGTCCAGTGGAAGCTGTCTGATTTCGATTGCTCGGGGTGCAGGATAAACCAGCGCTGGCCGCCTTCGGCTTTGCTCCGGCTATCCCAGGCAAAGGGAATCAACTGTAATTTCCCGCTCTCTGCCCTGAACAGGTACTGTTGAAGCGGACGATAGCCGAAGGTATAGACGACGGACAGTGTGTGCTGGCGCTGGTGCTCATCGAAAAACGTCACCAGATATTGATCGTCCTGGCGAAAAAAACGGGCTGGTCGCCCGAGATAGGTGATTTGCTCATTTGTAAATGCCGCCAGGATCGACTCGGGGCCGGCTGGTTCCATGGCATGAAAATGGTGTGATTGTTGCCATGCCTTAACTTGTTGCTGATGGCAATTGCCACACAGGGCGGCAGGGTCATTGATCTGCGTATCGGATGCGGATGCCATGCCCGACAGAATTGTGAAAGCGATAATCATGGCCTTGAAATAGATGGCTGTCACATGACCTCCTTGGTCTGAGCGCCCCAATTGGTCTTATCTTTCAGGGGTTGTTCGAGCTGGAGTGGTTTTCGCCAGTCCGGCCGACTCGTCTTTTGTGTATGAATGTCCCGCCAGATGGTGATAAATGAAGCCAGACTGCGGATCCGACAGACTTTGCAGCGCAACCATAGACATTGCTATTAAGATTAGCCCAGAGGCTCGGTTTTGATTCTTGAGAGTGGTACTAAATCAGCAATACTTAGGTGTTATTGAATTCGTGTCGGAGGTGGCGATGGGCTGATTTCCAGAAATCGTTGTGTTGGTGTGGTTGCGCCCATGCTCCGTAGTGACGTGTGGTGTGAAATCAAGTCGCGCAGGAGGAATTCATGCGTAAGAAGATAATAAAGACTTTAGCGCTGTGTAGTGCATTGGTGGCGGCAAATGCGTTTGCCGAAACGGATAAACCCAATATCCTGGTGTTTTGGGGCGATGACGTCGGTGTGTACAATGTCGGTGCTTATCATCACGGGATGATGGGCGGGCAAACGCCGAATATCGATCGCATTGCCAAAGAAGGGGCGCTATTTACCGATGCCTATGCCCAGCAGAGCTGCACGGCGGGTCGTGCTTCGTTTATTTTGGGTCAGCACCCGTTTCGGACCGGTTTGTTGACCATTGGGATGCCGGGGGCAAAAGAGGGGATCCAGGATAAAGACCCGACGATTGCCGAACTGCTCAAAGAGCAGGGCTACACCAGCGGTCAGTTCGGGAAGAATCACCTGGGCGATCAAGATGAGCACTTGCCGACCAAGCACGGGTTTGATGAATTTTTCGGCAACCTCTATCACCTCAACGCAGAAGAAGAGCCGGAATCCGAGTTCTATCCCAAAGATCCGGAGTTTCGGAAAAAATTCGGCCCCCGGGGCGTGCTGAAGTCGTCATCGGACGGCAAAGTGGAAGATACCGGCCCGCTGACCCGCAAACGGATGGAAAATGTAGACCAGGAGTTTTTGGAAGCCAGCCTGGCGTTTATGGAAAAAGCGGTGAAAGACAACAAGCCATTTTTCATCTGGCACAACTCGACCCGGATGCACGTCTGGACGCACTTGAGTGAAAAATATCAGGCGAAATCGGGTTATGGTCTGTATGCCGATGGGATGATGGATCTCGATGATCAGGTGGGGGCGATGCTCGATAAGCTTGATGAGCTCGGGGTGGCCGACAACACCATCGTCATCTTTGGCACCGACAATGGGGCTGAGAAATTTACTTGGCCTGATGGCGGGGTCACGCCGTTCAAAGGGGAGAAAGGGACGACCTGGGAAGGGGGGTTCCGAGTACCGATGCTGGTTCGCTGGCCGGGTAAAATTAAGCCGGGTACTGTGATCAATGATATCTTCTCCCAGGAAGACTGGATGCCAACCTTGCTGGCTGCCGCCGGTGAGCCGGAAGTGAAGGAAAAATTGCTGACAGGCTACAGCGCCGCGGGAAAAACCTTTAAAGCCCACCTCGATGGCTACAACCAGATGGATCTGCTGACCGGGAAAGGGCCGGGCGCCCGCAATGAGATATTTTACTTTGATGCCGCGGGAAACCTCAATGCGCTGCGCTACAAAGACTGGAAAATCCATTTCAGTATCATGGAAGGGGCGATCAATGAAGCGTATCGCAAAACGCCCAGCTGGCCGCTGCTGATTAACCTGCGGATGGATCCGTTCGAAGTCGGGCCGGATTCCGCACTGTATATCCGCCACTTCTATGCCGACCAAATGTGGACCTTTGTCCCGGCTCAGGCCTTGGTGCGGCAGTTCCTGGAAACCTTTAAAGACTTCCCGGCAACCAAAGGCAGTTCGTTGAGTATTGAAAATGTGCTCGAAACCATGACGCGGCAACCGCCGAACCGACAGTAATTTGTCGGATGACACAAAAAAAGACCTGCCGCGGCAGGTCTTTTGATTTGGGGACTGAACGCATCCCAAAGAAAGAGCACGGCTCAGGGCTTATAAATCGTCTTCCAGTCATTTTTCATATCGACAAAGAGCCAGCCTTCTTTTTGGCCGACCTCAAAGGATTTGTCTAACCGGCCGACCGAGGAGTCTTTATCGTAGGCCCATTCTCGCTTGTCATCGGTATGGTGGATGATTAATGACAGGCGGGGGCCGGGGCCGGCTTTGGTCCATTGCAACATTTGCATATCCCCATCAGAGTTGCCGAAGGCCATCACCGGGCGCTTGCCGATATAGTTCTGGATGGTGACTGGTTTGACGGACTTATCATTGACAAAATCCAGCTCTGACAGTCGCTGAATCGCCGGTTTGCCGTCGATGATTTTATACTCGGTTTTTAAGGTAGTGCCGACAATATTTTCGGTCGGAATTTGATAGACTTCCGGTGCCCAGACCCGCATGAATTCAATCCCGCCGCCGGAGATAATGAAGGGTTGATAGTCATTTTCCCGAAGATAGTCGAGCAGCTCCAGCATGGGTTGGTAAACCATATCGGTATAGGGTTTACCTGTGGTTGGATGCTTTGCTGTTTTGAGCCAGTCTCGCACAGCCTGATGAAACGCTTCGGTGGTCATATTGCCGTGTGAGGCCATCACCAGCTTCATGATCCCGTCAAGTCCCTGGGCGCTGAGCGCTTCGACATCTCCTTTGAGCGTGGATGCGAAAGGCTCGGTGGTTTTCCACTCCGGGTGTTGATCCGCCATGGCTTTGACCCGATCCATCGCAAAGTAAACTTGCAGATAAATCGGCTTTTCAGACCATAAGGTGCAGTCATTGTCGAAGGTCGCGATGCGATCCGCGACGGCGATGAAGTCATCCGAACCCGGTGTTGTGGTTTGGGTGACAAACTCGATGATCTGTTTTTTCACCGCAGAATCATGCCAGGAGGGCAGAGGATCTGTGGTTGATGCCATTGCTGCTGAACAAGTGGATGCAACCAGAAGGGCTAACAATTTTGGATAGCGCTGCATGTGGGTACCTCTGTCGTGTCAGTGAGCGGGGATGCATGCTTGTTAAGTGTAGAGGATCCCCCTGCCTGTCAGTTTGTCTTCAGGCTGAGTCATCAGGACGCGGCAATATAGAATTACCCTGGTGCAATGGGTGAAGAGATAGGGAGTAGCCTTTCATTCTGATAATATACTGCTTGCATAGCGCTTGACACTGATTTAGATTGGCCGACTTCATTGACCGTCCACCTTTGAGCTCATAACAGGGATTTTAATGGCTTCATTGCTGAACCCGAAAGTTGATCTGCGTAAACTCATTTTGTTACTGACCATTGCTAGTGTGTTGATCACACTGAGTAACGCCTTATATTCCATTTACAAAGTGCAACGCGAATTGCTGATTCAGAAAACGCTGGATGCGAACCAGGTCTACGCCGATAAGATGGCAAAAACGACGGATACTTTTATTGAAGCGGCGCAAGAGCAGTTGGCATACAGCGCCGGGATTTTGCGTTATGTGATGACTGAAGACGCCGAATTGATGTCTGAAGCTGATCGCCTGCGCCGGCAAACGAAAACCTTTAACTCGGTGGTTATTGTCGACGCCCAGGGGATGATTGTCGCGGTGTCACCGGAGACGTTGGAAATCAAAGGAGCACGGGTTTCATCAAAGAACTCGTTGCGGCCATTGCAGGCGCAGCGTCCGCTGGTGAGTGATCCCTTTATTTCGTCCGTCGGGAACTATCTGATCAGCATTTCCCACCCGATCTTCTCGGAGCAGGGCGAGTATTTAGGGTATGTCGCCGGGGCGATTTACCTGGAAAAGCGTAATATTATCGCCAGTATTTTAGGCAAGCACAGCTATCAGGACGGCTCGTATCTTTATGTGGTTGATCGGAACAAAACTCTGATTCACCATCCGGACAAGGTGCGGATCGGTGAAGTAGTCACCGACAATGTGGCTATCAATACTGTGCTTTCCGGAAAGGATGGGGCCCAGGGTATCGAAAATCATCTGGGACTTGAGATGTTAGCTGGGTACGCGCTGGTTGGGCGCACCGGCTGGGGGATCGTGGCCCAACGATCTAAGTCAGATACTTTATCCGAGCTCGATGAGCAGATGACGGATGTCTTTGTGAAGACGATCCCGATTGGGTTGGTCACTTTGCTGGGGATTTGGGTGTCGTCTATTTTCATCTCCAGGCCGTTATGGCAGCTTGCCAGCGGTGTTAAGAGCATGGAGCGCGCGGAGACTGTGGAGCATATCCGGCAAATCCGCTCCTGGTATTTTGAAGCTGCGCACCTGAAAGCGGCGATCACCCGGGGATTTGATCTGATGTCCCGTAAAATTACCCAACTGGATTTGGACAGCCATACTGACCCGATGACCGGATTGCTGAACCGGCGTGGGATGCTCAAGGCCCTGGATGTTTTCGGGGAAAAACAGCAGCCGTTTTCGGTGGTGGCATTAGACATTGATTTCTTCAAGCAGGTGAATGATACCCATGGGCATGATGTCGGCGATGAAGTGATCACAGTTGTTGCGAACCTGATGCGTGAGCAGGCCCGCCGGGATGACATTCTCTGTCGCTCCGGCGGCGAGGAGTTTCTGGTTTTCCTGGCTGATACCAGTCCGGAAACCGCCTATGAAGTTGCTGAGCGTTTAAGACAAGTGGTTGAACGATTTGATATTCCGGTAGTCGGAAAAGTGACGATTTCTATTGGCATAGCCTATTGGCCTGGACGGACTGCCAATATTAATACGGCGATGAAACAGGCTGATAATGCTTTATATGATGCCAAAGCCAATGGTCGCAATCGCACTGAGGTGTGCGTAGAACTGGTAAGTATGGTACCGCAGATGAGCTAATGCTTGAGGCGCGACCTCAATGGCCGAATCATCACATTAGGGCAATGATCGAATTATTGCCCTTTTTTGATCGTGTTTTAAGCGTAGGTGATGTCGCGTTGTCCTATAATCGTTGCTTTACCTTGCACCATGACGCGGGTGATCGACTGGCACGAATACTCGAGTGCGGCTTCAATGCTTGACGGGCTGCCCATCGCCAGGCCTTGCTCAAACCGAAATTGGGTCTTGCCCGGGTAGCAGTGTTTGGCCAGGTAGCAGCTCAATGCACCGTTGCCGCTGCCGGTCGCCGCTTCTTCATCGATCCCATACAAAGGGGCAAAGTTGCGGCAATGGGCGGTGATCATCTCGTCTTCACCCAGTTCAAACACATGAAAGCCAATGGCTTCAAAGTTCCGGCTACATTCTGCCAGATGTTGAAAGTTGGGCTGCAACCGGCTCAGGTAGCCGGAGGCAACTGGCACCAGTATATCCGGCAATCCGGTTGAGATGATTTCAATCGGCAGCTGCGTGTCGCGGATTGCTGCTTCAGGGATCCCCAGCGCCCGGCATACGCTATCGACCGCCGGGCCGGGGCGTGTTTGGGGCAGGGCTTGCTCCATCCGGACCACGTCTGTTTCGATCTCAATGCCCAGAATCCCGGCTTTGGTTTTCTGAGTGTAATGCCCCGGTTGGAGGTGGCCTTGATCCCGCATGGCCGAAAAGGTCGCCACGGTGGCGTGACCGCAAAAATCGACTTCACCTTCCGGGGTGTAGAATTCAACGTGAAAGTCAGCGTCGGAGCCGGTTTGTACAAAAGCGGTTTCCGAATAGCCGACTTGGCGGGCGATGTCCGTTTTTTGCTCGCAGGTCAGGTCTGGGGCGTCCAACACCACGCCTGCGGGATTCCCGCCACTGCCGTTATCGGTAAACGCGTTGACCAGCAGTACGGTGAGTGAGAGGTGCATGGCAGTTGCTGAAGCAGAAGGTGTTGTCATTTCGTGGCCTGTCCTGAAGCGGGTATTTATCCTGAACGTCATCATAAAAGAAAATCTGATGTACCGCACTTTGATTTATGCGCACTGATTTATTGCGTTTTGATTTACTGTGTTTTGAGGAGTGCGCCTGCCTCTTCTGAACTACCGCTCTGCGTCGTAGATGATATCTCCCTGTAGCACCGTCATTAAGATTGGTGTCTCTGGGATTGCGTCGATCGGCAAGCGGGTAATATCCTGCGCCAGAAAGACCAGATCGGCTGATTTCCCGATTTCAAGCGAGCCGGTGATATCACTGATCCCCAAACTTTTTGCGGCGTTAATGGTGTAGGCATCAATCGCGGCATGAATATCCGGCAACCCGGTGCTACCCATTTTCAGGCTATTGGCGATGCCCAACAATGGGTTGATATCGTGGACATTCCAGTCGCTGCTTAAGGTGACGTTGGCACCGGTCGCATAAATCGCGTTTAGATTCATCAGCGCGCGGGTGCGCCTGGCGCCGAGAAAAGCCTCTGCCCATTGATGATCGTGGTGGGCGATATAATCAGAACCAACCTGAAAATCTGCGGTGACATTGAGCTCGGCGAACCGTGGGATATCTTTCGGGCTGATCAGCTCGACATGAGTGAGTGTGTAAGGTCTTTTCGAGCCCTGATGGCGAACATGGTCAATGGCATTGAGTGACTCCCGGATTGCCCCATCGCCGATGGCATGGATATGGGCGCTGTAACCGATCTGATCCAGGGCATTCAGCCAGGTTTTCATTTGTTGCGGCGGAATATAATTGATGCCGTACGGCTCGTCAGGGATGTAAGTGTCCCGATAGGGAGCCAGGGTTTTGGCCGTTCCGTTAATGAAAATCCCATCGCTGTACATTTTGACCTGATCGGCCCACAGCAGTCGGTTGTGGTTGCCGGACTGAATTGATTTCAAAAATGCCAGTTGTGACGCCATCGGCTCGGTCGGGTAAATCCACGGTCGCAGGGAGACCCGCGCCGTTAAGGTGCCGTCTTGCGCGGCTTGCTGCCACACCTCATACCAGCCTCGTTTCCAATACAAGCGGCCGTCACCGATGGTGGTGATACCGTGTGCGGCGGCTTCTTCCAGGCCGGCCATTAAGCCATCGTAACTTTGCTGAAAAGGACGCTCCATGCTGTTCCATGCCAGCTCCATTACAATGTCGCCTGCGTTATCGAGCAAAATGCCATTCAGCTCACCGGTTGCTTCATCCTTGAGGATTTTCCCGCCCTGCGGCTCTGGCGAACGGCTGGAGAGCCCGGCGCGTTTCAGGGCTTCTGAGTTTACCCACATTGAGTGGGAGGTTTGCTCCATGATCACCACTGGCTGATCCGGGAAAATGCGGTCAATCACGGCTAAGGGGGTATCTTGGTTCTCATCATCTAAAATGGCATCCAGCGAGAAGCCGTAGCCCATCAGCCAGCTGCGTGAATTCGCTTGCTGACGACACGCTTTCAGATGCGGGACTTGCTCTGCCAGCGATGCTTCCGCGCTTAGCTCGCAGTTGCCGCCGACTTCGGAAGCGGCTTCAAACACATGATTGTGGTTATCGATAAAGCCCGGCATCACAAAGGCCTGCCCGGCATCGATGAGTTGGGTTGCCGGAGCCTGATAACGGCGTCCTTCGCTGGCTTGGCCTACAAACACAATTTTGCTGTCATCAATGGCGAGGGTATCGGCATCGGGATAGCCATAAATTTGAGCGTTGGCGATTATTACATCGGCGGGCTCTGCTGCCATCAATGGGGTACTGCATAGAATGCTCGTGATTGCTAGAAAGTGGGCTGGGCGCATGGATCTGTCCTTGGCTGTTTCACCTAATCGGGAAGTGTGATTCTGTTGGGGGCAGTTTACTGCATTGGTAAGCATTGCGGAAAATAGTGAGTATCAGGGGTTTCGGATAGTGTGTAAGTGTCTGGTCTGAACATTGTGGACAGTTGAAATCCGATGGCTTTTTGAACCAGTTTTCCGGGCGCTTCTGCGCTGTCATGGGTTCGATATCGAGTTAAATCTGGACGAGTTGATGCTGTTCATGGCTGCGCCAGGCGTTTCTTTTACTGCGAGCGCAATGGCAAATTTACAAATGCGCATGACAAGATTGTCGAAAATTTCACCGAACTCAGGCATCTTTTCGTTTTCAGCATCGCTTCAACTCATCGCTTTAGCTTTCAAAAGGAAATGATTCATGGAAAACGGAAATAGCATGATGCGATCAGAGCAGACCTCAAGCTTGTATCTTGAAGATCTGGCTGTCGGGCAGGAATTTCTGAGTAAAGCGCATCAACTGGATGCCGAACAGATCATCGCGTTCGCGAGTGAGTATGATCCGCAGCCTTTCCACCTCGATCCTGAAGCCGCCGAGGATACCTTGTTCCAGGGGCTCGCCGCGAGCGGTTGGCATACGGTGGGGATTACGATGAAACTCTTAGTGCAAAGTATCCCACTCGCTTGCGGGCTGATTGGTGTCAACAGCGCTGTGAGCTGGCCCCGGCCCGCTCGGCCCGGAGATATCCTACGAGTTAAAAGTCGGATCGTTGAAATAAAGCCGTCGCAGTCCCGACCGGATCGTGCCATTGTTCAGATCCACAGTCTCACGTTGAATGGTGCGGATGAAGTTGTTCAGGAATTGACGGCAAAGTTAATGGTGTTCAGGAAGTAGCGCCTGATCAGACAGCCGTACAAGCGATCCGAAAATGTGGGTTTCCGGAATTTTGGATCGCTTGTTGCGAGTTTTACCCTGTGAACTTGCTACAGGATCACCAGCCCTAAAGGTGATAAGAGCTGTTCTTGTTGCCAATCACAGATTTTGACGCCGAAAAGCGACACCTGACGAACATCCAGTCCTTCCAAATCGACATGGGTTAAGTCGCATTCTTCCAGATTGAATTGATCCCATTGATCGGAACTGAACTCACCGCGGGATAAGTCAGAGCCTTTGAAACTCGCGCCGGATAGATTGGCGTCACTCCAGCGGTTTTCAAACAAATCGCATTTCTCAATGATGACCCGTTCAAAGTTACTGTAAGCCAGATTGCATCCGGTGATAAACGCAGAGCAAAAGTAAACGGTATGGCTGACATGGTTGGCGAAACTCGCGCGCTGAAAATTGGCACCTTTCAAATCGCATTTTCGCAGCTCCAGGCCAAAGCAGTCGGCATGGCTGAAGTTACACATCGCCAGCATACAATTGCTAAAGCTGGCATCCTTGAGGTCGGCGGACCGAAAGCTGCAGCCTTCGAGGGATTTGGTGTCGATAAACTGGCAATCGGTGAACTTTGCATCCTTTAAATCAGCATGGTCGAAGTCGCACTTGAAGAAATGGCAACGCTTGAATGTGTGGCCTTGTAGATCCTGTCTAGAGAAATCATGTTGTCGAAATGTCAGATCCGTTTGAATCACATTTTTCTCCTATGGGGCCATCGGTGATTTTAAGAGAAAGCATCGTATCTGATGTTTGGGTATTGATCACTTAAAAATATGGTGATTTGGTAATCCTCCCATTTTAACCGCAGTAACAAGTAGAAGTTAAGCTGCCATCAAAGGTGGCTTACCTCCGTTGGCCTGATGTGCCGCTTATGATTGTAGAATCATAATCATTTTATTGCGTATCTCTGAGCTTCTTCAAGTGAGTTAAACAGGTCTTTGCTTACCCAGCTATATCTCATCGTATGATTATGACGCTCAATATACGCGTTTTGCTGTGGATTGCCTGTCTGAATGTTAATATTTCTGTTATTTAATTCTGGGTTTACCTACATTCTATTGTCTCTTTATTTGGTTAGAGGATAGTAGAAATTGTTGTAGGTATTTCTTTTTTATCATGCGCATTGTTTTCTTGATGGAATAATTTCTTTTCTAGCCTCTTTGGGCTTGATATTAAATTCTTTACTAAAGGCAGCGCTAAAATGACTGACATTACTGTAGCCTAAGATCATGGCTGTTTCAGTAACGTTATTATCCTTTAACAATGGCATTGCTTTTTTCATGCGCTCTTTTTGAAAGTGGGCATAAATACTGTCGCCGTACAGGTGCTTAAAGCCTTTTTTAAGCTTACATTGATTTAACCCTACGACATTTGAAATATCAGCAATAGTGGGGGCGATACTGAGGTCTTTAAGTAGATAATTACGGGCTGACTCTAATTGATATTTTTCTCGGATAGAAAGTCCTTGGTTATTTTTTCTTTCATTGAAAGCGTCAATTTGCCAGTGAATAAACTCTAATACCGCAGAGTGTAATAGCAGTTTACAGGTTGGCCTTTCAATTAACGAGGCAATATGGCTGGCCGTGGACTTCAGCTTTATATTGTTACAAGGAGACTTAATGAAAAAAACCACATCGTGCAAATCAATGCCGAGAAAGTGTTTTTCAACCAGAGTTGCAAGTAGTTCTGGTGTGATCATAATATCCAGATTACAAAATGAAGGTGAGTTCATTAAATGAAATGGCTCTCCACAGGAAAAACCCATAATTGCATCACCTTCATTTAACTCTATCAATGTATCACGTACTCTGGCTTTAAATCGGCCTTCCAATAGATAATTTAGGTGTATGTATTTATCATCACTTGGAAATGAGCCATTAAGGCAATTACAGCTAGAATGACAAATAGATACAGCTAATCCGGGCTGGATAGTAATATTTTTCTCTTCACTTAGATATTGCTGTGCCATTTGGGCTAAAGGTAATACAGTCAAATCATTGGAGCACATAGCTAAATGCTGTCCTTAGTTTATAGTTTTTCCATCAATTAAAAAGCGTTACAACATAACAAGGCTGATACTACCAAAAATAACAACGCCATGTAAATGAAATTTATTCTCATTCAAAAAGGGGTGAAGTCAGTAGAGACAACAGAAAATATGAGTCAATCGGGGAAAAATGGCCGGATATGACCAAACCAATTCAGTGCCAATAAACAGGACCTGCCTTAGACAGGTCCTTATTCTGGTTGCTTAGTAGTAAGCGTTGAACGTCAGACCAAAGCTTTGTGGGTCGCTGGCTTCGACGGTATGGCCGGAGCCAAAGTCGAACTCTACGGTGGAGTAATATTCATCGAGCGCATTCTTCGCCCACAGGTAGACATCCCAGTCCTGGGCTTCAACTCCCAGCTTAACATTGACGAGTTGGTATGGGTCTTGTTGGAGGGTGTTCAGGCTATTGAAGTAGTACTCGCCGACATGAATGACATCCAAACGGCTGAACAGTGACAGCTGCTCCGTCAGCGGACGGGTGTTCTGCAAGGCGAAGTTGGCTGTTAGCTCAGGGGTGTTAACCATCTTATTGCCGCTGCAGCTTTGCAAGCTGGTCATAGCGCAGTTCTCGTAGTCTTTGTACTCAGCATTGGTATAGCTGCCGCCAAGTTCCATCAACCAGCCGGGTGCCGGAGTGTAACGGGTTTCAAATTCAATACCCTGGCTGCGGCCACGGCCGGCGTTATCTGTCATGATGGTATTGGTGCTCTGAACCAGTTGCTGGACCTGCTGATCTTTGATGTCGATATAGAACAGGGCCGTACTGAGTTCAAGTGAGTTGTCGAGGAATGATGCCTTGTAGCCCAGCTCGTAGTTGGTGCTGGTTTCAGAATCGTATGTTGGATCGTCCTGGTTCGGATACAGGTGATCAAAACCGCCGGCACGGTAGCCTTGGCTGATAGTCCCGTAGATCAAGGCACTGCTGTCAGGAGCGTAAGAAACCCCCGCTTTTGGCAGCCACTCGTTAAAGTCCTTGTCACCCTGGATGTTGACGCTCGGGCTGCTCTGGTTATTGGACTGGATATCGGCATTGCGTTTTTCCATATCAACCCGTAGACCTGCCGTTAAGGTCAAACGCTCAGTCAGACTGTAGTCAACCTGACCGAAGGCTGCGTACCCTGAGTTTTCCTTTTCCACATTGGTATAGTCGGTGTAAGGGCCTCCCCAGCCAATGGCTGTATAGTCGAGCATGTTGGTGCTCTTGGTTTTGTATTCGGCATAGTAGCCGTAAAGGCCAGCCAGCCACTGCAAATCGCTCGCGGTGTTTGAGGCCCAGCGTAGTTCTTGCGAGAACTGCTTCTGCTCTTCTTTGGCTATGTTGTGGTAGATATAGTTCGTCTGGCTGCTGGCATCCTGGTCGGCAGAGTTGTAGCTGTCCCAATCGCGCCAACCGGTGATGGAGGTGAAATCAAAACGGCTGAACTCGTTTCTCATCACGAGTGTAATACCGTAGGCATCGCGGTTATCTTCACCGTCATAGTCATGGTCGACTTTGTCCGGGTTGTTTTTGATAAAGGCTGCACTCCCCAGAGCATACGAATCGCCACGCAGTCGCTGGAAATCAAGAATAAGGTCAGACTCAAAGGTATAGGTCGGCTCCCAACGTAGTTTTGCGCGTGCAACAAAGTCCTCTCTGGCACCGTAGTCTTTACCGTTATGGATGTTGGTCAGGTGGCCATTGTTATCGGTAAAGGCAAGGCTCAGTCCACCGTATAGCTGGTCTTCGATCAGGGGAGTATTCACGCCGACACTGACCTTACGGCGCTCAAGGGTATCAGCAGTGACGGATACGCGGGCATCAGTGAAATTGTCTGGTTTTTTGGTGATCACGTTGATGATACCAGCCAGAGAGTTACCACCATAAAGCGTTCCCTGAGGCCCACGTAGTACCTCAATACGTTCGACATCAGTGAGATCTAGGTCAAACATACCGTTACTGGTATAGTTAACCCCATCGACATAAAAACCTACGGTAGGATCGGTGAATAGGCCCGGACCTATACCCCGAATGAAGATGTTGTTTTCTCGCGAGCCCCCCAGGTAAAAATGTGCAGGTTAGGTACATGTTGGCTCAGCTCTGTAATGGAGCTGATCTCGGCATCTTTCAAATCCGAGTCGGTAATTGCGGAAACACTGGAGCTAACATCCATGATGTCGGCATTACGTTTTTCGGCAGTAACCGTGATGACCTCCAGTTCCGAAGATTGACTTTCTGTCTTTTCGTTGGTGTTGGCCAGTACATTGGGTGTTGTGCTGATAGCGCTGCAGAGAAGCCCTGTTTTCACTAGTAGCGCGAGTTTATTGATGTTGTGTGTGTGGGGTGGTTTATTTAAGACTGATAGACCCTGACCCCGTAATGGTGCGGCTTGCATACCTCTCGTACTCCTTGCAATAGCAACATGTTGTTATTGATAATCATTCGCGCAATTGTCTTGGTTGAGAGGATCTGCTGCTACCCGAAAGAGATATTTCAAACCCGAAACGGATAGATTTGTTACCAAAAAGAATCGCCACCGGAAGGTGGCGGTTATTAGGAAGCGGGAATCAATAGCGGTTTTGATTTAGGCAATGAGTGTGCTTAACTTCTGAAATGACCGAAGCTCAGCTAGCAATTGCTGACCTTGATCTGCCCCAACATCAAACTGTGATTTCAAATAGCCAGATTCAAGCACCAGCACTTGTTGGCTTACTTGGGCAATAAACTCAGGGTCATGGCTAATCACTACAACAGTTCGGTTGCAGCGGCAGGCGTTCTGGATAAGTTCGGCAAGTGCTGCCATATTGCGCCAGTCCAACCCGCTGGTAGGCTCATCTAACAGCAGCAATTCGCGTTCACTGGCTAAGGCGGTTAACAGTGCCAAACGCTGTTGTTGGCCTCGAGACATTGCTAACGGGTGTGTATCGGCTAATTCTTCTAACCCTACCTGTTGTAGCCACTCGCGCGCGCCTTGCTCGGAAGGCTCCGGCATACTAAGCTGGATTTCTTCTAACACTGAATCGGCTATCAACTGTTGATGAACGTGTTGGGATACAAAAAAACTGTGCCGCTGACGTGCTCGCCAACGCCATTGTGTTTGATTGTCGCTAAGCACCACTTTGTCACGGTGCTGTCCGGCAAGCACCTTCATTAAACTGGACTTACCTGCGCCGTTTGCACCGATAATGGTCGTCACCTGCCCCTTAGGTAAAGAGAGTGACGGCATATCAAGCCACACCTGTCCGT
Organism: Photobacterium atrarenae; assembly: GCF_024380015.1. Classification (NCBI taxonomy): domain Bacteria; kingdom Pseudomonadati; phylum Pseudomonadota; class Gammaproteobacteria; order Vibrionales; family Vibrionaceae; genus Photobacterium; species Photobacterium atrarenae. Next base: position 1,301,298 of record NZ_CP101509.1, read on the forward strand.
TTCTGCCTAATCGAATGGGTGATAACCGATAGCTATCGTCAGGCCGGCTTGCTGCTGAAGCTGAGCAGCAAAGGTCGGCAAAATGGGCGGGCCGTAACCCCTGTTGTTCTAAGGCGTGGCTCGAGCGAGAAAAGAATTGCTCCCCGGTCATCGTGTCCTGGATTTGACCTTCGGCCATATGAAACACGCGATCAACCAAGCCATTTAGGTAATATAAGCGATGCTCGGCGATAAGAATCGTCTTACCTTGCGTACGCCACCGCTGAATCGTCGCGCGTAACATGGCGATGCCCTCTGCATCTAAATTAGCTGAGGGTTCATCAAGTACATACACATCAGGGTTCAACATGCTGGCCGAGGCACATGCCAGTTTCTGTTGCTGGCCACTAGAGAGATCAAAGATAGACTGGGGTAATTGATCCTGTAATGAAAACTGCTCGGCAACCTCAGCAAGGCGCTGGTTGATTGATGCAACTGGATAGCTTTGATTTTCGAGAGCAAAGGCCAGTTCATCCTCCACTGTGGTGGCGAAGAACTGGCTTGATGGATTTTGAAATACACTGCCAACTTGCTTTGCCATTAATGCCAAATTAAAGTGCTCGAGGGCTTTCCCCTGAACTTGAATACTTCCTTCTACATCAGCATCAAAATAGTGCGGAATTAAGCCATTTGCTAGTCGCAGCAATGTACTTTTGCCACAGCCAGATGCACCGCAAAACAGAACGACTTCACTTTTGGCTATCTGCAAGTCAATGTTTTTAAGGCTCCAGCACGCAGTATCGTGATGCTCGTAGCGTACGCTGACATTGCGCAAATTTAGCAACTCGGTGTTTGAAGTAACTGAATTCATAAACCTACCCGAACAACAAAGAGATGAACAACAAACAAAGAGGCAAGGTTACGATCGTCAACACAAGGTAGTCGTGCCAAGAAAATGTTAGTGATTGACGTTCGCTGCGCTTTACTGAGGCAGATAACCCGCGGCTTAACGCAGCTGCTGATAATTCTTCACCGATGCGAGTGGTGTTGATCAGAAGCGGCAGCAGTCTTAAACGGATGATATGTTTGAAACGTAAGCCGCGCATTGCCAAGCTTTTTTCAATGGCAATGGCTTCGGAGAAAAAGGTCGGAAAGAAACGAAATACAACAGCGAGTGGAATCGTCATTTGTTGCGGCAGGCCAAGCTTACGGCAAGCTGCCAAGAATTCGCTCACTGTCGTCGTTGAGACGAGATATATACCCGAAAATATCGCGGGCAGAATTCGCGTAAACACTCCGACTAATACCAGCAGCATGGAGTTAGTTAAACCCTCTGTGATGGGCACCAGTACATAGGCTATGTATAGACAGGTGCTGTATATTGCACCATAACATCCGGCTAAATATAAACGTCCTTCTAGTCCTAAAAGCAATAAGGGGATGACTGCCAATAGATAGGTTGATGAGCGAACCCAGGCATGGCTGCCGGCTACCCCGCTGACCACAAATACGCTGATGCTGAGTAACAATAAAATCTTGGTTCGTGGATCGAGACTGAATCGCCGTTGCAAAGAGTGGCTGTTCAATCGCATTAAACAATACCTGCGCGTTTGAATTGAATGGAACAAACTCGTTTACCGATCACACTGCCAATAGCACCACACAAAATGCACGTTATAAATAAAAACGGCAGTGACCACATGGGTAATAAGGCTTCTAACTGCTGCGCGTAAGACTCACTATAACCTTGTTTCAACATGGCAAAGTATTCTTCGCGACCCACAAAGAAGGGGATAAAGTTTCCAATTACCCAACCACTAAACAAGGTGTATCCACACAAGCTCAATTTCGGGCTTTTGTATTGTCCGAGTGCAAGTACGAGGTCTGCGATTAAGCCAAACAACAAGCCAGTGAGGCAAGCCCAATAGCCCATACCTGCGATAAACATTAATATCCCATTGATGGAGCCTAGTAACGTCACCATTCCGAACTTGTCAACCCGCGTCAGGAACAGCATGAACGGAATACCACCGAACAAAGCGGGAATGACCGCAAGCAAAGGAATAAAAACGGGGATAAAACCTAAAAAACCGATAACGATCATGATGAAGAAATACAGAACCGAGTAGATTCCGACATTGATCAGGTCTTTAGCCGTTAGGCGAGCTTGTTGATTCATTTTTTATTCCCAAGAATTATTTAGATGAAGATGCCTAATCAGAAGTACGCCTGATTGGGGTTCGGCAGATCCGCTGTTGGTCATGTCTTCGTTGGCGGAATATTAAGGCCTTCTGACAGGCTGCTAAGGTTCGCCCTGTGCCTGTTCCAGATAAATTTCAGCAATTATGTAAGCCGCGAACAAATGGAACTACCCGCATCGGGCGAAAAAGCCCCGACTAGGGTGAATGAGAGCATTCTGATCAGGAATGGGAATGTCCGCATCGGGTTAAGTTCTCCTTATTCTTTAGCCCATTGAACCGATTGGGGCAGACGGCGACTGATCTGGGTAGCTTGTGATTAGATCGAAATTTATGATCTGCCGGATTGTTTCCTGTTGCTGTGAAGGACTGACAACGATGTCTAATTTGGAAGATGACACTGGCTGGCTGACGTTATGGCGAATGGTAAAAGTTCGGCAAGGGTGTCTTTCTGCGTCGCTGATATTTACCTGTTTTGCCGCGTTGCTTGAGTTGCTGCCTTTCTGGCTTGTTTTTCAGGCAATGGAAGTTGTGCTCGGATACTACCAGCAATATCTTTCTTCCCCCGAACTGACAACCGCGCTCTATCACTCAGCGTTATGGATGATGGCGGCTCTGGCGGCAAAGACGATGGCGTATGCGCTAGCATACGGACTGAGCCATAAGGCTGCATTTGGCATTTTGACTCATACCCGCCGCCTTCTTGTAACTCGCCTGGCCTGGGCACCGGTACATTGGTTGCAAAAGTACCATTCTGGCCAGTTGAAGCTGGCTGTGCTCCAGGATGTCGAGCGGGTGGAAAATTTCGTTGCCCACCATACGGTAGAAGTGTCGGTGTCGGCCATTGGTCCGGTGGTGGTAACCGGCTATTTGCTCTGGGTGGACTGGCGTCTGGCTCTTGCTAGTTTGCTGGTTGCACCGCTGGCGGTGTTCAGTTCAATGCTGGTGATGCGCGGGATGGATCAACTCTATACCGAGTATCACCAGGCATCGGTAAGCCTCAATCGCACCACGATAGAGTACCTGCGTAACATGCCGGTGATGAAACTGTTTCAGCAAGACAGCCGTCGCTTTAAAGCGATGATGGACAGTCTCGATCAGTATTACAGCATGGTGGCGAAGATTACCAAAGTGACTGTGCCCAGGTGGGCAATGTTTACCTGCTTGCTGGGGGCAAACCTGCTGGTAATTTTGCCTGTTGCGATGGCGCTCTATCAGGCTGGTGAAGTGCGTTTGCTCGATGTTCTGATGGCGGTACTGCTTGGGGCCGGAATGCTACGTCCCTTGCTTAAGATCAGCAATTTTTTTACTGAAATTAAAGAGGTGCTGGCCGGCGTTAAACGACTCGCCCCGATCATGGCAGCGCCAACAACCGAGAATACATCACAACTAACGGCGCTGGAGACACCTTTGCAAGTGACCTTTAAAGATGTTTCGTTTGGCTATGATGACTTGCCGGTGCTGAATGGTCTCAATCTGGCCCTGGCGCCGGGGACAACCACTGTGCTGATGGGGCGATCCGGGGGCGGAAAATCGACTCTGGCCCAGTTGCTGGCAGGTTTGCTGGTACCTGATAGCGGCGAGGTGCTGGTCAACGGGGTGCCTGTCTCGTCATTGGATAACCAACAGCGCGCGTCACTGATTGCTGTGGCTTCGCAGGATGTGTTTTTGTTTAAAGGGACAATTCGAGATAACCTGCAACTGGCACGTGACGGTATTACTGAGGAAGATATGCACCAAGCCGTCACCGTGGCACAAGCGCAGGAACTAATTCAACGCTTGCCGGAAGGCTATGATACGCAACTGCAGGAGCAGGGTGTTCGCCTGTCTGGTGGTGAAAAACAGCGTATTGCATTGGCTCGGGCGTTGCTCGCCGATACGCCTATCCTGGTACTTGATGAGGCTACTGCGTTTGCCGATAGCCTGACCCAAAAAGCATTCTATCACGCATTGAAAAAGCACTATCCGGAGAAGACGGTGCTGGTAATTGCCCATCGTACGTACGGCCTTGAAAGTGCGGATCTTATCGGCATCATTGAAGACGGACTCATTCAGTTACAGGGTAATCATGCTCATCTTCTGGGTACCAGTGATTACTACCGGCAGATCTGGCAGCTTCAAAACGACACTGATAATTGGTCTATCGGTGTTGTTAAACGCCAATCAGTTGCAAAGGAGGTCGTCCATGCAGGCTGATAGTATTTTGGGCGTTATTCTGCGGGTGATTCAACGCAGTGAGCGTTCTTCCGCGCAACTGTTGAGCGGAATGATTTGGCGTATTGCCGAGCGTTTGCTGGATGTGTTACCGATGCTGGTCTGTTTCTGGTGGCTGCAGGCTGTATTGATGGCTGACGTTGGTGGCACTGGCGAGGTGACGCCTTCGATCGCTATGGTAACGGCATTGCTGGTGGGTATTTTTTCTCTTCAGCTATTTTGTGCAATACATGGACAGAAAAATAGCTTTCTCGGTAGTTATTCTATCATGGGGGGATACAGAGAGAAGCTACTTGATCGGGCGCACCAGTTGCCGCTGGGCGCGCTGTATCGTTATCGTACCGGCCAGCTGACCGATATGGTGACTGACGATGTTCTGCGGGTCGAAAACATTTTCACCCATTTGGTGATTGAGGTACTGACTACCTTATTGATCCCCGTAGTGCTGGTTGCGGGGTTGATGTGGGTTGATTGGCAGCTGGCGCTCAGCCTGATTATCGGTATGCCGTTTGCCTTCTGGGTGTTGCAGGTGACACGCAAGCTGTTTGTCCGGATGAGCCAGGATAAACAAGCGGTGTATCGCGATACATCAGGTCTGATTGTTGAGTTTGTGAGTGGCATCAAGACGTTGCGGTTCTATCATCGCGCTGAGCTGTGGCTGGGCAAGCTTTATCGTCATTTCGATGAGATGATCCGTATGTCGATTAAGGTTGAGCAATGGGGGGCCGTCCCGGTTGTGCTTTACCGGCTGTTGCTTGAGCTCGGGTTGGTGGTGTTTTTCCTGATTGCAGCGAATAAGATAGACGCCGGTAGCGCGAGCCCGTTGACGTTGCTGCTGTTTATGCTGCTTGCCCATCGCGTGATCTCTCCCTTGCTCGAAATGGGCCAGCATCTGACCATACTACGTTATGCAGTGCAGTGTGAAGGAAAGCTGCAAGGGCTTTATGATGAGGCGTTGTTGAGTGAGCCTGAGAAAGCTGCCGGGATCACCGAGTATTCAGTTTGTTTCGACGGGGTGAGTTTTGGTTATGAGTCAATGCCAGTACTGCACAACATAAGTTTTACTGCCCGGCACCAGGCCGTGACGGCGATTGTCGGGCCTTCCGGTAGCGGCAAGAGCACCGTGATGAACCTGCTGGCACGCTTCTACGATCCGGATCAGGGCACTATCAGAGTCGGGGGTAAAGACGTCAAGGCGTTGGGTTCTGAAGGGCTTTACCAGCACATCAGCATGGTATTCCAGCAAGTGCAGTTATTTGACGGCACCATTATGGACAATGTGCGCATTGGTCGGCCGTCGGCCAGCGATGAAGATGTGTTTGCAGCTTGTAAAATGGCATATTGTGGAGAATTCATTAACCGGTTACCGGCAGGCTATCAGACACTCATTGGTGAGAGTGGAGCCAGTTTGTCTGGTGGTGAGAGGCAGCGACTTTCTATTGCCCGGGCACTGCTGAAAGATGCGCCAATCATCTTGCTTGATGAAGCCACAGCCTCTGTCGATGCCATTACTCAGCACTATATCCAGCAAGCGTTATCCGAGCTGGTGAAAGATAAAACCGTGATTATGATAGCCCATCGCCTGAGCACTATTCGGGATGCCGACCAAATTTTGGTGCTCGATAGTGGGCAGTTGGTTCAGCGAGGGTGTCATGATGAGTTGCTTAAGCAAGAGGGACTATATCAGGAATTGTGGTCTGCCCAGAATGGCGTGCTGACGACTTAGCTGGGGGGAAGCTTTGCTAGAAACGATGACGTTTTGAAGTAAAGCCTGATCCCGTTAGAGTGGGGGGCAGGCATTCTATTATGGCTAGATTGCCAGTGGCAGTTACTTGACGTAGTCAAACGTTGCAGAACTGAGCAGTTTTTCTATGACGCCTTCAAAGCTGATCCCCGCTTGTTTCGCGGCCATCGGGAATACACTGCGCGTTGTCATCCCGGGGACAGTATTCATTTCAATGAGATAGATTTCGCCATCTTCATCAAGGAAAGTGTCAATACGACCCCAGCCCCGGCAGCCAAGAACTTGATAGGCCTTGAGGGCGATGGCTTGCATTTGCTGCTCTTGTTCCGGTGTCAGATCGGATGGGCAGTGGTAGGTCGCTGTCTCATTGCCAAATTTGGCATTCCAATCGAAGAAAGTCTCTGATTTGATTTGGACGACTGGTAAGGCTTGGCCGTCCAGAATGGCACAAGTGTATTCGCGTCCCTGAATAAAGGCTTCAACGATAACTTCTTCATCATATTCAAATGCAGCAGTCAGTGCCGAAAATAAGTCTTGCGGGTTATCGGCTTTCGTGACGCCCAGGCTGCACCCTTGGTTTAACGGTTTTACAACCACAGGATAGGAGAGCTTGGAAAGTGTCTCTTTGATTGCGTCGGAAGGTGTGTTTTTGTTTACAGTTATCCATTCAGCCGTGTTGAGGCCATTGGCTTTCCAAATCTCTTTGGTTTTGTGTTTATTTAATGACGTAGAAGAGGCAAGCAACCCACTGCCGGTATATGGAATTTTGAGCATATCGCACAGTGCTTGAATATGACCGCTTTCACCGATACCACCATGTAAAGCGATAAATATGCGATCAAGATTGAAGAAACCCTGCAGGGTCACATCAATGTGGCGAGGATCAATTTTAATCGCTTCATACCCCAGAAGTTCCACAGCCTTGGCGATACATTCGCCTGATTTAAGTGAGACAGAACGTTCACTTGAATCGCCGCCGTTTAGAATACCAATTCTCAAATTCTTACCACTATTGATAACTAGATACAATTTGGGTGAATGATATTGATAAAGATGTTAATTTGCAACACTTAAGGCTTTGTTTTTGAAGGCTTAAATATGTTAACCAGATAAATTGAGACTTAAGTGAGGTATGACCAGTCAGGCTGCATGGGCAAGCTCGGCGCTGGCCGCAAGTGTTTCCGATTCGGTGAATCAGGGCCGTCCGGGAAAAACTCCGGCGCTTAGCCCGGCGTATTCTCATCTTGTGGTTTGATAAATGTGACACGGTTGCGCTATCGCAATTATCTATACTATCCCGGCAGGGCCCGTAGCGATCGCGATACGCCATAGAATATGCATGCTATCGAGTCGCGTCTCTGTGCTTCAAACAGGCCCGCCACGATAGCGAGGTTACAGTTGGACTATTTATTGATGATCATCGGCTTGCTCCTGCTCATCGGCGGGGCAGACGGCCTAGTGAAAGGTGCTGCCCGACTCGCCGAAAGAATGGGGATCCCCAGCTTGGTGATCGGCTTAACCGTGGTCGCATTCGGAACCAGCGCCCCGGAGCTGGCCGTCAGCATTCGCGCTGTCCTCACGGGTCAGCGTGAAATGGCTATGGCGAATGTTGTGGGGAGCAATATCTTTAATGTCTTGTTCATTCTGGGGCTCTCGGCCATGATTATCCCCCTCACCATTTCCAGGCAGTTGATTCGTCAAGACGTGCCGGTCATGATCCTCACCAGTGCACTCGTGCTCTCTATGGCAATTGATGGGCAGCTCAGCCGGGGGAATAGCGCCGTACTGGTTGTGCTGCTCATGGGGTATACGGTGTTTTTATTTGTTCAGGGCAAACGGACGGAGCATCTGAAAACGCCAGTATCAAATCGCGATGCTGGCACCGAGCCCACGGAGAACATGTCCCCGGTCTGGCACAGCATACTATGGCTGGCCGTCGGACTGAGTTGCCTGATCTTGGGGGCGAATGTATTGGTCGGTAGTGCGGTAAATATCGCGAGAGTCTTTGAGATCAGTGAAGCTGTCATCGGGCTGACAATCCTGGCCATCGGGACCTCATTACCCGAGGTTGTCACCTCAATCGTGGCCAGCCTCCGAGGCCAACGTGATATCGCGGTGGGGAATGTGGTGGGCAGCAATACCTTTAACTTATTGGCTGTGCTTGGCATTTCAGGTCTAGTCAGTGAGCAGGGGCTGACTGGCAGCCTCCAACTCGTGCAGCAGGATTTTCCCATCATGCTGGCTGTCGCTTTACTGTGCTTACCGTTTTTTTTCACCGGCGCATCCCTGAGCCGTGTCGAAGGCGGGCTCTTCTTCAGTTTATACCTGCTCTACAGTGCATTTTTAATCGGTATGACAACCCAGGCCCAATGGCTCAGTCCACTCAAGTTATTCATCTGCTACTTCTGTGTACCAGTGACGGTATTGACGGTTACCGGCTCACTGATCCGTGACTTGCGAAAAAGAAGATAGGGGCCCCCGCATCCGGGAGATGACTTCCATCACTAAAATCAAATAAAACCAATAACCCAAAAGTGCTATATCTGTGGATGAAATCCAGCATTTTTCAGTCTTAAAAACTATCTCTCAGGAAATCGGTAACACGCTATACATCTGATACATATATCCGATATCATTTCTATCAATAGATGATTCTTGGGAATCAAAAATAATGATAAGACCAGCCCACAGCAAGAGGTTTCCCGTGTTCACTGCTTGGATAGAACAATGGCTGACGCTAAAGTCAGATGATGAACGCTACAAAGATTACTCCTTTTTAATTATGGCGCTGTTGGTCCTGGTCCTGACCAATGCGTACTTCCTGTACTACAACATCTTTGTCGTTCCCAACACCTTCATGCGTCATACAATGTCGGTTGCAACTCTCTCATGCTTGGTCAGTTTGTGGCTGATGAAAGGTCGGCGAGCACCGACAGCGGCGGCATTGATTATGCAGTTGGACATCACGTTTTCGAGTTTTTTCTTGGTGTTGGCAGCGGGACACCACGAGTTTGCACTGGCCTTTATGTTTTTAACACCTGTGGTTTCGATGTTTATTCTGGGTTACAAAAGAGGAGCCTGGTTTAGTTTGGCCACCTTTATCGGAACCGCGGCCTTTACCCTATCGACCATGGACACCTGGGGCGCTGCGCGCTTTGAGCCAATTAGCTTTATTCATTTTACGGCAGTTTATCTGTTTCTGTTTATTGTCGGTTTTTTTTATGACTCGAGCCGCCGCCAGACTTTAGCTGCCTTGCGGGAGTCGAATCAAAAACTGCAAGCTTTGGCGACGCAAGACCCTTTAACAGGATTAGTCAATCGACGCTACCTTGATGATTATTTGCTTGACTCCAAAACTATACGCTGGATAGCTATTATTGATGTGGACGACTTCAAGCAGGTCAACGATGTTTTCGGCCACCATGTCGGCGACTCCGTGCTATCTACCGTGGCCCGTTGCCTCGAGCACGTTGCGCACTCCGGTGATGTGGTTGGGCGTTGGGGGGGAGAGGAGTTTTTGTTTTCCATCAATGAAATGGATGCTTTCAAGGCCCAGAAAAAAGTGGCTGACTTATTGCGGCAAGTATCGGCGCATGATTTCGGTATCGGACGTCCTGTGACCGTCAGTATCGGTTTGGCGCTTCATCAGCCAGGGCAGCATAGAAGTGCGCTGTTGCTCGCTGATGAAGCGCTGTACCGGGCGAAAGCCTCAGGCAAAAACCAGTTCTGCCTTGCGAATGACAAGTTCGATTACGCAATATGAAGCGGGTTGTATTTCACCGGTGTCATATCCTGCATGATATCACCCATGGTTTGGGATGCCCTGAATTGTGCGTCCAGCGTGATAGCTCGCGCTTGTTTCAGTGATTTAGGGATCTCCACCCAAACCGTTTGAATATTATTGTTACTCTGCAGATAGTAGCGTTTGTGATGGCAATCACTGATGTTGGTCCACAAAGTAAATGAGTTAAACGTAATCCCGGCTTTTTTCTCGAGGCATTCTTCCAGGTTCATTGGATGGAGCGCTTCAAAGCCTTGCGGGACCTTGCAAGGTGAGATCATCGCGCCTACCTGGGCGACACGGTCAACGTTCTGCAGGTCCGTATTTTGTAGCATACGATAGTAACTGGCGCGTTCGAAACGCTGCACGGATGTATGCCCGCCGGGAACTGTAAAGACCGGGGTGTTATTTAAAGTGTCGGTCTGATTCCACTGATAGCGCCAGTATGTCGCGAGTTCGAGCTGGGTCTGATAATCCGGCTCGTTGGTCATAACTGTATTCTGACGATCATGATAGATGGTCAGTTTGCCCTGATGCACTTCCAGAATGGCTGAATCCCCCCGGTGATCAGAGATCGCCGCATGCAATTGTGCGGGCGCGTTCGGGTCTCCGGGAACATTGCTGCCGAACAGGCAAATATCAATTTCTCGGGCGGGAGAAGAAAAATAGCTCACCACTTCCTGAACACTGGCAAACCGGTCAAGGATAAATTGTCCCCAACGCAGTACACTCAGCCCTTTTTCATTCTCGGTTAACGGGCCTTGATGAAAACTGCTATTGGTATCGTAGAGCACATTGGCGACAAGCCCTTTTTCATTCATTCCGTCACAGAAACCAAAACCGTTGTCCTGGTCACCGAGCAACGTGGCAACACTGGTGTACTTGACCTTCCATTTCAGTACTTGGCTTTTGCATAAGCCTTCTTTTTTCCGTTCAGATTTACTCATGCCTATTGCCTGTCCACCGGCTGGAGTTAGCAACAGGGTCGCATTCAGATGAAACTCCCAATCCATGTTGCGAGCCACGGCGACGTGCTTGTTGTCAATATTGTTGAGAATGCGAGTACACATATCTATCTGTTTTCCTTGTTGTTAGATAGTACAAACGCCAGTATGGGAAGTTATGGCCACTAAAGTCAAATCTATCAATTTCTTGGCAAGTGCCACTTGCTGGGGAAATTCGTAGCTTTGGCATACTTACGCAGAGGAAGGCTCATGTTAAATTGCGCTAATTGAGGTTTCTTGCTGCAATGATCTGCTGGCTACGATATCTATTTCGCTCCACACAGCGATAGAAAACAGTTCCGAATATAAAGCGAATTTTATCAGTACGTAGCATTATCCCTTTTGCTGTAAAGTCGCCATGACACCTAGCAACTTGGGTGTGGGCAAATCTGTTCAGGGTTAGAATCGCTTTTAGTTGTTAATGACACAATGATCAGTAACCTATGTAAATTTATAAATACACGTCAAGTTGCGAAAATATTGTAGCAAAGTGGATTTTTCCTGAATCCTTTCCCATGGTTTATCCACTGTTATGAAAATGAAAATCATAACAGATGAGCGAACTGGTACAGGTTGTTCTCATGCAGTCACACCAGTAGTTTCCGGCAACAGGATGTCGGATTGGTTGAGAGTTGAAGGACAGTTCAACACAATCATTCTCCAGGGAAGAGTTATGAAATCACAACTTAATAAAATTACAATTGCTATCTCGCTAGGTTCACTCTTTACACTTACTGCTTTGCCGAGCGTGGCCGCTGAAATGGTCAGCGTGACTGACCCGGCAGTGCTGCAGCAGGGGATTAGCGCGCAGTCGGCAACACCGCTGGCGACGCGTTTTCAGCCGGTCAAAACCATCACTTTACCGAACGGTACTCAAAAAGTGCGTTACCAGCAGGTCTATCAGGGTATTCCGGTGTTTAACACGGCGGTGACCGCGACGGTTAGTGCGCAGGGAGCCAGCCAGGTGCACGGGATGATGGCTCAGGGATTGCAACAGGATATTGCGGCGATTTCACCGAAACTGGACGCCCAGCAGGCGCTGGCGATTGCCAAGCAGCAAGTGAAACGAGCGGTGAAAGGTATGGGTGCTAAAGGGGAATTGACTGAAAACGAGCAAACTCGATTGATGATTCGCCTGGATGATAATGATGTCGCCCGCCTGGTGTATCTGGTCAATTTCCTGATCTTGGATGAAACGCCGTCTCGTCCGTATTTCTTCATTGATGCTAACAGCGGTGAGATTATCGAACGTTGGGAAGGTCTGGCTCATGCCAAGGCGCACGGGACAGGCCCAGGCGGGAACCAGAAGACGGGTCAATATCAGTTCGGGATTGACTACCCACCGCTCGATATTGAGAAAGTCGGTACCACCTGTACCATGATCAACGATGCCGTTAAAACCGTGAATCTGAATGGCGGTACTTCTGGCTCGACTCCTTTCAGTTATGAGTGTGCCACCGACGATAACGTCAATGCGTATAAGCCAATCAATGGCGCGTATTCTCCGCTCAATGATGCCCATTATTTCGGGAAAGTCGTCTTTGACATGTACAAGGACTGGCTCAACACTGCGCCGCTGACCTTCCAGCTGACCATGCGGGTGCATTACAGCAGCAACTATGAAAATGCTTTCTGGGATGGCCAGGCGATGACCTTTGGTGACGGGCAGAACACTTTCTACCCGCTGGTCGATATTAACGTCAGTGCCCACGAGGTCAGCCACGGCTTTACCGAGCAAAACTCCGGGCTGGTTTACCGTAACATGTCCGGCGGGATCAACGAGGCCTTCTCTGATATTGCCGGGGAAGCCGCGGAGTATTACATGCGTGGTACAGTTGACTGGGTTGTCGGCAGCGACATCTTCAAGCAAGAAGGCGGCTTACGCTATTTCGATCAGCCTTCAAAAGACGGCCGGTCGATCGACCACGCCTCGCAATACACCAGCGGCTTGAATGTTCACTATTCCAGCGGTGTCTTCAACCGTGCGTATTACCTGCTGGCGAATAAAGCCGGGTGGGATCCCCGTAAAGGCTTTGAAGTGTTTGCGGTGGCAAACCAGCTGTACTGGACGGCCAATTCAACTTTTGATCAGGGGGGCTGTGGTGTCGTGAAAGCTGCCGGTGATCTGGGCTATAACAGTGATGATGTGATCAGCGCCTTTGCAACCGTCGGTGTGAATGCTGCGTGCGGCACACCCCCTCCGGGTGGCGACGAGTTGAAGAACGGCGAGCCGATCAGCGGGCTTTCCGGCGCCTCAGGCAGTGAAATCCATTACTCCTTTACTGCTGCTGTCAATGCTTCGGCCCGAATCGCAATGAGCGGCGGCACTGGCGATGCGGATCTATACGTGAAAGCCGGGAGCAAGCCGACAACGCAGTCCTGGGATTGCCGCCCATACCGGAGCGGGAATAATGAAACTTGCACCGTGAATGTGGCCGCCGGGCAAACTTACTATGTCATGATGAAAGGCTATCGCCAGTATTCCGGCGTCACGTTAAGCCTGAACTACTAACGTTCAGATTGGCCTTGAGCTATCAACCAGCCGCAGCTCCCGGAGCTGCGGCTGGTTGGGTTCTACGGGGCTCATGAGTGACCGGACGGACGCGATGGTTCAACTGGCGTCATTGCCCACCTGAAACAGTAAGACCTGCTGATCGGCCAGCCGCAGCAGATATGGGTAAGGAGAGATGCTTCCTTGTTTGACCTGAGCCTCAAACCGGGCTTTTTCTGCTTCGCTCTTAAAGTGCATATCGCCGCCCGTCCATTCATACGCCGGTTCATAGACGTAGGTATTGGCATAGCGAGATTGCTTCAGTTGGGCTTCCAGGGCTTGGTCATAGTAAGCGTAGGAGACGACAAAATAACGATCCGCAGCTGGCACACCCGGAATCGGTAATTGTCCTTCGATGATCTCCGGCTCATAAATAAAGCCGTGACGTCGGAGATAGCAGCTGCGCAGGTGATCCGGCGCTTCGAGGTAATCCAGATTAAACGTTTCACTGTCGAGATAGGCCTGGCACGCTGGGGTATGGTTATCCCAGATGGCAGTGAACTTGGTGATATCGCCGAATACACTGTCTTCATACTCAAAAATTTTGTGCTCATTGCCGGGGTATGCTTTCCGGATGGCATCGGTTAGTTTTGCCTGCACCCGGGTATAGGCTGTTTCGATGGTTTCGGATTCGGAGAACGGCTCAATAAACAGGACGACGTTTGATTTGTAATGGCCAAACAGTTGATCGTATTTGCTGGTGGCGAAGAAGAAAGATGCAATATCGAGATTACTTAACCCCTTCATGTACATCATGAAAGAAGTGAGCGCGATCAGGTTATTATGGTCAGCCATGTCGCGGTAATAATCCTTGGAAAGCGTATCCAGGTTATTGTGACGATTGGGCTCTTTTTGGGTGCCTAAATAAAACAGCTGCATGGCGGTGCTGTATTGCTCATCGTCATCTGTCGGGATGACGGCGTCCTCTGCGGGAATGACTTCCTGTTCCAGGGCATCTGCCAGCCGGACGGTACTGCAACCGGCAAGCCAACAACAGGTGAGGAGGAGGAGAAGATTTCTGATCATGATGTTTATTTCTTATGGTTGTTTCGGAAAAGCAGTGCAGCAGGGGGCACTTATGATAAATCCGGACGCATATTAGCTTATATATCAAAAGGTTAAAATGGCCAAGCGCTGTATTCGCTGATATGCCCATAAAATTGTGAAGATAAGCTTGAAGCTTTACAGGTAATGCTGCTGATCGTCAGTGATTGGCGCTTGTTGTGAAAGAGCGGCCACTTGCGAATGCAGTGGCCGCTCTGGTCCCGGTACCCATTATATGGCCCTGAACGCAAGCAACTGCGCGATCAACTGCGACTTCTCAATGACCGTTACGGCTTTTCCGCGGCGCAGCGCGACTTGCTCATTGCTTACCTCCTTCTCGCCGACAATCAGGATATTGGGGATCTTCAGCTGGTGAAAGCGTTTGATCTTCCGCGATACCGAGCAATTGCTGTGATCGGTCATGACCGGCAAATCGGCCGCTTTGAGCAATTCCGCCAGTGCATCGGCATACTCGGCCGCCGCTTCATTCACCGGGGCAATGGCTGCCGGAAGCGGATGGATCCACTTCGGCAACGCGCCCTGAGTGACTTCCAGCAGCATGCCGATCCAACGTTCAATCGAGCCATACATTGCCTGGTGCAAAATCACCGGGTGCTCGCGCTCTCCGGCAGCATTGGTGAAGGCAACCTCGAAACGGCCCGGCAGATTAAAGTCGAGCTGGATTGTCCCACATTGCCACTCACGGCCGAGACTGTCCTGCAGCGCCAGCTCAATCTTGGGCCCGTAAAAGGAGCCTTCACCGACTTGTAGTTCATAATCCATCGATTCATCCCGGCACACCTCCATCAGGATGTGTTCGGCCTGATGCCAGAGGGCTTCATCGCCCAACGCTGCTTCGGGGCGCGTTGAGATTTTCACCGCGAGCTGCTGATAGCCGTACTGGCGATACACCTGCCGGGCCCGTTCCAGGAACTGGCTGACTTCGTGTTTGACCTGAGACCAGGCGCAAAACACGTGGGCATCATCCTGCGTGAATTGGCGCAGCCGTAAGCATCCGTTCAGTGCGCCTGAGGCTTCATTGCGGTGGACTAATCCGAACTCGAACAGCTTGACGGGCAGATCCCGGTAACTGTGTACGCCGCGTTTGAACAGCAGGATATGGCCCGGGCAGGACATCGGCTTGAGGGCATAGTCCTGCTCGCCTGCCGGATCGCCGCCGAAGAACATATCTTCGCCGTACATCGCCAGGTGGCCGGATGTTTGCCATAACTCCTTTTTCAGGAATTGCGGTGTGCGCACTTCCTCAAAACCGTATTGCAAATAAAGCTCGCGGATATGCTGCTGAATGTCCTGAAACAGACGCCAACCGTTCGGGTGCCAGAAGATCATGCCCGGTCCCTGGGGCTCGGAGTGGAACAGGTCGAGTTGTTGTGCGATTTCACGATGCGTTTTCATAAAGGTCTCCTTGGATTGTGAGACTCTGAGCGAAACGCAGGAAGCGGATATAGAAAACCCTCTGGCGAATCGCTCAGAGGGTTGAAGAAAAAGAACTCGAACCTACCCCCCGAACAACCTGGTGGTTTCGGTGGTGGTGGTTTGCTGGATCGGCATCGCCGATTGTCGGTTCGAGATATTTTTCATCATGATCAAATTAGTAACAGACTGTTTTTGAGAAGACAATCACTTTTTGTTAGCCCGCTGCGTTATTGTTGAGAATGATTTTGTCGACCGAGCATTTACGGTCTTGCTCTAAAGCAAACCGCAGTGCATTGAAGACGTTGCGCGCCGTCATATTGCGGGGAGCACTTGCTTCTCGAAGCTCGTGCCAATCGGCTTCATTAAGCGGTGAGGGATTATCGAAATCATTGGGATAAATCGCGATCACCCGGATCCCTTTCACTCTTAACCGCGTCCGCAATCGGTCGGCAAAGGTCGACTGTGCTGCTTTTGCCGCGCTAAACGCATCGTTGCTGGTGGGATGGCCGTCATTGGGCAGGCTTGCCGTGCTGTTGATAAAGACGATATCGGCCGCGTCGGATTTTTCAATCAATGGTAACAAATGTTTGGTGAGCAACATGCTGCCGGTTGCGGTTGAGTTCATGGTTTGCAGGATATCCAGATCGTCACTGCCTAAGAACGATTTGGGCGGCCAGTAGGACGCATTGTTGATCAGCAGATCGATTGTGGTGCGTTGCTCGCGCAGTTGTGAGGTGAGCGCGGCAATCTGCTCCGGCTGGGTGATATCGAGTGGATAACACTGGATCTGGCAATGGGGCGAGACACGGTGAACCAAGGCGGCTGTTTGCTCCGCCTTTGCTTGTGTTCGGGCCGTGAGGATTAAGTTGGCCTGCGCTTTAGCAAACTGAATGGCGAGGGTTTGGCCAAAATCGGGGCTCGCCCCGGTGATTAAAACTGTTTTATTGTGGTAGTTCATTTGATGCTCCTATTGTCCGAAATCGGGGTTGAGATCGGGTTCGGGTTGAACAAGATTTCGGCCAGGATAAAACCTCAAGCGCAGTTGAGGTAAAGTGTTTTTTCAAAAAGAAAAGGCCGCAATGCGGCCTTTGTCATGCTCTCGGTGTGGTTTCCCTGACGTGGCGGGAATGGTCAGTGTCAGGCGGCGAACTCATCGCTGAACAGATCGGCAAATCCGATGCCGTTGAGGGCACAACGTTCGTCGATATCCGACAGATCCCCGCTCACGCCCACGGCCCCGACGACATTTTGCTGGGCATCGCGGATCAACAGGCCGCCGGGCACAGGGACCATGTTGCCGTGGGCGAGCACGTTCACGGCAGAAATAAACGCGGGACGAGCGTCTGCATCTTGCGCCAGTTTTCTCGATGAACACCCCAGGGCCAGAGCGCCCCAGGCTTTCGCGATGGCGATGTCCGGACGCATCATACTGGCACCATCCTGGCGTTGCAGCGAGATGAGTTTTCCGCCGCTGTCGAGTACTGCGACAGTGAGCGGGGCCGTGTTCGACTGGATACCCGCCTCAAAGGTGCCATGCGTGATGGCTAGCGCTTGTTGTAGACTTAAACTTCCCATGTTTACTCCTGATTTCTGTTAATTATACCAATCACAGTAAGTAAATGATTAGAAACTAGCGTAGGAAAAACGCTTGAGAACAAGGCAGAATTTTTTGATAAGTAGTTATTCTACAATCAAAAATTCTAACGCAGTTAGCGAGCGTTTTAACAAGCTAGGATGACCAGTTACTCACTACGATTGGTATCAAGCTGCTCCTTGCAGCAGCGCATAACTGGGTAGAGTCAGGAAGTTGGCGAAGGCGTCAGCTGTGGACAGTTTATAAAAAAGGTCAGCGGTTTCTTTAAACCGACCCGCAGCATAACGCGTATCACCAACTTCCTGTTTTATGGTCTCCAGCTCCTGATAGAGCCAGGTCTGAAAGAGTTCCGCCGTAAAGCGTTGCCCGTCATCGAGCGTGATCCCGTGATGGATCCACTGCCAGATGTTGGCGCGGGAGATCTCCGCGGTGGCAGCATCTTCCATCAGGCCGTAAATCGGCACACAACCCATGCCCTGGATCCAGGCTTCGATGTAATAGAGCGCAATCCGGATGTTTTTCCGCACCCCGGCTTCATCGCGGGTGCCGGGGCAGGGTTGCAGCAGCAACTCGGCGGGGATCGGATGCGTCGGGCTCTGGAAGTTCAGCTGGTTGGGCTGACCGTCCAGGTATTGGTTAAAGACAGACATCGCCAGATCGACCAAAGCAGGGTGGGCGACCCAAGTGCCGTCATGGCCGTTGCGCGCTTCCCGCGCCTTGTCTTCAATGACCTTGGCGGTGACCTTTTCCATCTCGGCCGGATCTTTGGCCGGAATAAAGGCAGACATGCCGCCCATCGCCAGGGCGCCGCGGGCGTGGCAGGTGCGCACCAGTAACTGGCTGTAGGCATTGAGGAACGGCTGATCCATCCCGATCCCATGGCGATCGGGCAGGATCCGATCGGGATGCTTCTTCAACGTTTTGATGTAGCTGAAAATATAGTCCCAGCGGCCGCAGTTCATCGCCACGATGTGATCTTTCATCGCATACAGCATCTCTTCCATCTGGAATACGGCGGGCAGGGTTTCGATCAGCACCGTGGCCCGGATCGTCCCGCGCGCAACGTCAAAATGATCTTCGGTAAAGCGGAACACATCGTCCCACCACTGCGCCTCTTCCATGCTTTCCAGTTTCGGAATGTAGTAGTACACCCCGAGACCTTGCTCGGCACGGGCTTGGTAGTTGTGAAAAAAGTACAGCGCGAAGTCCATCAGGCAACCCGGGATCGGCTGACCATTGAACGTGATTGATTGCTCCGGCAGGTGCAGGCCTCGCGGGCGGGCAATCAAAAGGGCAGGGTCGTCATTCAGCGTATAGTGTTTATTTTTTTGTTTATCGTGAAAGCTGATCGTTCCCCGGTTGGCATCGCGCAGATTGATTTGCCCTTCAACCATATTTTCCCAGGTTGGCGAAGAGGCATCTTCAAAGCAGCACATGAAGACCTTGGCGCCGGAATTGAGCGCATTGATCACCATTTTGCGATCAACCGGTCCGGTAATTTCCACCCGACGATCCTGCAATGCTGGCGGAATGGGGGCAACCTGCCAGCTTTTGTCGTTGCGAATGGCTTGGGTATCTTCACGAAAGTCCGGTAGCGCTCCGGCATCAAAGCGCTGTTGCTTGCGATCGCGCTCAGCCAGCAGGCCATTGCGACGTTCACCGAATTCACTGACCAGCTTCCCTAAGAAGTCCAGCGCCTCCGGCGACAGAATCGCTTGATATTCCTCGTTGTGGGTCGATCCCCGTACTGCTAAACAGGCACCCGGTGCCTTGTCTGTCTCTGGTGTAAGCATGTGTATGTCGTCTCCTTTTGAACAATATCTTACGATTTTGTGTACAAAAAATAAGATATGGGAATACTTATATTGGAAATCGTGTAAACAAGCAAAGTTTTTTTAACAATCTTGTTTCATTTGAAAAAGGCGAAAAATATTTCCATCTGTGGTCTTTGAATTATTTATCAATAAAGACAGCAGGTTATGAGGGGACGGGCAAAGGGAAGGGTCGCCAGATGTTAAGAAAAAGTTTTTTCAAGGCTTGCGAAATTTTCTACATCAGCCATAGTACACAAAACGGCGATAAATTGTATACAATGAAATGGAGGTCTGAATGGCTAAGATGAAAGCAATCGAAGCTGCGATTGAAGTGCTGAAGCGCGAAGGTGTGGATATCGCCTTTGGGGTGCCTGGTGCGGCGATTAACCCGATGTATGCGGCGATGAAAAAGCTGGGCGGGATCGACCACGTGCTGGCCCGTCACGTGGAAGGGGCGTCACATATGGCCGAAGGCTATACCCGCTCTGCGCCGGGAAATATCGGGGTGTGTATCGGCACATCCGGCCCGGCTGGCACTGACATGATCACCGGGATGTACTCGGCCTCGGCAGATTCCATCCCAATTCTGTGTATTACCGGCCAGGCGCCGCGTGCCCGTCTGCACAAAGAGGATTTTCAGGCGGTCGATATTGAGTCCATTGCCAAGCCGGTGACTAAGTGGGCGACTACGGTGCTGGAGCCGGCGCAGGTGCCACGCGCATTTCAGCAGGCGTTTCATCTGATGCGCTCTGGCCGCCCTGGTCCGGTGCTGATCGATTTGCCGCTGGATGTCCAACTGGCGGAGATCGAGTTTGATATCGACAGCTATGCGCCGCTGGAAGCGTATAAGCCCAAAGCGACCCGCGCTCAGGTAGAGAAGGCCCTGAGCATGATGAATGCGTCTGCTAAACCGGTGATTGTGGCCGGGGGCGGCATCATCAATGCGGATGCTTCTGAGCTGTTGCAGCAATTTGCGGAAATTACCGGGGTGCCGGTGATCCCGACGCTCATGGGTTGGGGCACGATTCCGGATGATCATGAGCTGATGGCAGGCATGGTCGGCTTGCAGACCGCGCACCGTTACGGCAATGAGTCCCTGCTGAGCTCCGACTTCGTGATCGGGATCGGTAACCGCTGGGCTAATCGCCATACCGGCTCGCTGGATGTGTACACCGAAGGGCGCCAGTTTGTTCACATTGATATCGAACCAACTCAGATTGGCCGCGTGTTCTGCCCGGATCTGGGAATTGTTTCCGATGCCAAAGCTGCGTTAGAGCTGCTGGTGGACGTCGCCCGTGAATGGCGTGATGCCGGAAGACTGGCCGATCGCAGCCAGTGGGTCGGGGAGTGCCAGGCGCGTAAATCAACGATGTTGCGAAAAACCCACTTTGATGATGCGCCAATCAAACCGATGCGCGTGTATGAAGAGATGAACAAGGCGTTTGGCCGTGAGACCTGCTACGTCAGCACCATCGGTCTGTCGCAGATCGCGGCTGCCCAGTTCCTGCATGTTTATCAGCCGCGTCACTGGATCAACTGTGGCCAGGCGGGCCCGTTGGGCTGGACGACGCCGGCGGCACTGGGCGTCAAGGCGTCTGATCCGAGCCGCGACGTGGTGGCAATCTCCGGCGATTATGACTTCCAGTTCATGATCGAAGAGCTGGCGGTCGGGGCGCAGTTCAACCTGCCGTACATCCACGTGCTGGTGAACAACTCGTACCTGGGTCTGATCCGCCAGGCGCAGCGTCAGTTTGATATCGACTACTGTGTCCAGCTGGCCTTTGAAAACCAGAATGCACCAGAACTGAACGGCTACGGGGTCGACCATGTCACCGTGGTGGAAGGCTTGGGCTGTAAGGCGATTCGCGTCACCGATCCGGACCAGCTTCAGGCCGCATTTGCCGAAGCGCGCGAGTTGATGAGCCAGTACCGGGTGCCGGTGGTGGTGGAAGTGATTCTGGAGCGGGTCACCAACATCGCGATGGGCGTTGAAATCAATGCCATCAATGAGTTCGAGCCGCTAGCCGAGAGTATCGCCGATGCCCCGACTGCGCTGGCACATCTGGGAGAAGGGCAGTCTTAATTGCCGCATTGTCATCGAACATATCACCTGTGGCTTAGCCCCCTGAGCCACAGGCAATGGAGAACACTAATTAAGGACAGAACCATGCCAAAATTTGCTGCAAATCTATCCATGCTTTTTACCGAACACGACTTTCTGGATCGCTTTGAAGCGGCGGCGAAAGCCGGGTTTGACGGGGTGGAATACCTGTTTCCGTACGACTATCCGGCGGAGGAAATCAAATCCCGCCTGGCTGACAATCAACTTCAGCAAGTGTTGTTTAACCTGCCGGCCGGTGATTGGGCAGCCGGGGATCGCGGCATCGCTGTTGATCCGGCTCGGGTTGAAGCATTCCGTGACGGTGTGCCGAAAGCAATTGAATACGCCAAGGCGCTGGGCTGTACCCAGGTGAACTGTCTGGCCGGGATTGTGCCGGATGGCGTCTCTGAACAACAGGCTCATGCGACCCTGGTCGACAACCTGCGCTTTGCGGCTCAGGCCCTGGAAGCCGAAGGGATCCGTCTGGTGATTGAAGCCATCAATACCCGCGATATTCCGGGTTTCTTCCTCAACACCACGGCGCAGGGCAAGGCGATTATTGCGGAAGTCGGCAGTGCGAACCTGTCGCTGCAATACGACATCTACCACATGCAAATCATGGAGGGGGATCTGGCGGTCACCCTACAGGAGAATCTGGGCCAGATTGCCCACGTCCAGCTGGCCGACAATCCGGGTCGTCATGAGCCGGGCACCGGTGAAATCAATTATCCGTTTGTACTGAGCCATCTCGATTTGCTCGGATATACCGGTTGGGTCGGCTGCGAGTACAAACCGAAAACCACCACGCTGGAAGGGTTGAACTGGCTGAATCAGTACCGCTAAGCACTGTGCAATGTATCAAAAACAGATTTCAAATGAACGAGTTGAAATACAAGCAAGATCAAGGAGAGAAAGCATGAAAATCGCATTTATCGGCACCGGGATCATGGGCAAACCTATGGCGCAGAACCTGCAAAAGGCCGGGCATACCATTGTCCTGTCGGATCATTTCGTCAAGCCGCCGGAAGCGCTGGTGAGCGGTGGTGCTTTAGTGTGCCGCAACCCCAGTGAAGCAACCAAACTGGCGGATGTGGTGATCCTGATGGTACCGAACACACCTCAGGTACAGGAAGTGCTGTTCGGTGACAATGGCGTCGAGCACGGCATCCAGGCCAGCGGCAATGCGGCCAGCAAGCTGGTGATCGATATGAGTTCGATTGCGCCGATCCCGACCAAGGAATTTGCCGCACGGATCAAAGAAAGTGGTGCGCAGTACCTGGATGCGCCGGTCTCCGGCGGTGAAGTCGGAGCGATCAATGGCACCCTGAGTATCATGGTTGGCGGCGATCAGTCAGCGTTCGATCAAGCGTACCCGCTGTTTGAAATCCTGGGCCAGAATATCACCCTGGTGGGAGAAAACGGCGCCGGACAAACCTGTAAAGTGGCGAACCAGATCATCGTGGCGCTGAACATCGAAGCGGTGTCGGAAGCCCTGGTATTTGCTTCGAAAGCAGGTGCCGATCCGGCGCGGGTGCGCGAAGCACTGCTGGGTGGTTTTGCCAGCTCGAAAATCCTTGAAGTCCACGGTGAGCGTATGGTGAAAGGCACCTTTGATCCGGGCTTCAGAATTTCGCTGCACCAGAAAGATCTGGACTTGGCCCTGAACGGCGCTGAAGCGCTGGGCGTGTCGCTGCCAAACACGGAAACGGCGCAGGCATTGTTTGATGAGTGTGTCGCCCTCGGCGGCGAAAACTGGGACCACTCGGCCCTGGTGAAAGCCATTGAAAAACGGGCGGGTCACTCGATCCGGGACTGATCGACGATCGTTTCCCTGAAACTTTGAGACGGCAGCGGCTTGCTGCCGCTTTCTCGGTGATCACAGTATTCTTACTAAACCGCGCGCTTTTGTCTCCTTTGCCGCGCGTTCCCGCTGTCCGTGTCGGCAATGGGGCTGGCCGTCTCCGACCTGGCTCAGCGCCCGGCATGCAGGCCGCCGACCATGGCAGCGGGATCTTTTCTCTGAACTCTCAGTTTTTATCCGTCGACAAGGAGTTGAAGATGGACATCGATGCGAAACATGTTTTGCGAACTCTGTTCGACAGCGCGGTAAAACAAGCGCTGCCGCAAGGGCACATGGCTTCATTTCTGCCGGAGGATCTGTTTACCCAGGCGCGCCAAAAGGGCGGGCGAACTGTCATCATTGGTGCCGGGAAAGCTGCGGCGTCTATGGCGCAGGAGCTGGAGCGGATCTGGCAGTATGAAACCGCCAAGCAGGCCAGCATCCAGCCGGAGCTAACAGATTCGACGAAAATCCCTGAGCTGGAAGGGCTGGTGGTGACCCGCTACGGTCATACTGTGTCCTGCGAGATGATTGAAGTGATTGAAGCGTCGCATCCGGTGCCGGATGAAATGGGGATGGCTGTCGGCGAACGGGTGCTGGAACTGGCAGCCGGGCTGAGTGAAGCCGATACCCTGATTTGTCTGATTTCCGGTGGCGGCTCGGCCCTGCTGAGTCTACCGGCCCCGGGGATCTCCCTGGCCGAGAAACAGGCCCTCAATAAAGCACTGCTCCGCTCCGGTGCCGCCATTGATGAAATGAACTGCGTGCGCAAACACCTGTCAGCGCTGAAAGGGGGACGGCTGGCAAAACTGGCATATCCGGCCCAGGTGATCACGCTGGCCATTTCGGATGTGCCGGGAGACGATCTGAGCGTGATCGCTTCCGGCCCGACCGTGCCGGACAGCACCACCCGGTTTGATGCTCTGGCAGTTCTCGAACGCTATCAGATTGACGTGCCGCCTGCGGCGCACCAGTGGCTCAATCAGCCCGCATCGGAAACCGTGAAACCGGACGATCCGTGCTGGACGCGTTGCCAGAACCACTTAATCGCGACCCCGCAAATGGCGCTGGAAGCAGCGGCTGCCGAAGCGCAGGGCATGGGGATCCCGGCTTATATCCTCAGTGACTGTGTCGAAGGGGAAGCCCGGGACGTGGCCAAGGTTCATGCTGCGCTGGCGCGCCAGGTGGTGACGCATCAACAGCCGTTTCAGGCACCTTGTGTGCTGATTTCCGGCGGTGAAACCACCGTGACCGTGAAAGGGGAAGGGCGCGGTGGCCGCAATTGTGAATTCCTGCTGAGTCTGCTCAACGAACTGAAAGGGCAGCCGCGGGTGTTCGCCATTGCCGCAGATACCGACGGCATTGATGGGGTGGAAGATAACGCCGGGGCTTGGATTACCCCGGAAACCTGGGCGCAGGCTCAGTCGAAAGGCTTAAAAGCGCAGGATTACCTGGATAACAACAACAGCTACGCCTTTTTCGAGCAGACCGACAGCCTGGTCTTTACCGGGCCGACGCTGACTAATGTGAACGACTTCCGCGCCCTATTGATCCTGTAACGCATCGTTTGAATCCGGCTTCTAAATTGAAAGGCGCCGTCTGGTCGCACACTCTCCCTGTCTTCGTGTGCCGGGCGGTCGTCTTTCAACCGCAGCATGTATTGTTGAAGCGCACGGTTATTGGTACGAACTTGACCCAGACGCCATTTTTATTCCCCGCACATTGGTCTTTCCCTTTGATTTCTTTAGACTTGATAAACGATTGATCACCCGGAACCTGCAATGACTCGGATCAGGCAAAAAAATCAGGCGCATATTATTCAGGTTGCCAGCGAGCAGTTTGCAACCCACGGCTACTCCGCGACCAAAATTGTCGATATCGCCAAAGCGGCAGAGATCCCCAAGCCCAATGTCTTTTACTACTTCAGCTCGAAAGACAAGCTCTACTTTGCGGTGCTGGAAACCGTCACCAAGCCGTTGCTGGCGGCCTCGCGTCCGATTGAGGCGCTGGATGATCCAATCGAGGCATTAACCCGCTATATCCAGACCAAACTGATGATTTCCAGGGATCATCCCCACGCGTCACGGGTATTCGCGAGCGAAGTGATGTCGGGCGGTCAGTCGCTGCCGGAAGACATCCGTGCAGAGCTGTTTCAGCAGTCCCAGATGATCATGGACAAATTCGCCACCTGGAGCGAGCAGGGGCTGATGGACCCGGTGCCACCGCACCACCTGATGTTTATGATCTGGTCCGCCACCCAAACCTATGCCGATTTCAGCTGGCAGATCTGTAACGTGATGCAAAAAGAAGCCCTCAGCCACCAGGACTACGATGACGCCGCCCGGTTCCTGACCCAACTGGTGATCAAGGGATGTGGGGTGAAGAGTCATATTTAGGGGGGATTACCGATCTAGTTTGAGTCTGTTGAAGGCTGATTTGTCGGATTAGTGATTTAACGATCTGAAAGCGAATTCTGCGTGGATATGATTTGATGTGATAATTGTTTTGAACACTTTTAAACCGAGTTTCCTTCACCGATAATTTGACTGTTAGGAACAGAACAGCTACTTAACTGCCTTAACATTTACTCGCAAGATTCTAACGGTGGTGTCACTATAGCCTGTATTTCGTGCTCGGGAATGACGTAATAAACAGTTCTTATGCGGACTTTATACAGCACTCTTGGTTGGCTTCCTCCGAGGTATCGCTCTGCAACACTCGGAGAAACTCGAAATATAGTGCCAGTAAAGTACAGTTGAGAATTGCGTTTAATTGGCTCATAGCCGGCATATATGCTCAAATAGCCTTCAATTCGATTGTTTAGCAAAAAATTATTTTCTTTGTTTGATCCCCAGGCTGGGGTGAAACGGACGGTGCCGTCAGGAAAGACATCATTTACGTTGCTTTGTACTGGTGCAAAGCAGGAATGCTGTATTTTGATATCACCACAACCTGTAGCGATTAATGCGCATGTTAACGTTGTGGCTCTCAAGAACAAACGCATAGAAGCTTCCTTGTACATGATCTCAAAGACTGGCTGCTCAGTATGAGCAGCTAGTTTTGTCTTAAGGTTCTATTTTTTCATAAGAGAATTTATTTCTAATGACCTCATTGAAGTATGTACCATGACTTGTTGAATCGAAAAAATCTTCCCAAGTACCAACTGGCACGTCGAAGTACCGATAGCCGCCACCATACTTAAACTTAATATCGAGGATATTGCTGATTCTTGAATAGCCAATATATTTGATGGTTGCTTAACTTCTACTTTTAACTGCGGTTAAAAATGGGAGGATTGCCATGCCATTAACTAATATTCAGTATTTATTATTCCCACCGGTAACTCATAAAAAAGATATCGTCAACCAGTATGTTTGAACACACGAGTGCATCTCTTAAAGGTTGACTAATAGCAACCGGTCGTTGAAAGTCATCTAGTTCAACACCAATGGATTCAAAAGAGCAAAGATCATTCTTAGTTACCCCCCACTCAGTTTGTTGCTCTACACTAATGGGTTTTCCAACAAGTATCGCAATGGATTTATTGTTCAAACGGCGTATTTGAAGTGAGCCATCAGAATTGACAGCCCAAGAGCAAGGTGTCAACAATGTGGTTTCTTGTTGAGAGCCATTAACACTGAGTGTGCAATCTTTTATTTCTCCGGTAGGTGGGTGCTCGGCGTATACATTAGGAGAGGAGAATAGAGCTAATATTAAAAGAACCTTTATCATTGATTTACTTCCCAAAACCAAACTTCATCGCCGAAGTCCAGCCATTCAGCAGAACCGCCCTTCATTGTCTCGCCATTCCATACATCAATGTGATTTCTCTAAAGCAACTCCCATTCGTATAGCACATTGATTAGGGAAGTGCGCTTTATTACAAGGTTTTTTTGGATATGGATGATTCTTCCATAAATTAGCAAACTGTATGGCGGCCATCATGCGTTCCTTTGGTTCAATTTATGCAGAAGAGACTATTCATGGTGCTATGATTGTGCAACTTTACACGTATGTTGCTGTGACCAGTAATTCAATTTTATGAAATATGTAACACGCGGCATGCCCATCCCTTGAATAGGCTTCGACACACTCAGTGTGCCCCGCAACAGTGATATCATCATCAAGTGCCTATACGTTTCCTGAGACAATGTCATCGAGACCGTCATGCTCCGGCGTAAATGGAGCGTGGGAAGTTA
Organism: Photobacterium atrarenae; assembly: GCF_024380015.1. NCBI lineage: Bacteria > Pseudomonadati > Pseudomonadota > Gammaproteobacteria > Vibrionales > Vibrionaceae > Photobacterium > Photobacterium atrarenae. The sequence goes on from NZ_CP101509.1 coordinate 1,328,798, forward strand.
CTTTTTTAATATGGCCGATGACCATATTGTCTCTATTAAATATCAGTACACCTGACATCAAGCTTATTTCACGCTGAAATCTATCCATTCTGAGCGCTACTGATGATTTTATGACAACCCTCCGTTACACCTTGATTCAAAAGGATTAGCTTCGCTTTCCAGCCAAATTGACCTACGTTTTGTTGATTTTATAAAAAATCTCCAGGGAGGAGACAGATGAAAAACACAACAACGTTATTGGCTTTTCTCGTGTCAGCGGTTTGCACCCAAGCTTATGCGGAAGACAAAGTCTGGATTTCCATTGGGTCCGATGCCAGCGAGACCGTGAAATCCGTGATGCAATCCAACGCGCGCGCTATATTGCCGGAGTCTTTGGCCAGCAGTGGACCGGTGTGGGTTGGACAGGTGGATTCCAGCCAATTGGCTGAGTTATCGCATCACATGCATGAAGACCATCAGCGCTGCGGCGGTTATATGGTCCACTCATCCGCAGAAAGTGCCATTGCAGCCAGCAACATCCCGCAGTCACTTGCTGCTTTTCCGATCCCGGACATCAGCCAGCAAGACACAGTCAACGCTTGGTTACCTCAGGTCAGTTCACAAGCCATTACCGGGACAATCAGGTCACTGACCAGCTTCATGAACCGTTTTTATACCACCACTTCTGGCGCGCAAGCATCCGACTGGCTGGCCAATGAATGGCGTTCACTGAGCGCTTCTTTGCCCAATGCCAGCGTTCAACAAGTGTCGCACTTTGGGTACAACCAGAAATCCGTCGTCTTGACGATCACGGGTTCAGAAAAACCAGATGAGTGGATCGTCTTGGGGGGCCATCTGGATTCCACCATTGGCTCTCATACCAATGAGCAGAGTGTTGCGCCCGGCGCAGATGACGATGCCTCAGGGATTGCCAGCGTGACTGAAATTATTCGTGTGCTGGCGGAAAACAATTTCCAGCCGAAACGCAGTATTGCCTTTATGGCTTATGCCGCGGAAGAAGTGGGATTACGTGGCTCCCAGGATCTGGCCAACCAATACAAAGCCGAAGGTAAAAAAGTCATTTCAGCCTTACAGCTGGATATGACCAACTACAAAGGATCGGTGGAAGATATTGTCTTTATCACCGATTACACGGACAGCAATCTGACCACCTTCCTGAGTCAACTGGTGGATGAGTATTTGCCAAGCTTAACCTACGGATTTGATACCTGTGGTTATGCCTGCTCAGATCACGCCTCCTGGCATAAAGCGGGTTTCTCGGCAGCCATGCCATTTGAATCCAAATTCAATGACTATAACCCGATGATCCATACGATGAACGACACGCTGGAGAACTCGGATCCCACCGGTTCACATGCGCTGAAGTTCACCAAACTGGGTCTCGCCTACGCTATTGAAATGGCGAGTGCTGTCGGCGACACCCCACCACCAACAGGCAATGTGTTGACTGACGGTGTCCCGGTCAGCGGTTTGTCCGGGACAACGGGCAGCCAGGTTCGTTATAGTTTCGAACTGCCGGCGCAGAAAACACTGAAAATCAGCACCTCCGGCGGGTCGGGTGATGTTGATCTGTATGTCGCACAAGGCTCAGAGGTCAGCAAACAGAACTGGGATTGCCGCCCTTACCGAAATGGCAATAACGAAACCTGTACCTTTACCGGAGCCACACCGGGGACATACTCCATTTTGCTTGATGGCTATCGCCAATTCTCGGGCGTCACCCTTGAGGCGTCGACCCAATAGTTCAAGCTGAGCTTTTAGGTTGGAAGGATAAAATCCCTCAGCTTTAATCTGCATCATACATACCGGAAACCCTTGGTTTCCGGTACTTTTGATCTGAACTGCCTACCGGGGAGGGAAGGGGTTAAGTAGAGAGGGAGTTTGGGGCTTGAAGTTACATTTGGACGAAGCTTTGTTAGAGATCAGTCTTTAACCGAGCTTGGGGGCTCGTCCAGAGTGTCATCGCCTTTCTTTTCCTATCGTTTTCGATGATACTCTTGCACATTATTTTTAGTCGGAAAACTTCATGCCTCAAGCAAATTCCGTGGTCGTACTCGACTTTGAAACCACTGGTCTCTCTCCTAATCTGGGTGACCGCGCAATTGAAATCGGTGCGGTTAAATTAGTCAATGGTGAGGTTGTCGATACTTTTCAGCAACTCATGAATCCTGGCTTTAGAGTGAGCTCATTCATTGAAAGTTATACCGGCATCACCAATAACATGTTACGTACAGCACCAAGCTGCGATGAGGTGATGGCATCGTTTAGCGAGTTTATTGCGGGTGAGAACCTTATCGCGCACAACGCTTCGTTCGATAAACGATTTCTAGACGCAGAGCTTGAGAGAATCAACAGTGGTTATTCAGGAGAGTTCGCTTGCTCCTTACTGGTGGCAAGACGACTGATTCAAGGTGCACCATCACACAAACTTGGTGAGCTTGTTCGCTACAAAAACATCGACAACGACGGTGTTTTTCACCGAGCATTAGCCGATGCACAAATGACAGCCAAACTTTGGCTTCTAATGGTAGAGGACTTAGAGCGATCAGGTATCGTTAAGCCAAGTTTTCAGTTTATGCAAACCGTTAGTAAAACGGCAAAAGGAAAAGTCGGCCTGCTGCTCGCTAGAAGTCGTGCTTAACTCACTCATACTCAAACGCTTCTTCATCAAATATTTGATCTCAGGATCTTCAACGTTTAAGTGAAATTCAAAATATCAGCGACAAAGTTCGCCATCATCATGAATGTCGCTGTATTTCTTTATCACAGAAAAGATGAAATAATTCCAAATTATTATTGGACATAAATGAGTCAGTAACTTTGCTAAATTAGCAAATCATGGATAACTACAGGTATGTCGCTTAGTAGAGTGTCCAGCATCATACATCAAGTTTCCTACTCATCCTCTAAAGAAGGCACTGAAATAGTATTTAAGGATGAAATATGAAGAAACATGTTATTGCAATAGCGGTTAGTTTAAGTATCCCACTGGTAGCACATGCGATGGAGCCATGGAATAAAGATACTGTTTACAATTCGGGTGACCTAGTCACTCACCATGGAGAGTCATTTGTATCTTCTCATTGGACACAAGGAACTGAGCCAGTAGTAAATGATATCTCTTGGGATGGTTGGATTCACATCAATGCAGATACGATTGACAACTATGAGCATGAAACACCTTATGCAGGTGGTTCAGTCGTGAACTTTGAAGGAGATATTTACCTAGCTAAATGGTGGGTTCAAGGAGAATATCCTTCTAAGTCTGGCACTTGGCGTTTACTCGATGATTTAGAACCATCTCCAGACCCAGACCCAGACCCAGACCCAGATTTAGACCCTAAATCCCCTGAGGCAATTGTGGGAGTGGATAAAGATAACAATGGAGTTCGTGATAGTTATGAAGTGGCTGTAACAGAGGCGTATCAAAACCCCCAAATTGTTCAGCTGGCCATTAACCTAGGTCTTGAGTATACCGATATCAATGAAATTGCGCTTGATAAATCCATCCAGTTGTCAGTTGAGGATGCGACTAAAAAGTACAACGAAATTTTGGTTTTGGAAGAGTGTGCTGAGGAGTTGCTGAAAACAGGTGTTATTGAAATGACGCCACTAGAGCTGCATACCGATACCTTGTACAGAGCGTTAACCTACCGAAATGGTAAAGAGCGTATTTTCGAGCAGATGGAGCACGATCTTGATGCGATTTTGACGATTGAGCAACCGTGTGTAGGCAAAATGGCAGAGGAGGCGGTTAAATGAAAAAGCTCGCGACTATTTTTGGTTTGATGCGTATAAGGTTTAACGTAATGAATAGGTGCTAGCACAGAATGGGGCATAAATGAGTTAGAAAACATGCCAATCGCTAAAATGATCCCCAAACATCCTGCTCATCCCCCCAACAAAAACCGCCCTGCAGCAGCGCTGACAGGGCGGAAGCGGATAGGTTCTTTTTGTTAGGTTTTTATCAGCGAATGCTGTCCCTCGCTTTTTGTGCCAGGCGTTTTGCGGCGGCGCGGTGGCGGTGCAGGAGTTGCTCCATATCAACCCCTGAAACAGCCCCGTCGTAGACTCGCCATTTGCCGGCAACCATCACCCGGTCGGCTTGTTGTGCGCCGCAGAGGATCAACGCGGCCAGCGGATCGTGGCTGCCGGAGAACCGGATGTCATCTAAGGTAAACATCGCTAAATCAGCTTGCTTGCCGACGGCAAGGGTGCCGATGTCGGTGCGTCCCATCGCCCGGGCCGAGCCGGATGTTGCCCAGCGTAGGGCATCAAAATGAGTCACGCTGGCAGAGCCGTATTGCAGCCGTTGCAGGTACATGGCCATGCGGACTTCGGCGATCAGGTTGGAGCCGTCGTTGGAGGCGGAGCCATCGACGCCGAGACCGACTTTCACCCCGGCAGCTTCCAGGTCACGGTTTTTGCAGATCCCGGAAGCCAGCATCATGTTGGAGGTCGGACAGTGACAGATCCCGACGCCCGCTTTACCCAGACGTTGGATTTCCTGCTTGTTGAAGTGGATGCCGTGCGCCAGCCAGGTGCGATCGTTGAGCCAGCCGACTTCTTCCAGGTAGTCGACCGGGCGCATGCCGAATTGGTCGAGGCAGAAGTCTTCTTCATCCAGGGTTTCACATAAATGGGTGTGCAGCATTACCTGGTGCTGCTCGCCGAGGTAGGCGGTTTCTTTCATCAGATCCGTGGTGACGGAAAACGGCGAGCACGGCGCCAGCGCGATTTGGGTCATCGCACCGTCATGGGTCTGGTGATAGTCGCGGATCAGCCGGGTACTGTCATCCAGAATGGCCTGCTCGGTCTGAATGGTGTGCCGTGGCGGCAGGCCGCCGTCGTCTTCGCCCAGGCTCATCGAGCCGCGGGTGAAAATAGCACGGACGCCAAGCTTTTGCGCGGTTTCGACCTGCAAGTCAATGGCGTGTTCCAGGCCGTTGGGTAGCAGGTAGTGGTGATCGGATGCCGTGGTACAGCCCGACAGCATCAGCTCAACCAGCGCCAACTCGGTCGCGACCTGCATCATTTCGGCATCAAGATTGGCCCAGACCGGATACAGGCTTTTGAGCCAGTGAAACAGCTCCTTGTTGAGCGCATCCGGATATGCTCGGGTCAGGGTCTGATAGAAGTGGTGGTGGGCATTGACCAGTCCGGGGGTGACGACATGGCGCGAAGCGTCCACCGTATAGTCGACGGGCGTGGCCGGGGTCTGGTTCAGGGCAAGCAGTTCAATAATTTGATCGCCCCGGACCACGATGCCGCCTCGGGCATCATCAGCGGTGCCGGTGTAAACAGCGAGTGGATGTTTAATCCAGATGGTTTCCATTCATGTGATTCCTTAGCCATCTCTGCCTTTGCAGGGGAGAGGGTCTTTCATTGTGATTGACGGTAGTTGAAATCCCTGAACAGGGCCGAAATGGGCCCGAACAGGCGTGAAAAGACCGCCGTGTCTGTTGGCCGCTGGCAGCTTGTGACTGACAACGCGGATCAGCAGCCAAGCAGGCACGGCGGTCTGAGTTTAGTCTTGCTGCATGTTGAGCTGCTGACGTGTCGGTACCTGATCCTGTGCGGCGGTTTGCTTGGCTTCTGTTGTCGTCGCTATGTTCGGATGCTCGTTGTCGTGCTCGGCCAGTTCCAGCTCAACCTGGGCCTGGCTTTCAACCAGCGCTTCGCGCTCTTCCTTGCGGGTCGATTTCGGCAACAGCTGGTTGAGGATCACAGTGACGATGGTGCCTGTGGTGATCCCGGAGTGCAGGAAGTTAGACAGATCATGCGGCAGATGCTGGAGCAGGCGAGGCTCGAATGTCACCGCCAGACCCGATGCCAGACCTACACAAATCACCAGCGCATTGCGCTTGGTATCGGCGGCCTTGATCAGCATCCGGATCCCGGCATAGGCGATCATCCCGAACATCACGAAACCCACCCCGCCGAGAACCGGTTTCGGAATGGTGACGGCAATGGCTGCCAGCTTCGGAAACAGGCCGCCGAGGATCAGCAGGCCACCAGTGGCGGCAACCACGTAACGGCTGGCGACGCCGGTGATCCCGACAATGCCGACATTCTGGCTGAAAGATGCCAGCGGCATGGCCGTCAGCAAAGAAGCCAGGGTGCTGCCCAGTCCGTCGCCCAGCAGGCCGCGCTTGAGATCTTTACCGTCAATGCGGGTCTGGCAGTTATTGGCCAGGGCCATGAAATCCCCGGTCGCTTCGGCAATGACCACGATGTAGACCAGACTCATGCTGACAATTGCGCCGGCAGAGAAGGTGAGGCCGTATTTTAGCGGCTCAGGGCCACCGATCCACGGCGTCGCGGCGATTTGCTCTAAATCGACCATACCCAGCGACAGTGCAACCAGATAGCCGCCTGCCAGACCAATCACAATGGCAGAGGCAGCGACGGCGCCGCGGCAGTACACCGATACCATCACCACAATGCCCAGCGACACCGCAGCGAGGAAGAGTTTCGGCAGAGTCGCGAACTCCTGGCTCACCGCTGGTGCGTCACCGACCCAGTTCATCGCCACAGGCAGGATCGTCAGGCCTATTAAGGTGACGACCACGCCGCTGACCACGGTCGGGAACAGCTTGCGGACTTTGTCCATATAGAAGCTGGCGAGGATCACGAAGAAGGAGCCGACGAGGGCCGCACCCATGATGCTGCCGACGCCGCCGTCTTTACCGATGCTGATGGCAACGCCGAGAAAGCCGAAGCTCGAGCCCATCACCACCGGCAGCCGGATCCCGACCGGGCCGATACCGATACACTGGGCAATCGTCACCACGCCCGAAGCCAGCAGGGCAGCGTTGATCAGGGAGACGACTTCGCCACTGGGCAGGCCAATGGAAGAGCCGACAATTAAGGGGACTGCAACGATCCCACCAATGGAGGCCAGCATGTGTTGCAGTGCAAGGAGAAAGGTTAATCCATAAGGAGGTCGTTCGTTTAAGGTATACAGTAGTTTCATTGACTGTTCCTCTCAGCGCCATGTCCGTTCATGGCTGTTTCTGTTTTAGTTTCACGACCGCTACATCCGGGGCAGGGCCATCCTTGTCCCCCGCGCTGTAATACCAATCGTAGTCAATAATTGATCATCCTAGCTTGTTAAAACGCTCGATAACTGCGTTAGAATTTTTGATTGTAGAATAACTACTTATCGAAAAATTCCGCCTTGTTCTCAAGCATTTTTCCTGCGCTATTTCTGCTCACTTACTGACTGTGATTGGTATAGGATGCTGACCTGGGCAGCGCGGGCTGTTTATTTCCAGCTGAATCACAGGTACACGGATCCGACAGAGCTGACCGTCACGGTCCTCTGGATCAGGCGGGCACCTTTTACTATTTGTTGATTGCTTGTGTCGCGGATGCGGCGGCGGTTGTCCTGCCGCCGCATCAAATGCCTAGCCGATGTAGATCAGTTTGGCGATAAAGAGTGCCGTCAGGGCATACATCGAGATGGAGACATCCCGTTGATGGCCGGTGGTGACTTTGAGCACCGTGTAGGTGATGAAGCCCAGGGCGATCCCGTTGGCGATGGAAAACGTCAGTGGCATCATCAGCGCCGTGATGGCAGCTGGTGCCGAATCGGTGAAAGATTTCCAGTTCACATGCTGCATGCTGCTCATCATCACGAATGCGACGTAGATCAGCGCGCCCGAGGTGGCGTAAGCCGGGATCATCCCCGCCAGTGGCGAGAGGAAAATAGCCGCGACGAACAAGGCACCGACGACCAGCGCCGACAGACCCGTTCGGGCACCGGCAGAAACCCCGGCCGCACTTTCGACGTAACTGGTGACCGGCGGACAGCCGACACAGGCACCCGCGACACTGGCGACACTGTCGGCTTTGAGCGCTTTGCTCAGGCCTTCAATTTTGCCGGTGTCGTGGTTGATCAGGTGGGCCCGCTCGGCGACGCCCATCAGGGTACCTGCGGTGTCGAACATGTTGACGAACAGGAAAGCCAGGATCACGCTGACCATCGAGATCTGAAACGCGCCGCTGATGTCCATCGCCAGGAAGGTCGGGGCGAGGCTAGGCGGGGCAGAGAACACGCCGTTGTAGGTCACCAGCCCGAGCATCATGCCGATCAGGGTTACGCTCAGAATGCCGATGAGGACGGCACCAAATACCTTGCGTTCACTCAGGACGGCGATGATCAGAAAGCCGATCGCTGCCAGCAGGGCTTCGGGCTTGGTAAAGTCACCCAGCGAGACCAGGGTGGCCGGGTTATCGACGACAATACCGGCGGTTTTCAGGCCGATCAGCCCGAGGAACAAACCGACCCCGGCCGTCATCGCAAAGCGGAGACTGGGCGGAATACTGTCGATGATCCACTCCCGGACCTTGTAGAAACTCATCCCGACAAACAGCAGGCCGGAGAGAAACACCGCCCCCAGGGCGACTTCCCAGCTGTAGCCCATCTCACTGACGACGGTGAACGAGAAAAAGGCGTTCAGCCCCATCCCCGGTGCCAGACCGACCGGCCAGTTAGCAAACAGTCCCATCAGCAGGCAGCCGATTGCGGCACCGATACAGGTGGCGACAAAGACCGCGCCTTTATCCATCCCTGAAGCGGCCATAATATTTGGATTGACGAAAATGATGTAGGCCATGGTGGCAAAAGTGGTAATACCGCCAATCATTTCATTTTTCACACTGGAGCCGTGCGCCTTTAACTGGAAAAAGCGCTCCAGGATCCCCTCAGATCCTGAGTTATTGAGTACTTCCGTTTTGCTCTCACTCATGTTCAGCGAACCTTTTGTCTATTTATGTCAGCAAATTGAATACAGCCAAATTCCAATTCTCCATCTGCTGTTTGTTGTGTTGTGTTTGCATGTTGTTTGAAGGCCGTCTGCTGAAGTGGTCGTCGGTGCGTTTTCAGCAGGCGCTTCACTGTTTCGCTTCGCGTCTTCTCGGCGTTTTAGCTGCCGCGATAGGTCGAGAAACTGTAGGGGGAGACCAGCAGCGGTACGTGGTAGTGGGCTTGCTCGTCATTGAGGCCAAAGCGGATCACCACGTCATCAAGGAACGGGACTTCATCAAGGGTGACACCTTGCTGGCGGAAGTAATCCGCGACGTAAAACACCAGTTGGTATTTTCCGGCCTGGAACGCTGCGTCTTCCAGGATCGGCTGGTCGGTTCGGCCATCGCTGTTGGTGGTGACTGTTTGAATGTGTTCATAGTGCTCACCCTGCTGGCGGAACAGTTCCACTTTAATTTCCGCGCCGGGAAGGCCACTCATTGTATCCAATACATGTGTTGTTAATTTGCCCATAAGTTTTAAACGCAGTGCGTTCTCCTTGTGTAACTCTTGTCTTTTTGTATACAAGTGTCAGTGACTACGGCTTAGTTGAATCGGTCATCTGTACACAATGTACTGGTAAGTAAAGCACACTGTTACCATTATGTTAATAATAAATTCGTGGAATTTATCGGTGTGTGCGCGGGTTCAAACTCAGCTATTGTCCTGAAAAGCCTGTAACGTGCTGAATTCACGGTGTCTGTTGCTGAACTGTTTTGTTGAAACAAAATCTTTACAATGTTTAAGTTTGTTGTATACAATGTTTAATACAAAGTGATTGGTCATGTATACAAAAGCACATGGCCGAGCGTAAGGAGAACTTGGATGGATAAGGAATATTCAAGAGATCTGATTGGGTACGGGGCCAATCCGCCTGATCCGAAATGGCCGAATCGCGCCAGAGTCGCGGTGTCATTTGTCTTGAATTACGAAGAGGGCGGCGAGCGCTGTCTGCTTCATGGTGACGAGGAATCGGAAGCATTCCTGTCAGAAATCCCGGCCGCGCAACCGATAAAAGGTGAGCGACATATCAGTATGGAGTCCATTTATGAATATGGCAGTCGTGCTGGCGTGTGGCGGGTGTTACGATTGTTTGAGGAATATAACATTCCGTTAACAGTGTTCGCGGTGGCGATGGCGATAGAGCGTCATCCGGATGTCGCCCGGGCTATGGTCGAAGCCGGTCATGAAATCTGCAGTCACGGCTATCGCTGGATTGATTACCAGTATATGGATGAGACGCAAGAGCGGGATCATATGTTCAAGGCGATCGACATCATCCGCGATATCACCGGTGAGCGCCCGTATGGCTGGTACACCGGCCGGACGGGGCCGAATACCCGGCGCATCATCGCCGAAGAAGGCGGGTTCATGTATGACTCCGACGCCTATGATGATGATCTGCCGTACTGGCACACCGAAGCCGGCAAGCCGCAGCTGGTGATCCCGTACACCCTGGATGTCAATGACATGCGCTTTGCGACTGTGCAGGGATTCAACTCCGGTGAGCAGTTTTATCAGTATCTGAAAGATACCTTCGACACTTTGTATGCCGAAGGGGCGACCGCACCGAAAATGATGTCGGTCGGGCTGCACTGCCGTTTGATTGGCCGTCCGGGCCGGATCGCCTCGCTGCGCCGCTTCCTCGATTATGTGAAGCGTCATGATGATGTCTGGCTGTGTCGCCGCATTGATATTGCGCGCCACTGGCATGAACATCACCCCTACCGGGGCAAACCGAATCAAGGAACCGGTGCCTGACACCGGCTCACCCAAGGAAGGAGAACCACTTTATGACCGCATTCCGATTTTGTAAGCCTTCTGAAATGAGCCGGGCGAACTTTCTCGAGGCTTTCGGCGATATTTATGAGCACAGCCCATGGGTGGCCGAAACCGTCTTTGAGCAGGGCATTGGGCCGCAAGACGATCAGATTGAAAACCTGCATCAGAGAATGGCCGCTGCGCTTGAAGGGGCTGATTTTCAGGCCCAGCTCGATCTGATTAATGCGCACCCGGATTTAGCCGGACGCGCAGCGATTAACGGCGAGCTGACGGAGGCTTCGACCAAAGAGCAGTCGGGCGCGGGGATTGATCAGTGTACCCCGGAAGAGTTCGACAAATTCACCACCTACAACGATCGTTACAAAGCCAAGTTCAATTTCCCGTTCATCATGGCGGTGAAAGGCGCGAACCGGCATCAGATCCTCGCGGCGTTCGAAACGCGGCTCAATAACGACCGCGACACCGAATTTGAAACCGCGATCAACGAAATCAACAAAATCGCATTTTTACGTCTCTGGGATCTGTAAGTCTCTTGAATCTGTAAGCCTTGCCTTTGGGCAGAAGACGCAAGCTGACGACGATTCCGGAACCCTGACTGGCACTGTACGGGCCGAACGCCTGGTGGTTGCAGGGGAGCCAGACTTTCTCTGAGTTCTTTATTGATTAACTAATTAATTGGAAGGGATAACAAAACATGTCCTTAGATTTCTCGCAATACGTCAATCTGGCTGATGAAAAACTGGGCGCAGAAGCGCTGTATGCAACCGATGATTTCTTCGCGGATAAAAGCCGTCTGCTACGCCGCGAAGCGCCGGAGTGGAAAGAAGGCGTATTTGATGACAACGGCAAATGGATGGACGGCTGGGAAACCCGCCGCAAACGCAGCGAAGGCTATGATTACTGTGTGGTCAAGCTGGCGATGTCGGGCGTGATTGCCGGGGTAGATATTGATACCTCGTTCTTTACCGGCAACTTCCCGCCGTCGGCGTCGCTCGATGCCTGCTACAGCCCGGATGGCACGCCGGATGACAACACCGAGTGGGAAGAAATCCTGCCGTCACTGAGCCTGCAGGGTAACCAGCATCACCTGCAGGCGATCAGCAGTGAGAAAACCTACACCCACATTCGCCTGAACATTTATCCGGATGGTGGCGTAGCGCGTCTGCGTGTCTATGGTCAACCGGCGGTGGACTGGGATCGTATCGATTCGCAGCAACAAATTGATCTGGTAGCGGTTGAGAATGGCGGCCGTGCCGTGGCCTGTAGTGATGAGCACTACGGCAGTACCTCGAACATCTTGGGTCCGGGCCGTGGCGAAAACATGGGTGACGGCTGGGAAACCGCGCGTCGTCGTACCCCGGGCAATGACTGGGTGCTGGTGGCACTGGGCCATGCCGGCAAGATCGACCGCATTGTCGTCGATACCGCCCACTTTAAAGGCAACTACCCGGACAGCTGCTCGATTCAGGCGGCCTACGTCAAAGGCGGGACCGATGATCAGGTTGCGACCCAGAGCCTGTTCTGGAGAGAGCTGCTGCCTTCGCAAAAACTGAGCGCCCATGAAATTCATGAGTTCGCCAGCGAGATCAACGATCTGGGACCGGTGACGCACGTTCGTCTGAACATCTTCCCGGATGGCGGGATCAGCCGTTTACGCCTCTTTGGTACCAAAGAAAGCGGAACGAAAGCTGATTAAACCCAACCAGGAGAAATGAAGAATGAGTAATGGATTACGCCGGTTAACCATCACGCCACTGACCCAGGAAGCGTTTGCGCCTTTTGGTGATGTCATTGAAGTGGAAAACCGTGACTACTTCATGATTAACAACGGCTCAACCCGCCGTTATCACCAGCTGGCCGAAACCGATGTGGCGGAGCAGGGTGGTCGGGCAATCATCAGTATTTTTCAGGCCACACCGCTGGTGTATCCCCTGACAGTCTCGATGCTTGAACGCCATCCGCTGGGTTCGCAGGCGTTTGTGCCATTACTCGGGCAACCTTACTTAATTGTGGTTGCCCCCAAAGGGGACGACCCGCAGCTTTCTCAATGTCGCGCGTTTTACAGCAATGGGCGCCAGGGGGTGAACTACCACAAAGGTGTGTGGCATCACCCGGTCCTGGCGCTGACCGACCAGGACCAGTTCCTGATTGTTGATCGCGCTGGCGAAGGGAATAACTGCGACGAAGTCTATTTTAATCAAGAGCTGGTATCACTGCATTTAGAGGACATACCGCATTGCGACATCACCATTAAACAGCATCAAGCAAACACGGCTCAGTTGCTGTCAAGGAGTTAAAAATGGATCCACATATCACGGAATGGTTGAATTTGGCAGTACGCTGGATTCATATGATTGTTGGGATTGCCTGGATTGGCGCATCCTTCTACTTCGTATGGCTGGAAAATAACCTCAACCGGGTGAATCCGAAAACCGGCCTTTCCGGAGACTTATGGGCTATCCATGGTGGCGGGATCTACCACCTGGAAAAATATAAACTGGCGCCGCCGAAGATGCCGGAAAACCTCCACTGGTTTAAGTGGGAAGCGTACTTCACCTGGATTTCAGGGATCTGCCTGCTGTTCATCGTCTACTACCTGAACGCCAAGATTTACCTGATTGCGCCGGGTGCGGATATGGAGCCATCAACAGCCATTGCCATCGGTATTGGTGCCTTGGTTGCGGGCTGGCTGATTTACGACTTTTTGTGTGATTCCTCGCTGGGTAAACAGCCAGCACTGCTCGGACTAGTCTTATTTCTTGGCTTAGTGGGTGCTGCCTACGGCTTGTCGCAGGTGTTCAGTGGCCGGGGTGCGTATATCCATGTCGGGGCGATTATCGGCACCATCATGGTGGGGAACGTGTTCCGCGTCATTATGCCGGCACAGCGCGGGCTGGTGAAAGCGATTGAAGAGAACCGCGAACCGGATCCGGAGCTGCCGGCCAAAGGGCTGCTGCGCTCACGCCATAATAACTACCTGACGCTGCCGGTGCTGTTTATCATGATCAGCAACCACTTCCCGAGCACTTATGGTTCGGAATACAACTGGCTGATCCTCGCGGGCCTGGCGGTATTCAGTGTCCTGGTCCGCCATTACTTCAACACCCGTCATGACGGCCAGAAGTATGCCTGGACGGTGCCGGTCGCTGCTCTGGGGATGATTGCTCTGGCCTTTGTGACCTCACCTTATGCAAACCAGCCGAGTACGCCGGTGACCGCGACTGCACCTGCAAGCCAGGCACCTGCCAGCCATGCGGCAGAAAGTACGGCGCCAGCGGGTGAGCACGGCTCAGCGACACAGCCCGCGGCGGCTGGGATCAGCTTTGCCAAGGTGCACGAAGTGATTCAAAACCGCTGTACCGAATGTCACTCGGCCACGCCGACCAATGCGGCATTTCGTACAGCACCTGCCGGGGTGATCCTGGATACGCCGGAGGAGATCCAAACCAACGCGCCGCGCATTGTTGCGCAGGCTGTGCAAACCAAGGTGATGCCTTTAGGGAACCTGACTCAGATGACGGACGAAGAGCGTGCACTCGTCGGCAAATGGGTCCAGCAAGGCGCGTTATTGCAATAGTTCCCGCCTAGTGTCCACTTAGATTGTCATCGCAATCTTCTTAACCGCCTGTTGTGGTGTTGCCCCGGTCTGAGTCCGGGGCTTTTTTGTTTTGGTGTAGTGAATGCGCTAGTTCGGTTTAGGGGGAATACAGTTTTTAAACTAACCAGCGCGCGGTGATTTTTTTGGTTATCGAATATTCCTTGGAGGAGGATTATGCTTTATTTAAACAAACCAAAGGAACTGAAAAGTTTCTGCTTTTTTCTGCTATGGATGAAATTGATACTTGTTTTGTGCTGTTATTTACATGGTAAGGGATTTTTTGTTCGCTTAAGAAAATGCTTAGGATAGAGGCTTTGATTGACTCTTGGTTCGTTCTCGATACAAGTCCAATAACATCACCACTTTCAGAAATAACAGGTCCACCAACATTCCCTCTGTTAATCTCGTTGGTAATATACATAAATCTGACATCATTAAAGCGGCCGGATGCCCGACTAATGATACCATCTGTGATTTTACCTTGATAAGAAGGGATGTTGGAGTTGACCATATCTGACAGGTCGTACCCGTAAGTATAAGTTCGCTCACCTTGAAGAGTTCTCATCTTGGAACTAAGTGTTGCATACGAATCATTTTTAATCGATGACTTAATAATAGAGATATTATTCATCTTATCTGCTCGAATGACGGTTGTCTCATGAATCTTCCCATCTCGTTCAAAGCTGATTTTAGTGCAATTTTCAACCACGTCGCTGGTTGTAATTAAATGCCGATTATTAACAAAGAATGCAGTCGCACTAAAATCTAAGTCGGGTATGTACGTAACCCCGTTTGAAACAATGTTATAATTGTTCACAGTACTGTAGTTCTTGACTTGTGGTTCGTTTTTGATAAATGAAAGGCCATTTACTTCCGTCACATTACAATTTTTCCCACCAGTTTTTTTACATGTATCCAAGGCTAAAGTCATTGCTTCTTCTTTGGTTGATGCCCCCCAAGAAGAACCTGCAACTCCATTCGTACCGATCGCATACGCTTTATTGTCTGGTTTGTTTTTGTATTGATTATATAAATCATTTGCTGTTACTGCTGCTTGGGCAAAGCCAGAAAAGCATATTGTGGTAATGAGTGCTGCTTTAAGATAGTTATTTGACATTCGTACTTCCACCGCTAAAAGAATCACTTCGTACATTGAAAAAATGATGTTAAACGACTGGCTTGACTTCCTGAACTTCAGTTGTTGCCAGTTCATATACGTGAACTGATTATTGCACACAAAAGCCGATAGATCTGTGCAGTAGTGCATTGAAAAGTAGCTACAATGCCTTGGTGTTGGGGGAAAGTTGCTACGGAGTGGCAATCGGGTGGCGCTTCGCTGCGAAGGAGACGTCAACACAGACGAAGCGCCGAGGGAAAATCAGGATGGGTTAGCTGGCGATTTTTCGGGATTGATCCGCGTTGGCAGAATAGGCCAGATCGCCGTAGATATAGGTTTGGTGGACGGCCTGGTCGCTGCCGAGGCTCATCAGCACGAACAGTTTCTCTTCCAGCGTGCGCGCCTGCTGCATTCTGAATCTCATCAGTTGCGTGGCATGAAGATCCAGCACCACGAAGTCGGCTTCTTTGCCCACTTCCAGGTTGCCGATTTTATCGTCCAGGTGCAGGGCATGGGCGCCGCCGAGGGTCGCCAGGTAGAGCGATTTGAACGGATGCAGTTTCTTCTGCTGTAGTTGCATGATTTTGTAAGCTTCACTCATGGTCTGCAGCAGCGAGAAGCTGGTGCCGGCGCCGACATCGGTGCCCATGCCGACTTTGATCTTAAACGCTTCCATCTTCGGCAGGTTAAACAAGCCGGAGCCGAGGAAGAGGTTTGAAGTCGGGCAGAAGGCGATGGCCGAGTCGGTTTCCGCCAGGCGCTGACATTCACAGTCGGATAAGTGGATCCCGTGGGCAAACACGGCGCGTTCATGCAGCAGGCCATAGTGGTCGTACACATCCAGATAACTTTCCCGCTCCGGGAACAGCTCCAGTACCCATTCGATCTCTTTCTTGTTCTCGGACAGATGGGTGTGCAGGTACACATCCGGGTATTCTTTCAGCAGCTTGCCGACCATGGCCAACTGCTCATCAGTGCTGGTGGGCGCAAAGCGTGGCGTCACCGCATAGAGCAAGCGGCTGCGTTTGTGCCATTTGTCGATTAGCGCTTTCGAGTCGGCATAGCCGGACTCCGGCGTGTCGGTCAGATAATCCGGCGCGTTGCGATCCATCAGTACCTTGCCGGCGATCATGCGTAGGTTGCGTTTTTCCGCTTCCTCAAAAAAGACATCGACTGAGGATTTATGGACCGTACCGAACACCAGCGCTGTGGTGGTGCCGTTGCGTGCCAGCTCATCGAAAAACAGACGGGCGACTTTCAGCGCGTACATCGGATTCTTAAAGCGCTCTTCTTCCGGAAAGGTATAGTTTTCCAGCCAGTCGAGCAGCTGCTCGCCGTAGGAGGCAATCATCCCGGTTTGCGGGTAGTGAATGTGGGTGTCGATAAACCCGGCCGTGATCAGCTTGTCCTGAAATGCCGTGATCTCCAGGTTGTCTTTCTGGCGGGCCAGCACCGCTTCGGCTTCCCCGATATCGACGATGTGGCCGTTCTCGACCACCAGGATGCCGTCTTCAAAATACTGGTAGGAGTCTTCCTGACCCACAACGGCGGGATCGGCGAGACTGTGTAAAATACTGGCCCGGTAGGCCTGACGCTGGGTACTCATATTACTTCTTCCTTGCAATTGCTGGCCTTGAGCGGTTGAACGTACTGACGTTTAGGCGATTTTTGCTTCCTGCGGGTGGCCGGTCTCTGGCCCCGTTTCATTGTCCGATTGCGGGCGCTTTTCTTCAAGCGGTTGTCCCTGATAGTGGGCGATCAGTTCCCCGGCGACGGAGACCGCAATCTCTGCCGGGTGTTTGCCGTTCACCATGCTGATCCCAATCGGGCAGATCATGGAATGAATTTGTGACTCACTGTAGCCCCGCTGGGCTAATCGCATATCGAACTTTTTCCGTTTGGTCAGCGAGCCAATCAGCCCGAAATAGCGGCTGTCGGCACGATCAATAATTGCTCTGGCTAAATCAAAGTCTAGTTGGTGATTGTGCGTCATCACCAGGTAGTAACTGTTGGGCGGCTGTTGCGACACGTCACCGACGGGATCGTCCGAAACTACTTTTCTCACGCCTTGCGGCAGGGTGTCCGGAAACTCTTCGGCACGGGAATCAATCCAGGTGATGCGAAATGGCAGGCTCGCCAGGATCGGCACTAGGGCTTTGGCCACGTGTCCGGCCCCGAACAGCACCAGGCGTTTTTCCTGAGTGCCGATGGGTTCAAAGCTGAGCGTCGCCATGCCGCCGCAGCACTGTCCGAGCCGCGCCCCGAGATTGAAGCGCTCAATCTTCAGCGAGGCGGCATCAGCCAGCAGCATTTCACGGGCCTGCTGGGTGGCGACATGCTCTAAGTGGCCGCCACCGATGGTGGCGATGATCCGATCGCGCGTCACCAGCATTTTGGTCCCGGCATCGCGGGGCACGGAGCCCCGATCTTCCAGTACCGTGACGATGACGCAGGGCTCACAGTTCGCCTCACACTTTGCCAGTTCGTGAATCCAGTTATCCTTAAACATGGTGATCCCCTTTTTGTTCTATCGGCTGCGGTGGTTGGCCGCAGCCTTAGTGTTACGTTCGCATTCCGCTCAGTCGTTCTGGTATGAGCCGGATTGCCCCGCTATGGTTTCATGCCGCCACGGTTTCATCCTGGTTGGCGTCGCTCGGTTGGGGGACGCCGTTGCTGACAGCCTGAATCGCCATCAGCACCCGCTCCGGTGTGGCCGGGGTGTCGAGTTTCGGAATTGCACCCTCGACGGCCACTGAGGCAATCGCGTCTTTGAGCGCACTCCAGACCGACATCCCCAGCATGAACGGCGGCTCACCGACCGCTTTGGAATGGAACACGGTGTCTTCCGGATTGCTGCGGTTTTCCAGCAGGTGAGTGCGAAAATCAATCGGCATATCGGCAATCGCCGGGATCTTGTAGCTGGCCGGGCCGTTGGTCATCAGGCGACCGTCGGTATTCCACACCAGCTCTTCGGTGGTCAGCCATCCCGCACCCTGCACAAAACCGCCTTCAATTTGGCCGATATCAATCGCCGGGTTCAGTGACGCGCCGACATCATGGAGGATATCCACCCGCAGGATCTTGTATTCCCCGGTCAGGGTATCGACCAGCACCTCAGAGCAGGACGCGCCGTAGGCGTAGTAGTAGAACGGGCGGCCGCGGGCTTTTTCATGGTCATAGTGGATCTTCGGTGTGCGATAGAAGCCGGTACTCGACAGCGACACCTGATTGAAGTAAGCCAGCTGGACAAAATCTTCGAAGGTCATGATGTCTTCGCGGATCAGGACCATACCGTTTTTGAAGATCACCTCTTCCGGGGTTACTTTGAAGTGACCGGCAGCAAAGTCGACCAGCCGTTGCTTGATGGTCTGGGCCGCATTCTGCGCCGCCTTGCCGTTCAGATCTGCACCGGAGGACGCGGCAGTGGGCGAGGTGTTCGGTACCTTGTCGGTATTGGTGGCGGTGATCTGGATCCGGTCAACATCGACCTGGAACTCCTGAGCGACGATCTGGGCGACCTTGATGTTCAGCCCTTGACCCATTTCCGTACCGCCGTGGTTTAGATGAATACTGCCATCGGTGTAGATATGGATCAGCGCCCCGGCTTGGTTCAGGAAGGTCGCGGTAAATGAGATCCCGAACTTGACCGGGGTGATCGCCAGGCCTTTTTTCAGGATCGGGCTGGTGCGGTTAAACTCGGCGATGTCCCAGCGGCGCTGATGATAGTCGCTGTTCTGCTCAAGTTGCTCGGTGATCTCCGGCAGGAAGTTGTCTTCCACGGTTTGATAATAGTGGGTGATGTTACGCCCTTCGCCGCCGTAATAGTTGGCTTTGCGTACGTCCAGCGGATCTTTGTGCAGGTAGCGGGCAATCTCATCCATGATGTGCTCAATGGTCATCATCCCCTGCGGCCCGCCGAAACCGCGGTAGGCGGTGTTGGAGGCGAGATTGGTTTTGCAGCGATGGCCGGTGACCGTGGCATTGCCGAGGTAGTAGGCGTTATCGGAGTGGAACATGGCCCGATCGACAATCGAGTTAGACAGATCGGGCGAGTAACCGCAGTTCCCGGCCACCGTGATTTCGGCGCCTTGGATCACACCCTGATCATCAAAGCCGATCCGGTACTGATTGTAAAACGGGTGGCGCTTGCCGGTCATGGTCATGTCTTCATTGCGCGGCAGGCGCATTTTGGTTGGGCGCCCGGTCAAACGGGCAATCACCGCAGCCATACAGGCCGGTGCTGCTGCCTGCGTTTCTTTGCCGCCAAAACCACCGCCCATCCGGCGCATGTCGATGATCACTTTGTGCATCGGTACGCCCAGCACTTCGGCGACCAGTTTTTGCACTTCGGTCGGGTTCTGGGTCGAGGTGTAGACGATCATGCCGCCATCTTCGGTCGGCATCACGCTGCTGACCTGGGTTTCCAGGTAGAAGTGCTCCTGACCGCCGATGTCGAGATCGCCTTCAATCACGTGCTTGGCAGCGGCTATGGCCGCGGCTGCGTCCCCGCGTTTTTGCTGGTGGCTACCGGAGACGAAGTGCTCTTTTGCCAGTGCTTCTTTGACATCCAGGATCGCAGGCAGCGGCTCATATTCCACAATTGCTGCCATGGCCGCTTTGCGGGCGGTTTCCAGATCGCCAGCGGCAACCGCCAGCACCGGCTGGCCGTAGTATTCGACGATGCCGTCGGCCAATAGCGGATCGCCGGGCAGCACAGCGCCGATATCCAGCTGGCCGGGAACATCCTGGCTGGTGATCGCAATCGCGACGCCTTCAAACTCATAACAGGGCGAGACGTCCAGCTTGGTGATTTTGGCATGAGCCTGCGTACTCAGCCGCGCATAGACATGGAGCTGGTTGGGAAACTCCAGCCGATCATCAATATAAATAGCTTCGCCGGTGACCTGTTTCGGGGCACTGTCGTGTTTGACGCTTTTCCCGACACCGGTTTTCAAATCCTGCTTGGCGATAGCCACCATGTCTTCGTGGCTCAATGTGTTGTGATTGGCGTTAGACATATGACGTGACCCTCGTTTCGATATGGTTATCCTGATTCTGCTGCTCGATATAGAAACGGCGAAGCATGTTGGCCGCAGTCAGGGTGCGGTACTCCTGGCTGGCCCGGAAATCAGACAGCGGCTGGAAGTCCTGCGACAGCGCCTGCATGGCCTTGCGAATGGTATCGTTTTGCCACGGCTGACCGATCAGGCTGGCTTCACAGTGACTGGCACGCTTGGGAATTGCTGCCATACCGCCGAACGCGATGCGGGCATCTTGAACCACGCCGTCGCGAAGGGTGATGTTGAAGCCGCCGCAAACGGCCGAGATGTCATCGTCCAGACGCTTCGAGAGTTTGTAGGCCCGGAACTTGGCTGCTTCCTCAGGTTTGGGAATGATGATCTGCTCGATGAACTCACCCGGTTGTTGCGCGGTGACTTTATAGCTGATGAAAAATTCTTCCAGCGGCAGGATCCGGCTGGTGTCGCCGCAGCGAAGTTTGATTTTGGCATCCAGCGCCAGCAGCAGCGGCGGGGTATCACCGATGGGAGATGCGTTGGCAATATTCCCGCCCAGTGTGCCCTGATTGCGCACTTGTAGGGAGGCAAAGCGATGCAGCAGTTCACCGAAATCCGGGAAGTGGGCATGGAGCAACGGATAGGCATCGCTGATCGGTACGTTGGCGCCGATCAGCAGGGCATCGTCGGTTTCGGTGCAGACTTTCATGTCCTCGACCTGATTGACGCTGATCAGGGTTTCAATTTCCCGATGGAACTGGGTGACTTCCAGCGCCAGATCGGTGCCGCCGGCAACCAGTTTCGCGTTCGGGTACTCCTGAAACAGCAGCGCCAGCTCGTCGGTTGAGCGGGGGGAGAAAGACTGCAAGCGGCCATCGGTGAGGGTCGCTGATGTCGTCTGAATCGTTTCCAGCTTGGCAATGGTGTCGCGTTCCAGTGCGGCAAACTGATCCCGCATGGGTTCGTTGCCGGACAGCGACAGCGCAGCCTCGACAATCGGGCGATAACCGGTACAGCGGCACAGGTTACCGGCCAGTGATTCCATCACATCGGCTTTATCAGCAGCCGGTTTGTTCTTGCTTAGCGCGAACATCGACATGATAAAACCGGGGGTACAGTAGCCGCACTGCGAGCCATGAAACTCAACCATGGCCTGTTGCACCGGATGTAGGGATTTGTCTTTATTTTGTAGATCTTCAACGGTGATCAGCTGCTTCCCATGCAGCGCAGAGATAAACGTCAAGCAGGAGTTGACGGAGCGGTATTCCAACCGGCCATCGACTAACTCCCCCAGAACCACGGTACAGGCGCCACAGTCACCCGAGCCGCAACCTTCCTTGGTCCCCGTTTTCTTCTGGACGGTGCGCAGATAGTTCAGCACTGTCATGTTGGGAGACAAGTTTTCTTCTTGCTGGATTTCTTGATTGAGCAAAAAAGTAATCAAGAGACCTCCTTGTACATTGACTCACGAGATAGATGTATTTTTTCTGACCTTTGGGTCAATAATTGGCCAATCTGACTCGGGGGTCAACTTTAAATTTTACAATCTGATAACATGTTGATGGGGGGATTCACTGTAAAGTAAGACAGATATAGAAGGTTGTTGTGTTAACGATGGTATAAGTTGGGATCATTTGCTGGTTGAGGCAAAAAATGGCGGCTTTAAAAACTGTACACAATTTTGTTTTAACTTTGTGTGCAATGCCAAGTCATCAACAGATCTGTTGTCTGAAAATACTCAGAATTGGCTGCACGCTGAGGTTGCGGGAAAGGGGAAACGGTTACAACAAAACAAGCCACTTGCAGTGGCTTGTTGATATGGGGTCTTATTGGTACTGAGATGCGCGAGGATTCACACCAACGCGGCGATGATCACCGATTTTTCAGCACGTTTGAGAACACCACGTGCAGATCGCTGGAGGCGGTCCGGCCATCCAGGTTCAGTTTCGAGCGGATATGATCCAGGTGCTCCTGCATCAGTGCGAGTGCATTGGCGGTATCGCCTGCCTCGATGGCATCGAGCAAATGACTGTGCTCGTCCTGAGAGCAGTTCGAGTGACTTCCGGTTTCATACTGGGCGATCAGCAGGGAAGTCTGCGACACCAGGCTGCGCTGGAAGGCCAGCAATGGGGCATTTTCTGCCATTTCGGCCAGTTTGATATGGAACTCACCCGACAGGCGCAGGCCGCTGCCGTAGTCACCTTGTTCAAAGGCTTTGTTCTCTTTCTCGACCAGCTTGCGGCATTCATCAATCTGAGCTTTGGTGGCATGCTCAACTGCCAGCTCAATAATCGCCAGCTCCATCACTTCACGGGCCTTGATGATCTGCTTGGCTTCATCAACCGACGGTGAAGCCACCATGGCGCCGCGGTTCGGGCGGATGTCGACGACCTGCTCCAGTGATAAACGCAGAAGGGCACGGCGGATAATGGTCCGGCTGACACCGAAAATCTCAGCCAGGGCTTCTTCGCTGAGCTTGGTTGCAGGCGGCAGGCGCTGCTCCAGAATGGCATCAAAAATGTGGCAATAGACGACATCATCCTGAGACTGACCGGCACTTTTGGTTTTGGTGGCTGGTTTCATCGAACTTTTAAGGCTTCCCATCGGAGCAATAACCCTCAACCTTTTCATTTTCCTAAGCTTGCCATCATACTGAACTTTGTTGCAGCCGATAGCATCAGGTATTCATAAGTGTGAGCTATTTTACAGCTTGCGAGGAAAAATCACCAATATTGTGCACAATTACAGCGGAAGTTTTTGTATACAGGTGTGGTTGAAAAGGACATTGTGTTGGGGGCGGCTTTTGACTTCTGAAATATTACAGCTCGCAAGCGGAAAGTTGCGGCGTGTTGTGAGATGAAATGATAGATTTAACAAGTCGCTGATTTAACAAATAGCTATAGTTGATCGTGTGAGCCATCAAGGAGGATGCATGATCATTCGGAAAGTTCGGGATACGGATATGGATGCCCTTGTTCGTATTTATAACCACTATATTGAATCAACCACCATCACCTTCGAAGAAGATCTGATATCAAGCGAGATCATGCTTGAACGTGTGCACAATATTCAGCAATCGGGCTTCCCGTGGCTGGTTGTCGAAATGGATGGCCAGGTTCAGGGCTATGCTTATGCTGGTTCGTGGAAACCCCGCAGCGCCTACCGATACACCGTCGAGCCCTCTATATATCTCGCGCCGGATATTGTGGCGAAAGGTGCAGGTAAAGCGCTTTATTGTAAGCTGCTCGACACCTTAAAAACGCAGGGGATTAAAAATGTACTCGGGGTGATTGCACTGCCCAATCAAGCCAGCGTCGCCTTGCATGAATCACTGGGGTTCAAAAAAGTCGGGGAGTTTGCGCGGGTGGGGTATAAGTTTGAACGCTGGGTTTCGGTTGGGTACTGGCAGCTTGAGTGGTGAGCTCGAGATGACAAGCTCGGCGGAGAAGCGGAGATACGATAAGCTCAGCAGGTGATTGAGTTTCAGGGATGGACGATCGCAAGGCAAGTTGAACGGCTGAGTAACTTCTCAACACAAATCACGCATCAGGAGCGTGAGCTTTTGGATGCGTTTTTCCGGCGAGAACATACGAGCGGTGCTTTGCGAACATGTTGCCCATCCTGGTAAGAGTCACGGAATATTAAGATCTGGTTCCCCTTGCGAACTTCAGAGGCGATCAGCGTCGGGGCTTCGTCAAAGGTGATTCGGGACCTTTTAATGCTCACCTTGTCCCCGGGCATGAATTTCACATCTTGATTCTCAAGGTACCACGCCGGTCCCAAGTGAACGGAGACGGTATCCTCGTCGGTCTTTACGGTCAGGTGAACACCTTGGTGCATCTGATGCATCATGTTGATCTTGTCCACCGAGACGACTTCACCGCTGATTTCCGCCATGGTCTGGTTGTCATACATCATTTCGTAAGGGGGAGTGATGCCCCCAACCACCGCTCCCATGCCAAGCGCTGAATCGTTATTGGATTGGTTTAAATCCTTACAAGGTTAACTGCTCGTCAGGCTCGTATGTGACTCAAGTGTGGTGGAACGTCCGATAACGTCGGCACTGCAGTTAAGTCGCCGCAGGCAATCATGTTTGTTTCTGGTTCATCGAATGTAAAACACGCTCTGCCAGTATGGTTAATGTGAATATTTATTCTAAATTATGAATCGTAAGGTTTTAGTAAATATAAACGCTGTTTTAAGTCTACGTTAATACATTATATTAACCAATTGATTTTAAATAATTATACTGTAGTTTTCTTATGTGGTGACATTTTGGCTATAGTCAAAGTAAAAAAAGCGGGAATTTGTACACGCTATTAATTGCATTTTCAAGCATTTTAAAAACTCTTCATCAAGGTTCAGCCAGCGATCACATATACTTCATCAGCATATGCCTTTTTATCCAGACACGTGGTACTTGTTAATAATACGTTTCATGGTGTTTCCTATGTTAACCATTAGGAAACACGTTGAAACAATTAAAAAAACAAGCGATCCCATTAACAGGATGTTCGTGAACAAGGAGAAAAGTCGGCATGTGGAATGTTTTTAAAATCGCCAGCGCATTTATCGGCATTATTGTCGGGGCAGGGTTTGCTTCCGGCCAGGAAGTCCTGCAGTACTTCACCAGTTTTGGTCACTGGGGGACGGCAGCTGCGATCATCGCGACGGCCCTGTTTGCCTATCTCGGGATGATGCTGACCATGCTGGGGTCTCGAACGCAAACCATGTCTCATAAAAAAGTGATTTACCAAATCAGTGGTCGGGTGGTTGGCATTATCGTGGATTATGTGATCATCTTTACCCTGTTTGGTGTCGGTGTGGTGATGATCGCAGGTGCCGGCTCCCTGATGCAGCAGCAATTTGCTTTACCGCCATTTGTTGGCAGCGTTGTCCTGACCTTGCTGGTTGCGGTGACAGCTATGATGAATGTGAGCCGTGTCATTGCTGTGATTGGCAGTATCACACCCTTTTTGATCCTGGTGCTTATCTCTATCTGTGCTTACAGCGTGATCACGATGGACAATTCGTTCGATGAACTGGCACCTGTTGCTGAAAGTGTGCCATCAACGTTGCCTCACTGGTTCGTTTCAGCTGTGAACTACGTTTCTTTTAATCTTGCGGTTGGAGCTGCCATGGCGCTGGTCATGGGCGGTGCCGAGAAGAACGAGAAAGTCGCAAAATTAGGTGGCCTTTTAGGCGGGGCCGGCGTTGGGGTGTTAATCGTACTGAGTCACCTGGCGTTGTTCTCTCAAATTGATGTTGTCGCCAGCTACCCAATGCCGTTGCTGAAAATCATCGATATGATTTCACCGGCGCTCTCTAACGTGATGACCTTCATTCTGTTCGGGATGATTTTTAATACGGCGGTCAGCATGTTCTACGCGTTTGCTGCACGCTTCGTCACGATGAAGACGCCTAAAGCCAACACTTTCATTTTCGTCACCCTTAGCGTCGGCTTTGTCGCCAGCTTCGCCGGGTTCACTCAGCTTGTTGCTGTTTTCTATCCGCTGATTGGCTACCTGGGTCTATTCCTGGTTGGCGCGCTTGTCTATGCACCGTTTAAGCTGAAGAAAGCACTAGCAACATCACAAGAGCCGATTCTGCTCACGGAATAAGCGATCAGGTGACCAGTTCATCGGACATTTGACTGGATCGAAGGTTGGTTAAGCTGCAAAGACTCACCCCAGTCCGGCTGCTGGGGTGAATCGTCAGCGAAATAGCAATACGAACTTTCCGGAGAAGTTCCCGGATTCCGTAGACCTTTCAATCAGTCAGCCATATCTTGAGCCTCCCATTGGCGAGATCTAGCGGTGATACGGCTTTGAGTGTCTCTTTTCTTACCGAGTGACATTGTCACAAAGTGTGGGTTGTTAATCATATAATCAAAGGTGCATAAATGTGATCAGTTGCGTATCTTTTGTGGCACGTCACAGGTGGGTTTTCAGGAGGTGTTGAATCGGACGGGTTTAACATCATTGGGTGTTTAGTGTACTAATTATAAAGAGTCTTGATATGAGTGTTCAAAAACCGGTTATTTTTGTTAGTCACGCAGCAGTTGATTCTGAAATTGCAGGTGTTTTTAAAAGCGATGTAGAACGAAACTTCCTAGGTTTATGTAGTTTATTTGTTTCTTCTGACCTTGATAGTTTGCAGGGGGGCCATGAATGGATTCAGACCATTAAATAAAACCTTAGTAACGCAGCGATATCTATCGGCTTATATTCACCAGCAGCGCTAACACGACCTTGGATCTATACTGAGTTTGGTGCTGGTTGGATAAGGGAGATTCCTACTATTTCCCTTTGTCACTCAGGGTTAACTAAAAATTAGCTTCCTGTTCCATTATCTCATTTTCAAGCGCTTGATTTAATCGATGAACTACATTTGAAGCATCTTTATGAACAAATTAGCAAAGCTATTAATTGCCAACTTCCGCAGATAAATTATGCTGATGAGGTGGAGAAGTATCGAATGATAACTGAAGACTATCGAATTAAGCGGGTACTGGAAGGATGGATCAATCAAATTAAGATTTGGAATCCTGAATTTGAAGGGATTTTTCATGGCCAAGAAGATATTGAGGTGTTAATTCCAGCACAAGCCGATGCGGAATTTTTAAATTTCTAAGCTGAAATTGACAGTTACAAGTTCTTGAAACTTAAACAGGCAGGAATGGCTATGGGAACTCGGGTTGGCGCACAAGCTTCTATTTGGCAAGCGTCACCAGGTGAAAACTTAGAGAAATTGAAGCAGATCTTGATTAAATAATTACCCCGTCTAGTAGCACGGGGTGAATCCTCACCCCGCTTCCATCCTCTTCGCTAATATCCCGCATAAAGGGATAAGTCCGATTATCTGCGTTGCTCACGTTTGATGCATGTAGTGAACTCAACATCAGCGACTTTTGCGCCTGGCATCTAGGATCTTGTTTGTTGCTGGCGATCTTTGTTCTGAATAAGTATTTTCCAGGCGTTTTAGTCCGATACGCCTGTCTGCGCAGCGCAGGATGTCGGCCAGCCCCCACCTGTCTTCAAATAGCTTTGTCATCAACTCAGATTGCGGGGTATCGATATAGTCACGGATCAGGTTCGAGATATCTGATGCATCATTTGTATACGGATATTTGCCGCTGTACTCGGGTTGTGCCTCTGCAGGAAAATCTTTCGGGTAATCCCAGATGATCGTTTTGCCTTGGGCAATCCAGTACCTGGGGCAATCTGTTCCTCCGTGGGCGCTGCCCATGCGGTAAACACTGCAATGAATCCGCAGCCCGGCAGTCGGCTCCCACAGTGCTTCGATTGATTTCTTAAGCTTACTCCATGGCTTACTCATATGGTTCCTTGAAATCAGTGGTTAAAAGTTGCCATTCGCATCTTCCAGCTCGCCTGCGATGATGGCAGGGCAATTTTCAGCTTTGGTGCGCTCAATACTCTGGGCTTGCCAGTCGCGCCGGGTGATGTCGTCTTTGCGGGCCAGTGTACGAAAGCTGTTCAGAGTAGGAAAATATATAACAAAGGCCGCTGAGCAGCGGCCTTCGAACTGGGTCTTACGAGAAAAACCGAACTTACTCTTTCCCGTAAACGTTGTTTTCTTGCTCGCGAACGCGGATGAAGGTGGTGCGCTTGGTCAGCTCTTTGAGCTTCGCCGCACCAACGTAGGTGCAGGTTGAGCGGACGCCGCCCATGATGTCCTGGATGGTATTTTCCACCGGGCCACGGTAGGGCAACAGGACGGTTTTTCCTTCAGCAGCACGGTACTTGGCCACACCACCGGAGTGTTTGTCCATCGCGCTCTGGGATGACATGCCGTAGAATTTCATGAACATCTCGCCGTTTTGCTCGACGATGTCGCCGTTACTTTCTTCGTGACCGGCCAGCATGCCGCCCAGCATCACGAAATCGGCACCGCCACCAAAGGCTTTGGATACGTCGCCGGCACAGGTGCAGCCGCCGTCACCGATGATCTGGCCGCCCAGGCCGTGCGCGGCATCGCCGCACTCGATAATTGCTGACAGTTGCGGGTAACCGACACCGGTCTTCACGCGGGTGGTGCAGACCGAGCCCGGACCAATCCCCACTTTGACGATATCGGCACCGGCCAGGATCAGCTCTTCACACATATCGCCGGTGACCACGTTGCCGGCACTGATCACTTTGTCCGGGAAGGCAGCACGGACTTTTTCAACGTACTCGACCAGATGCTCGGAGTAGCCGTTGGCAATATCGATGCAGATGAAGATGAGCTCATCGCTCAGGGCCATGATGTCTTTGGTTTTCTGGAAGTCGGCTTCAGACGTACCGGTGGAGACCATGACGTTGCTCAGCACGCTGGCGTCATTGTCCTGAACAAAGCCGGCCCAGTCTTCTACGGTGTAGTGTTTGTGGACCGCAGTGATGACTTTGTGTTGCGCCAGGGCTTTCGCCATGTCGAAGCTACCCACGGAATCCATATTGGCGGCAATAATTGGCACACCAGACCATTGACGGCCGCTATGCTTGAATGTAAAATCGCGGGTTAATTCAACTTGAGAGCGGCTTTTGAGGGTTGAACGTTTTGGACGAAACAGAACATCTTTAAAACCCAATTTCAAGTCTTGTTCGATACGCATTAGTCTTTCCTTAATCTATCGAATTTTTGCTTCCTGGTTTGGTGGCTATTGGCAGATAGCATTCCCTTCACCGGAAAGCAGGCACAAAAAAACCGGAGCGTTGGCAGACGCTCCGGTTTTCAGCATTATAGGCAAAGAAACTTTTGAAACAAGCCTGATAATGTAATTTTTTTATGATATCTTTACAAAGATATTACTTCTCGAACCACCTGTTTTGTCAAAATTTTCTGAATTCTTTCCATTCCTCTTCCATTCTGACGTAATCCTTGCATAATCCCCCTGACTGTCAGGCGATGTGGATAGGTTTACTTTGCTAAGCAAAAGAAAAATAAAAGATACTTTTCCGCTCGACTTCTACGGTGAGGACGGAAGTTGGCGATTTATTATTCGGGCGGAGCATCCCGGCGAAGTCCTGGATGCGATGTACTGGCGTGCATTTATTTCATGCCATCGGAAGGAGTTTGATTTACTGCATATTGCTACCGGTAAATTCAACTATAAGTACAATTACTCTTCGGCGGAAACCTCTGAGCTGCACTTCAGTACCGGCGGATCGCCGATGCGAATCAACATGATGGGGCCGATCGTACCGATTTCAGCCATTCTGAAGAAAGTCGCCGAGAACAGCGGTCCGCCTGCGAAGGCGAACAAGGCAGGCTAGCCCGCTGATACGGGGGCAAAATTGACTGGAAATTGAGAAAGGAGCTGATTTCGGCTCCTTTTTTGTTGCAGCTTGCGGCAGTGTTAATTTATTGTTGTCCAAGTGCTTATGTTTTAAGGAGAGGGCGATGAGCCGTTGGATGTACCGATTTGCGATCCTGACCGGCGTGCTTGTTTCGGGAAGTGCGGTGGCTTCGCCTTTGCCTGCCATTGCAGGAAAGTGGCAATGTACCCCGCAGCAGGAACGCGCGGAAGAGCAAAGCTGGGTGATTTATGACTTCAAATCCGATGGTACGGTGAAGTCACAGGAATGGGCACGTTACGAGAAATCTCAGCTTGAGTACGAACTGTTCGTCGACTATCGCTATGTAGCGAAAGATGCAGATTACATGCTGACACCGGTCAAGCTGAGCCGCAAGATTATCACCGATCCCCACAATGCCGATCCCTTCGACTACGCGGCGCGCCGCGATCTCACCGGATACCGGATTTTCTTTAAACCGACCCTGAATAAGGATCAGGCGGTATTTGATATGTGGTACCACATCACGCCTGAGAAGCATTTCTACATGCAGTGCCAGCGCCAAAGTGTTGCTTAAGGCAGTTTGCCGGGTGATGACTTACATGTTCCGAATCTTTTCCCGATTCCGCACGTCGGCGCTGCTGCTGTTACTCATATTTCCGGTCAGCGCCTTGGCCTACCAGTCACCCTTGTGGGAACAGTTCCCGCTGGGGCTTAAGGCGGAAGCTGTCCGAGCTTTGCCGGATGCCTATGATTGCACTGTGCTCTATTCCGAACAGACTGTGATTTGTGTAGATCAACGGCAGGATTTTCAGATTGAAGACGGAATACTGGCAGTATTTCTGAAAGAGCGCAAAGTGCACAGCCTTGAGCTGACCGCACCGCTCACCCAGGCCAATTACACCAAGCTGTTAGCCAATCTGCGCCGTCAGGGCCTGGTCTTTGCGCATCTGAATGTGGCGGGGGAAACACTGGACGTGCTGGCCGGGATGCAGAGCTTGGATCGGCAAACCCTTGATGATCAAATGTTTGTATTGGCCAATCGCAGCAGTTATCTCACGCCGAGAGAGTATCTGTTGGTGGACAACCGGGATCTGGCAGAAGCACTTCACCATGGTTATCGAAATGTTCAGCACTGGCTGCAGGCCGACAGCACATCTGATTCGGCGCTGGAGCGGGTTCACCTGGTTACGCTCAAAGTGGTGCCGCAGCAGATTGTTACGCGGATCACGTACCCCTTCGCTGGGTAGTTGTCGTAACTGAGCCGTCCCGCGCCGGTTTGTTTCAGTCCTGCCTGAGGTGGTTGTCGATTGAAATTGGGGTCGGGTAGCGTTTGACTACCCAGTAAGTGGAGATCACGAAGGTGGTGATGGTCGCCGTCTGAATAAATAGGGTCGCTGTCGGAGATAACATCGCGTTATTAGTCGCGGTATAGGCGACCAGAAAAGAGAATTCACTGGCCTGGCTGAGCCGGGCACCTAGCTCGCGGTTCATCCTCGGGTTTTCTCTGGCCAGAAATAGGGCTTTGTTGAATCCCCAGGCTTTGATCATCACCAGCGCAATGCCGAAACCGACCCCGAGTAAAGTATGGAGATCGCCCGCGGACAGATCCATCCGGGCGCCAATGGCTGAAAAGAACAGGATCAGGAAAAACTCCCGTAAGGGTTTCAGGTGAATCGATATGACCTGCGACACCCGGCTGACAGCAATCGACACCCCCGCGACAAATGCCCCGCTTTCATACGATAACCCGGCCTGGTGCCCCAGCTCGGCGAGAAAGAAACACCAGGCCAGCGTCATTACAAAGCTGTATTCCTGGATCACATCAAACCGGCTGAACAGCGGCAGAATAATATAGCGAACCCCGATATAAGCCAGCAGGCAAAGACCGGCAAACTTCAGCAGCATCATCCCGAAGGCAATGAGCATCGTGTTGCCATCCCCGATATTGAGAAAGATCAGCACGCTGATGGCCAGCAGATCCTGGATCAGCAAAATGCTGGTCATCACTTCCCCCATGCGCTTGTGGTGCAGGGTGGTGGTGGGGATCAGCTTCAGGCCGATCACGGTACTGGAAAACATCATCGCGGCGGCGATGATCAGGGATTCGCCCAACGGAAACAGGCAGATCAGGGCGACGATTAGCGTGACCAGAAAGAAAAAACCGCAGGTAGCTAAGGTGACCAGAGAGCTTTCCTTGAATAGTTGCGGCAGCTTTTTCGGCTGGAGGTTTAGACCGATTAAGAACAGCAGCAGGATCACGCCGAGATTGCCGATTTGGGTGATATTACCGGTATTGTGGAGCAGGTTCAGCCCCTGAGGACCAATGAGCACCCCGGCAGCGATGTAGGCCAGGATAATGGGCTGACGAGCATAGAGAAACAGCGTGCCAAGAATGGCCGCGCTGATGATGATGGTACACAACTCGAAGATCAGGGGAGCCAGATCGGTCTGCATACGCCCTCACCCGGGAAATCTGTGACACCGCCTGCGCGGGCAGACGGCG
The DNA here is from genome assembly GCF_024380015.1 of Photobacterium atrarenae. NCBI lineage: Bacteria > Pseudomonadati > Pseudomonadota > Gammaproteobacteria > Vibrionales > Vibrionaceae > Photobacterium > Photobacterium atrarenae. Next base: position 1,360,921 of record NZ_CP101509.1, read on the forward strand.
TCGTGGGTTGTGGCAACAGCTTTAAGAATAATACATCTCGATTAACCTCTCTGAGCAACCGGTTGAAGTACGCCAGAGTGGTTATGTGCCTGGATTAGTTCTGAGTCTGGCCTCGTCTCCGTTTAGAGTTGAATCGATGCCCGGCATCATTTGTTTCATCAGCTCAGCCAGGTGGGTAATTTTGATGTTCGAGAGCTGGCGATAATCGAAATAGGGGCAGATGATCACCCGGTGCTCGGCATTGATTGCAAACTCATGGTCCAGCCAGTGCATTTCTGCGGTGAGCTTGCCCTCGGTGATCAGCCGTTTGGCATACGTGCGGCCCATGATGAGCCGGATGAGCGGGGTGGTACTGCTGTCAACCGGCGTGGACAGCTGCGGTGGGCTGAACAGCAGGGCGGTGTGGCTGCCTTGCTGGAGCAGAAACTGATCGCGGTAGGCCTGCCAGCTCGGTGCTGTAAGGGCATACGGGAACAGGGTGGTATCCAGCGCATACAACAGCTTGGCATAGACGTTAAACACTTTACGCCAGCCATTACCGCATGCCTGGCTAATGGCTTGGATTTCGCCATCAACCAGCGGAATCTGTTCGGTAAGTGCCGGATAATTCAACATGTTCGGACGATTTTCGATATAGGCTGCAATCGTAAACTGCGGGCAGCCGAGGCCAATGGGGTGTGACATGAGTTTCATTTCTGGTTGTTTGGTGTGAGTAGAACGGTCAATTGCTGAGTGCCGTTTGATGCATATTGTGTATGTAAGATTGACACAGGGCTTACGTCGAGCTGACATACCGGGGCATCTTATCGTTATGCTGACGGCAAAGAAATACAGTCAGAAGATAACATGATGAAAACATTCATATCTTGTTTTTTCGCCTGTACCCTCGTGGTATTGCCGGCAACGGTTCAGGCGAAGTGGCATCATCATGGCGATCATTACCATAAGCATCGCCATCATAAACATAAGCATCATAAGCATAAGCACCATAAGCATCGCCATTATCACCGACATGAGCACCACTATCATCGTGATGTCGTGGTAGTGAAAGAAAAGCATTATCATCAATCCCGCCTGCCGGAGATCGCGACGTTTGCGGTGATCGCCGGGGTCACCTATGCGATCGTCAACAACACGTTTTACAAGAAAAGCGGCAATGAATATCGTGCCGTCGAGCGTCCGGCCTACCACTAATCCCTTGATGACAAAAACAGCAGAGTCTGCTGTTTTTGTCATGGTTATTTACTCCGGTTTGATTTGATTTATCGAATCACAAAGTTGCGATTTTCATCACAAACAGGATTTAATTCTGCCAGGTTGACCTCGGAAAAACGCTGGAAATGACCTGATTATTTCTTTTAAATCAAAGCATTAAGTTTGATGTCAGAATACATCACTGGATATTGAGACTGTGTATTTCAATTGCTGGTGTTTATTGCTGGTTTTGTGTTTTCTTGTGGTTTATCTATCTTTATTTTTCTTGTTTTGTGAAATTTTAATTGTTGGCTCTTGGCTTCGAACCCGATTTGTTTAATCCTGATTGTAGCTTAATTGTTAAATCAGTTGGCGTGTTATGTAACCGTCCCACTGATGACATGGACTTAGTGTGTTTTACACAAGGAACTGGATTATGCATTCTTCTTTCGAACGTACACTTCAACTAACTCAGCTGAGTGGTAAGGCCGTCAGCGATCTGTCAGCCTCTTTCAATTTTCTGCCAAAAACCGGTCACGCTGATGGCGAGTACCGTTTGCGTCGCTACTCAATTGTGAAGCTGAAGCAGGGGGAAGTGGAACATTTGCCACCGCGTGCGTTTGTCCAGTCGGACGATATCAATACGTTTCAGGGTAATGTCAGCCGCAGCTTCGAGCCGCTGGAAGACGCAATTGTCAGCAGCGACGGGATGCGCGAAATGTGCGAGATCTTTAAAGCAGCCAACGCACTGGATGACGAGCAGGAAATCGAGATCCACCAGATCCGTATTTCAGCGACTGATGAAGAAACTCAGGTGGCGCCGGAAGGGGTTCACCAGGACGGATTCGATCACCTGGCCGTGATCGGCATAGGTCGTCACAACATCGAGGGTGGCGAGTTTCTCGTCTACAAAGACAAGACTGAGCTGCCGTTTTTGAGCATGGCCCTGGCGGAAGGGGAAGTGGCACTGCTTGATGATAGTCAGCTGTGGCACAACGCTCGCCCGATTAAAGCGGTGAAGCAAGATGAACAGGGATACCTGGATCTGTTTGTACTGACTGCCAAGGAGCTTAAACATGCCGTTCACGCCTGAAGCTGTTCGTGACGCATTCCCGGCATTGAACCAGAAGGTCAACGATCAGCCGGTCTATTTTTTCGATGGTCCGGGAGGATCGCAGGTACCGACGCCGGTGCTGGATGCGATGACTGACTATCTGGGTCACTATAATTCAAATCTGGGTGGTGCTTTCTTCTCCAGTGAAAAGACGGTAGATGTCGTGGCTCAGGCACGTAGTGCCGCCCAGGCACTGCTGGGCGCACCATCAGCCGAGAATATTGTCTTCGGGGCCAACATGACCTCGCTGACGTTCCAGCTCAGCCGGGCGATTAGTCGCGATTGGCAAGCGGGCGATGAAATTATCGTCACCGCACTGGAGCATTACTCCAACGTCTCGAGCTGGCAACAGGCGGCAGAAGACAGAGGTGCCGTGGTGCATCAGGTGCGGGTTAACGAAGTCGACTGTACTTTGGATTACGATCACCTGATCTCGTTGCTGAGCCCTAAAACGCGACTGGTTGCGGTGACGCATGCCTCGAACACCACCGGCTCACTGGTGGATGTACAGCGGGTGATTGAGGCCGCACATCAGGTTGGGGCGCAGGTATATATTGATGCTGTGCATTACGTGCCGCACGCGCTGGTTGATGTTCAAGCGCTGGACTGTGATTTTCTGGCCTGCTCAGCCTACAAGTTTTTCGGTCCGCATGTCGGGATCGCCTATATTGCGCCGCAGTGGCTTCATACCCTGCGCCCTTATAAAGTCGAGCCGGCCACCAACCAGGGACCGGGTCGTTTTGAGACCGGGACACAAAGCTTTGAAGCGCTGGCCGGCTTTACGGCGGCGGTTGAGTATCTTGCCCAGTGGGGGGAGGCGGGGACCGGTTTGCGTCAGCGCCTGCAACAGAGCTACGCGCAATATCAGCAGCACGAAGCCGAGCTGAGCCGTCACTTCCTGGCCTGCGTCGCACAGTACCAAAACATTCGCCTGTACGGGATCACTGAGACGGAGCGCCTGCATGAGCGGACGCCGACGTTTGCCATCCGTATTGACGGGGTGACGCCGGGTGATGTGGCGGTGCATCTCGGCAAACAGAATATGTGCGTCTGGAATGGTCATTTCTATGCACAAGGGCTGTGTGAGCAGCTGGGTGTGATGGACGATGGCGGCGTGATCCGAATTGGCCTGATGCACTACAACACCACTGCAGAAATCGACCAGTTGTTTGCCGCGATGGCACCGTTTTTACAACGCTAGATTTTACAACGTTGGACACATTGGACTGAGTACGGTTGCCCACCCTGTCACAGGCTTGAATCCGTGTCAGTTTGATGAGATTGGTTAGGTCCCTGTCGGGCACTTTGCCTGAAGTATCGATAACAAAAGTGTCAGAGCACTCAAAATGATAAACCCAGAGCCCGGAAGCTTGCTTCCGGGCTTTTTCTTGTACGGCAGGCTGCCGGTTCTGGAATGCGCTTTATCGTGCTGATGACGCTGGCACGATAAAATCGTGATGAATGTTCGGGTTTGGTTGAATTGTAGAGTAATTGCTCTAGAATTGACGGCCAGATAAATACCTTTTCGGCCTGTTGGAAATAAGAATGAAAAGAAATCCGATTGTGGTGCTCGGTTGTTATGCGGTGTTGCTGACACTGCCGACGTTGAGTACAGCGGCACCAGCCCCATCATTCGTGCCAGCCGGCGCGTCAGTCATGACTTCTACGTCTGTGGCCCCGGAACCACCAGTGACAGCACCTGTTGCACAACACCCGATCAGTTTCAGCGATGCCTGGCAAGCGGTCGTGAGCCAGAATGATGCCCTGGCCGCTGAACGAGCCAATGTTGATCGTGCCCGTTATCTGCAGGAAGCAGCCCGGGATATGTACCTGCCGCAAGTGACGGCGAGTGCTAATTATACCCGGCTGGATAAGGCGATAGAAATCAAGCCTTCGGATATTACCGAAAGCATGCCGGCTGGTGATGCGATTGCTGGGCTGGCGCAGTTGGCCGGGATCAATCCGGCACAGATCGATCAGCTATTCACTTCACGCCTAACGGACCGCGATGTGTTCACCAGCTCCTTGCGGGCCATTTGGCCGATTTTTACCGGCGGACGTATCAGTGCGGCGCAGGATATCGCCAAAGGGCAGCGCGACGAAGCCGGTTATCTGCTGGCGATGAAGCAGCAGGGCAAGTTTGAAGATCTGGCTAAGCTCTATTTCGGCGTGGCGATGACCCAGCATGTGCTGCAAACCCGGATTGATGTGGAGCAGGGGCTACAAAAGCATTTTGAGCATGCCAAGAAGCTGGAGCAGCAAGGGCAGATTGCCAAGGTTGAGCGTCTGCAGGCCGAAGCGTCGTATGACAAGGCCAAAGTCGAGCGACAGAAAGCAGCGCGGGATATGGAAATTGCCCAGGTTGCGCTGACCAAAATGCTCAAATCTACTGAGTCGGTGCTGCCTGCCACGCGACTGTTTACCAATGAATCGCTGCCGCCGATGACTGCTTTTATCGAGAAAACGCTGGCGGATTATCCGGGCTTGAAAATCCTGGATGCCAAAAGCCGTCAGGCCAAAGGGCTGATCGATGTCGAGAAAGGCAAGTACTACCCGGAAGTGTATCTCTACGGGAATTACAGTCTGCATGAAGATGACTCTTTGGCTGCCAAAACCGCACCGGACTGGGCGGTGGGTGTCGGGGTGAATATTCCGTTGCTGGATCGCTCCGGTCGTTCTGACAAGGTCAAAGCTGCCCACAGTGCGGTGACGCAAATTAATTATCTCAGAGCCCAGGCCGAGCAGGATCTGTCGGTGCTGGTGGAAAAAACTTATCGCGAAGCGATGCAGGCGCTGGAAGAATACCAGGGCCTGGCTTCAAGCCTGTCTCTGGCGAGTGAAAATCTGCGGATGCGGGAGAAAGCGTTCAGCCAGGGACTGTCGACGTCGCTTGATGTAGTCGATGCCGAACTGTACCTGGCCAGTGTCCGGACCCAGCGCTCGGCGGCGGCGTATCAGTATGTAATTTCCCTGTCACGGCTGCTGGCCGTTAGTGGCGAAATCAACCGCTTCAATCAATATCAACAATTTCAGGGTGTCGAGGTTCAATCATGAGTAAATCGAAGGCATTTGCCGTCATTATCCCGGCTGCGGCGTTGGTGGGCTGGCTCGGCTATACCTTCTGGCAGGCTTATCAACCCCAGCCGGAGCGGATGCAGGGACAGATTGAAGCCCAGCAATACAATATCTCTTCGAAAGTGGCTGGCCGGATCGAGGAAGTCATGGTGCGCAAAGGCGATCAGATCCAGCGTGGCGATCTGATTTTCACCCTGCTGAGCCCGGAGCTGGATGCCAAGCTGGAGCAGGCCAAAGCCGGTCAGCAAGCCGCCGGTGCGATGGCGGAACAGGCCGAGAAAGGGGCCCGGAGCCAGGAAATTGAAGCGGCGAAAGATACCTGGCGCAAGGCCAAAGCCGCCGCTGAGCTGCGGGGGAAAACCTACCAGCGGGTCGATAACCTCTATCAAGAAGGGGTGGTGGCCGAGCAAAAACGCGATGAAGCGTACGCCCAGTGGCAGGCGGCCCGCTATACCGAGCGTGCAGCCTATCAAATGTATGAAATGGCCAGAGAAGGGGCCCGGGTGGAAACCAAGCGGGCCGCGGCTGAGAAAGCCCGGATGGCAGCCGGTGCGGTTGCCGAGGTCGAAGCCTATGCGGCCGATACCCAGATTGAAAGCTGGCACAACGGCGAGGTGGCGGAGATTCTGCTGCATGCCGGCGAGCTGGCACCGCAGGGGTTCCCGGTGGTGAGTGTGGTGGACATGAACGATGCCTGGGCGGTGTTCCATGTTCGTGAAGACAAGCTGAAAGATTATCGCACCGGCGCGCAGTTTGAGGCCCGGATCCCGGCCCTGGGCGATCAGAAATATGCCTTTGCCGTCAGCCATGTCGCTGTGATGGGCGATTTTGCAACTTGGCGCACCACGGATCCGGCGCAGGGCTTTGATATGCGCACCTTTGAAGTTGAAGCGCGCCCGGTGAAACCGATCGATGGATTGCGAGTCGGCATGAGCGTGCTCGTTGAGTAATGATGATGCACTTATCTCAAAGCTTACGTCGTGAATGGCAGGTGCTGGCCGCCGACGGTTGGCTCAAAGCGCTGCTGAGCTGGGTGCCGCCGCTGCTGTTTCTGTCGGTCTGGGCGGTCTTTTCCGCCGGGATCGCCCGGGATTTGCCAATCGGGGTGGTTGACTTGGATCAGAGCCGGCTGTCACGCCAGGCCGTGCGCTACTACGATGCCAGCCCGGCACTGGCGGTGGCCCGCGCTTTTCCATCGGTTGAGCAGGGCAGTGCAGCTTTGCGCAGCGGTGACATTTATGCACTGGTGGTGTTGGCGCCGCAGTTGGAAAAGCAGGCTTTGCTGGGACATACGCCGGAGATCACTACGTTTTATAACAGCCAGTTCATTCTGATCGCCAAGCTGGTGAAGTCTGCCATGATGCAGGCACAAGGCACATTAAACGCCCAGCTCGATACACTGATGAATCTGGCGGAAGGGAATGCGGTGTTGAGCCAGGCACTCGGGAAAGCGGTGCCGATCCGCACCCAGATCACGCCGCTTTATAACAGCAACAATCACTATGGCCAATTTCTGGTCGCGGGGGCTGTACCGGCGATGTGGCAGATCCTGATGGTGATCACCACGATCATGGTGCTGGCCGCGCATGATCGTCAGCAATCGTTGCAAACCTGGTTAAAACCAGCACCGTGCAGGCGCTTACTCGGAAAACTGCTGCCTTACACCATGATCCTGTGGATGCACGGCTTGCTGTTTTTGGTTGCGCTGTACGGTGTACTGGGCTGGCCGATGCACGGGAGCTGGCTGGTACTGGGGGGAGCGCAGCTGCTGACGGTGCTGGCCTGTCAGGGTGTTGGTGCCTTGCTGTATCTGGCGACCCTGGATACGACCCGGGCCATGAGCCTGGCGGCGGGATTTACTGCGCCGGCCTTTGCGTTTGTCGGGGTGACGTTTCCGGCCACCGATATGCCGCTGCTGGCGCAGGTTTGGCGCTCGGCGTTGCCGGTGACCCACTACCTGGATGTGCAGTTGCATCAGGTGAACCACGGTCAGCACTTGAGTGAAGCGACACCACAGTTGCTGGCGTTGGCTGCCTTCCTGCTGCTGCTTGGTCTGGCCGTGTTGAAGGCCAGGAAGCTGGCCGCAGGTTCAAATCGGCAGGAGGGGGTAGCATGAGCTGGCGGGAATTGATTCAACAGGAGCTGAAAGCGATCTTCACCAACCCGTCGATCTTGTTTACGGTGTTTGGCGGGGTGCTGATTTACTCGTTTCTTTATCCCTTGCCTTATACCAATCAGCTGCCGCGGGAGCAGCAGGTGGCGGTGGTGAATCTGGATCAGAGCCAGCTCAGCCGCGAGCTGGAGCGAATGGTGGATGCGACGCCCCAGGTGGCGTTGACGCACCGTGCCGCCGGGATGGCCGAAGCTAAAGCCATGATGAATCGCGGACAGGTCCAGGGGTTATTGGTGATCCCCGAATCCTTTGCCCGGGATTTGCTGCTGGGCAAATCACCGACTTTGGCTTTTGCTGGTGATGCAGCATACTTTCTGGTTTATGGCACTGTGGTGGAAGGGTTGGCGCAAGCTGCCGACACACTCGGGGCACAGGCGAAAGTGGTGCGGATGGTGATGTCTGGTGAGAATATCGCGCTGGCAGCGCAGCAGCACACGCCGATCCACCTGAATCTACAACCGGTGTTTAATCCCGCAATGGGGTACATCGACTACATTGTCCCGGCAGTTTTTGTCCTGGTCCTGCACCAGACGTTGTTGATCGCGGTATCGCTGCTAGGCTGTGGCCAGCGGACGCTAGCGCCGGCGGCGGGTCAGCGAAACTACTGGCAACTGGCGCCGGCCTGGCAATTAGTACTGGTACGCGCTCTGATCTTCGTGGTGATCTATTTGCCGTTGGTGATGTATTACTTTGGCTTTAGTTTTACCTATTACCACATCAGCCGTCTGGCGACGGTCTCTGATCTGCTGGCGATGACGCTGCCGTTTTTGTTGGCGGTGATAGGCTTCGGGATGATCCTCGGTCATCTCTTACCTCGCCGTGAGCTGGCGATCGTTGTCGTGCTCTTGAGCTCGATCCCACTGATTTTTTCGCTTGGCTTTATCTGGCCGTCGTCGATGATTCCGGTGCCGATCCAGAGCCTGGTTCAGCTGATCCCGGCCACGCCGGCGGTGAATGCGTTTTTGCGCTTAAACCAGATGGGGGCCGAGTTCCATCAGGTTTTGCATCTGTGGTTACAGTTGTGGGGGCAAGCGATAGTCTATGGCGGTATCGCCTGGTTGCTGCAGCGCCGTAGCAGGCAACGGGGTATGCCGCCGCAGGTTCCAGCCGGATCGAGTTAAGCTAACCAAGAAGCGCCTGATTTCAGGCGCTTCTTGGTATCGGTTAGCCAGTGGCTGGCTTGTATTACTGCTCGGCTTGTTCTTTGGCAGTTAGCGCCGTCCAGGCTTCAGAGCCATACAGCGGGACTGTTGAGAGCGAGTGTTTGTAGCTGCCCTGGGTTTCCTTGGTGGAGTAGGAGAGGTACATCAGGGTTTTGCTCTTTTCATCGTAGATACGGCGAATTTTCAGGGTCTTGAAGAGGAAACTTTTCGAAGCTCTGAAAATAACTTCACCGTTGATGGAGCGGTCAACATTGTCCATCATCGGCATGGTGATCGGGCCGGTCTGGCGGCATGAAATTCCCATGTCGGACGGATCGGCAAAATCGAGGTCGGCCTTCACATGGCTGATATGGCAGGTGACGCCGTCAACTTCCGGATCGTTGAAGGTCTGGATTTTGATATCTTTGGTGGTAAACAGACCGAGGCTGACATCGCCCACTTCATCGTCAGAGCAACCGGAAAGCAGCGCGGCCGCCAGTAAGCCAGTGATCAGTGGCAGTTTTTTCATTGTAATTCTCCCTATCGGGCTTGGGCCGGATGAAGGGTCCATAATACCAAGCTGATTGATTTAACCAATGAATATTCGATGATTTTTTCGGATAAATACCGATGGCGTCAGTGTTTGTGACTTTCCGACTGAAGCTCCTGCCCGAGCTGCCAGAGTTTTTCTGCTTTTGTTCCAAGTAGCCAAAAACTGAGGGCAAGAATGGCGAAGAAAATGGTTTTATGCATCGACTCCCAAAAGTATTCGAAGAAACGGGTATAGAGATTGATGAGCAGGAAGGTGATGCCAAAGCTCCGGCATAGGGGGCTGTCAAACCGAATGCCGATGTAGAGCACGCCTAAGCAGATCAGCCCGGCGAGGATGGACCAGGGTAGCAGGGTGACTTGCGGGATATCCGCCCATACGGTGGCATCAGCGTAATTACCGAAGATCGACAGCAGCCATAGGGCGCTCAGCAGGTAGAGCAGGCCGACAAACAGGGTGGGCTCGCTCAGGTACTGATAACGAGCCTGTCGCTTGGCAAATTGGCTCACGATAAGCACAGCGATCCCGACGAAAATAAACCGCAGCGCCTGATTCATGCCGAGGAAATACCCCTCAGGGCTCGCCAGATCGTGGGTTTGAACTACTTCCCAGGCCCCGAAGCTGATCAGGGCGAACAGCCAGATCAGAATGGAGCTCAGGCGAATCCCGAGGATACCGTAGACCAGGGTGAGCAGCAATAAGAGCTGGGCATCATACCGATAGCCAATCCAGCTGGTTTCTCTCAGGAAGGCAGCGGTTACCGCGGTCATGAACACCCCGAAGAAGAAGGTCGCCTCATTGCTGATATTCTTTTCGGGGTATTGCGCCCGTCGCCGCGTGCCGAGAATATAGCAAGTCGCTGCGATGATTGCGCTGAGCAGTGCCAGGACACTGGCTGGGGTATCGATGATTTGTGCGAGCAGGGCAAGCAGGTAGTCATCAGCGAGCAGCACACCGACGGCAATGATCAGGCTGGAAATCGCAATCCAGAAGGAGTAAACGGCCAACAGGCGCCAGTCAAAGCCCACGATCTGGTAGCTTTGGCGCAGCTGCTGGGCCTGCTCGGGGGTGATCTGGGCGCTTTTTTCCCAGGCATCAATGGCAGAATGGAGAACCCTGGCTTTGCGTTTACTCAGTTTCATGCCGTGCCCCCGGAGGTTACTGTGGCGTATCGGGTACGGAGAGCTCACCCGGGGTAAAAGTCAGGATATGCTGCTCGGATGTCAGCGTCAGGATGTTATTTTCCAGCGCAATACTGTTCCACTTTTGCAGCGATTTGGTCATGGTCGATTCGATCGTCGCCAGTTCGTTCTGGATACAGGCCATTTTGGTGGTGCCCATTGCGGTGATCCGGAATTTACTTTTCTCGGTGAGCTCGACCTGGCCGAAGAAGCGATTACAGCCGCTGAAACCGGCTACTTTGAGGTTGGTATCGATTTGCATGCCCGGCGGGTTTCGAGGCTCGGTGATCGCGATGTCTTTGCCGTCAATTTTGCTCAGCACCCAGCTGTCTTGCAGATCACTGACGGTAAAGCCGGCCGTGACCTCTTCTTCGCACCCGAACAAAGCCGCTGTACAGATGAGCCCTGTCCACAGCCAAGGTTTGATAGGCATTGGTTCTTCTCCCCGATACAGCCTTATCTGCTAATCATAGCTTATCTGATTGACCGCCAGGTTGCGCTGATAAGACAGCGAGCAGCTTAAATATTGCCACGTCCGAAGTAGTTCACCTCTCCCGGGCGCTGGTGGAAGCTGTCGTCTTTATCTGCACTGGATTCATACGCCTGGAGTGCTTGCTGGGCCTGGCAGTAACTTTCGTTTTCCGCAAATGCTTCCCTAGTTGTGTCAATGGCCCGTTCGGCTAAACGGCGCATATTGGGATCGGCCTGATGGTTGCTGAAGATAGCTTGCTGGCGCGCCAGAAGCCGGCTGACCGTTTCCATACACAGCTTTTCATTGTCCGGCAATACGTTTACCGGCACGGCTGATGCCAGCGGCGTCAGCAGGAGGATAATTGGAGCCAGACGAGAAAGTTTATGCATTTGGTTCAGTATGTGATGGGAGACCAGTCGATTATAGGGTTTGAAAAGAGAAACTCAAGCCAGACATAGAAATGCTGATACGACATCCTATGCGACTGATATTCCGATTGATTAAGTTGAGCCGGTAATGAGTTCAGCCGGGCTGCGTTCAGCTGAGCTGGATTCAGCCGGGCTGTGCTTTAATGGTCGCGCAGGGGAAGTTGCGACAGGCAGGCTCGGCACAGGCAAGTGGTGCTTTTGGTGTCGAGACCGGAGGTATCCCTGCGGCTGATCTCAAAGCACCAGCAGCTGGACTTGCCCGCACTGATATCACAAAAGGCCGGTTTACCGCATTGAGTGCAGGTGTGGGTTGACTGTGTGCCGCGGATCTCGTCAATGGTTTGGGCTTGCTTGTCGTTATCCATATGGCGCCACTCAGTGATTTCGACCATGGTACGAAAACAGCCGCTGCAGATGCCTTCGTTGTTTTTACATTTTGCGACACAAGGTGTTTTCACGAAATGATGCTCTGTACTGCCGTTGGGGGCAGTACAGTAGCATTATGTGACAGCATAGCCAAGATTAGCGTTTGCGCCAGATCGTCATCTCAGACAGGCTGTGCTGGAACTTGCGCTTGGTTTCGCGGATCACAAATGGGATCTCTTTGACTGCAACCAGTTCAAAGTGTGGGATCAGGGTTTCTGTCAGGCCGTCCAGCGTAGTGAAGTTTTCACCATTGACCTTGATTCCGCCGAGCCATTTGGCTTTATCTGTATATTCTTCTAGCCAGGTATAAGGCGAAGCCACAACCAAATAGCCGCCGTGGTTGATCCGCTGGTGGATCGAGGCGAGGAATTGTTTCGGATCGTTGAGGCGATCAATCAGGTTTGAGGCATAGACTAAATCATACCCGCTGAACTGCGGTTTGAGATTACAGGCGTCGCCCTGCACGAAATTGATTCGGTTGGCGATACCAGCATAGCCAAGTGCATCCAGAGTAATACTTTTGAACTCAACCAAATCCCCTTCAGTACGAATGGTGTAGCGTTTTTCGCCTTGCTCCGTCAGGCTGTAGGCCTGCTGAATAAAGCGCGCTGAGAAATCAATTGCATCCACGTGTTCAAAGTGTCTGGCAAGCTCAAAGGAAGCACGACCGACCGAGCAGCCGATATCCAGTGCTTTGGCCTGATGGGTGAGCTGAATTTCCTGCAGGCACTGCTTTACGCCATTGAGGCAGAAGTTGGGGACTGAGAAATACTCGTCTCCGTAATGAAATTCGAGATACTGAGAAATTAGCTCGTCGGTTTCATAGATATTGAGCGTCGTCATAGTTTCCGGGTTCTGACTGGATTCAACATAACGGAAGCCAGCGTGCTGATAGAAGTGACGACGAAATGCATAGCGGGACGATTTGAGCGACTCGTTGCCGGTGGAGATCCAGGAGCCGCCTTTGATCAGGTTGTGCTTGCCATCAAAGGTTGGGGTTGAGAAGTCATCATAGAGCGGGTGCACCGCAAAGCCCTGAAAGCCGTCGATACAAGTTTCAGTCCATTGCCAGACATTGCCGACAATATCGTAAAACCCGCCATGCTCAAAGCGATCAACCGGGCAGGAGGAAGCGTGCCAGGCCAGTTCGATATTTCCAGGGGGCTCCTGCCAGGCCGGGGAATCCTCTTCGATACATTGGCGCAGTACATACCATTCTGCTTCGGTCAGTAAGCGGATACTGGATTGCTTTTGTTCAGCTTTCCAGTTGCAAAAAGCTTTCGCTTCGAGCTGATTGACTTCCACCGGCCAGTTCAGCGGCAGGGGCACTTCCTCTGTTAAGTTACGCTGTAACCATTGCCCGTTCCGACAGCGCCAAAAACGCGGCATGGTCGCCTGGGTATAGGCCAGCCAGGCTTTGCCTTCGTCATTCCAGTAACGGGGCTGACGGTAGCCGTCATCTTTGACAAATACCATAAACTCATGATTGGACACCAAATATTTTGATGCTTTGAAATCGTCGACCTGAAAGCGCTGCTCGCCATATTCATTGTCCCAGCCGTAAGTCGGGGCGGATTCTGGTTTACCCAGGGTAATGGTGTCGCCACCGACAGACAGCAGTTGGTTTTCAGCGGGGATCCCGTAGTCCTGACAGGGTTGCCAGTCCGGATGGGGGCTCACATCACTGAGAGGAAGCTGACGAATGATGACCGATGAAGTCTCGAGATGAATTCGCTCATGTTCAATCCCCATGAGGATCACCCAGGCCGGATCGTCTGCGGTAATGGGCAGCTTGAGCGTCATGGTGTCGATAAAGCGGTTTACCAGCGACGCGACTTGTTTGCGGTAGGCTTTGACGTCAGCAACCGCCGGCCAGTCATAATGCCTGCTATCAAGATCGTCCCAGGACATTTCGTCCACGCCGATGGCAAACATGGACTCGAAATGTTCATGAATCCGTTGATCGATGTATTTACCAAGTTTTAACTTGTTGATATAGAAGACGGCTGTGTGACCGTAATAAAAAATAAGCGGATGGCGTAGAGGTTCAGGTTTACTGTAGTAAGCCGCTTCATTGTTGATTACTTCAAAAAGGGATTCGTACAGACGCCAGGTGTAGTTAAAGGCATCTTTTAGCTCCTGACGTTTGAGATCCGCTCTGTCTCCGGTCAACCACAGCGTACGTGTTGCTTTGATGAGTTGGTTATCCATTGCACACTTTCCTCCTGAAACAGACCATTTAAACGTAGCCATAAAGGAAATAGTTCACCAAAAAAATATGTTGCTTTGTTGATAGTTAGGTAAAAACAGACAGAGAGATCGATCTACAACCGGCGAGAGTGGGGGGAGAAACCGACGATTCCAACGGGATTGACCATACTATGAATTCAAATCGACAGCCCTGAAGAGGAGTTTGAGATGCGAAGGTGGCGTGTGCCGGTGTGGATCTTTGTTGCGACCGGGTTGGTGCTGAACATTATCTCGGCATTGTTGACCAACTTTTCTATCGATAATATAAATCGAGAGGCTAATGCAATTCTTCAGCAGCAGGAGAGTCACGAGAAGTTAATTGAACTGACATGGCAGCAGGTCGAGACGATTGAAAGAAAACGTGAGTTGATCTTGTTATTGGTGTCGTTATCAGAAGGGAATGAACAACCGCTTCCTCAAACAGTGAAAGAGCAAGTTGTTACAGAGGTACATGACTGGCTAAATATCAACATATCAAATTTGTCGACGGTTGACGTTCCGGCAATCATGCAGGGGATGAATGACAACCAGCGTGAATACCGAAATAAAATCAACCAGCTCTATATTCAGAATTTAGCATTGACCCAGTCTCATGAAAACAAGATGAATTCAATTTCAAGATTGAGAAATTTGGCGCTGTTTTTACAGATTCTTGGTCTGGCTTTCTTGTTGGTTCGGGATCTTAACAGGAGCTCTTAGTTGAATCGCTCTCGACAAGAAAAAGCCCTGCAGAGCAGGGCTTGAAAGAGAGTTAACGGTTAGTAGAGTGGAAAGCGAAACGGCTTGACTCACGACCGCTTTCTGTTTTGGCTTTATATTTAACAGAGCGAGATTGCTCAATAGTCAATGGGATAAAGACCCGACCGTTTTCATCGGTTTGATAGGTTTTTTTCTGTTGTGGAACGTTGGCAACAGAAACAGATGCATTCGCTGCGGGCTGGCCGTTTTCAGTCACAGTGACCCATGCCCCGTTATGCGTATCTGCAACCCGGATATCCGCCAGGGCTGAAGTTGACATAAGAATGGCAGCAGTAGCAGTAAGTACTTTTAAGCTAGACATATTCTTCACCTCGTGAGTCTGCGGCTATAGCCTTGTTGTTATATGTGCATTGATGTACCCATTCGCCATATAAGACCAGCCGTCAGTATAAATATTACAAACTAAATAGTGATTTTTTTATTTTTATTTTCTATCAGTACGTTATGGCCAGAATAAATATAGAGAGCTCAAACGGAGGATATTCGGTCAGCTTACTTTGGTAAAAACGACTTTCCATCCTTGCTCACTAATTTCAGTATAGCGTCAACCAAAAAAAGTATGTGTAATTTTGATTAATTTGTCAGATAACACTTTGTTTCATGTTGTGTTATCTTGTTCACATTCTGTTCATATAAATAATGCGGGTGAGAATATTTGATAATAAATAGACAAAAGTGATTACTAAACTGTATAGAAGGGTTATCGCCAATAATCATCTTCATCTTATTTTTTCAATGAAATTGCACTCAGATACGATATTATTATGTATGATTTATGAATGCGAAAAATGATTACACAGCAGAGTCGGACGCGTCACAGATACTGTTCTCATAACCAACTAATATTTTAATCGGTAGTGTATTACAAATGAGAATAAAAGCACCATGATACCTGAGCATTGACTGATCGGTGCTTGCCAAAAGGGAATGTTCAGGCTTCTACATGAGCTTTGAGTTCATAATATTCGAGATCTTCGGTCATCATATGGGCTCGAGTCGCATCGGGTTTGGTCTTGATATGATCCATGCCGATCTTTTTCAGGATCCTTCCGGGAGCTGGGTCGCGACGAAAGTGTTGGCCGTAGATCACATCCAGCTCCAAGCGCTTAAATCCGAACACTGCTATGCGCTTGGCTGCTTCGGTGCAATACCCTTGCCCCCAAAACGGCACACCCAGCCAGTAACCGAGTTGCGCGCGCCGTTCACAGATATTGTGTAAGCCAACACAGCCAATTAACTGGTAGTCCATTTTAAGGGTGATGGCATAAATCGCGGATTGCCCACTCTGCCAACCGGCCAGGTGTTTGCCAATCCACTGTCCGGCCATGCCGTCTGTGTATGGGTGAGGAATGTTAATGGTGCCGTTTGCAACCTGCTCATGGCCGGCGAGCCGCTGGACTTTCGGTGCATCTGAGAGCTGGAAGGGCCTTAGGATGAGTCGTTCAGTGGTCAGCAGTGGTTGGTGTCTCATGGATGATCCTCGTTTGATAGCTTACATCGAGCCGATGTAAATCGCTTTTATTAAATCTTTTTCATATCGGAGATGCAATCGGTAAGATTAAAGTTATGCTCAATCGCAGCGATGCTGTATATGTGCGGCCAATCATAGGTGGGGGAATTGACAATATCATGTCACCGAAGAAAGCAACGGTGAGTCAAAGGCGCGTCTTCAGGTGATGGTGTTTTTCCAGGGGATTCGGAACTGGCCAATATCTGACCCTCGGACGGCTAAGGGCTCCTTTGCTGCCAAGTGGATTCGCCATACACGGCAACATTCGACAGGGCTTTCCTGATGTTGTTTTCCAACAGAAGTTTGATTAACCACCCGGTGCCGCGAACGCTCGGGGAGAATTTGATGCGATAGTGAACCAAGCTTTTATTGGCGCTCAGGCTTTCAAAGCGGACCCATCCGCCGTGCTCATTGACCGGCGCACCTTGGATAATTTTATAGTGTAGGTGCTCATTTTCTTTGTAATCAATGATTTGCTCTTGAAAACGGAAAGGGCCGGTGCTGACTTCTCTCACGGCACCAATGCCGTTGATTTCGGGCTTCCCCTGTTTGATGAGTGAATAGTCGGCACTGAAGAACCGTCCGAGATTGTCGTGATCGGAGAGCAATTGAAACAGGAATGTTTTTGGGACATCAACTGCTTGTTCTAACGCTATGCTATGAATAGACATTCGGTCAGCCTCACGTTGAGTTGTAAAAAATATGTTAACAGTGTGAGTGGGTGAGTCAATCACAATTTGGTCTCTATTTTGCGACATCCATGCCGATAAAGTCAGTGGTTTTCCCAATGTTCTGCTGCTCTCAATGCTGTCCCTATACCCTGGGGTTGGATGCGACAACTCTTTTGTGATGGACTTTTTATGCAGGAAAAACAGATTGTTACTGTTGTGGAGCATTGGCGTAGCAGAGAGCGGGTTATCATGCTGGAAAACTGCTTCTGGAAGTGGAAAAACATGATCTGGGTCAAAAAAATAATTTAAAATAATGGTTGCAAAATGCATCTGAGGCTCTTATATTGATTTTGGTTGATGTGAATAAGATGGTGATAAGTCATTAGAAAAGTGGATTGCCTTAGTCCGTTAAATAAGGTGCAGTACGATTCCCATCTTAAGCGATCTCCAGCCCTTAATCCCTGAGCTTTCCATTGAGTTTTTTCACTCCGGTGAGTGCTCTGTTGAAAAGTCTATTTCCAGGGTATGTGACACTGAACTGTTATTTAACTGTCATAAGGATGTCATCTCCAGTTAGGTATAGTTCAGTTGATTGAAGAGTAAGACGGTATTAAAAATCGAAATATCAACCTTACTCGTTTTGGAAAAATGAGAGGTAAATATGACTAATAACAGAAACCGCAGACAATGGTTTTACCACCAATCGCAAACAACAAATGCGAAAGGTAAGTCGAAGTAGTCACTTCAGAGAAAACATTAAGCTAATGATTTTAAAGTAAATATTTAGTAACAGATTTGCCAGAAGCACATCAGTTGTGTCTCCGTGTTTCTGGCTCAAATATCTTCTTTGAATCCAATCCAGAATATTCAGTTTTTCAGATTTCATTATTTATAAAATAATTGGCAAACGTTTGCTTTTATTTCTGAATGGTTCGATAGAGCGATCCCGTGATCAATTATTACTGATAAATTTTGCCACCGACTGATATCTCTTTCGGAAATTGGGTGACAGGCGCCCCCCCTAAATAGACATTTCCCTTCACTACCAGATATTGAGGTAACTCGGAGATTGCTGTGTTCGCCAAATACAGATCGCCCCCGACATATAAGTAGGGAGGTAGTTGTGTAATTTTGGTCCCCATCAGGCTTAAATCCCCCGGAACCTGTAACCCATTGTTAAGTGACGTTATCTCTGAGTGAGCCAGGTTAATGTAACCTTGAACAACCAGTTGCAATGGCAGCTTTTTGATCTTGCTGTAGGCGAGGTTCAGGTTGCCTTCAACCGTCAGTTTCCGGGGTAAATACTCAATATTGCTGTACTCCAGGTTCATGTTTCCCTGGACAACGAGAGGATCTGGCAGCTTGAGATGCTTGGCATTTCTAAGAAACAGGTTGCCATAGCTATCAAGATAGTTGAGTAGTTTTCGTTCTGAAATATATTGATTGGCCTGGGAGGCTGGAGAGAGAAGTAGGGCTGTGACCAGCAGAAAAAAAGTCATGCCCAGCCGCTGCGGCGTGGCTTGCCGCGCCAAACGCATGCCTGATAACTGGCTGGTTGCTTTGGACATCAAAAATTCCCGGATGATAACTCTTGGTTCATTATGCCTGGGTGCGGCAATGAGTCAATCTTCAGCTAAGTTTGTGATGAATCAAGGATCTATTGAGTTGTTCTTGATAACCCGCAGCAGGCCATCTGAGTTTTGATTTTATGAACTGGGCTGAGTCGAGCAAAATGCCTTAACATCGCGCAGGAGCAGCTTTCCCAAGGGGGCTGCTGATTTTCTATCCAAAGAAGCACCGATCACAAAAATATCAGTCTTTGGGGTTGTTAATGTGAGCTATATCTCTATATACTCCGCTTCCGGCCAGAACCCTTAAGTTCAGCCACCTTAGTTACAAGCTGTCACCATGGAAATGTGAACGACCCACGGAGTTGGACCGGCGTTACTTTAGCTTGTTATCAAGGTGACTTGTATGTTGTACATGTGGGCGGAAAACACGTCATTGACTGAACGTTATTGTTCAGCTCCTTCCTATTTTGCTTTTTCCCCGAAAGCGTTCGCTCCTTTGTTGCAACAGGCAGTAAAACCTTCATATTTCGGCTTTTCATTTATTCGAAGCAACAGGACGAAATAATGCAGTTGTTCATTAGTTTGGCTGGTATCCTAGTACTGGTCGCATGCGCTTGCGCGTTATCTGAAAATCGCAAAGCCATCAACTGGCGTACGGTCGGTGGAGCCTTGTTCTTACAAGCCAGCTTTGCCGCGCTGGTGTTGTACATACCGGTCGGACAGATGATGCTGGGCGCGATGAGTAGTGGTGTCGCCAGCATCTTGGGGTTTGCCGACGAAGGGATCAAGTTCCTGTTTGGTGATCTCGCTAATTCCGGCTTTATCTTTGCTGTTCGTGTCCTTCCTCTCGTGATTTTCATTAGTGCTCTGATCTCTCTTCTTTATTACCTGGGCGTCATGCAATGGGTTATCAAAGTGATTGGCGGCGGGATCCAAAAAGCACTGGGGATCAGCCGCGCCGAGTCTCTGGTGGCAACGGGGAATATCTTCCTGTCTCAGGGCGAGTCGCCATTGTTGGTCAAACCGTTTCTGTCCCGGATGACCCGCTCAGAATTGTTTGCCGTAATGACCGGTGGAATGGCCTCGGTTGCCGGTAGTGTGCTGGGTGGCTACGCTGGCCTGGGGGTTGATCTGAAGTACCTGATTGCCGCCAGCTTCATGGCTGCCCCGGGCAGCCTGCTGATGGCGAAGATCCTTGTACCAGAGCAAGGCAAGCCGATGGAGCAGACCGATATTGAAATGGCGACAAGCGATCACAGCAATGCCATCGATGCGCTGGCTGCCGGTGCCATGAACGGGATGCGGGTTGCGGTTGCGATTGGGACCATGCTGATTGCATTTATCAGTGTGATTGCGATGGCCAATGCCGGGCTGGAAATGGTCGGGGAGTGGTTTGGCATGCAGAGCCTGACGATGCAAAGCATTCTGGGTTACCTGTTCTCGCCGCTGGCTTTTATTATCGGAGTACCGGCGACTGAAATGCTGCAGGCGGGCGCGTTTATCGGCCAGAAACTGATCCTGAACGAGTTCGTGGCTTTCTTGGATTTCGTCAATATCAAAGATACCCTGTCTCAGAACAGCCAGGTGATTATTACTTTCGCGCTATGCGGATTTGCGAATATCGGCTCGATTGCGATTCAGCTGGGCTCAATTGGTGTGATGGCACCAGAGCGTCGCAGTGATGTTGCAGGCTTGGGCTTTAAAGCAGTACTGGCTGCAACGCTGGCGAATCTGATGAGTGCTGCACTGGCCGGGATCTTCGTGATGCTATAAGGCTGTTGCATGGGTTACAGGCAACAAACACAAAAACCGCCAGTGGTTGGCGGTTTTTTATTTCAGCTGGTGGATGCCAGCAAGTCGCAGCGTCTCTAAACACTGCGCTTATTGCTACTGATCAAACTGCTTGATCAGCACTGACGTATCCGCGCGGTTATAGCCGCGTGCTTGCAGCGCTTCGTACTTTTCATCGACCTGCTTGGTCAGGGGTAGCGCTACGCCTAGTTTTTCCGCAGCCTCAAAACAGATCCCGAGATCTTTGCGCATCCAGTCGATGGCAAAGCCGAAATCAAACTTATCTTCAGCCATGGTCACCGCCCGATTTTCCAGCTGCCAGGAGCCGGCGGCGCCGTGTTTGAGCACTTCCGTCATTTTTTCAATATCCAATCCGGCTGATTTGGCCAGCGTGATTGCTTCGGACAAACCTTGCAACACCCCGGCAATACAGATCTGGTTAGCCATTTTGGTGATCTGCCCGTAACCAACATCTCCCATCAGGGTGGTGGCTTTGGCAAAGCTGTCCATGACGGGTTTGGCGATAGCAAAGACGTCTGGCTTGCCGCCAACCATGACAGTCAGGCAGCCATTGACCGCACCGGCTTCGCCACCGGAAACCGGGGCATCCATAAATGCCATCTCTTTTGCTTCAGCCTGGCTGGCAATCTCGCGTGCAATCTCCGCCGAAGCGGTGGTGTTGTCGATCAGAATGGTGCCTGGCTTGGCGTGGGTGAGAATACCGGATGGGCCGCAGTAGACTTCACGCAGATCGTCGTCATTGCCGACACAGGTGAAGACAAAGTCAGCATTTTTGGCGGCATCGCCCGGTGTAAGCGCATACTGACCGTCATAAGTTCCGACCCACTGCTCTGCTTTGGCTGTGGTGCGGTTAAAGACGGTGACTTGGTGCCCTGCTTTGGCCAGATGTCCGGCCATTGGGAAGCCCATAGTTCCCAGTCCGATAAATGCAATGTTCTTAGGTGTCATCTTTTGCTTCCCTGTTTGTCTGAGTCGTCAGGCGATTGGGCATCACTATAAAGAACCCGCCTCGCGTCAGCAACGAAAAATCGGTTTAGTCCCTATGGGGCGCAACGTCAGGATATTGCAACATTTTCAACCTGAACTCGAAAAGTGTGCGCTAGCGCAAATATTTTCTTGTTTCATGGCAACAAGCATCTTATGATGCGAACATTGATGCATTGTGGCGATTGGGAGTGCTTGTCGTATGCTCCGGAAGTTTCTGAGCATGGTTTTGTTGGTGTTGTGGATTGGGCTGGGTGCAATTGTGCCGGCTTCTGCACATCTGCCAACACCGGTACAACCTGAATTGTCATCGGCGACGCAAGCCCACGCACGGTTGGCTGTGGCCGATCATTCCCCCTTTGAACAATCTGCATCGCAAGACTTTTGCCATACACTGGCAGATGTATTTATGTGGCATGCACCATGTGCGAAGACGACAGCGTCGCAGGATAGTGATAATCATCAACATGCACCCGCTGAGCGGCAACTGGATCCGGCGCTGATTGGCCCTTCCCGGATCGGAATTGGCAGCCGGGATGACGCGGACGACACCGAGCCGCTGTATCTGCTGGCCATTGAGTTGCCGATTGAGCCAGTACCGAGTTTTGTCGTCGGTTATCGTATCGATTTTCATGCCACACGGGACTGGACCCGCCGGGTGCGCCCATCTGCCGGGCGTATTGGCGGTTGGAAAGACAGTAACCGGCTCTATCAACCCTATCAACATCGCTTTTCTCTTCTCGACTGATCGCGTCTGATTGGACGCGATAACAGGCTTGCCGTTTTTGCAGCACCTGTCATACCAATCTGAAAACATTTCGGGTCATTTTCCTCATGAAAAGTTGTTCACCGACCGAGTCAGATTGGTATCACGATCAAGCGCCGCCAGGCCCTCAACAGTGGGCTGGCGTAACATCATTTTCCGACCACTGTCGGATATTGGACTTTGGCTTCTGTCTGACAGGGCCGGAGCCTCGTGTATGGTGAAAAACAATGAGAAAGAGACAAACCCAACGGCGGATGAATCACTACCCGGCATGGAAATATGCCGTGTTAGTGCTCTCCCTTGCCGTCATGCTACTGAGCGCCTTACCGAGCTGGTACGGTGAAGATGCTGCTGTTCAGATCGCAGCCACTGCCGGAGCCGGACCTGATATCGTCCAGCTTCAACGCGATTTAACTTCAAGGGGGATTGCGGTCAAACGGATTGATCAGCAACCGGATAAAACCGTGGTTATCCTGCAGCAATCCACCCAGCAGGCCGCAGCCAAGCAAGCACTGGCTGAACTGCTCGGCGTAAAAGGGAGTGATGCCCGGTTGACGCTGGCAATGTCAGCGGCGGCACCAGACTGGTTGCAGCGGCTGGGCTTTGCGCCGATCAAACTGGGACTGGATTTGCGCGGCGGGGTTCAGTTTCTGCTGGATGTTGACCTTGCACCCGTCTATCAGGCACAAGCGGAGCAGCTTCGCGAGAGTCTGCAGCAGGCCTTGCGCCAGCAAGGGATCCGCCAGGTCCGGGTGGCATTGGCCGGAGCGGATCACCTGACTGTGTCTGTGCCCTCATCGGAAGCGGCAGGGAAAGTTCGGCAGTACCTGCGACAACAAGCGCCACAATGGCAAGTGGCCCATGGCGTTGGGAATCAGCTGACCTTAACGCTGAGCCCGGAGGAGCAACGCGAGCTACGCCAACTTACGGTGCAGCAAAACTTGCAAATTATGCGCAGCCGGATTGAAGAGTTGGGGATCACCGAAGCGCTGGTGCAGCGTCAGGGAGAAAACCGGATCCGAATTGAGTTGCCCGGGGTTCAGGAACCTGCGGCGGCCAAACGGGTCATCGGGGCGACAGCCAGCCTGGCATTTCATGCTGTGCAGGCAACCGGGAGAACGATTGTTATCCCTGACGAGCAGGGGCAGTCGGTCCGCCTTGCGCGTCAGCCGGTGTTGACCGGCGAGCATATTGTTGATGCCCGGGCCGGTTTTGGTGAAATGGGCACCGCGGAAGTGAATATTACGCTCGACAGGGCGGGCGGACGACAGATGTCGGTATTTTCCCGTCAGCATATTGGTCAGGCGATGGCGACAGTTTTTCGTGAATACCGCCCGAATGCAGTCGGGGGCACTGAGCAGCACAGCAAAGTGATCAGTGTCGCCACCATTCAGAGCCAATTGGGGCATCGGTTTCGGATCACGGGGGCCGGCAGTATTACCGATGCCCAGGAGCTGGCCCTGTTGCTACGAGCCGGCTCGCTCACCGCGCCGGTGACGATCGTAGAAGAACGGACGATTGGTCCGACGCTTGGGGCCGAGAATATTGAAAGTGGATTTGCCGCTCTGGGGCTGGGCTTGGGGTTGACTCTATTGTTTATGGCGCTGTGGTACCGGCGTTTGGGCTGGGTGGCGAATGTCGCGCTGATCGCCAATATGGTGATGCTGTTCGGTTTGTTGGCACTGATCCCTGGCGCTGTGCTGACCTTGCCAGGGATTGCCGGTCTGGTGCTGACGGTAGGAATGGCGGTCGATACCAATGTGCTGATTTTTGAGCGGATCCGCGACAAGCTCAAAGTGGGGCATAGCCTGGCACAAGCCATTGACCAGGGCTTTCGAAGTTCCTTTACGACTATCTTTGATGCGAATTTCACCACGATGATCACCGCAGTGGTGCTTTATGCTGTGGGAAATGGCCCGGTTCAGGGGTTTGCCCTTACCCTGGGTCTTGGCCTGCTCACCAGTATGTTTACCGGTATTTTTGCTTCCCGTGCTCTGATTAACCTGGTCTGGGGCCGTGATGTACGACACGAGGTGCGAATTTAAGATGATGATTTCGATGAAAAATGCTACTCAGTGGCGCTATGTTACAACGGCTATTTCCGTGATTTTTCTGGTTGTATCTCTGGTCATGATCGGGGTGCGTGGCTTGAACTGGGGACTGGATTTTACCGGCGGGGTGGTCGCTGAGGTTCAGCTTGATCCGGTGGTGACTAACCATCAACTGGATCAGGTGCTGGAGACCGCGCTGCATCAGGATG
The DNA here is from genome assembly GCF_024380015.1 of Photobacterium atrarenae. Taxonomy (NCBI): domain Bacteria; kingdom Pseudomonadati; phylum Pseudomonadota; class Gammaproteobacteria; order Vibrionales; family Vibrionaceae; genus Photobacterium; species Photobacterium atrarenae. Next base: position 1,385,259 of record NZ_CP101509.1, read on the forward strand.
TTAGTGTGATTGCCGCGGGAGAGCCCGGCCGCTGGGTACTGCGCTATGCCATCCCAGAGCCAGGCGCGCAAGTGGATATTACGGCGTCCCTGAAAACGCTGGATGCTGAAGGGTTGGTGCTGAACACCAGTATGGTCGGGCCGCAGGTGGGGCAGGAGCTGGCAGAGCAGGGGGGATTGGCGTTGCTGGTCTCTGTCTTGTGTATCCTGGGTTATCTCAGCTACCGCTTCGAGTGGCGGCTGGCTTCCGGTGCTGTGATTGCCCTGTTTCATGATGTTACTTTTGTGTTGGGCTTTTTTGCCGCCACACAAACGGAGTTTAATCTGACTGTGCTGGCGGCAGTGCTGGCTATTCTCGGTTATTCCCTCAATGACTCGATCATTATTGCGGATCGTATCCGGGAAGTGTTGCTTGCCAAGCCTCAGGCGCCGATCCGCCAGATCAGCAATGAAGCGTTAGCTGCAACCATATCTCGCACGCTGGTGACCTCCGGGACAACGCTGATGACGGTGGGGGCTCTGTGGCTGTTGGGCGGTGGAGCGCTGGCAGGGTTTGCTTTGGCGATGTTTATCGGCATCCTGACCGGAACCTGGTCGTCGATCTCTGTCGGGACAGTGTTGCCTGAGTTGCTGAAGTTGCAGGCCCGGCATTATCTGCCACCCCCGGTCAGCGAAGCACCGTGACTCTCTAGACAAAGGCCGCTCCAGCGGCTTTTGTCTTAGTTTTGAGACGAATAGAACTCTTTTATGACACTATTCATTTTTTGTGTGCAAATTTATCATTGCTTGTCGATACTAAATTTAAATTCACTTTTTAAACTGTACGGTTTGTCACAAGGTTGGGTTGCTTGAATCGCGATGGAAAGTGAATAGCAACCGAGGTTGCATTGATTGTTCGTGAGCGTGACGAGTCTCAACTGAATAAACAGATAGATGACAAAGGCAGTATTATGTACGACACAGAAATGAAGTTAAATCATCGAATTGTCCAGTTTGTTGATGCGCAATTGCATGAGCTACTTGACACTGAGTCGGTGACAGAGAGCTGTGCGGACAGCGGTAACCAAGCCATGCATGACGCCATGGTGTCGATCCTGACGCAGTACTTATCTGGGTTGAAGGCGATCAATTGTCTGCTGAATAAAGGATTTGTGGCCCAAACGCGAGGGATTTTTCAAACCCTAGGGGATGATTACGAAGATATTATTTTCCTTAGTCTGCCGTGCCAGGACGGGCAAATGACGCCGCTTCATCATGCGTACCTTAAAAGTGTTGCCGGCGCAGAATATCATGGTTGCTATAGCCCGATTTCCCGCTGTGAAATTCGCAATATGATCAAGCAGGCGAAAAACATCAATCATAATGTGTTTCAGCTCTATCCTAAGAAGCAGGCACTTCAGGTGCTGCGCCCTCATGGTGGGAAACCCTGCTCGGTTGAGGTGGCGATCGATCTGCACCGACATTTTGCCTATAAAGCCATTTTGCTGGCCGTGCTGACGGCTAAAGTGGCCGGCAACCTCGAGGTTATGGGAGCCTGCCTGAACTTCCGCGCCCATTTGGAAATGACTGACTCTCGGGCTGTGATGTTCGATTTGCCAAGTATGCCGCAGCCGCAAACAGTTCGCTCAGAACCGCGTTATGCTGCGGTGAGATAAAGTATAACTCCCTCGGCTACCCAAGATAATCTGAATTGTGTTAACGTCAAAGTAAGCCGTTCATAAGGGAATTTGGGTAGACCATGGGAAAAAAACAGTTAGACACCAAAATTATTACTGCCGGTCGCGATAAAAAGTGGACCCAGCAGCTGGTAAATCCGCCAGTCAGCCGCGCCTCAACGGTTGTATTTGACTCCGTTGCAGAGATGAATCATGCAACGGCAAATCGAGCCAATAAAACGTTATTTTACGGACGCCGGGGAACCAATACCCACTTTGCTTTTCAGGATGCGATGGTGGCGCTTGAAGGCGGGGTCGGCTGCGCATTGTATCCCTGTGGTACCGCAGCCATCACCAATGCGATTTTGTCTTTCGTCAAAGCGGGTGATCACATTCTGATGGTTGACGGGGTGTATGAGCCTACCCGGGATTTCTGTGACAAGATCCTCGACAAAATGGGGGTGGAAACCACCTATTATGATCCGATGATTGGAGAAGGGATCCGCGATCTGATCCGTCCGAATACCACGGTCCTGTTCCTGGAATCACCTTGTTCGATCACCATGGAAGTACAGGACGTGCCGACGCTGGCCAGGGTCGCTCATGAGCACGATCTGGTGGTGATGCTGGATAACACCTGGGCATCACCGATCCACTTCCAGCCGTTTGAACACGGGGTTGATATTTCGATTCAGGCTGCGACTAAATATATTGTCGGTCACTCGGATGTGATGCTGGGAACGGCGACGGCCAATGAACGCTGCTGGGACCAACTCCGTGAAAGCAGCTACCTGATGGGGCAGTGTACTTCTCCGGATGATATCTATCTGGCGATGCGTGGTCTGCGTACGTTGGGTGTACGCCTGAAACAGCATGAGCAAAGTAGCCTGAAAGTTGCGCAATGGCTGGCAGCGCGTGAGGAAGTGGATCATGTTCGCCACCCGGCCATGGAAACTTGTGAGGGGCATGCGTTCTTTCAGCGTGATTTCAAAGGGGGGAATGGCCTGTTCTCTGTGGTGCTCAACCGCGGCAATACCGAGGCACTGACGGCAATGCTGGACGGGATGGAGCACTTTAGTATGGGGTACTCCTGGGGCGGATTTGAAAGCCTGATCCTGGCCAATGAGAATATCAATGCATTGAGAACGGCAAAGAAGAAGGATTTCGCTGGGCCGATGTTGCGCCTGCATATTGGCTTGGAAGATGTCGATGATTTGATCCGAGATCTCGAAGCTGGCTTTGAACGCTTTAATGCGGTGCTCAATCACCAATAATCCGGCAACGTAAGCCCCAGGCTGCGCGAGCCGTAGCCTGAACCTCTCCCGCCCCTCACCGTTTCACCATACTTTTCAAAGAACTGTCTAGACTAATAAGACATTCGGTAAATAAATCAGTAGGGGCCTTTCATGAAGTACATTTTTCACTGGAGCGTTTTGACGACACTGATAGTGACACTTTTGGGGTGTAGCAGTTCAGAAATCGACGAATACCGGCTTTTTCCTGATGAATATGTCAGTGAGGTCGAATACGACAGTATTTATTACTATGGGTATAATCAGGGCTGTGAAAGCGCGCTAAATATCAGCGGTGTTGCGGACATGGATTATCTCAAAGATATCACGCTAGATAATAGTGACACCCGGTTTAACGAAGGGTGGGAAGACGGGAATACAGCTTGTGAGGGAGGCAATCGACAGATAATGCCGTCCTTGTTGATGACTGGCCAGGTTTCAGAGAAGGGCTATTGAACGAATTGACGTCATGATATTGTCGGAGAGTAGAAGGTATTTTGGCGGTTTGGTGATCAGGTTGAAGCCATGGCAAAGGCCGAAATTCAAACGACTCAATCTAGTTCGGATGATAAATATATGATACTGGTTTTATAATTGGTTGTGTTTGATGAGATAAAAAAAACAGACCATGATGGTCTGTTTTATTTACCAATATTACAAAAGCAAAAAATTAAACCTAGCCACATACTTCATGGTTATTCATTTTTGAACGTAATATTTTTTACAGTTGCTTATGCAGCATTAGGTTGGGTCAATGTGTGAACCTGGCCTTCTTGGAACGCTACGGGAACCACTGCATGGACTTCGGGCAGTAAAAGGAACGCATCTTGATTCGTTTCAATCACGACTTGCAGATGCTGATCCAATGCCTTGTATAGCTGAGGAGTTCGTAGTTGTTTACCTTGATTGCCAAACTGACTGTATTGACCTTTACTGGCGTAGACCCAAATCTTGAAGGGATCTTTGCCCCGTTCGAGCTGCTCGATAAAATCGGCAATATGTCTCATAAAAGTCCTTTTTGTTATCATCAATATTTTAATATTGACTGTCCTATTATGGGAGCAAGGTAATTTTTTTCAATTTGAAATCAGCTGTTCTTAGTAATTAATGTGATCTTGGTATTGTTCTGTGAAAATATCGAATGAAAAATTCATCAAACTGATAAGTCAGATAATAATAAGTGATTCAGTTCTGATTGATGAATATTTTATTAAAAGCTGAAGAACCATTTGTGATTCACACAAGATTTTAAACTGGTTGCATATTTTGGTGTCTGTTTATTGTTTCGGATTTACTCGGTCTTACTGAGCAACTTAGTCCGTCAGATCTGGCTGGCTTGGGATAGCGCCCTTAGCTGCTTGGTGTTGGCTTGAGGAGCAGAATGGGTTGCGGTTGCGGCATGGCTTCCTGCGTCCGGTACAGCTCCATATATTGTTGGCGGAACTGGTGTGCATCCACTCCGTGAGGCAGGCTGGTTTGAGTCAATGACGTTGAGCTGCAACCGGATAAGCTGAGGAATGCGGCCAAAACGAACTGACGTGAAAATGGAACGTGCTTACTGATCATTGGCTGTTCCGTGCTGTGTCATAACGACGACAATATTCGCCGTGATTTGGTAAACCTTCTGCCATACAATTATAACTCAATCTTAAGACATGTCGCTTTTTTGAGACGCGATGAAGTGTCATGATGCATCCTTCTGTTAAATATGCGACCGGTATTGCGTGTTTGTTGATACCACAACGCAAAATTGGTAATTCGTAAGCGAGTGAAAATATGTCTGAAAGCCCGGTTCAAGTGATTCGCAAAGCTACCTGGGTGGGCTCTGTGGCGAACGTTGGTCTGGCCATCGTTAAAATTGGGGTCGGGAAGCTGACTGGCAGCCAGGCTCTGGTAGCTGATGGCGTCCATAGTTTTTCTGATCTTGTGACAGATACGGCAATTTTGATTGGGTCCAGGTACTGGACGGCGCCGGCGGATAAAAATCATCCTTATGGTCACGGTCGCTTCGAAACCCTGACCAATATCTTTATCGGCATGCTGCTGGCTGCTGTCGGGCTGGGGATTGGATGGGATTCTCTCCAGGCGTTGGGCCAGCCGCCCTCTGCAACACCTGGCCTGCTTGCTTTTGCGGCGGCAGTAGTCTCCATCGTGGTGAAAGAAGGCCTGTATCGCTGGACGTTGGTCCAGGCGAAGCGGATTAACAGCCGCGCCTTGCACGCCAATGCCTGGCATCATCGCACGGATGCGCTGAGCTCACTACCGGTCGCTGTGGCCGTGATCGTCAATTACCTGGTCCCTGATTTGCATTATCTGGATCAAGTTGCAGCACTGCTGGTGACCGCGATGATCTTGAAAGCGGCTGTTGAGATCCTCTGGCCGGCTTTACTCGAACTGACGGAGGCAGAAGCGGATAGCCAGATTGAAACGAAGATCCAGCAATATGCGGCTGATGATCCGGATATCTGTGAAGTCCATGCCATTCGTAGCCGCCGAACCGGCAGCACGATATTACTGGATTTTCATTTATTGGTGGATCCTGCGATGAGCGTGGATCAGGCGCATACCATCAGCGAAAACTTTAAATCCCACATTCTGGTTAAGCTTGATGAGGTGGTGGATGTGATTATCCATATTGAGCCCTACACGTGCGCCGAGCGGGTGATTAATCCGTGTTGTGATGACCATTCCTGTGATTGATGCCCCAGGCCTGCGCTAATGTTGCACGGCGCAGGCCTGAAGGGAGATTTTCTTAGCTGTTTTTGTGGTTTTGGTACTTTTTTGCTGTTGTCTTATCGATGAGATAGGGGGTGCCCGCAGGTTTTCACTAGGCTTTAGTTGTTCCGTCAAATTGCGTCTTGGACGCTACAGGCACCAAGCGCCTGCAGGTTGAAGAAGGGATATACTATGCCGTTAATTCGAATTAAGTCGTTGCCGTTTGCACAGGAAGCCAGAGTGACTGAAACGGTGACCACCTTATCACAGGCCGTCTCGGATGCCGCTAAGATTCCGCTGCATCATATTATGATCACATGGGAATATTTGCCTGCCGGACATTTTGCCCATCACGGTAAAGTGGTCGACTGCCAACCTGAAGCCACGCATCCGTTACTGGTGGACCTGATCGCGCCGAATTTCAACACCGAAGCACAAATTGCGGCGATGCTGGAGCTGATCGCCCATACGATTGCCGAGCAGGTTCCCGTCGAAAAAAATAATATTTTCATCAATTTTACGCCGGCATACAGTGATGGCGTTTATGACGAAGGCCATGTCGTCGAGTGGGATTTATAACCTAATCGACGCTCAGAAGCCTGATCGCGTACACAAAATTGAAAAAAGTCAGCGTATTTTGGGCTGACTTTTTTGTATTGAGAAATGGGTAAATATGTATTCGTTATTTTACGCTGTTTACTGGCGAGCACAGGTAAATCGAGGCCTTGGTGGGTGAATAGGCTGAAAAATTCTAGCCTGGCATCGGTAGGGAGTATACATGGGGAAAATGGCAATTTCTTAACGGGTGAATAGTCATGCTATGTAGTAGTGATACTATCTAATATATGAGTAGAGCATGGCATATTGTGCCGCACTTGTTGATATTGTAAATGTTTTGTTATCTTTACGATGTTATGAACAAACATGGAATGTCTATGAAAGCACTTGAAGCAAATTTCGATGGGTTGGTGGGGCCAACTCATAACTACAGTGGATTATCTTACGGTAATGTGGCGTCGGCAAAAAATCAGGCTGCCCCGTCAAACCCGAAAGAGGCTGCTAAGCAAGGGCTGTCTAAAATGAAAGCTCTGGCCGACATGGGCATGGTACAAGGGGTATTAGCCCCGCAAGAGCGTCCGGATGTTCAGACGCTTCGTCGCCTTGGTTTTACCGGGAGTGATCAGACGGTGATTGAGCAAGCCGCAAAACAGGCGCCGAAAGTGCTGGCTGCGTGTTGCTCAGCCTCAAGTATGTGGACGGCTAACGCGGCGACAGTTTCACCGTCGGCAGATACAGCAGACGGTAAGGTCCACTTCACGCCGGCAAACCTGACTAATAAGTTCCACCGTTCGATTGAGCACGATGTCACCGGTCGGATCCTGAAAGCGACGTTTGCCTCTCCGGAACACTTTGCGCACCATCCGGCACTGCCAACCGTTGAACATTTTGGCGATGAAGGTGCAGCGAACCACACGCGTTTCTGCCATCAGTATGATGAGCAGGGCGTGGAGTTCTTTGTCTTTGGTCGGTATGCATTTGACAGTCGTCATCCGGCGCCGAAGAAATTCCCGGCCCGCCACACTTTTGAAGCTTGTGAGGCTGTTGCGCGTTTGCATCAACTGGATCCAAATAAAGTCGTGATCGCGCAGCAGAATCCGGATGTGATTGATCAGGGTGTATTCCACAATGACGTCATTGCGGTCGGTAACCGTGACATCCTGTTCTGTCACGAGCAGGCCTTCCTGGATCAGCAAGGTGTGTACAGCCAGCTGACGGAGAAAATGGGCGGTCAGTTCAATGTGATTGAAGTACCGACCAATGCGGTGTCGGTAGAAGATGCCGTGCACAGTTACCTGTTTAACTCTCAGCTGGTATCGCTGCCATCGGGTGAGACCATGCTGGTGCTGCCGGAAGAGTGTCGTAACAATCTAAATGTCTGGGCGTATGTCGAGCAATTGCTGGCTGAGAAGCGTGGCATCGATAAGGTTCAGGTGTTTGACCTGAAGCAAAGTATGGCCAATGGTGGCGGTCCGGCATGTCTGCGTTTGCGTGTGGTGCTGAATGAGCAGGAGCGTCAGGCGGTGAACCCGTCAACCCTGATGAACGATGCATTGTTCGGGCGCCTGAACCAGTGGGTCGATCGCCATTACCGCGACAGCTTGGTTGAAGCCGATCTGGCCGATCCGCAACTGGTGATGGAATCCCGCACCGCGCTGGATGAGCTGACCCAGATCCTGTCTTTGGGGAGTGTCTATCCGTTCCAGCGAGCGTAATATCTCATGGAAAGCGGTATCGAAGGGTACCGCTTTTTGTCCAAACCCCTCAATTCTTTCCTGATCCCGGCTGATCTACAAATTTTTGCTGTCTGTTGCCTTCATATCCACAGTCGGACTCCTCTTGATTGAAGCTGATGCTAAACCAGATTACAGGCAACATGGTTGCAAATGGGATCCCCTCTATACTTTCAGGTATCGCTTGAAAGGGGCGGCTTGTCATCGCCGGATAAGTCCCCAGCGCAGTGAAACAACCTGAAACCGATGAATCTTTGCGCGATTGACGTGTCAGAGAATCATATGATGAGAGTAATGGGTGATAATGACTATCATTTGTATTACTGTGTTCTGAAACTTGCGTTGTAGGAATAGTCATGATGAAGACAGAAATAGCACGTTGGTTAGCACGTGACCCGGATCCGAAAACCCGTGAAGAGCTGCAACAGTTGATTGATGCAAATGATGAGACCGAGCTGGCTGAGCGCTTCTCCGGACGTCTGGCGTTTGGGACCGCTGGCCTTCGCGGTATCGTCGGCGCCGGCCCGAACCGAATGAACCACTTGGTGATTCAGGAAACGGCAACCGGGCTGGGTCAGTATCTGCTGGCGACCGAGCCTGATGCGGCGGAACGTGGGGTGATTATCGGATTTGATGGCCGGCCTGACTCAAAGCGCTTTGCCCATGAAACCGCTTCGGCGCTGACAGCGCAAGGGATTAAAGTTTATATGACCACCCATGTGGCACCGACGCCTATGGTGGCCTTCGGCGTGAAGCATTTTGAGGCTGCGGCCGGGGTGGTGGTCACTGCTAGTCATAACCCACCGGCCTATAATGGCTTTAAAGTGTACTGGGGCAATGGCGCACAGATTATTCCGCCACATGACAGCGGCATCGCGGAGAAGATTGACCAGGCGACTCAGCAAGCGCTGAATTTATTGGATCTGGAGCAGGCAAAACAGAAAGGGCTCCTGTATTGGCTCAGTGAATCATTCTATGACATCTATCGTCAGGCGCTCAATCAAAGTGCCTTGCTCTCGAACCATACCCGACCTGAAATGGTCAGCATCGCCTATACCGCCATGCATGGGGTGGGCGCGCACATGGCCGAGTCGCTGCTGGCTGATGCCGGTTTCAGCAAGGTGTACAGCGTGGCTGCGCAGCGTGAGCCGGACGGTACTTTCCCGACGGTCAACTTCCCGAACCCGGAAGAGCCGGGAGCGATGGATATGGTCATTGAAGAGGCTAAAAAGCACGATGCTACCCTGGCGTGTGCCAATGATCCGGATGCCGACCGGTTTGCGGTGGCTGTGCGCACCGATGCCGGGGAATATCAGATGCTGACCGGTGATCAGGTGGGTGTGCTGCTGGGTCATTACCTGCTGACACATGCCGAGCCGGGACAAAATCTGGTGGGCACCACGATTGTCTCTTCGAGCCTATTGAAACAAGTGGCGAAAGCACTGGATGCGAGCTATTTCCAGACCCTGACCGGGTTTAAGTGGCTGACCAATGTTGCGATGCAGCGCCAGAGTGAAGAGAGACGATTCTTGTTTGCTTATGAAGAAGCGCTGGGCTACACCGTTGGGAGTGAAGTGTGGGATAAAGACGGTTTGTCCGCCCTGGTGGCATTTGCCCAGTTAACGGCGGAGCTGGCTGCCCAGGGGAAAACGATTTGGGATCAGTTGGAGTCGATCTACCGTGAACATGGCTTGTACCTGAATGCGCAGCGCAGTATTGCCCTGCGGCCGGGTGCGCCGTCGATTGGTGAGCAATTGCGTGCCGAGCCGCCGACCAGTATTGCCGGCCGCCAGGTGATGATCACCGAAGATCTGAAATCATCCCAGCGGATCAGTGCCGACGGTTCGGTTGAGCCGATCGATTTGCCGGCGAGTGACGTGCTGATTTACCATCTGGATGATGACTCTCGGGTGGTGGTGCGTCCGTCAGGGACCGAGCCGAAACTGAAGTGTTACTACGAAGTGGTGGAGGCCATTTCCCATGAGGATACGCTTGAGCATGCCCGGCAACGGGCTGAAACGGCAATGGAAGAATTGATCCGATATCATCAGGAGTCCCTGCTGGGCTGAGCAACCGTTTAGTAGCGTTATTGAATGAGACATACCGTCAGGCAGGGTACTGACGGTATGTTGTTCGTTTGGTTGACGAGCGCTTATCCTTTGCGCTTGTCATTCAGTTCGGCATAGCTATGCAGCAGATCGGTCAGAACTTTAATCCAGCCAAATGCGTCCTTCGGTGCTTGCTTGAGGATCATCTCAACTTGAGCGCAGTGTTGCTCCAGTGTGATCGCTTCTTCTAAATTGAATGAGATAGCGTAGAAGTGCCAGAGGAGCAAGCGGGTCATCCGCTCGATGTTTTGCTGTGCCTGTTCGGATTCGGCAAAGGCGTCGTTGACTTCACCCAAGGCGATTGCCGTCATGCGTAATAGGGCATCAAATCTTGCTGCCTGCATCCGCTCTTCATTGTCCACCTCTTCGTGATCAAAGGTAAACAACTCTTGCATTATGTCTTCCGGGACCATCCGGCCAATCACGCGTAAGCTGAATTCTTCAAGTTCATGGCGGGGCATGGTTAGCAGGCAATCAAGTTGGTAATCGCGTTCCATAGTTTTTCTCAGCAGCTCAATCAGGGCGCGTATTCTGCGTGATTTTGCCGTGAAAGGCCAGCCGCAGGGACAGGACGCCCGAGGTTTCTTTGACAGACCGATGACATTTGCGCACAAGGGCTCGGGTATCGTCTGGCCCGTTTATTCTCTGCTGCTTGCCCATTTTACTGCGAATGATCATGACAACATCCAAACAAAAACCGAATGTCCAACAACCCCCGACTGGTGATGCATCTCGTCAGGGGGCTTTTGCGTCTCCCGAACCGACACCACCGCCCGCTCGCCCCAAAAAGCGGTTGCTGAAAGTGTGTGTATTAGGCATGGCGTTGTTGGCCGGGGGTGGTGCCTGGATGGGCCACTCGCTGAACCAGGTGGTGACGGATAAATTTGAGGGGCAATTGTGGCAACTACCGTCTGTGGTATACGCCCGTGAGCTGACGTTGCAGCCTGGTGCGCTGATCCGATATGAAGACCTGGTCAATGAACTGGAAACACTTAAGTACCGGAAAGTCGTGAACCCGACCCAAAGTGGCGAGTATGCGACCAGTCGGCTCAAGGTGGAATTCATCCGTCGTCCGTTTGAATTTGCGGAAGGTGAGAAAGCACAGCAGCACGTGGTGGTAGAGTTCAGTTACTCGAAGGTCAAACGTATTTACGAGCCGGAGAGCGGTCGCGAGTACGGCACGTTCAGCGTTGAGCCGAAATTGCTCGGCATGCTGGAAGCCAAAACTGAGGAGCAGCGGATCTATCGTGCCAAAGAGGAGATGCCGCAGCCGTTGATCGATGCCTTGATAGCCACTGAAGATCGTGATTTTTACCAGCATGACGGCGTCTCGCCGGCTGCCATTGCCCGGGCCCTGGTAGCCAACCTCAAAGCTGGTCGGACAGTTCAGGGCGGCAGCACACTCACCCAACAGCTGGCCAAGAATATGTTTCTCAGTAGCGAGCGAAGTTTGTGGCGGAAACTCAAAGAAGCCTATATGGCGCTGATCATTGATTATCGCTACAGCAAAGATCAGATCCTGGATGCCTACCTGAACCAAATCTATCTGGCTCAGGCGGGCGCAGATGCTATCCACGGCTTTGAACTGGGCGCGCGGTTTTACTTTGGCCTGCCGCTTTCTGAGCTGCGCATTGATCAGCAGGCGTTGTTGGTTGGCCTGGTCAAAGGTCCTTCTTATTACAATCCCTGGCGTTATCCGGAGCGGGCAACAGCGCGGAGAAATCTGGTTCTGCGCCTGATGGTTGAGAATGGCAAACTTGAGCAGGCAGACTATGCGCGAGCCATCAAGCGCCCGTTGGATTTGCAGTCTAAAGGCCAGGTGGCGCACCGTCAGCCGGCTTACTTTGGGCAACTGGAGCGGGAGTTGGCGCAGAATGTCAAAGATTACCGTCCCGGTCAGGGCTTACGTTTGTTCACTACGCTCGATCCGGACTCGCAAGCTAAAGCGGAGCAGGCGGTGCGGAAGATCATCCCGCAACTGGAAAAGCGGGTCGGCAACGAACTGGAAACTGCAGTGGTGGTGGCCGATCGCCTGAGTGGTGAAATCCGCGCCATGGTTGGCGGCAGTCGTCCGGGGTTCGATGGTTTTAACCGGGCTGTGGATGCCCGGCGGCCGATTGGCTCTGTGGTCAAACCTGCGGTGTATTTATCCGCATTGGCGCAACCGGAGCGGTTCTCGCTGGCAACCTCCCTGGCCGATCGTCCACTGACGCTCACCGGCGCGAATGGTGAGCGCTGGTCGCCGCGTAATTATGATCGCCAGTACCGCGGTCAGGTACCTTTGTATCAGGCACTTGCCAAATCGTATAACGTGCCGACCGTAAATCTCGGTATGGCTGTCGGACTTGATCAGGTGATTGAGACGCTGGACTTGCTTGGGATTGATCGCCAGGAAGTGCCGAAATTGCCGTCCATTTTGTTGGGGGCCTTTACTCTGACCCCGGTTGAGGTAACCCAGATGTATCAGACCATTGCCAGCGGCGGGCTGAAAAGCGAGCTGACGGCGCTGAGCTCGGTGGTTGATAGTGAAGGAAACATCCTTTATCAGCGTATTCCGAAAGCGACCCGGGCGGTCTCGGAGCAGGCATCCTGGCTGACCTTGTACGCCATGCAGAAAGTGGTCACTGAAGGGACCGCCCGTTATCTGAATTCGGTGTTACCGTCATCTCGTTTGGCCGGCAAGACCGGGACTTCCGATAAAGGACGGGACAGCTGGTATGTTGGCATGGATGGCCGGGAAGTGGTGACCGTTTGGATGGGACGGGATGATAACAAGAGTGCAAATCTCACCGGATCATCCGGTCCCCTGCGTTTGTATGCCGACTATATCCAGCGTCGGGATCCGGAGCCTCTGGTGCTGCGCACGCCTGCGCAGGTGAAAGACTTTACCTATCAGCACAATTCGATGGGGGGACTCCAGCAGGCATGTATCGGTTCGACTAGTTTACCAGCATGGGATCCAAAAGGCTTACTCAAGCAAACCTGCGTCAAACAGGTCGAGCACTTCTTTCAGCGCTTGTTCAAGTGGTAACAGGTTCGCTAGAATGCCCGGCTTGTATGAAGTAGGAAGTAGATAAGCGAATATGCGATTACTGAGATCAACGGTTCACCCGGATATTGAAACCCTGGAAGGGCGTACATTTCATCGCAAAGCCGCCCGTGGCATTATTCTCGATGGAGAGAATATTCTGATGCTTTACACGGCGCGCTACCATGACTACACCTTGCCGGGAGGCGGGATTGATGCTGGAGAAGATGTGGTGCAGGGGTTGATCCGTGAGCTGGAAGAGGAAACCGGCGCACGCAATATCCGGGATATCCGTGAATTTGGTCGCTACGAAGAGTTTCGCCCCTGGTATAAGCCGGAGCACGACATTATGCACATGGAATCCTATTGCTATGTTTGTACCATTGATGCGAAGCTGGGGGAAACGCAATTTGAAGATTACGAAATCAACAATGGGATGAAACCCGTGTGGATGAATATCTTTGAAGCGATCCGCCATAACGAAGAAACGATGGCCAGCAGTGATAAGAAAGGAATGTCGATTGAACGAGAGACGTTTCTGCTCAAGCGCATTGTTGATGAATTGCTCTGCACACAGGATGGTGAATCCCGTCAGATCGCCTGATCTTGTCACCGTCCTGAGAAATCTGCCTGCAAAATCAGTTTCATCGGCTGGTTTGTGGGCGGATCACCCGCCGAACTTCAAAGAATGGACGCTTTCCATCTAAATCCTTTTAATTCATTGTTCTTTTCCGCCCTGTTGTACTAAACATGTTATAAGCAATGTGCAGTATATCAGGGGAGGCTGCCTTTTTATCCGGCATATTGCGTATCTTCCACTCGATCGATTGCCCGTCGCAGGATACAGGCTGGCAACATACTGAGATAAGGATAGCCAGTGCAGGAAGTTGGCCGCTCAAGAACCATTCCGTGGATCGTATTGCTGAGTTCGCTCGCCGTGACTGCTGTTGCCTGGCAGTTGGCGACCGCCTATGTGAAACGAGATGCGAATCAACGGTTTCAAAACGAGACCCAGGAAGTCACGGCACATATCAAAAATCGGATGGCGGTGCATGAACAGGTGCTGTTGGGCGGGGTGGCTTTGTTTGCCGCTTCGGAGCGGGTTGAGCGTCTAGAGTGGCAGAGTTATGTCAGAAAGCTGCGTCTCGGGATGCATTATCCCGGGATCCATGGGATTGGGTTTGCCGTTCCTGTCACAGCATCTGCGAAGGATGCCCATCTTCAGCAAATTCGGGAAGAAGGGCTGAGCAATTACCGGATTATTCCGGAGGGAGAGCGGGATACTTATACACCGACTGTATTTATTGAGCCGCTGGATGAGCTGAATTACCAGTATTACGGCTTTGATATGCAGATGCTTCCGGCCCAGCAGACAGCGTTGATTAAGGCCAGGGACAGTGCCACGCCGATGCTTTCGGGCAAAGTGGAGTGGACCGATCCCATCACGGAGGAGATACAGCCGGGGTTTGTTCTTTATATGCCTGTCTATGACACCGAAACACCGCCCGCGACCATTGAAGCGCGGCGACAGACGTTTATCGGTTATGTCTTTAGCCCATTTCGTGCCGGGAGTTTATTGCAGGGGCTACTGGGTCAGAATACAGGTGTTCACTTTCAGTTGTTTGACGGCAAGTCCAGTCATCCTGAGCAATTACTGTATGACGGCGGTCAGGTGTTACCAGGGGATAACCAAAGCGAATTGGCGGCCTTTCAGTCTACCACAGTGATTTATATCGCTGGTCATCCCTGGACGTTGATCTTTAGTTCAACGCCCGCCTTTGAGTCAACCATCGACTTTTCACTGTCGTGGATCATCCTGGTGGTCGGCGGTTTACTGAGTGCCTTGCTGTTTGTGATGAGCCGAATGCTCATCGGTTCGTATCTAACCACAGAGCGGCTGAACCGAGAAGTGCAGGCCAGGGAAAAAGCGGAAGGCTCTCTGCGAGATCTGAATTTACAGCTGGAAGTTCGGGTTGATGAACGCACCCGCCAGTTGAAACTCATGAATGAAGAGATTGCCCGGGAGCGGGAGCAATTGGCGCAGCGCGTGTCTGAGCGTACTGCTTCATTGCGAGCCACCAACGACAAACTGGAATTGGCCCGGGAAGAAGCGGAGCAGGCCAGTCAGGCAAAATCGGCATTTCTGGCGGCAATGAGCCATGAGATCCGCACCCCGATGAATGGTGTCATCGGGATGCTGGAAGTGCTTTCACACAGTGAACTGGACGCTCGCCGGCAGGATGAAATCAAAACGATACGAGACTCTGCCTTTTCGTTACTGAGCTTGATTGATGACATTCTGGATTTCTCGAAAATTGAAGCCGGTCGGTTGGATCTGGAACAAATACCGGTTGCGATTGAAGAGATCGTTGAAGAGGTCTGCACCGCGCTGATGCCGCTCGCGGAACGTCAGGGGGGTTCATTATACCTGTTTGTTGATCCTCGGGTGCCTTCCTGGGTAAACGCTGATCCGACCCGGCTCCGGCAGATCTTTTATAACCTGATTGGGAATGCGGTTAAATTCAGTGGTGGACGAAAAGAAGTAGCCGGCCGGGTCTGGGTTCGAGTGGAAATGGGGGAAGGTGAGCCCGAGCGGCTCATTGTCCGGGTGATTGATAATGGTATCGGCATGTCTGTCAGCGATCAGGGGCAGTTGTTCGAATCGTTCAGCCAGGCTGAATCATCCACAACGCGGCGGTTCGGCGGCACCGGTCTCGGGCTGGCGATTTGTAAGCGTCTGGTAGCCTTGATGACTGGAGACATTCAAGTCGAAAGTCGTCCGGGTCAGGGTGCCAAGTTTACGGTGACGCTGCCGGTTCAACCGGCTCTGGGGGCGCGGTTATTTTCGCCGCCTGATCTAAGCGGCATTTATGGCATTTTAGTCACCTCGCCGGAACTTCAGGTTGATGATTTAGCACTGTATCTGCACTTGGCTGGTGGCCGTGTTCAGATTGTCAGTTGTGAGGCTGAAGCGCTTCGGGTGGCCCAGGGATTAACGGACCGGGTGGTGGTGATCGCAGCCGGGGAAAAAGCGGTGATGAACGCTTTGCGGCTGCCGGAAGACGCTGAGGCTCAGCAAGAGAGCAACGATGCTCACCTCTATCATCTTGTACTGGCCGAAGGCGGGTTGCACTCCCTGCAACGGTTGGCCTCGAACCGGGTGATGATCAGCGGTCATGCGATGCGGCGGCGGGACTTCCTCAATGCAGTGGCAGTTGCCGCAGGCGTGATCTCGGCTGAAGTGAACGGCGAAACGGCTGGACGGACGTTGCCCCACCCGGCTCCAGCGCCGAGTGTCGCTCAGGCTCGTGCTGAGCAGCGATTGATTCTGGTGGCAGAAGATGACGAAATTAATCAGAAGGTGATCCTCAAGCAGCTGAATCTGCTGGGTTATGCCGCAGAGGTCGCTGTCAACGGAAAGCTGGCGCTGCAACAGTGGCAAATAGGCCAATATGCCTTGTTGTTGACGGATTTGCACATGCCTGAAATGGACGGTTATCAGCTGACTCAGGCGGTACGTGAGACTGAATCGGCTGGGACGCGAGTGCCGATCATCGCTCTGACCGCGAATGCATTGAAGGGAGAGAAAAAGCGGGCACTGGAGGCCGGCATGGATGATTTTCTGACCAAGCCGGTGCAACTGGAGACGCTTGAACGTGTGCTGGAACAATGGTTATGCCGCCCTGATGCCGAATTGAGTGAACATTCGCAGCCGGACGCAGAAATCGCTGTTTCCGATAGCGGTGACGGTGTGTTTGAACTCAGCAGACTGGAAACACTGGTAGGACAAGACCCGGTGGTCATCGGTGATTTTCTCCGCGACTACCTTTCCGTGATGAAGGCGCAGGAAAAGTTGCTGAAACAAGCTTACAGTGATGGGGAACTACGGCAACTGGCTGAAATTGCACACAAGCTGAAATCATCTTCTCGCTCGGTCGGAGCGCTGCAATTGGGGGAACTGTGTGCAGCGTTGGAGAATAACGGCATCAAAGGAGATAGCGCTGCTGTGGCATCATTGTTGCCGCACCTGGAGCGCGTGTTGGCGAGTACAGAAGCTGCCGTGAACAACTTTCTTGCCAGCGAAGCGGAAAAATTAGGAGAAGCTTATGGCCATCATGCTAATTGACGACGAGTCATTTTCTTTAAAGTTAATTGCGCACCAGTTATCGGAGCTGGTCAGCGATGCGCTGATCCTGCATGAAAATGCTGTCGATGCATTGCAAGAACTTGAGCAAGATCCGACGCGAGTGGATCTGCTGTTCTGTGACTTACGGATGCCGCAAATGGACGGTATTGAGCTTGTCCGCAACCTGGCCCGCATTGGTTTTCAAGGTGGAGTGGTGCTGATGAGTGGCCAGGAGCGCGCGATCCTGAAAGGGGCACGAGCATTTGCTCAAGCCAATCAGCTCAATGTGCTGGAGGGGCTGCAGAAACCAATCACTGCTTCCCAAATTAAAACGATTATTGCGAAGCGGCCGACGCTCAATACCGTGAGTTATGTTGACATCCCATTTGAATGCGACGCAGAAGAATTGCACCGGGCGATTCAGCAAGGGCAGCTCATCAATTACTATCAGCCGCAGGTGGATGTCAGAACTGGTGAGGTTCTGGGAGTCGAAGCCCTGGCACGTTGGCTGCATCCGGAGCACGGCCTGATAGCGCCTGAGCGGTTTGTGCCGCTGGCGGAAGAGTGCGGCCTGATTGGCGAGCTGACGGTGATTGTGCTGGCACAAGCACTGGAGCTGATGCAAAGCTGGCATGAGGATGATGTTCGACTGACGATGGCCGTGAATGTGTCGATGGAAAGCCTGACCTCACTGGCGTTTCCGGATTGGCTTCAGGAGGTCGCCGATGATTTTGGCGTTCCCTTGCCGGGTTTGGTCCTCGAAGTCACGGAGAGTCGTCTGGTGAAAGATCGCCTGGCGGCTTTAGATATTCTCACCCGCTTGCGGATCAAAGGTGTTGTGCTGTCGATTGATGACTTTGGAACCGGGCATTCCTCGTTGGCACAATTACGCGATACGCCGTTTAATGAACTGAAAATCGATAGAGGATTCGTGCATGACGCCCATGCGGACCCATCGCTGCGGGCTATTTTCGAAGCCAGTGTCAATATGGCGCGGCAGCTGGGAATACGCACGGTTGCTGAAGGGGTCGAAACAGTTGAGGACTGGACATTCCTGCGGACCACGGCTTGCGATGTTGCACAAGGGTACTATATTGCAGAGCCGATGCCACTGACAGCGTTGGTTGCCTGGATGGAGAAGTGGCAAAGTAATCGTCTGTCTCTGATGGAATCTTCACAGCCGTGAGTGTTCGTTGGGGTCATTGTGAGCGATGCTGGAAGTTTGCTTGAGCTCGTCCAGCGTCAGCCGGGCCCGGGCAGTTTTTTCCCGGGGGCGGTCCCGGCCGAAGTGAAAAATAATTTGATCGAAATCACATTGCGTCAGTGATTATTTTTCAACCACCTTTTCGTCAGCTATTCATCATTTATATGTAACCTAGTGCACTTACATTTCGATTTGACTTACATGGCAGGTCTGCGCAATAGGGAAATGATTGCCAGTCATATATCAGATGTGCTGTCGAACGCCTCCCTCTGCTTTTATCTCTGACTGACTTTGAATATGCCGGTAAATACTTTCGGCTGATTCAACCGGGTTGGTGTAGCGCGGCAACGACAAGTTGGCAGCATTGTACAGGCATGATCAACAATGCTTTGACCCTCAGAGTGAAACCAGCCCCGGAGTACAGTAAGGCGCTGGAAGGGAGTATGCGATGAACAGTTCATTGTCTCATATGACGATTGCAACACGGGTTTGGTTGATCCTCGCGCTGTTTGCTGTCGGCCTGGTGATGAATACGGTGCTCAATGCCAGCAAAACGCGCGAACATATGCGTGAAAACTATGAGCGGGGCGTCGTGACCTTGGTCGAAAGTGCTGTTGGTGTTGTCAGCTATTACCATGGTTTAAGTTTGAGCGGGGGAATGACTGAACAGGCCGCGCAACAGGCAGCTATAGAAGCGGTCTCAGCGATGCGGTTTGATCAAGGCAACTATATTTTTATCGGTGATGCGAGCGGCGTTCAGTTGGTCAGCGGTGTGCAGGCGTTGGTCGGTAAAAATACGATGGGCCTGAAAGATGCCAACGGGGTCGCGTTCGTCCGCGAACTCTATCAGCAAGGTGCCAGCGGCGGCGGGTTTGTCGATTACTTGTGGCCGAGCAGGGAAGACAAGGCGCGCTTGGAGCCCAAAACCAGCTATGCCTTCACATTCTCGCCTTGGGGGTGGCTAATTGGCAGCGGGATGAATATGGAAGCATTGCAGGCGGATATCAGGCGCTCTGAAACGATTGCGATGTTCAATGCGATGATGATCTCGGGCGGCTTGTCGGTCATCATTATTTTCTTCATCCGATCAATTACGAAGCCATTGGGGCAAACGGTCCAGGCGATGCGGGATTTGTCGCGCGGAGAAGGCGATCTGACGCAACGGCTGGCGGAAGACGGGCCAAGCGAGCTGGTCGCCCTGGCACGTTATTTCAACCAGTTTGTCGGCACTATTCAGAACATTATGCAGAACATTAGTGTTGCAGGTTCGCAAGTTTCGGCGGCGGCCAATCAAATGTCGGCTTCGACTGCAATTGTGGATGAGAGCCTGTCACAGCAACAAAATGATGTTGAGCAACTGGCTGCGGCGATGACGCAAATGTTGGCAACGGTCGAAGAAGTCGCCGGCCGGACTGTGGAGGCCAATGATTCGAGCATTGCGGCGGCAAAACGAACGGAAGAGAGCAAGGCCATCGTTCATGAGAACATCGCTGAAGCGAATTTGTTGGCTGAAAATATCAGCAGTGCGAGTACCGTGGTCGATCAGTTGGCGGCGGACAGTCGTAATGTGGATAAGGTGCTGGAGGTGATCCGCGGGATTGCGGAGCAAACCAACCTGCTGGCCCTCAATGCGGCCATTGAAGCGGCTCGGGCGGGAGAGGCAGGCCGGGGATTTGCTGTTGTTGCTGATGAGGTCAGAACCTTGTCACAGCGGACTCAGGAATCCACCGTTGAAATTCAGAACATTGTTGAAAAGCTGCAAATTGGTGCTGAGAATGCTGTTCAGGTGATGAGCCAGGGGCGCGAGAAAGCCCAGAATGCATCCCGTATCTCCGCCACGGCTGGGGAGGTGTTAATTGAGATCCATCGGGAGGTGGACGTGATCCAGGCGATGAATCAACATATAGCCACCGCGACCGAGGAGCAAAGCCTGACAGTCAATGATATCAATCGAAATGTGGTGAGTTTGAAGGATATGTCGATGTCCGTGTCTCAGGAGTCATCGCAAACAGCCTCTGCCAGTGAGGAGCTGAGCCGGGTTTCGGATAACTTGATGGGGATGATTAACCGCTTCAAAGTCGGCTAGTTTGCTTTGAACCTGCCGGAGGTGGCGCTAAAAATGGTGTCTGCGTTCAAGAATAATCCCGCCATCATGCTGAACTTCGCCTATAGTGTTAAACGTAAGATTAAAACACATTTTGAAAACAACGGCTTATTGAAGTTCAGCTGAATAGGGAGAAGACAATGCGCGTGATGTTGCATGGGTTACTGATGGTGATGTTACTCGGGGTTTGTCCGCAGGTCTGGGCAGGTTGGAAGCTGGACAATCCCCGCTCAAATGTGAATTTTTTGTCGGTCAAAAATGACGCGATCATCGAACCTCACTATTTTCGAAATATAAGCGGTTCGGTTACCCGAGAAGGGGTGGTGAAGGTCATGATTGATCTCTCCAGCATTGATAGTCAGATTTCCATTCGTGATGAGCGAATGAAAAAAGAGCTGTTTGAGGTGGAGGGCTTCCCGCTTGCGACGCTGACCGCAAAGGTGGATCCGGCACTGCTAACGTCAATGTCTCCAGGCAAAACGCAGGCCTTTGAAACAGAATTTACCCTGGATTTACATGGTAAAACCCAGACGCTGAAAGCCAGGCTCCAAGCCACAGGCCTGGAAAATGGTGGGTTGCTGGTTTCAACAACCTGGCCGGTGATCCTTAGTTCAGAGCCTTTCGGGCTAGATAAAGGCATTGAGGTGCTAAAAAATATTGCAAACCTGAACTCGATCCTGCTGAGTGTGCCGGTCAATGCACAGCTGATGTTCGTAAAATCATAGCTTCCCGTGATTGTTCATATAATTCAGTGTATTGACTCATAAAGCTGGCTGTTGCCAGCTTTATTTCTTTGCCCGGAACCATTATTCTGTATGCGCTGCTGAAGCGAGAAAGCACCTGGCGTTGATTGTGGACCAGAATGAGGTACGGTGTCAGCGTTGATGAGGTATGCCGATCTGATCCAATCAATTGCATTTATTGTGTTCAGCAGGTTGCGCATAATCACTGGACAGAAGGAACATGGATGAAGACAGTTAGCTTTCAACAAACTCAAGTTGTACCCGGAAAAATTGTTTGTATTGGCCGTAACTATGTGGCGCATGTGCATGAGCTGGGCAATGAAATCCCGGATGAGATGGTTATTTTTAATAAGCCAAACTCAGCGATCGCCGACACCTTGTCAGCGACGCACAATGGTGATGTGCTGCATTATGAAGGTGAGATTGCCTATCTTTTTCAGGGGGGCCGTTTTGTTGCCGCTGCATTTGGCCTCGACTTGACCAAGCGTGATGTGCAGAGCGCGCTCAAAGCCAAATCATTACCCTGGGAACGCAGTAAAGCCTTCAATGGTGCAGCGGTGTTTAGTGAATTCGTTCCGCTCCCGGAGGACGGGGCGCTGTTGGGGCTGACGCTGGATATCGATGGTAAGCGGGTCCAGCAGGGAGATACTTCTTTGATGATGTACAAGCCGGAGCAGATTCTGGCTGAAATCCAAAGCTTCATGCAACTCAATGATGGCGATGTGGTCATGACTGGGACGCCGGCCGGCGTAGGCCAAGTACGCGAGGGTGCCCTGTTCAACGGAGCACTGGTGGCCGACGGACAACCCCTGCTCAGCCATCAGTGGGAAGCACAGCCTTAATGGGTATGACGGGTGTCCCTTCGCTTGAATCTGAGTGGCATTTCAGCGATCCTGAAGCGGTTGTGAGGAGAGCACCATGTTTCAAAAAGAGCATCTCATCAAGCTGACAAATGTTAAAATGCCGTTTGGGAAATACAGCGGCCGGGTTCTGATAGATCTCCCGGAGGAGTACCTGCTTTGGTTTCGGAAACAAGGGTTTCCGGAAGGTGAGTTAGGCACGCTGATGGCCCTGGCTCTGGAGTTCAAGATTGAAGGGCTTGAGTCGGTCATCCGACCGTTAAAACAGGATGATTAATCCGTGACGAGAAGTGTGTGAAGATGAGACGGGGGAAGCCATGGGCTTCCCCGTTTTGTGAGCGCTCAATCGCATTTATTTGCTCAGGTAGGCATAACCGGTGGTAAAGGCAGCTTCCTGGAACTGGCGCAGGCCGGTGGCACGGAAATCGATGGACAGCGGATTGCGTTTTAATTTTTGCTTGATTTCGCTGCTGGTGATGAAATCCACCTCGATGCCGTCAATGAGCTGAATGGCAGCTTCCAGTTTAAAGCCAACCGCACTGCCGGCAAATTTACCCCGAGTTTCACGCGTACGGATCACAACACGATCGACCTGATAGTCTTGCAGCAGCTTTTTGAAAGCGAATTGGAAATCTTTCATCTGCACGTTGTCGAGCGAATCTTGCATCACGAACTTTTGTGTTCGGCAATCCGGCAGATCAAACATGCCATTCGATTGCGACAGTAGACAAATAACAGCTTCGTTGCTTCTCAGCTCCACAGCACAAATTTTCATATCAACACCTAAATATTTTGTCAGCGGCTCATTGTAGGCGATACGCGAGCCGGTGTCAGTCTTTACTTCAGGGCTGGCGGGTCGAGTGTTGTGGGTTTGCGCTATCTGTTGGAGTGTGGCAACTGAACAGGTCATACTGTGTTGTTTTTCAAGGATAGTTCTACAGTTATACTGAGAAGGAAAAAAACGCTCGAGGGAGAACACATATGCATCTGAAATTACCACCACCGTTACTGATGCTGATTGCTTTGGGGGGCATGTATGGGCTGTCTGAATACTGGCCGCTGTGGCGGTTTTCATTTTGGGGCCAGTCTGCCGTGGTTTTTTTGTTTTGCTTTATCGGTACACTGATTGGGTTGGCCGGTGTCGTTTCGTTTGCGAAAGTCCGGACAACGGTGGATCCACATCGACCGCGAAAAACCTCGGCGCTGGTGACCTCCGGGATCTATCGTTTTTCACGTAACCC
Source organism: Photobacterium atrarenae (assembly GCF_024380015.1). Classification (NCBI taxonomy): domain Bacteria; kingdom Pseudomonadati; phylum Pseudomonadota; class Gammaproteobacteria; order Vibrionales; family Vibrionaceae; genus Photobacterium; species Photobacterium atrarenae. The sequence goes on from NZ_CP101509.1 coordinate 1,408,625, forward strand.
CATGTACTTGGGACTGGTGCTGCTGTTGTTCGCCGCTTTTTTCTATTTCTCGGCACTCTCGGGCCTCATCATGATTCCTCTGTTCATTCTCTATATGAATAACTTTCAGATTCAACCCGAGGAAGGGGTGCTTGAAACCCTGTTCGGGGATGAATACCGTCGCTATTGTCAGAAAGTGCGGCGGTGGTGCTGATTTTTTGCTTCGGGTGCATCAGCATGAGAGTGTTGTTTGAGCGCAGCCCTGCAAGTTCATTATGGGCTGCGTTTAACATTCAATTGTGGAGAGTCGAGCACCGGGAGTAATTGCCGTCATTCGGCGGATCTGATCCAGCCGGATGGAAATGCGCTCTGATGGTGATACGTTAAGGAGTAACCATTCAGATTTATCCGGTGTGACTTGCGTGTCGATACATTGCCCTTCAAGGGTACGTGAGTCCTTTAATAGCAGGCTGACTCGGTAATGGTACAGGCAGGCCAACTCAAAATAATCGTATAGGCTGCAATCAATCGGTTGGTAAGTATCCGCCATTATTTTATCTTCCCGTAAGCAGGACTTGTCTAATCATCGCTTATTTTACTTGTTTCAGCCAGCTTTAGCTGGCTAGAGCGCGGGGCTGTAAATACTGCTGCCAGGCTGTTTGGTACAGCTGCTGGGAGGATTGACGAAGCCGAGCAATCTTCGCCTGCTCCAGTGGTGACAGGGCGCGGTTTTCTTCGAGTCCTCGGCGTTCTATCTGTTGGATGTGCTCATATAATTGGTGCTCGGGGCCGCTTTTGACTTCTGCAATCGCGGCAAGGTGGAATTGCACCTCGGCAACCAGCTGACTCTGGGGAAGACGAACCAGAACATTGAGGTCACGATACCCGGAAGGCGCCGGGGTCTTAAACCGGTTCTTTACCGAAACGATGGTCAGTTCCTGGCTAAGCTGCTCAAAGGCCTGTACCAAAGTTGGGATATCGTCAGCGATCAATGATCCCCGGGCTAAGTCCGTGATCCGACGACAGTCGCCTTGTAAATCTGTTGCGATTTTTTCTTTGGCACGGTGGGCTGACTTGATGTTCGCGATCAGCGGCTTGGTTGCGGTTGCTGCGCCGATGCGTTTCAAGACCCCGTCCAGCTCTTGTTGCGCCCCTCGTGCAGCCTGATAGAGGGGCGAAAAGGTTGGATAGGGTTGGCGGATCTCGGCAGCCTTCCAGCTGTCGATACTGTACAGACCGCTCAGGTTTTGCTGGAAAACCTGCTTATTGAAAAAGCTCCGATCAGAAGCCGTTTCCAGATCCGGCTCGGTAAAGCGCTGCTGCGCTGCGATCAGGGTATTGGGGCTGAGCAAACAAAACAGAAAAAAACCAGTACGAAACAGGGTTCTAGCATCCATTAAAGCAACTCCATTATGCTGAGTTTCAGCAGGGTACGTAAAAAGAGAGTTTGAAACCTCGCGGATTCAAAATGTGCCGTACCAAATTGTTTGGATGTGTATGGTTCGCTAGTTAATTTTGTTTACTCGATGTGGGTTGAGCATAGCAAGTGAAACTGAACAGAAGATGAATCATGGTCGGTATAAGGTAGGTATTGGTGCCAGGCATGCTGATACATGGTTTGTGCCTGGCGGCGTAGCGCCGTCAGTGGCTGTTGTTTTGTTGGTTGACTGGCAGCCTGCGGGGGGAGAGTGCTACACTGGCGCCGTTAGGGTTTTGAGGTGTGGATAGAATGGTACAGCAAGAATTATTGGTCACATTTGCGTTGATATGGCTCGGGTTGTCGGTGGGGAGCTTTATGCTGTTTCAACGCGGGGAAGATGCGGCGCGTAAGCGTCGGTTGTGGCCTGCTTATACAATTTTCAGCAACACTGTGATTGGCGCTATGCTGATTTATATGCAGCCGCCGACGCTGATGCTGCTGGGGTTGCTGGCATTTATGGTGCCGTTAACCTGGCTGACAATTCGTGCGACAAAATTCTGCAGTCGTTGTGCCCGGGCGACCCGAACGCCTTTCTTTTTGAAACCGGCGACAAAATGTTCTCATTGCCAGAAGTCATTCAATGACTGAGTCGTCAGCTCAAAGGGGGCGGTCGTATTGGGCGAGAGCGGCGCATATTAGTCTCACCGACTTGAGCTGATCGCATTAAGGCCGTTATTCGTGCTTTTGCGCCAGGGCCTGACCGGTAAAGTGAATGCCTTGCCAGCCATATTTCATGAAATTTCGAATATTCAAATGATCTTGGCCGTCTGGGTTCTGTAGAACATCCTGGCGGTAGAACTGGCCGAAACAGGCTAAGGTTTCGGCTTCGGATAATTGGTGCTGCTGCGCAAAGGCAAAAATACGACAGGAGCCTTCGTTGCTGCCGGCATGGTTGACTAAGGTTTCCTTGCCCAGGCCATTGCTGAACGTGGTCGGGGTGTAGTGGTAGTGGGTGTTAATGGTATTGATAACATGTTCAAAGCTTACCTGCTCAGGGCAATGCTTGAGATGATTCAGTAGCACTTCCATTGCATGATCTCTCCGTTGTTCATGAGGGGTTAAGCCGGCTGCTGCAACTGCCGTTGATTGGCGTCCCGTTGATAGCGCTTACCAAGGGCGAATCCCGCCCTTGGTGTTTATCGCTTCAAAATGAGACCCATGCATCATGGCTGTCAACAGTTATCGCTGTTGTTTGCGTGCCTGCTGCTTGAGTTCATCATCCAGCTCGTCCGGATAGACGACCAGTCCGTCTTCTTCCTGGTTCGGGAAAATCACAATAGCCAGTTCATCGTCTTCCAGGCCGGCGGTCCAGCGGCTGTGCCACTTGTTGATCGAAATGGCCTCGGCCTTACAATGTTCCCATTCACCGGTTGCCCAGGCCTCAGCAAATTCTTGATTTGGCCAGACCGGCACACAGTCTTCATCTTCAGTATTTAACATGACACAGCCATGCTCATCGGTAAGGATCCAGATCTGTCGATTGGCGACCACTTCTTTCACCAGGTATTTATAGCGTTTTTCCGCATCAAATGCCTGGATTTCAGCGATCCGGGAAGCATCAAGTGAGTTGGACATGTCTTCTTTCCTGTTACTGCGATTGTAAGCGATATAGCATAGAGGAAAATTAGACTTTAGTCATTGAAAGGTGGGCCCCGGTATTGAACCGGGGCGGATTAAATTTACTTGAGGGTGTAGGGTACGCGGACCGAGAGCTGGAAGTCCGGTGCATCGGCCGTCAGGCCTGCGGTGGCGCCAATGTTGATTGTGGTGTCCCGATCCACGGCATAATTTGCACCAAAGGAGAGCGAGTCAAGCTGCAGCAGCTTGGCATCGGTTGCAGTAGATCCGTTGATTTTCGATTTAAGAATGGTTTTATGACTCAGGCCGATACTAAACGAAAATTTAGGGTTGACCGCAAAGCCCATCCCGGCACTGAAACCAATGGTGTCGCCCAAGTCAATGGTATCGACCCGGATATCCTGAGCATTTTGGCCATCTTCATCGGCTACGGTGATGTCGACTTCCACGTCATCTTTAATGTTCCAGATATAGCTGAAATTCATGAAGATGACGGCCGGGTCAATCGGCATGATCATTGAAATACCGGGTTCGATACTGGGGAAGCCGGAACCGGTTGGCAATTCTTCAAAGTCGTTGAGGTTGTTCACCGGGACATCATAGGGGGACTTCCCGGTTGTACTTTTAAACCGCAGGCTCCCAATCCAGTAAGGTGCTTCTTGCATGTTGATTTGATACTTGAAAGCCGCTTCGATATCACCCAAGTCACTGCCGTCCACGGTTCGCAACGAGGCTTGGTTGGAGCCACTATTCAGATCACGCTCGGAAATGGAGTCGGAGCGATAAACCCAGGGGATCCGAGCCTCAACTTCTAGGCGGTTGGTGATACCGTAGCGCCCGGAGACACCCAGTGTGAGTGTGGTTCGGTCGATGTCACTGGCGCGGATCAAGCCGATGATCAAAGAAGGGAGGACGGTATAGCCAACAACGGAGACCGAGTTGGATGAGTTCTGGGTATAGGACAGGGACGTATCCAGCACGAAAGAGCCCTTGGGCGTGAGGACACCGGGTTGCTCGAGGATATCGGCAACAGTCTGGACTCGTTTGGGTTTTTCATTTTTGTTGGATGCACTGGACTCTTCTGCTGCAACTGAGACAGAGAAGAAAGCAAGCAGCACGATCAGACTTTTTAACTTGAAAATACTCACAGTTCCCTCACTTACCTTACATAGGTATGCCCCAAAATATTATGGATAAAGTGGTGTAACGTTATGATTCAGAGATATAACTGAATGAAATTTTTGTCGATGGTTTCATTATGATTTTGTTGTCAGGTTCAGGTTGGCTCATTGATAAGAAAATCCTAGCTTATCTGAGAAATTCATGTTAGCTGAGAATAAAAAATAGATGTCTTGGGGTTGAGAGGGTCATAATTTTTTATGAATCAGTCATATTTTGAGAAATTGTCTTAGAAATAAAAATAATCCATTGTATCAGAGAAATTTATCATGAGTTGGGCGTTAGAATGCAAAGTCATTGATGAGGTAAATTTTATGCTCAAATAGCTCCGGATTTATTAAAAATAATACAAAAGTGCGAGTTGCCAAAACTATGATTAAGTTATCTCGCGGCACAACGCGAGTGATTATAAAAAATAACAACTCAACATATTTGGAGTAGGATCATGCGTAAATCACATATCGCACTATTGGTAGCAGTTGTTAGTTCTCCGCTTGCTCTGGCTGACGACCCATATGGTTATCATAATGACCCATATTCAAATTCTGGCAGCTCAAGCTACGGATATAATGATCATGATGACGGTGATATCACTGTTACAGACTCATTTAATAAAGATATCGACAAAAAATTAACCGTCTCTCATGAGAAAAATGTAACCGTCAAAGATAGTTACAATAGTGATGATGATACCATGAAGCTGTATAACGTAAACAATAAGAACATCTATGAGTTTACCGACAACAGCAAATGGGACTATAGCAAAAACATCAAAATTGATATTGATGAGAAATACTACATGGCAACATCCTACATGGATGGCTCAGTGACCTACAGTGATGTGACCTATGGCGGTGCATGCTGTAATCAAGGTGGCTGGGGTCATTATGGTGGTGATGATGCTCCATCTTCAGTCCAAGTTACACACAGTAACTCAATGCAAGATGCTTACACCGGTGCGTCAGGGATTAATATTGCAGGTCAAAACGCAGGGAACAACTCGCTGGTTCAACAAAGCGCGAGCACCAATGCAATGTTAACCAGTCAATAACACATAGCTGAGGGCTGTTCGTCAGCCCTCAGGAGGAAGTCATGAAATATTTAACACTGATTGCGATGGCTTTCATCTCGTGTGGGGCAATTGCAGATGAGTTGGATATTCTAGCAAACTCTGATTCTTTGGGTGAAGATGTAATGACCATGTCTCGTGGTGGTCAATACGAATTACAAATTGATAATATTCACGCAAGTTCAGATATGTATGGCGATGTTGCAGGTAATGGAGCATATAACAATATAACGGGAGATAACATTATTGCTGAGGGTACCTTTAGTGATACTTCCGGGATTGTCAATGTGGTTCAAAACACTGGTAACAATGTGTTAATTCAAAATGCGACCGTGGTTAACCTGACATTGAAGTAAATTGTTAGTCTATCTATGCTGGCATATGAAAATATGTCAGCGACCAAAAAACTTTGGGATGTAAATTGGTTTCGCAGGACATTATAACAAATACTTCTGTTGTCGTATCTCGGCTGTTCAAAACAGCTGACAGTACAATAACAATGCACGGATATTAAAAATATAATCATATAATATTTGGAGTAAGATCATGCGTAAATGTAATCTTATGCTAGTAGCAGCACTCGTGGCCTCTCCATTAGCTCTGGCTGATGGATATGATTACGGCTATGACCATGATGGTGATGTCACCATTGAAGGTAGTGGAAACCTCTCGGTGTATAAAAATGCTGAGTTTTCCAAAACCAAGAATATTTATAAAAGCAATGTCGGCAATACGGATGATGATAAGTTGATTTTGAAGGATGTCGGCAATTACTACAAAAATACCAAGGAAATTAACAAAGAAGTCGATGCTTCCTTTACCAAAAAATTCTCGAAGGAAGTAGAGAAATATCTGGCTGAATCCAAACTTTATGGTGACGTGATGGACGCGAGTGTTACCTATGGTGGTGCATGTTGCAAAGGCAACCCAAGTACAGTTGTGGTTGATCATGAGAACAGCATGTACCGTGCGTTTGGTGACTCGTCCGGCATCAGCATGGCAGGCCAGAACGTAGGTAACAACTCGATGGTACAACAAACAACCAGCACAAACGCGGCGTTGGTTGGCTCAGGTGGGGGCGTAGTCAGTCCGGATACCGGCAACTACTAACCAGGGTTAAGGGCCGTTTACGGCCCTTTATTCCAGTAGGTGAACCATAGAATGCAACAATGGTTTTCTTGGAGCTCTAGGAACACCAGAAACTTCGGTATCGATTATGAAAAGAGCAGTTATATTGACATTGGGCCTGTTTGCAAGCAGCAGTCTTTATGCGCTTGATTATTTTCCGAGCCGGGGAGCGTATAATGTTCATGTAAAAAGTTATCAGGAAAAACTATTTGGTGATGTTTATCGCCAGCAATATGATTTTAGCTGCGGCTCTGCGGCGGTAGCTTCCCTGGTGACGTATCACTATGGACGGACAACCCAGGAAGAGGCAGTATTCGAATTCATGTTCAAGAATGGTAATAAAGAGAAAATTGAAAAGCAGGGCTTTTCAATGTTGGATATGAAGAACTATTTAGTATCGATTGGTCTGGATGCGAATGGATATAATCTACCACTAGATAAATTTAGTGAGTTAAAAATTCCGGCAATTACAATTGTGAACTTTGATGGTTATATGCACTTTGTCGTGATTAAAGGTATGAATAGCCGTCAGGTGATTCTGGGAGATCCGTCACGTGGTACTATGGTGATGCCAATCAATGATTTCAAAAAATATTATAAAGGCGCCGTGCTGCTAGTAAAAAGCCATGTGAAGCAAGGAAGAGAAAGTTTTATAACAGATGAAAACTATAATATATATACGCCGTCGCCAGCGTCAGAAGCGATAGCTAGGGATTCACTTGCAACCTTTAGTATTACACTACCGGGAGCAAACGATTATTAGAGGCTAGTATGAAAAAGTTAACTCGTATTTTCGTGGCATCAGCAATCGGAGGTGCTGCTGTTGTTGCTCATGCATCAATCAACTTTATGGATGAGTTGAGACTGATGTCTCTTAGCGAGAGCGAGATGGCTTCTATCCGAGGTGGGTTTGTGTCAATTAACGACAGTGTTATTAACATCGGCCTGTCGATTACTACGGCGATTAATGGTGAAAAAGTACTGTCGACTCATATAGCAGATTTTACCATTAATAATGGTATGCTGGTCAGCTCATCCGGAGAAAAAATGGTTAAGATTGATGATCCTCTGAAGCATATTCGAGTCGAAAATAATGAGGTACAGCTTGGAACAATTGATTCGGATGCATCTGGATTTGTGATCCAAAACTTTGATGATGGGACCCAAATTAATAGTCAAACCATCATGGATGTGGAAGCGGATATGGATGGCTATATCAAGCAGACCATTTACCAAAATCGGTTAAATAATTCTTTGCTGTTCAGCAGCCACTAAGGCTATATCAATATTAAACAGAACACATAGTAATTTTTTGTCATTTGATAAGGTACAGTGCATCCACTGTACCTTTTTTGCTGTTACCAAGCGATTCCTGTCGCATTGGGTATTATTTTGTTACTGATTTTGTTGTTTGTAACTGATTGAAGTCAAAGTGTATTATACCTGTCTCATCATGACTAATCCTTTTTGAAGATAATTCTTACATCTGATACCCTGCAGATTCGTTATTTATTGCCTATATTTTTAAGACATCAATAATAATATGTACATTGAAAGAAGGTGACTTCTATGGTGGCTCAATGTCAAAATAAAACAATCAATGGTCGACTTGTTGCAATTGGTTGTAACTACGAACCTTGGATTGCGCTTCTTGAACAATCAGGTTGGAAAACCCATTGTTGTTATGACTTACGTACGGCTGATTCAATCCTGGAAGAGTTCAGTCCTTGTATATGCATTGTTGATTTAAGCAATAATGATTTTAGCTTAAATAGCATTTCTTTAAGGGCAAATAAAACAAAGCAAGTTAAATGGATTGCAATCATTAAAAAAGAACAGTTGAAAACGGATGCCATCTGTCAGTTCATCAATAACTTTTGTGTCGATTATTTCTCGGTGCCGATTCCGGGAAGTCATTTACTGGACACTGTTGGCCATCAGCTGGGCATGTTGGAGATTGAAGCCAGCTCATGGGTAGAAGTGACCTCGCAGCATGATATGGGGCTATTCGGTGAGTCTAAGTCGATCAAGCAGTTGCGAGACATGGTCCGCCGCGTTGCAATGACCGAAGTCAATGTGTTTCTGACCGGCGAGAATGGCACCGGAAAAGAGTTAATTGCCAAATCTATCCATAACCTGTCAAAACGAAGAAATGAGCCGTTCATTACCGTCAACTGTGGCTCCTTAACCAAGGACGATGAAAAAGCCTCATTTTTGGATGGCACTTATGTCCAAGAGGATGGTTCTCATTTCAATGGTACGATCTTACTCGACAATGTCGAGGAGCTCTCAAAAGAATTACAGGACGAATTACTTACATTCCTCCAGACACCTGCGGGAGATTCGCTGGAAGAGGACTCGTCGGCAGATGTTCGCATTGTTGCCTCATCCAGCGCCGATCTGGAAGCGGCAGTCGCTAATGGTGAATTCAGCAAGGAACTGTATTATCGCCTGAATGTCTTTCATATTAAGGTACCGACCTTACGTGAACGAGGCTCCGATATTTTTCTGCTTGCCGAGACCTTTCTCACCAAGTTTGCCCGTGAATACAGCACGATGGCATCAAGTTTTTCCGAGGATTCCAAACAGTTGCTATTGCGCTACAGCTGGCCGGGTAATGTACGCGAGCTGATCAACCAAGTTAAGCGGGCAGCACTGTTGGCCGAGGGCAACGAAGTTCGGGCCGAACACTTTGACTTGCCGAGCAAGGCGAATCTGAAGCAGAGTCTGAGAAATATCAAAGATGAAGCGGAAAAAGATGTCTTGGTGGCGGTGCTCGAAACACACCGCGGGCAGGTGGCTTCGGCTGCTAAGGATCTTGGCGTCTCCCGGGCAACGATGTATCGCTTACTGAACAAGCACAACATCGTGCCCGATGTCAGGCACTACAACAATGGGTATGCGCGAGAATAGCACATAAAAAAAGTCCGGCTTGCCGGACTTTTTTATGTGCCAGAGAATTTCTTGATAGGGAGCAGTGCAGCTTCCCGGCCCTGTAGCCCTGGCTGATTCTATCGGAAATTACAGCCTTTCGAATCCAGCCATTTGCGTCAATTTAACGCAGAATAATAATATCGTTGGCCAACCCATCGTCCTGATCGCCTACCAGATAGATGGTGTCGGGTTGCTCAACCATGAGCTCGTCTTCGGTTGGCGCAACAAACGTGTATTGGTTTAAAGCGTCCATAATTTTCCTGTTTATGTATGCAGCCTGGCTGCGTGCAGTCTTATCTATAGAGCCAACAGTAATGAGATGAAATGACAATTCGATGAAAGAGAGATCAAGATCTCATGACAGTGGGATGCCTGGTTAGTATTTGCTCAACTATCTGCGCCGGACGGATGCAGAAAGTTGACAAAGATTGAGATTCAATGGTTGACAACGGGTATTCATATCAAGCGTTTCAATAAATTCTGGCTCCGGTTCAAAATCATCGGCTGTTCTCTAATCGGCCCTTGAAGAAGCATGATTCAGATCAAGGTTTCTTGTGGGGAAGTATCGCCTAATACCCAACATCTTGTATTAACTTGTCTACCACGCACTACATTTTGTGTTTTTGGTGACAGTGTCATGTTAGGAGCCCCGAGTGAAACCTGTTGTGATCAAGCGCGATGGATGCCGTGTCCCATTTGATGCCAGACGCATTAAGGAGGCGATCTTAAGCGCTGCTGAACCAGTGGAAGCCATGGATGAGTCTTATGCTGCATCGGTTGCAGACGGTGTGCTGTCGCAGTTTATGGCGGAGGGGGAGGTAGAGATCCATGCCATTCAGTCGGCTGTTGAAAATCACCTGATGGCAGGCCCATATAAGGAAGTAGCGCGGGCATATATCGAGTACCGCCATGACCGGGATATCGCCCGGGAGAGAACCAGCCGGCTTAATGCTGAAATTCGTGGGCTAATTGAGCAGAGCAATGCTGCTTTGCTCAATGAAAATGCCAACAAAGACAGCAAAGTGATCCCGACTCAGCGTGACTTGCTGGCCGGTATTGTTGCGAAGCATTATGCCAAGCAGCACATTTTGCCGAGAGACATTGTCCAGGCACATGAGCAGGGGGATATTCATTACCATGATCTGGATTATTCACCTTTCTTCCCCATGTTTAACTGTATGCTGATAGATCTCGACGGCATGCTGACGCGCGGTTTCAAAATGGGCAACGCAGAAATTGATACGCCCAAATCAATTTCAACCGCCACGGCGGTGACGGCACAAATTATTGCGCAGGTTGCCAGCCATATCTACGGCGGTACCACCATCAACCGAATTGATGAAGTCCTCGCGCCTTATGTTGCCTTCAGCTATGAAAAGCATCTGCGCATCGCTCGGGAATGGGACATCGCGGAGCCGGACGCCTTTGCCCGGGCCCGGACTGAAAAAGAGTGCTTTGATGCGTTTCAGTCGCTGGAGTATGAAGTCAATACTTTGCATACCGCAAACGGGCAGACGCCGTTTGTCACTTTCGGGTTTGGTTTGGGCACGTCCTGGGAGTCGCGGTTGATCCAGCAGTCGATCCTGAAAAACCGCATCGCCGGCTTGGGGAAAAATCGCAAAACCGCGGTCTTTCCGAAACTGGTGTTCGCCATTAAAGACGGGTTGAACCATAAACCTGGGGATGCCAATTATGATATCAAGCAACTGGCTCTGGAGTGTGCCTCCAAGCGGATGTATCCCGATATCCTCAACTATGACAAAGTGGTGGAAGTGACCGGCTCGTTCAAAACCCCGATGGGATGCCGGAGTTTTCTCGACGTGTATGAATCACAGGGAGAGCTGGTTCATGAAGGGCGTAACAACCTCGGGGTCGTCAGCCTGAACTTACCGCGAATTGCGATTCTGGCCCAGGGCGATGAAAACCGCTTCTACCGCTTGCTGGATGAGCGACTGGCATTGGCTCGCCGTGCGCTGGAAACCCGGATCAGCCGCTTGGAAGGAGTGAAAGCCCGGGTCGCGCCGATCCTGTATATGGAAGGAGCATGCGGGGTACGGCTTCAGCCGGATGACAATGTCGCAGAGATCTTCAAGCACGGCCGTGCATCTATTTCGTTGGGCTATATCGGGTTGTATGAAACCATCAATGCCCTGTACGGGACCGAGACGCATGTTTATGACAGCCAAGCGTTGCGGGATAAAGCGCTGGCGATTGTGAACCATCTGAAAGCGGCCGTCACACGCTGGAAATCGGAGACTGGCTATGGGTTTAGCCTCTACAGTACCCCAAGTGAAAACCTTTGCAGCCGTTTCTGTGCGATTGATGCCAAGAAATTCGGGGTGGTAGCCGGGGTGACGGACCGTGGGTATTACACCAACAGTTTCCATCTGGATGTAGAAAAGCAGGTTAACCCGTACGACAAGATTGATTTTGAAATGCCTTATCCGGCGATCAGCAGTGGTGGGTTTATCTGCTATGGCGAATATCCGAATATACAACATAACCTTGAAGCGCTGGAGAATGTCTGGGATTACAGTTACTCCCGGGTGCCTTATTACGGGACCAATACCCCCATTGATGAGTGTTATGAATGTGGATTTACCGGAGAGTTTGACTGTACCAGTAAAGGCTTTACCTGCCCGAAATGCGGCAATCATGATCCGGCCAGTGTCTCGGTAACGCGTCGGGTTTGCGGCTACCTTGGTAGCCCGGATGCGCGCCCGTTTAACTTCGGTAAGCAAGAAGAAGTGAAGCGTCGGGTGAAGCATTTGTAGCAGTGGGCTGAGCGCGTCAGGAACATTGGGAAAAAGCGGGCGCCGTGGGCCCGTTTGCTTAGGAACCGTATGAATTATCACAACTATTACCCAGTTGATGTCGTGAATGGCCCCGGTACCCGGTGTACTTTGTTTGTTTCCGGTTGCGTGCACCAGTGTCGCGGCTGCTACAACCAAAGTACTTGGCGTCTAGACAGCGGCCATTTATTTACCCCGGAGATGGAAGCGCAGATCATTCGTGATTTGAATGATACCCGGATCCCAAGGCGTGGGCTGTCGCTGTCGGGTGGTGATCCGCTTCATCCGGCAAATGTGGCTGATGTGCTGCGGTTGGTTAAACGGGTTCGGGCTGCATGTCCGGGCAAAGATATCTGGCTGTGGAGCGGATACGTGCTGGGGGAGCTGAGCCCCGACCAGCTGGCTGTGGTGGAGTATATTGATGTCTTGATTGATGGTAAATATGTCCAGGCAGAGCGTGATCCGAGTCTGCTCTGGCGTGGCAGTGCTAATCAGGTTATTCATTATTTCCACAGAGGTGAGCTTAAATGTTAATCTGTTGTAAAATCTTGTGGGTGAAACTCCGACTTATCCACTGTTTCTGTGTATAAGTGTGGGAAAATCAGGTGAATGAATCACTTGTGGCAGGCTGTCTATCCACGGCTTCCATCTGTTGGCAAGTTAGGGTACATTCGCTGCCTTTGAGAATTGCGGCGGGAGGCGGTATGTCACGCACCATTATTTACACTTTTAAAAACGAAGAGAAGCGGCTGGTTTTCTCATACGATCATTACCGGACGATTCATGAGGCGGTTGCTGCTGCCGAGGGAATCGACCTGACCGAGTACCTGCGGATGGAGCAGCAGGTTGAAGCGGTGTCGTCTGGTGCCAAAGCCGTGAAGGACTTTCGCGACAGCCATTTCAGAAAACTGGGCTTTGGTAAAATTTCCCTGGCAAAGAAAGTCAATCGTGGGGTTGGCGAGAAGTGATCCCAGTGGGTGTGCTTGGTTGCCAAAAACAGGGCTGGCGTATTGTCAGCCCTGTTTTTTTTGTCCGTCGGACATGCTTTTGTAGACCAAATATCCACCGATACCCGCCAGTAGATGTTTAAGGCTGTGGCCGCTGAGCGCTTCGCCTGTCAGTTGAAATAACATCCCGTCATTGGACTCTGCCCATTTTGCCAGCAGGTACGCCAGTAATGCACCAAGGTAATAGAAACGGGTGACTGGGGCGCGGGTGAGCGGAGTTGGTCGGAACAGCCAGAGGATCAACGGTAGATGAACAATGGGGACCAACTGAACCAGAATATAGGCTGACAGATCGCCTCGTCCGGCAGCAAGATCGCTGGCATACCAGTAATAGACTGCCCCGAAGCTATAAATTAGCAAAGGCAGCAGTAAGCGCCTCCCCAGCTTCGAAGAAATATACTCTGCCAGGACGATGCAATAGAAGGCCATAAAGCTGATACAAATCGCCAGACGATCCACCATGAGTGTGAGTGGACCGGGCGTCAAGTGATAGTAGCCGGAGCCAAAAAAAGCGGCGATAAGACCAAGATAGAAAGTACTGTAAAGTAAGCGGTTGCCGGATGCCAGGTGACGTGGATTGATGCCGGCGTGTGCCGGCCACGTGCGTGCCAGGCCCAGTATACCGACGAAGAGAAAAGGAAGGTTGCTGATCACATTGGCAAAATTCGGAATGCCGAGCCATGTTCGCGTATCGACATATTGATAAAAATTCCGGTTCTGCGTGATTGGGGCGAAGTGATAGAGCAGGGCTGCCAGTAAGACCACAATCGCCCCCAACAATAGCAGGCGGGCACGTTTGGAGAAGGGCTGCATCGCTTAGTGTCCGAGCGAGCCGGAGGGAGCCCGACATGCTTCTTTCATCAGGTTGAATCCGGTTTCGAAGCATTGCCGCCATGCTGCTTCAACTTCAGGTGAATAGTTGGGATCGCACTGGCTGACGGTATGTAACAGGCAGTCGAGCCAGATCTCAAAATCATCTGCGGTCACGCCGATACTGGCGTGGCGCTTGCCGAAGTTGCGCACAGAGTCCCGGGCTTGCTCAGAGGAAGGCGCCAGTAAGATAATGGCAATTGATGCTTTGAGCATCCGGATCTGACCGAGCATGTCAACGCCCTTGAACATTTGCCGGAACCGTCTGTCTTGACGGCAGAACTTGTCGTAGAAAATATCGAAAAATTGCGAATTCTCATTACAGCGGGCGTAGCTGTTATTAAAACATTCATGAACATCCATCGCCTTCTCCCTGAAATGCACATGGGCTTGCTTTCTAGGTTATGTGATTGTGAGCGTATTCGGCAATAAGATCTGGCGAAATTCGTGCGTTGAATAGCGATGAATTTGGGAAGGAAAGGGCAGGAATTGTCATGGTGTTGCTTCTAGCGCTTCATGGCTATAACAGTATGAACCAGCCAGGCGCGTTTTTTGCCTGTCAGCTGGGCTGAGTATTCACGCTTTTCTTTCCAGGACACAATATAAAAATTGGTAAACAGCTGCTCCAGATCCTGGCGTGTCCAGGTCAGCACCGGTAGGTTCGTGTCGTAGTCCTGAGCATCCTGCTCCAGAAAGTGGCCGCAGAAAATACCACCGCTGAACAAGCTCTGTTCAATGTTGTGCCACAATTGAGGGAATTCGGGACGGGGGCTGAAAAACAGGCAGGCACTGGCATTGAGCAGGTGCGCTCGGGGAAAACGATAATCAGCAAAGCTGCTTTGCTGGACATCAAGCTGCGGGGTTGCAGCAGCCAGTGGGTGCTCTGACAAGATTTTCAGGCAGCTTATATCAATATCAAATGCGTAAACCTGGTAGCCTTGTTCAAGTAAAAACAGCGTATCGCGGCCGGTGCCACAGCCGCAATCAACGGCGATCCGGTCTTTGGCAAAGTGGCCAAGAAACTGATGTGCTTCGATCAGATGGCTCCGTGGCGGTAATAGTTTCGGGTTATTAAAGTAATTCAGCCAATCAACAGTTGCCATGGATGCGCCTCATTGAACTCAGACCGCACAAGTTTTTAAAGTATAACGACAGACACGCCCTAGTTATTAGAATATAGTTGAAAGGTTATGATCTGGCTGCCTGCATTCCTAAACTTGCTGTTTGCTCAGACAATTGTGTCAGGGCTGGGCTAATGCATCACTCTCCAGTGTTTGGTAAGATACTGGCCCGGTTGCCTGATGTGAATATTACGCGGCAGGCCAAAGAGAAGAGAGAATGAAATGACAAAGCTAACTGCAGATATTCAAGCCAACTGTGAGCTGTTTGTGGCCGAAACCAAAGACACGCAGGTGGTATGGGGACTTTGTAACGAAGAGGGCGACTGGCTGTCTGTTGCCTCCAGTGAGTTTGAAGATTCTGAAGTCATGCCGTTTTGGTCCAATGAAGCGGATGCCAAGCACCATTGCACTGAAGAGTGGGCAGAGTTTACTGCAACGATGATCCCGCTTGACGTCTTTGCGGAAGACTGGATGGTCACGCTGGCTGAAGATGGCGTACTGGTTGGTTTGAACTGGAATGAACAGCTGGAAGGTGGAGAGAAAGAGCCGGGCGACGTTGCCAAACTCTATCTGTAATCTGCTGTTGGTGTCGGGCCTGAACTGGGTGCTCAGGCCGGCACCAGTGAACGATCGCGAGGCGTAGTCGGGCATTCACCACTGATACTGCTCCTTGCTGAATAAGCCGTATTCTTGGATACGGCTTTTTGCTGTCTGGCGCTGATAATCCCGTTGCTACTTTTATTGTTCATTTCATTATTAGCTATATTTAGAAAGAGTCATCCGCTTGAGGAGGTTGATATGGTGCTTTCTGAATGTCGGCAAATGATGGCTGAGCATAACTTTGTTCAGGCGCGCCTGACCCATGACTTTTTAAGTGCTGGCTGGAGCGTGCATTTCAGAGATGCCGAGGGCAACGACTACCCGTTAACGGATACCTATGGGATCCCCTGTAGCTTTGATTCGCTGAAACAGGCGGAGGATATGGTGCATCAGGTTGGGGATTGCCCAATTAATATCGACAGTTTGTTCCGCTTCGCTGGGCGTTAAAACGGGGAAGTCGTCAAGTTAGAGTAGAATGTTTAAAAAAAGATTGCATTAAAAAGTACGGTCGTGCTATTAGTAATCAGTGATCACTGATTGAGAAACAACATGAGCAAAGGCCGCCTGACTCGAGAACATATCCTGAAAACTGCGTTCGATCTGGCCAGCATCAATGGGCTGGACAGCTTGACGATTGGTCAATTGGCCAAAGCATCCGGGATGTCGAAGAGCGGCCTGTTTGCTCATTTCAATGCCAAGGAAAACCTGCAGATTGCGGTACTCGAATTTACCAGTGAGTATTTTGTCGAGCGGGTGATCACCCCGGTTCGCCAGGCAGAGCCGGCATCAATTGAACAAAAACTTAGGCTGCTGTTTCAGCGTTGGCTGGACTGGAACCAATCATTTCAGGGCAGCTGTATGTTTTTGGATGCCTGGAAAGACGGCGCCAACAGCGATGATCCCATCCAGCAGACCCTGGCGGCGATTACCCGCCGATGGCTGGAGTATTTACACCGCCAGGTGGAAAAAGGTAAAGAGAGCGGCGAGTTTTGTGCCGACCTCGATGCATGGCAGTTTGTCTATCGGCTTTATGGGGTGTATTTAAGCAGTCACCTGTTTCGCTCGCTGCAACTTGAAAGTGCAGAGCATCACCGTTTCTGGCTGGGAATTGAGGCCCTGATGGCAGAAGGCCGTCGGTAGGCCGATAGGAAAAACGACAATGGATAATATTGGTTTGGCTTAAAAAAGCACGACCGTTCTTTTTAGGGGCGACAAAAATGAGCAGCAAAATTTATTTCAGGCAAGACAAGAAGCTAAACCTACGTCGGGTACTGGTGAATCTGACCACCCGGTTCCACCACAATGTTGCACCCAAGCATGCGCGTAAAGTGGCGAAGCGGCTGTTGCTGACCCCGGAGCGTGGCCGTCGCAACCTAGCAGAGCCTGCCGGGCTGATCCGCAGGCAAATTGAGACCACGGAAGGTAAGTTGATGACTTATCAACTGGGAGAAGGGCCGACCTGGGTGCTGGGGCACGGCTGGTCCGGATCAGCCAATCAGTTTTACACCCTGATGCAACATATTGCAGCATCGGGATATACCGCGCTGGCTTTCGATAATCCGGCCCACGGCGAAAGTGAGGGGCAGTATGGCCATCTGCCGGGGTTTGTCAAAGCGTTTGACGCCGTCCTGGATCAGCAGGCGCAGATTGCCGGTGTAATTGCCCACAGCATGGGGGGCGCAATGGTACTGGAAAGCCGCCATCCTTTGTTGGCCGATAAGCCGATCCTGCTGGTGGCCCCGGTGCTGAACTACACCGAGAACCTGCTAAACACGGTGAAGCAGTCGGGTTTCTCCATGAAGTTATTCAATGAAGTCGTCGGTGAAGTGGCTGCGCAGTACCAGTACCCGCTAGAAACCATCGATCCCCTGGCGCGACTGCAACAGCATCCGGGTAGAGTGGGGATCGTCCATGATACGGACGATCGGTTTGCATCGTTTGAATACTCCCGCCAGGCCGGAGAATGGACACATGTCAGCCTGGTGGCGACGGAAGGCCTGGGCCATGGTCGAATTTTGGCCAGTGTACCTTTGCAACAGGCTTTTGATGCGCTGGCGCGATAACTGCTTGGAAGGGGAATTTGGCTCCGGAGTACAGAGCCGAATTCGGTGAGTTAATTGGAGCGCAGGGCGACTTTTTCCTGCCCTTGCTCTAGCTGCGCCACTTCTGCATCCAGCTCGGCGATTTTTTCCTGCATGAGCTGATGGCATCGATCGGCCAGCTCACGGGCATCCTGGGTGCCGTAGGCTGAGGTATCTATCGGCGGCAGCATTTCACAAATCACGGTGCCGTTATCACGACGGTTGAGAAAAATCTTCTGGTGCGTTGTACTGACACACATTGGAATGATTGGCACCCCGGCTTCGATGGCCATCCGAAACGCCCCGGTTTTGAAGGGCAGCAAGCCGCGCCCTTTGCTGCGGGTCCCTTCCGGGTACATCCACACCGACAGGTTGCGTTGCTGAATGGCCTCTGCGACTTGCTTAATCGTATCACGTGCTTTGGTCTTGTTTTCCCGATCGAGCAGAATATTGCCGGTGATCCAGTATAACTGGCCGAAGAATGGGATCCACAGCAGGCTCTTTTTCCCGATGGAGACTGTTCTGGGCATCACCATGCCCGGTGAGGTGGCGAAATCAAATACGTCCTGATGGTTGGATATATACACGGCATTACCGATGTTTTCAGCATGCTCTTTTCCTCGCTCAATTAAGCGTAATCCGATGAGTCGGTGGAGTTGGTGAAACCAGCGGCAGAAAAAATGAACATGCTTTGGATCGCGCGGGCTGAGCAGGCAGTAGACTAACGCAAACAGGGTCATGATGATGATAAATAGCGCCGCAGAAATTAATCGAAAAGCAGTAAGCACAGGGACTCCTTGTTTACCGGGGCTGCCGGGCCTCTGGCTCCGCGTTGCGAGGTCATCGATATTCAGGAGGTCAGAGGAGTTGTATACAGATTAAAAAAACATACATCAATTAGATTCAAAGATAAATCATTCTGATTGCGCAACGCGCATAAATTTGGGCTTTTTTCGGACTTTCTTGATCCCGGGGCCGATGGGGCTGTGAAGTCACTCGCATTGATATTATGCGCAATAAAAAAAGATGGCGGATGTTGGCCATTAAAGCGATAAATAGAGCCGATGAATCGGTGAAATCGCTCGGCTCGAGTGAAAACACCGCCGTGTGATATCTTTTCTGTTGTGTGGTAGGTTGGGGCAAAGCATCGTTTTGCCTCTTTTTTTTACAGTTTGCGGATTTTGCGCTGCCGTTTGGGAAAAGGAGGCTGGTATGAATTCGCCACTTTGGTCGGGTTCTGGTCCTTTTTTAGGTAGTATTGTCAAAATTTGTCATCAGCGCTGGTCAAAAAAGTGCAATGGTTTACTCTAAGGGTCGATTTTGTATCGACTTTCAATTCAAGGTGGCAAGAACGCCTGAGTAGCTCTGACTGGCAATGATGAATCTGAACTTTCCCCGATATTGGATTGGCACCGGACTTGTGCTGATCGGCCTGACAGGATGCGCGACGCCTGCTGCAATTGACGACATGGCACCTGCGGACCCGGCGCAGGTGCAAACGCCATCCGAAAACCTGAAACCGTTTCAGCCCGTACCGATGCGGTATAATTCGAACCAGCCCTCATTTGATTTGGTCTACCAAACCTGGAAAGGCACGCCGTACCGTCTGGGGGGAAATAGCCGCCGGGGGATCGACTGCTCCGCGTTTGTTCAGATCGGTTATCAGGAAGTTTTTGACCGGATCTTGCCCAGAACGACCCTGGAACAAGCCCGGCAAGGACGCAAGGTGTCGCTGGGCCAGGCCCGAAAGGGCGATTTGGTTTTCTTTAAAACCGGGCGAACTCTCAGGCATGTCGGTATTTATTTAGGCAATCGTGAGTTTTTGCATGCATCGACGTCGCGGGGAGTTGTGATCTCCAGCCTGGATACGCCCTACTGGCGACGGGCATTCTGGCAGGCTCGGCGGATCGAATAGCGGCTCGTTGTTTCAATGGCAGCATGTCCTGCTGCCTTTACGCAATTCTGATGTTTGTTCTCTCGCAAAAACGGCTAACCCCTCCCATACTTTGGCTGTAGGAATCATTTCCTGGAGGTGAACATGGCCATGGCAATCACTGTAGGGCAATTCCTTAATAGCCATAATGTAGACTTTAGCCTTACAAAACATAGACATACAGATACATCTTTCAGCTCGGCGATCTCAGCACATGTCCCGACTTCTCAAGTCGCGAAAGCTGTGATGCTGAAAGACCAGGACGGTAAATACCTGATGGCAGTTGTTCCGTCAAACCGGCGTGTCATGATTGACAAGATCAGCCGGATGATGGGTCGACAGTTCTTCCTGATTGGTGAGCACGAACTACCGGAAATTTTCCAGGACTGCGAACCCGGTGCGATACCGTCATTAGGACAGGCATACAAAGTGGACATGCTGGTTGACGATCTGTTGCTGGAGCAGGATGAACTGTATATTGAATCCGGGGATCATGAAAACTTGATCCATCTGGATAACAAGCAGTTCCATAAAGTCATGCATGACATTCCGCATCAGAACATCAGCGGCTATCGGATGATGTTCTCCCAAGAGCATGAAGGCAGGCACTGGGAGTGGGAATAAACGCAGGACGTCGACCAAATCGCTAATGTCGGCTGTATCATGCCTTTGAGTCACACCCGCCGAATACTGGGTTTAATGCAGTATCGGCGGGTGTTTTGGTCTTAAGCGGACAGTTTATTCGTTCAACAGCAGCCGTAACCAGAGTCCGGGCGGGGTTGTGATTCCGGTCGTTGCGCTCTGGACTTGACCGTTTTTCAAGACCACGATGGTTGGGGTGGCGTTGATCCCCCAGGCTCTTCCCTGTTGGCCCTGATGATCGTTCACCACCCGAAAACTATAGTCATGGCTGTTCAGGTACGCCTTCAGCCGACGGCTCTCTCCGGAAGTCAGTGCAATGGAGACGACGGGGTAATGATCGCTTATCCAGTCGACGGTTGGCGTGACAAATCTACATGCACCGCACCAGGTTGCCCAGAAATAGATCAGTACGGGGTGGTCCTGGCTCATTGCGATTAAATCAACCAGTTCACCGTCAATGGTTTGCAGTGTGGTATTCGGCAGCATTGCTTCAGGCATATCCTGGGTACGCCAGAAATCCACAGCGCTGCTGATTGCTATCCACATCACCAGAATGATTGCGCCTTCTCTTAACCAGTGTTTCACGCCTTTGCGCCTGGGCGTTGCCGATGGTGTCGTCGGTTTGCTCATGAGGCCTCCGGGGAAAGCTGAGGGGAAGACGCAGCCTTGAGTGCTTCCAGTACTGCGTCGTGGGTTAAGATCACCGGCAGCGCGATCCCTTGCGGCGCGCCCGGCCCATAGACGATATTGAACGGGACCCCGAAGCGACCATAAGACTGCAGGTAGCCGGTGACATAGTCGGACGGGTGGGTCCAGTCACCACGCATGAGGACCACTTCCGGCTTGGCGAGTGCGCTATAGACCGGCTCCTGAAGCAGCACGCCGATTTTATTGGCTTTACAGGTGATGCACCAGTCTGCGGTAACATCGACCACGACCACTTTGCCCTGGTTCACGAGTTGTGCGATCTCATTGGTGTCTAGCGGTTGCCAGGTATGATCGGCAGGCAGCGGAGTGGACCACTGATCGGCGGTCACACTGCCAATCAGTAGCCCGCCGGCTGAGCCAAAAATCAGCATGGCGAGTACGATGAGTACCGGTTTTCGGCCTTTCTGGCGGCCAAGTTGCCACAGCATTAGCGTCAGCAGCAGGGCGGCAATGACGACAACAAGCCCGGTGGCCAGGAAGTTCGTCATCAGGCTGAGTAACCACAGGCTGGTTGCCAGCAGCATCAGGCCAAACAGGGCTTTGATCCGGTTCATCCACAGGCCGGGCTTGGGCATCAGCCGGGCCAGGGCAGGGAAGGCGGCGACCAGGAGCCAAGGGGCGGCCATGCCGATTGCCAGGGCGGTAAATATGACAAATAAGGTCAGCAGGTCGGCACCCAGGGCAACTGCCACCGCGGTGCCCAGGAACGGCGCGCTACACGGGGTGGCGAGCAGGGTGGCGAACATGCCCTGGATAAAATGGCCGAAATGGGAGTGATCGCCGCGGGTGGCAAGCCAGGTGCTGGTATTGCCGGGCAGGCGAATTTCGAACAGGCCAAGCATATTGGCGGCAAATAAACCGGTGATAAGCACCATGACGCCGATAAAATACGGGCTTTGGAACTGAACCCCCCAACCGAGCGCCTGGCCGGAGAGCTTCAGTGCAGACAGGAATCCGGCCAGGAGCCAGAAAGAGACCAGGATCCCCGCGGCAGAAGCCAGGAACTGGGTCCGGACGTGGCGCTGTTCGGAATGATCGCGGGTCATGACCGTACTGAGTTTGAGTCCCAGCACCGGCAGCACGCAGGGCATCACATTGAGGATCAGGCCGCCGAGCAGGGCGATCAGCAGGATTTCAGCCAGGTTGTGATCCGTTGAGGCGAAGCCTGGCATGCTCACCGGGGTATCTGTCACTGCCGCTTCAACTTCCACTGCGATATTGGTATCGCTCAGGGTAACATTGACGGACTCTCCCAGCAGTGCCGGGACGCCAAACCAGCTTTTGACCGGAATCCGGGCTACCATCTGTTGGCCGTCGATGGTGATCTCCGGGGCCAGAAATGCAGCATCTTTCACGGCCTGGGTCTGGCCGTCGATAAAGACATCCGGCTGCTGCCAGCCCATGGTGTTGGTGGCGGCCAGGGTGAGTACCTGCGTTTGTTCATCCCAGGAAACCTGCTCTAGCGAAACGGCCGGAGAAGCTTGCGGAACCAGGCTAAGCCCCTGATTGTACAGGTGCATCGCATCCTGTGAGAGCGTCAGTTTGGCGGGCGTGAAATCAAGTGTCAGTTCGTAATCCGTGAGTACGCAGATGTTGGTACAGGACGACATGGTCAGCTGGCCGGATAAAAAGACTGGCTGGCTCATGTCCTCGATATGCAGCGTAAGCGGAAAAACGATGTGATCCTTATACCCCAGTGTTTCGACGCCAAGAAACTCGTATCGTTTGGGGATCGGCCATTGCCAGTCGACGGATGCCAGGTTATTTGACAGCGACCAATCGACACTCGGGGCGACACCACTTTCACCCGGGCTGCGCCAGTAGGTTTTCCAGTCGGTGTCGAGTTGGACTTCAAGCAGGGCTTTGACGGTTTTGGCTTGCGGATCTTGCTGGCCGGTGAGCATGAAGCGAACTTCCACCGGCGGATGTTGTGGGTTGGTCAGCCAGCCGGTGCTCAGATCGGCGGCAAAAGCGGCAGGTGCCGCCGCGAGGCTGACGCTAAAGAGTGCCAGCATAGCCAGTAGCGTCGATGTAAAGCGCTGCCGGCAGGATTGAAACATTGTCATGAGTTGTACTCCAAATAATTAAATCAACGTAGGCCGCGATGCAGCAGGAAACGTTTGATGTCATTCCCGGAATACACAAAAGGTTAAGTGGCGACGCCGGGGCGGCGGGATCGGCTCGGTGAGCA
The DNA here is from genome assembly GCF_024380015.1 of Photobacterium atrarenae. NCBI lineage: Bacteria > Pseudomonadati > Pseudomonadota > Gammaproteobacteria > Vibrionales > Vibrionaceae > Photobacterium > Photobacterium atrarenae. Next base: position 1,431,917 of record NZ_CP101509.1, read on the forward strand.
AGGGAACCCGATAGGGTGTCCCGATCAGCTGCGGCAGCAAAAGCAGCAGGGTCACGGCGTAAAGCAGGGCATGACCCAGAGACTGCTGATGGAGCTGGAGTAAGTGATCGGTCAGATCGCAGGACTTCTCAACGTCTGTTGTTTGCTTGTGCTGCGTGGGGGAGTGTTGCGGCGCCATCGCGTGCGATGTGCCGATTTCGGCTGTTTGCACGGCGGCGGCTACTTTAAAAGGACAGCCAAGGATCAACCCGGCACGCTGGCCGGAGCAAAGAAAAACGACCAGCATGACCAGCAGCAGTGACACTTGGGCACAGCGATGTCTTGTCGGCAGTTGATGCATTATGACTCCTGAGGTTGACCAGAACGTCGGTTATAGACCACGGCGGCGCGTATTGGTTTCATTCTGGCGGGATTGTCGTTGTTTTTCGCGCAGGCTGCAAGGGGGAGTTTCAGCACGCGAAGATGCCGATGAGCCGAGGATGAAGCCCGTGGTGCCGGAGTCGGCACCACGAAGATTGCGGAGGTTGTTACTTAATGCAGTGCAGCAGGAAGTCGATGATTGGGTCGCTTTGTGCCGGTTGCGTCAGCGCTTTGGGCATAAAGCTGGGCGGGTTGAGAATTTCCCGGGTGATCAGCTCATCCAGCAGAGGTTTGAAATCAAACCCGGTTTTTCCGACCAGCAGGGCGCTGAGATCGCCGGCCTGGTAACAATTTAACGCATCCCGAAGTCCCCTGAGGTAGAGGTAGTCCTTGGTGAAGCCGCCGCCCCGATAGGCTCTGGCTGTGATCGTAAACGCCTCATCCTGTCCCAACTGATAGTCGTGCTTGAGTTGGTGGTAGGTGTCATTGAAAGTGTCTCCCCGTACCAGCAGATCGACGGCAATCACCCGCAGCGCCAGGGTTTTCAGGCGATGTAGCGGGAAGCTTCCCGACAGGTGTTCACACAAAATTGCCAGGCCTTCCTGAGTATGGGTGTTGCCCGGCAGCCCCAGTTTCAGGACCTTGAGCGGCTGCCGATCAGCATTGACACTGGTGACCAGGTGCACGCCTAATTCATGATGGATCAGGGCATTGAGATCACCTGGCGAGAAACTGCTGTTCAAATTGACCTTAATGGTCTGGCCGCTGACCATCGCCCGGGCAATCAGTTTGCGCGATCCCACAACTTTACACGGGATCCCGTATTCATCTGCAGCCTGACGAAAAGCGGCCATTGCCTCCTGCGCACTCAGAAGTGAAGGCTCCGGCGCTTTTTGCGCTTGGGCATGCAGGATAAACCGGGCGTTAGCAATATCCAGATCATCTGGCCGGCCATAATAGCGGAGCGAGTTATACAGAAACTCGTCGTGGCCGATACTGGCCAGCAAGTCGATCCGCACCGCGAGCTGATCAATAACCTTGCGGTACATTTTCTGGATATCAGCATCCCGGATCGCCTCGACAGGCAGGCGATACAGAGCTTCCCGGAATTTGTACGGGTCAATATCCAGCTGCCGATACGTAAACTGCGGCTGGTAGTCGTAAGGCCGATGCAAGAACCGCCGTTTCTCCTGCTTGAGGTTCGACGGGTTGATGTAACTGAGGGTATTGATCCCCTTTGCCAGCGCATACAGCTGGCGGTCCAGCTGGAGCACTTCCCGTGGTAGCCGGGACGCCAGCACGTGACTGCCGGTGAGCCGTTTGGATTTGGTCCGCCGGGCAATCGTGGTTGCCGCGTGCTCGGTCAGCACCGTTTTCAACGCTTCTTTCAACTTCTCGATGACCAGCGGGTAGCTCTCGCCGCGGGTCTCGTCCATGTAGATCTTCTTGATCTCGATTGGCATGATTAAGGTTCGGGTAAAGTGCTTGGCAACGAAAGTCGCCTGATAACCCATTCCCAGGAATACATCATTGGCTTTGGCGTCAACCTCGATATTCGGCAGCTCGACCTCGTTGAGCAGGTTTAACAGAGATTTGATCTCCCGCTGCCATTTACGCATATTGATCTGTTTGGTGCCCAGGTTGAATACCGGCGCGATTTTCTCTGTGGTGCTTTCGATCCGCTGGTAGTTATAACTGTGCAGATCATAGATCAGACACAGGCCGAAGCGGCTTTCGAGCATATCAATCAAACAGCTCAGGATCCGGTAGTAGCATGCATGCTTTGCGACCGAGACCGCCTGCTCCGCTTCAGAGAGTGGGCTATGCCAGACTGGGCGCCCCCAGGCCTGATCATAAATACAATGCTCCGGTGATCGGTTCAGGTCATATTCATAGCGGGAGTCTTCCCCCTGCAACACGATCGGCAGCGACGAGATAAAATCACCGGTAAAGGGATCTTCCTCGTAATAACGTTCTGCTTCGCTCAGGCGGCAGCTTGGGATGAGTGTGTCCCGCAACCGCCGACCATGGTGCAGCGCTGTGGCAAGATACGGCTGATATTCGCTGATCCGAATGGTCAGACTGCCGTCGATCAGTTGCGCCTCAAAGGGGATCCCCTGACGGATCCGATCCAGTACTTCGGTTTCAGTAAGTTGCAGCATCAGCGATCACCTGGCGATATTCATTCTTACGGGCAATGCTGACCTCTTTGGCGAGTACGACGCTTTCGGCAAAGTCCATCACATCCCGTTGCAGCTTGGTGCGATTGAGGCGGTTGATCCGGGTGATCCCGCCCGGGCTCAGGACATTGACTTCGACCAGCTTGCCGTTGATGACATCCAGGCCGACAAAATACAGCCCGTCGCGCACCAGTTTCGGTCCGATATGTTTACACAGCCTCAGTTCCTGTTTTGACAGGGTATGTTTGACTTCTTTGCCGCCGGCATGGATGTTTGAGCGTACATCGCCCTGAGCCGGAACCCGGCGCATGGCACCGATGGGTTCGCCGTTGAGCATCATGATCCGAACATCGCCCTCTTCGGCGCCTTCGATATAGTCCTGCAGGATGACGTAGTTTTTATCGTCGCCGATATAGAAATCCAGCAACGACTTGACGCTCGACTTGGCGCTTTTTTCCACCAGGATCACGCCTTTGCCGCCATAGCCATTGAGCGGCTTCATGATCATCCGCTCATTCGGACTTTCTGCCAGAACGCGTTCCAGGTACTCGCGGTTTTTCGACACATGGGTGACCGGGATGAACTCGTTGGTCGGATCCGGCAGGGATGTAGTGTAGAGCTTATTGTTGGCGACACGTAATCCGTCGATATCGTTCATAATGAAGGTATCGTCACGCACCGAGTCGAGGAAGTTCAGCGCCATGGTGTCCAGCGGCGGATTCGCACGCATGAAAATGACATCAAAGCCCGCCAGTGGCAGTTGTGCCTTGCGAAATTCCGCTTTGCGATAAAAGCTTGGAATATTATTGGACACTTCACCGTTTTTCAGAACTTTGCAGAAAGCAATGGCCGTACTGTGGCGCATGGTCAGATTATTCGGTGTCGTGATGGCAACGGTATGTCCGCGGGAGGCGGCTTCATGGATCAGACGCAAGGTTGAATCTGTATCCGGCTCAACTTTTTCCCATGGGTACATCACAAAGCATATTTTCATTTCAGGTGTTACCATTTCAAGTGTCGTTATCGACAGGCACTAGAAAACAAAGCCATCGCACGGCAGTGGATGGCTTAATCGTCAGAAATTGTAAAAATCTGGCGGTCAGGGTGAACTGCCAGCAGGGCGTTTCAGGGCAGCGGAATTAATAATCTAAGTCGTCGCTGCTCACGTCACTTTCATTATCATCGTCGTAGCTATTGGCTGGTTTCCGCTGCGAAGCGCAAAGGGTGTAGCTTTTGACTTTATTGGTCGTCTTATAGACATATTTCAGCCAGCATTTGGCAAAGTTGGAGCTTGCTTCTGTCTCACCACGAACCTCGGCAAGAAACTGTGCCTCCGAATCAGTGGCCGGCACCATAGTACCGTTTGCCAGGCCGGACATGGTTCGGCCGTAATTCTCTAATAAGGTGGCTTCGTTAATGGTAAATACACCGGAGCGGTTAAAGCCGCGTGGGAAATTTTGATCGTCGTAAAATTTGCCTTCACTTCTCATGTCAATGCTTCCTGATGAGATTTTCGGTGATATTCTTTCAGGTGACAGGTGTTGTAAAACAAAATTTTTTCTTGGTAACGATAAAGAATTTCGATTAATAATAAGCGTAGCGGACGTGTACTATTGCGCCTTGATTCATTCACCCGATATATGTTGAGAATGCTGTGGATACAGAACTACTTAGAACTTTTCTTGAGGTGACCAAGACCCGCCATTTTGGCCGGGCTGCGGATAACTTATTTCTGACCCAGTCTGCGGTGAGTTTCCGTATCCGCCAGTTGGAATCCCAACTGGGCAATGAGCTGTTTTCCCGTCAGCGGGGGAATGTGCACCTGACGGCCGCCGGTGAGCGGCTGCAGCCATACGCGGAAGCCATTTTGCAGACCTGGGGGCGGGCGCGGCAGGATGTGGCGCTGTCCGATAGCCTTAATAGCCAAGTCACACTGGGGGCATCTCCGGTGTTCTGGGAGTTTGATGGGATCTCTGACTGGATCAACCGTCTTTATAGCACGGTGCCGGGGCTGGCCTTGCGGCTCGAGTCGGTGTCGCGGCAGAGTATGGCCCGGCGGTTACTCGATCGCAGCATTGATGTGTCGATCACCAGTGAGCCCCCGCGGATCGAAAACCTGCAGGTCAGTAAAGTCAGGGATTTCCAGCTTCAGTTAGTCAGTCAGGACCCGAAGTGTACGATGGCAAACGTGAAAACCTACCCTTTGGTTTACCTGGACTGGAGTACCCGATTTTCTGTGGAGCATGGCCGGGTGCTTGAGCAACCCGAGACACCGATAATGCACACCCATTCGAGTAAGATGGCGCTGGAATATTTGCTAAGCAATCGGGCGGTGGGTTATCTGCCGGCACCGGTTGTTGCTCAGAGTGTCGAGGATGGCGCCTTGTTTGCCGTGCCGGATTCACCGGTGATGGAGCAGTCGCTGTATCTGGTTTGGCGCGAAGACAGTGACAAGTCCGACTTGATTGAAACCATGCTGGCCGTACCGTTTAACCAGGTGAGTGAAAGCGTGTAGATTTGATAAAGATATTTGCATGTGACCAGCAATAAAAATTGTTGTACTTGTTAGGGGGAGATTGCGTACGCTTCGCGCTGAAGGAGGCGACGAATCAGCCCAATGAACAGTTCAATGCTTATGACATTTTTCCTGGTGACAGTTTTTTTCTTTGTCGGGCCAGTAACATTTAGCATTTTTGTCATAATTGAATATTATTATTCTGTACCTATTGGTAATGATATCTGGTTAATCACCAATATCGTTGCAGGTGTTCAACTAATCTGTAGCAGTTTTATACTCTTGAGCTATGTCAGGAAACGTGTATGGCAAAGTTAGATCAAAAGTTTAGTAAAGGATCTAAATTCAAACCTAAATTTGATGATGATGAAGATTTATATGACTTCAATCAGCCATCGAAGAAGAAAAAGCGTCGTATTGCACGCCAGCGTGATGAATATCAGGATTTTCAGGATGACCGAGACTGGGATTACCAGTAAGCCTTAGCATTGAACGAAATCGGCAGGTGCAATCAGCCCGAATGATGTGACCGGAGCCCATGGCTCCGGTTTATTACTTGTATCTTCAGTCGTGGCTTTCTGGAGACTCACTGGGATTGGATCAACCTTTTCCGGTCACTTTACGGTATACTGCGGCCAGATACACATTCGCGAAGAGTTTGAACTATGCTAGAGAACCTGAGCCTGCCGGAAGGCATTGAACAAGAGCCTGAGCTGCCAATCCCATCAATTGAAGAGCAAAAACGGATTGTCGCAGAGCTGAAGCGACTGGAAGAAGCGGGCGAACTGACCCCGGAAATCCTGGAAGCGTATATCACAGGTCAGCATACGCGGGAAGATACCTCGTCCTGAATGGCAGTCTGACTGAGCATAATGATGGAGGATACTAATCGCAGTAAATAACGGGTCATCCCAGCTTGTTAAAATGCTTGATAACTACGTTAGAATTTTTGATTGTAGCGTAACTACTTCTCAAAAAATTCTGCCTTGCTCTCAAATATTTTTCCTGCGCTATTTCTGATCACTTACTTTGATTGGTATGACAAACGGCACCCTCGGGTGCCGTTTTTGATCGGAGTGCGCGTAACTCAGCTCGCTGTCACCTGCCGGGCACGCGCCGGTTTTGGTCTCAGGACCATGTGGGCCAGCACGAGTAGGCTCGGGATGAACCAGCTCAGGTGCTGCGGGTAGAGCGGCAGCCACTGTTGCAGCAAGTGCTCCAGGCCGTCTGGCATCAACGCTAAAACAGACAGGGTATCCAGGCTGCCGAACAGGGCGGCGGTGTAGACCAGATATTTCAGTGATGAGGTTTTCTCTGCCGGGAGGCAGGCGGCCAGGATTAGCGCTACTGCCACTGGGCACAGGGTCAGGATCAGCGGTAGGCTGAATGTAATGAGTTGCTCCAGGCCAACATTGGAGACAATTGCTGCCAGGATGATAACTCCGGTTGCAACATGGTTGAATTTGAGGCGGTAAGTTTGCTGAAAGTACTCCGCGTTGGCATTGGTCAGGCCGATGACTGTGGTCAGGCAGGCCGTCAAGGTGATGATGGCGAGCAGGCTCTGACCGACAGGCCCAAGAATAGCGCCCGCGTAAGATGTAAGGAGCATCCCGCCATTCGTCGCGTTGGCCGCAATGGTGGATGACGTGGCCCCGAGATAACCCATGGCCAGGTAACACCCCGACATCAACACGACGTAAATGCCGGCAATCGTGTAGCTGTAATGACGAATTTGATCAGGTGCCTCGACGCCCTTGGCTTTGATGGCCTGAATGATAACCCAGCCAAATGCGACCGCTGCAATGGCATCTAAAGTCATATAACCTTCCAGTAACCCTCGTGTCAGAGGGCTGGCCTGATATCCGTCTCGTGCGGGGGTCGTTGTCCCTTGGGGCTCAAAGATGGCTGCGATAACCAGGGCACTGAGCATGGCGATAAGAGCCGGGGTCATATACTTGCCAATGATATCCACTAACTTACCGGGCCGGATAGCGAGCAGGAGGCTCACAGCGCAAAAGGTGCTAGAGAAGGGCAGCAGTTGATCGGTCGATGTAAAGGGTTGAATGCCCATCTCGTAGGCAACATTCACCGCCCGGGGCAGGACAAATGCCGGCCCCAGAGTAATAAATACCGTTAGCCAGAATGTTTTATCCAGCCAGGTCGGTAAGGCGCTGGTTAATTTGCTGGCAGAAGACAAGCGCCCGAGGACGATGATGGTCAGCGCAGGCAGACCGACGGCGGAGATTAAAAAACCGGCCATGGCAAATAGCCACAGTTCGCCAGCTTGTTGCGCCATCATCGGGGGGAATATCAGGTTACCTGCACCGAGGAACAGGGCGAAGGTCGTAAAGCCTATTGCTGTGATATCTCTCTTTTTCAATGGAACCACCTTGAGTGTGATGGTCAGCTTGGTTGGATTGAAAAGAGAGGGAACTCTGTTTCCGCCAGCCAGGCTGACGAAAACCAAAACCGTCAGCGTCAGTGAATGACGACGACGACAGAGACCAGTGCGTGCGAATGCCCAGCACTAAGTGGCTGGTTAACAGACAGATTGTTTGCTTTTTCGATTTGCATACATCACGCATTGGTTATTTAACAATTGAAACTAACATAATATGAGTCAGTTGGGCTGTAAAGCCCTATTTTGTCTGGAAGCATGTGATGTCGAGTGACTTAGAGCAGGGAAATGTCGCATTGATTTATAAGTTATTTATAATCAATAGGTTATTTTGACTTATTGATTTCTCCGCCGTGCCAACAGCGTAGTGACGGAGAAACCAAGTGATGACAGATTAAGCAAACAGCAGGGTGTTCAGCTCATTCAGGCTTGCGACCTGGAAATGTGGTTGGATTCCTTCCGGCGCAGGCAAGCCTTCCGGGTTGAGCCAGCAGGTGTCAATCCCGGCGTTGAGCCCACCAAGGATATCGGAGTGCGGGTTGTCGCCTACCATCAGGATCTGCGCTTTATCCGGCTGACCCATCTCAGAGAAAGCATGCTCGAATATTCGGCGATCGGGCTTAGCCACGCCGACTTGTTCCGAAATGATCAGTGCGGAAAAGTGATCCTGTAACCCATTTCTTTCCAGTCGAATTTGTTGCAAATCGGTAAAGCCATTGGTGATGATCCCAAGCTGGCAGTGTGCTTTCAGATTATCCAGCAGCGTTTTGGCCCCCGGTAGCGGTGTACAGATGTCGGCCATCGCATCTAAAAAGGCGCTGTTCATCGCCTGAGTCGTTACGTTGAGGCGCTCGGCCCAGGATTGGAAGCGAATGTGCTGGAGTTCTTTTGCACTAATCACGCCATCCTGATAATCGACCCAGAGCGGCTTGTTCACTTCCTGGTAGGTTTCAAAATCCTGAGGGGAAAAATCAATCCCATAGCGGGAGAACATCAGACGCAGCCCTTCGAAGGCATTAAAGTGAAACAGGGTTTCGTCTGCGTCAAATAAAATCCATTGATACTTCATTATTACTTGTCCATCGGCATGACTGCTTAACAGGGTGTGCGATGTGCATCACCGGGCATTCATTTTAGCGTCTATTAGCTATCAAACGCCAGTTTTGCCTGCGTGACGAGAATTTAACCGCGCTCTTGCCATACCCTTCGGATAAATAAATCCTGTACAGGAAAAAATTTTGTGGTGATTTTGTGCGCTTCACTATACTGAGAAGTACAGGGAGTGATACATAGAGGGGGATTTATTTCTTGCGGTTCTATCTTTCTTTTAATGCCAGGGAGTGAAATGAATGATTGAGGAAATACAGTTTTATGAGCCGGATGATCACCATGGATTTCTTTCAAATTTTGCTTCGAGTCCAATAAATCTCAGTGGGAATGTTTGGCCCACCAGTGAACATTATTATCAGGCCCAGAAATTTACAGATCCCGAGCTCCAATCGAAAATTCGAGAAGCTGCCACGCCGGATGAGGCATTCCGGTTGAGCCGCGTCTATAGCGATCAAGTCAAAGATGACTGGATGGAAGTACGTACTGCCGTGATGCGGTTTATTGTCTTTGAAAAGTTTCGCCAAAACCCCAAACTTGCGCATCTGCTGGTCAGTACGGGTGATAAAGTGCTGAAAGAACATTCACACAAAGATGACTTTTGGGGAGATGGCGGCGACGGAACCGGTCGTAATGAGCTAGGAAAGGTTCTGATGGAAGTTCGGGATTATTTTGCCAATCTGGAGCCTTATAATCTGGTCTATTTTGTTGATAGCGCGAAGCTGCCAACAAAATGGGGCACGTTTCAAATGTATGGTTTCATCGAGCAGGCCACCGGCAAAGAGCATCTGGCGCTTGTTTATGGTGAACTGGGTGAGAGCGAACCACCGCTGATCCGCCTCCACTCTGAATGCCTGACGGGTGATGCCTTATTCAGTGCCCGCTGTGACTGTGGGTTCCAGTTAGCCCGTGCGATGGAAAACATCGTTAACGCTGGCAGCGGCGTCTTGTTTTATTTACGTCAGGAAGGGCGGGGGATCGGGTTGATCAATAAAATCCGGGCCTATCACCTGCAGGACGATGGCGCAGATACGGTTGAAGCTAATGAGCGGCTGGGCTTTGCTGCAGATATGCGTGACTACTCTTTCTGTCGGGGCATGCTGAGTTTTCTGAATATTGGTTCGGTGCGTTTGATGACCAATAATCCGCGTAAAGTGAAAGCGTTGGAAAATGCCGGGATTCAGATTGCTGCAAGGGTACCGTTGCAGGAAGGAAATAATCCGCATAATGAAAATTATCTGAAGACAAAAGCGGCGAAGTTAGGTCATATGTTCGATTCAGCGTTTATTAAATGACAGTTTATCGAAATGAATTTCCGCGCCCATCAAGCCTTGCTGGTGGGCGCAACTATAGCGCGTCGGATAATTATAAATATTGATGGATAATGTCATCCATTCTGCCACTTGATTTCAGCTCTTTCAGGCGCTGGTTAATAAATTTCTGCACCTTTGGACTCATTTTTGGGTCGAATGCGAGGTATATTGGATAGTCTGGGATGACAGATCGGAAAGGTTGAATCTGATAATTGGTTAGTGTTTCATTTAATTTTGCTAGGTTATACTTCACTCGTGATTCCATCTCGACAAAAGCTGCATATTCAGGGAACTTATTAATAATGCGAAATGCAGCCTGGTAATCCTTGACTCTTAATTCTTCTATCTCACCTTGTTCAAAGTAAGGTAGGAGTTGTGGGTAATCAAAGCCATGGAGCAGTACAATGATTCTTTGTTGCATGTCTGCAATGGACTCGAACCGAATCGTGCTGTTGTGATTGCTGACGAGTACATGCTTGACGGTATAGATTGGGATCTCAGATAAGTTCTCAGACTGGACTTTCCCCCACTCAGGGCTTCCGTAGGTGATCCAGTTCGGCTCGCCACCTGCTTCCAGCAGAGAAATCATTCGGTTGAATGGATAAGTATGATAGTTAATGTTGTAGGGGCTGTCTTCGAAAACGGCTTTGACGATATCCGTCACAATACCGCTGTGGTTATTTTTTCCCTCTTCTATTTGAAAGGGCGTTGCCTGCTTGGCAATAACATAATAGTTAATAGACCCGGCTTGAAGGCTAAAGCTGACTGAGGCGAAAGCAAGCGCTGAAAAAACAGAATAGATTTTTTTCATAATGTGTCCTTACATTAACTATCTGATTGAAGAAGCTACTATTATGTTAGTAGAAGAAAGAGAGGATGCGAGTTTAAGGATGAATAATGCGAGCTGGGAGCAGACACCAAAACGGAAGTTGGGCATCGCCAAGCAGTTGCTGATATCAGTTTTGTTGATCAGTACTCTGTTTACTTTGCTATCCACCTGTCTGAATCTGTATTTGGATTATAAGCAGGAGCTGGCACGAATTGATGAGCGCTTCGTTCAAATCGAAGAGAGTTATTTGTCCAGCTTGATCTCAAGCTTATGGGTAGAAGATCGTGAGCAGTTGGCGACGCAGGCTGAAGGCATCATGAATTTACCAGGGATTCATTACCTGGAAATCAAAGATAAAAATGGCGTCATTATTCGTCTGGGCTCAATTTTACCTAAATATGTCCATGAAACATCCTGGGATATGGTGCATTATTTGGGCGAGCAACCTTTGCAACTCGCGACCTTAACCGTACAGTCTGACTTGTATCAGGTCTACCAGGGCTTGGTGGATAAATTTGTTTTCCTGTTGATGAGCCAAGCGGTCGAAACGTTTGTGATCGCCGTGGTAATTATCCTGATCATGTATCATCTGGTGGTGCATCCTCTGACGATTATGTCGCGCACTGTCCGGGATTTCGGCGACGACAAAGTACCGCGCCCCATTTCCTTGCCGAAACGGCTGTTTCAGGATGAAATTTCGATCCTCTCCCATAGCTATAATCAATCGATCGACCAGATCCGCCAGCATTACAGCCAGTTGGAAGATGCTCGGGCCTCCGCTGAAGAGGCAAACCGGAAGAAAAGTGAATTTCTGGCCAATATGAGCCATGAAATTCGAACACCCATGAACGGCATCATTGGCCTTTCTGGATTGATGAAAGAGATGGAGATGCCCGAGGAGCAGAAAGAGTTCGTCAATATGCTCAATACGTCTTCGTTGTCGTTGCTGGATCTCATCAACGATATTCTGGATTTCTCAAAGATTGAGGCCGGGCGACTGGAGCTGGAGCATAGCCTGCTGAATCTATATGAATTGAACAAGGAAGTGGAGTCGGTGTTTCTGCTACGGGCAGCAGAGAAGCAACTATCCTTCCAGTGCACGATCGATCGTCGGATCACTCCCATGCTCTTGGGGGATGCCACCAAGCTGCGTCAGGTCCTGAATAATCTGATTAGTAATGCGATTAAGTTTACCGAAAAGGGCTATGTTCAGTTGAAAGTTGAACGGATTGAGGAAGATCCCCATACCGTTAAGGTCCGTTTTGCCGTTGCAGACAGCGGCATTGGTATCCCGCAAGAAATGCACAGCGCAATATTCGAGAAGTTTCAGCAGGCTGATGGGACGACGACCCGTAAATATGGCGGAACTGGCTTGGGGCTGGCGATCTGCCGGGAAATTATTCGCCTGATGGGCGGCGAGTTGTTGCTTGAGAGCGCGCCGGGGAAAGGCAGCATCTTTTCGTTCGTGGTTGCATTGCAAAAAAATGAGCTAACTATGCCACCGGAAGGGGATAAAAAGGCGTTGTCTGAATTATCTGTATTGCTGGTAGATGATAGTATGCTTAATATGCGGATCACATCAGCTCAGTTGAAGAACTTTGGTGCAAAATCAACCTGTTGCGAGAATGCTTCGCAGGCTGCTGAAGTGGCTTTAACTGCGATCCGAAATCATGAGCCGTTTGATTTGATCTTTATCGATAAAGTGATGCCGGGCATGAATGGTTTCGAGCTGGCCGAGCAACTGAGAGTGCAATTTGGTGAGCGGTGTCCAAAACTCATGATGATTTCCGCAGGTCCGGAAGAAGGAGACGAACTTAAGGCCAGGCAGGCAGGGTTTTGCTCCTATCTGGCTCGGCCTTACAAAGAAAGCAACTTGAAATGGGCCGTTCAGCATGTCGTCCAAAGTGAGCATATTCATGTGGAAGCGAGAGGTACAGCACGGCCTGCTCTGACAAGCTCGGCGCAATTTATTGAACCTAAACAAACCATGCCGGAGGCACTACTCTCTTCGCAGACTCATACGACAACTTATACGGGTAGTCGCCGGGAGCGTCATGATGGCTTGCGTGCTGAAACTTTGACTGTCGAGCGAAAGGCATCTGATATTTCACGCCAGCATATGACTGTACTGGTCGTTGAAGATACTATGGTTAACCAGAAAGTAGCGCAAAAGATGCTGGAGAAATTGGGTGTATCAGTGGCGCTGGCTGATAATGGGCGACATGCCATTGAACAGTTTCAACAACGTCAGTTTGACTTGATCTTTATGGATTGCCAGATGCCGGTGCTCGACGGCTTCGCGGCCACTGAAGAAATCCGGGCTCTTGAAAAGCCAGGGGAGCATGTGCCGATTATTGCCCTCACCGCAAATGTGGTGAAGGAAGAGCGGGATAAATGCTTGGCAGCCGGAATGGATGATTTCGTTTCTAAACCGGTGAGCCAGCAAAAGCTGGCCCAGGTGCTGGATCAATATCTGACCACAACTCGCGGATAACTAGGTCGGCAACCGGGGCGCCCGGCCTAGGAGAGGTTATTACTCTGCCCTTGATTGTAAAGGTTGATCACAACCGTCAGGGTATCGTGCCGGGTATCTTCGGAGATGTCCTGGATGACATAAAAATCGGACTGTTTATTTTCGAGTGTTGCTTGGATCAGTCGGAGGACGCTGTCTTCTATATTGCCATGGACTTCAATGGTTTCGATGTATTGAAACGGCCCATATTGGACTTCAGAAGGCGCGAGTAGCTCCGGACTTGCGTGAGAGTGGGCGGCAATACAAAGGAAGATGAGGGAAAACAAGGCGCGTTTTATCATGACTGTTCTCAAATCGGGCTAGCGAATCATAGAGGAACTAATTTGCCTGATTAGAACTTTTTTAATGTCAATATCACGTTAAACCTTAAAAAAATCCGGTTTAACATTGAACTTTTCGGGGGCCGACTGCCCCCATTGTTGCTTAGGCGACCTCTTCACTGATTTTTTCTGCCCCGCGGAGCATAGCGTGGATCAGCTCATTGGCTTCAAATTTAGTCAGCGCTTCATGGGCACCGACCTGGTGTGCTTGCGAGACACTGATCTCGCTGGACAGAGAGGTATGAAGAATAATGTAGGCGTGATTCAGGTCGTGACTGTTCTGGACTTCAAAAGCCAGCTCGTAACCATCTAATCCCGGCATTTCAATATCACTGACCAGAATATCAAACGGATTGCCACTACTGGCGGCATGGCGCAGCATATTGAGTGCATCTTGACCATTAGACGCAATAAAGTAAGGGATGCTGATGCTGTCGAGAGCCTGTGACAACTGGCGGCGAGCAACGGCAGAGTCATCGACCAGTAAAATTTTCAATGGCCGCAACACTTCACGCTGAACATCTGTCAGTACAGGGTGCAAATTGTCCGGCTTATCCGGGAAGACTTTCGACAGTAAGAGCTCGACATCCAGCAGTTGAACGAGTTTGTTTTCAACTCTCATCACCCCAGTGACAAACACGTTGCTGCCAAGTGAGCTTGGCGGCGCTTCAATTTCGTGCCAGTTACAGGCAGTAATTTTATCAATCCCACGAACCAGAAAGCCGACCAGCATCCGTCTGCAGTCGGTGACAATGATATAGCAATTTTTTAGCTCTTCTTTGCTCAGCGGAGGATAGCCAACGGCCTTGGCCATATCAATCACCGGAAGAGTATCGCCGCGTAATGTTGCTGCGCCCAAAACCGTCGGGTGAGCTTGGGGAATGGCTGTGAGTCGGGAATAAGGGACAATTTCTTTGACTTTCAGGGTTCCAATGGCAAAAGACTGGCGCTGTGTCAGTTGAAACAGCAGCATTCCCTGAGATTGATTTGTCGCATTTTTGATCATAATGCAATCCCTGTTTGCGCGAGAGCAATGACGTTGGACACACCCAGTATAGTAACGTTTTCCGACAGAAATAGGAATGGATGTTATTGATACAAAAGTGAATGAGTTCCGAACAAATGCCCGCAGTTTTCATTACCGATGCGTTTGCAATCGAGCTCGGAACGCATGAAATTTCTTATTTCTCAGGAGAAAAATTCCTCCTGGGCATTTGCCAGGATCAACTTCAGGAATCCAAATTGTTGGAAGATAAATTCAGGATAGACTGAAATTCTTGCACAATTATCACCCATTTTCTTGAGCTGATGTTAAAAAAACTCAATCGTTTTCGCAAAGCAAAATAACTACGCTATGAATGAATACATCCCCGGACAAAAAGGCTATCGGTGTGTGCTTGCGATGTTTGTGGTAGCAGCGGCGGATGTCACCCGGACCGAGTGAATCGGCATAAACCGGATATAAGTGAATAACAATAGCGTGGAGTGAAACATGAACAAGGGATTCAACCGAAGTAAAGTTGCGGGCGTTGTTGCTGCAATGCTGATGGCTGGTGTCGCCGGCATGGCGCATGCAGCACCGACACACGATAAGCAAGTGATCGGGTATCTGACGCAGTGGGAAGCATGGAAAGGTCCGAATGAAGGGTTTAGTGTGAAAGGGGAAGCCACGCACTTAAACATTGATATGGACATTTACTCGATCCTCAACTTTTCGTTCTTCGGTGTGGCCAAGGATGGCTCGTTACACAGTGGTGACTTACGCAATAAAAATATCTACCAGCCTGATGTTCAGCAGGAGCCTGGGCCCTTGTTGCACCCGGACGTATACTCCAGCTGGGATTTCCACATTCTTTGGGGGGAGCTGGAGTATATTCACCAATACCCGGTTGACGAACCCTGGAATGCAGAACAGTTGAAAAAGGTACGGGATCAGGGGTTTGTTCCACATGCTGGAGGATGGTTACATGAACCCACCGGGATCACCGGCCAGTTTCCGATTCCGCTCAAGAAAGCTGGCGGTGCTCCGGGTCTGATTGACCTGGCGCATCAAAAAGGGGTCAAAGTGATGGCTTCGCTTGGGGGGTGGAGTATGTCCAAACACTTCCCCGAAATGGCCGCTGATCCGGTGAAGAAAGCCCGTTTCTTGGCCGATATCGACAAGCTGATGGCACTTGGGTTTGACGGTATCGACATTGACTGGGAGTTTCCGGGCAGCGGAGGGATGAACTTCCCGGGGAATCCAACTGACTTCGCAGATTTTGAACAACTGATGGAAGATATCCGTGAGCGGATCGGACCCAACAAACTGCTTACTGCCGCCTTTTCGGCTGCGCCGTCAAAACTTGAAGGCTATAACTGGCAGCGACTGGTTGCCTCGATGGATTACTTCAACATGATGACCTATGACCTCAATGGGGGTTGGTCAAATGTCGCAGGTCATAACTCGCCATTGTATGGCTATCCTGAGGAAGAGTTCGCCGAGTTCAACCTCGATTACTTGCGCAACTGGATGGCTGCGAAGGGTGTGCCGGCCAACAAGATTAACTTCGGCGCGGCCTTTTATGGCCGGGGTGTCCAAACCACAGAGGCAACGGCCTATGTGGGGGCACCGACAGACAAGCGGACCGTGAATTTCAGTGTTGATGGCCCAACCTTATCTGCAGTCGACCTGGACAACTGGAAGCTCTTTGAAGGCCAGCCGAACTATAACTACATCATGAAGCAGCCGGGGTGGGAGCATAAATGGGATGCCAATGCCCAGGTGCCTTATGCCGTCAAAGGAAAATATTTCCTCAGTTATGATGATGTTCAGGCCATCGAGAAAAAAGCACAGTACATCGTGGATAATCAACTTGGCGGGGTGATTGTCTGGCAGGCCCACGGGGATATTGAATGTAAAGGCAGCTTCATCAGCCATGGACCGAAACTAAAAGAATGTACCCAGCTAAGCTCGCCGTTGGCTGAGGCCATTGATCGGGTCTTTAGTGCCGGAACAGTGCCTAATGCCGCGCCGGTCCTGACAGTGCCAGCTGCACAAAACGCCAACGCCAGCCAGGTAATCAGCTTCGTTGTCTCCGCAACGGATGCCGATGCCGATCCGCTGACCTTCAGCGTCGCCAATGCGACGGTTGTGGATCACGGGGACGGGACGGCAACTGTGACCTATCAGGCGCCGAATACTGCGTCGGATGTGCAGGATGTGGTAACCGTCACGGTGAGCGACGGGCGTAAGCAAGTGGCTAAAGATATTGTGGTCAATGTGAAAGGCTCCGGTGATGTCGGCAATACGGTGCCTGAACTTACAGCACCAGCTACAGCGATGGTCGCTGGTGGGCAGCAGGTCGTGATTTCTGTGTCGGCTGATGATGCGGATGGCGATGCACTCACTTACACGGCTTCCAGCGGGACGGTGACTGCCACGACAGCGGGGGCCGATATTACCTTTACTGCGCCTGTTGTGACTGCTGATACTAACGTTGATTTGGTCGTGACGGTCTCCGATGGCCAAGCGACAGCCAGCGCAACCGTCGTGGTCACCGTGACAGCAGATACGGTGCCGGTCTGGGATACAAACCAGGTGTATGTTGGTGGCGATGTTGTTGTTTATAACGGCGTGAAATATAAAGCGAAGTGGTGGACCCGAGGTGAGCAGCCCGATTCCAGTGATGTTTGGCAACAAATCTGACAGCCGTTAAATAGCAACTCGTTTTGAGTTGATGATCACAGCCCTGCATCCCGCAGGGCTGTTTGCATCGGCGGCACCGGTAGGACAAATACCCGCAGCGGCACTATAGTTAAGTTGACAAGGATGGTCGGTTCGGCTCTACACGGATGGTCATGAGTCAGGGATGCTTGGCTATTGATGAAGGTGGGCGGTTATGGAGCTACGGAACAAGTCTGGAGAGATTGCCAAACTTGCTGATAATCTGACTTTGAAAGAAATTGTCGATATGGGGTTCACCTTAGATATTTGCGATGAAAGCTACGACCCCGATGAACATTGGCAGGCGACGGGTCGAGAACGTCGGCGTAAACAAGGTGAATATCCGTCTGATAAGTAGGAAGGACTGGAGTTGAGCAAAAGCTGGCAATCGCCGGCTTTTGTTGTTCTGATCCTCTATTGTTGACCCATCTTGTTGAGTAGCGGCCGTCCTGGGTGATGATTTTTCATCCACTTAGCTGCCTTGAATGTGATATCGGTCATGTCCATTGAATCAATGCTTTATTTTTCGCGGTGATCTGACATGATGAATCTACGCATCAGGCTGCTGTCCAGCATTGCCGACGATGCGGGCATCGTATAATGGCTATTACCTCAGCCTTCCAAGCTGATGATGCGGGTTCGATTCCCGCTGCCCGCTCCAAGATTTTTCAAGAAAAGCCCGCACCTAGGTGTGGGCTTTTCTGTATCCGCTAAAAATACGGTAAAGTTTGAAAAAACAATCAGTGATAATGAATTTCATTTAATATTTGAAAGTAGAACTTAGCTATAAAATGATTAATGTCGGTTTGTTTGGCGAGCTTGAATACCCAGGTTGGGCTGATGAATGTTGCAGTGACTATAGGGTTGGTTTGGGTAATCATGTTGTAGGATCACATTCTCGTGCTTTCGTCAATCGGTACATTTTTTTAGCGTCACATTGACTGCCCTTCTCTTGATTCGCCCCACGTAGCTTCGATCAATATCTGTCATTAATGCTAATTTTCTTGTGAGATTTTTCGGGGGATTATCGTTGGAGAGCATGTTTATACGACTATGCTTGTTGAGAAACTTGTAGAGAACCGATGGCAATTTAGAGTTGTTTGATGTTGGTATTCTGTGGCTCCTCAGGTGTAAGCGTAAAGCCTTAGTGATGTAAATAAATCTCATTCAAAAATCCGTTTTACCGTGAAAATGCTCCGTTAACTGGCATTATTCAGTAATTTGTTGACGTACTATTCCTTGTCTTCACTGACTTAGGAAGTGTGTATGTCATATAACCCCATCGCCATCATCGGCATGAGCTGCCGTTTCCCTGAAGCGAATGATATCTCTCAATTTTGGGAAAATATCAGAAATGGAACTAGTGTGATTCAGGATTACTCTCAGCAAGATTTCCTTGGTGAGCGGATTGACCCTATAGTCTGGCGTTCTCCTGACTTTGTGAAAGCAGGGACTAAGGTCGATGGGGTTGCAAATTTTGACCATCAATTTTTCCAATACTCTTACCACGAAGCTGAATTGATCGATCCCCAACAACGTTTATTTCTAGAGGCTTGTGTTCAAGCTTTAGAAGACGGCAACTATCCTTACGCTTTATTACCCAAGTGGCAACAAGCATGCGTTGGCATTTTTGGCGCAACACGCCAAAGCAGCTATGAAAAATACCTGCCAACAGCATATGCCGAACAAGTCACCACGCCAACAACGATGTTGCAATTGCTTGGGAATGACAAGGACTATTTGGCGACTCGGGTGTCGTATAAGCTTGGTCTGACAGGGCCCGCTTTAACTGTTCAAACCGCATGTTCAAGCTCTCTTGTAGCCGTTCATTATGCGTGCCGCAGCCTTCAAAATGATGAGTGTGATATGGCTTTGGCGGGCGGTGTTGGTATCTCTTTCCCTCAAGGGTTGGGTTACTATCGTCAGGAAGGTTCTATCTTTGCCGATGATGGCTGTTGCCGACCATTTGGTGAAAAAGCAAGTGGTATTGTGACAGGGAATGGTTTAGCCGTGGTTCTTCTTAAGCGATTAGAAGATGCAATTGCTGATAATGATCAAATCCATGGTGTTATTCTCGGCTCTGCGGTCGGCAATGATGGCAACGACAAAGTCGGTTTTACTGCACCCAGCGGCTTGGGGCAACAAGATGTGATTCGCCAAGCGCTAACAGTTGCGGATGTATCAGCTGATGAAATCGGTTTAATAGAAGCTCATGGTACCGGGACTTTAATTGGTGACCCGGTCGAAATCAACGCGTTGACTAGTGTTTATCGTGAAGAAACTCAGCGAAACCAGTATTGTGGCATTGGCTCCGTTAAAGGAAATTTGGGCCACTTAGAATCTGCGGCTGGTATTGCCAGCCTTGTTAAGGCGACACTCAGTGTACGGGATGCTGTTTTACCTCCTACCTTGGGCGCAACGCCGACTAACCCTCATTTAAAACTGCAAGATACTCCATTCTTTATCATTAATGACACCCAACCTTGGAAGCAACCAGGGCGACGGCTGGCCGCTGTTAGTTCATTTGGGATTGGCGGTACAAATTGTCATATGATTATTGCTCAACCGCCAGGCCACACGCCTGGCTGTCAGCAAATTGATGATGAAATGCATACATTGTTGGTTCAGTCGCATTCCAATAAGACGTTAGAAAAAGGGCGTCAGCTTTATAGTGAGACTTTAAGTCGTGAAAGTGCTGACTCTGTTGCCCGAACGGCAGTATTACGTCGTACTCCTGAGCGCTACCGTGTGGTCGTTAGTGGTAAAAACAGAGAAGAATTACGTGAAGCACTGGCGCATGCCGTGATAAGCAAAGTCCCGGAAGATAATCACGGGCTTTGGATATTCAGCGGCCAGGGAAGCCAGGTTGCCGGAATGGGTAAGCGATTATATAGCCAATGTGCTGAATTTCGTCGTGTTGCTGATAGTTGCTGTGAATTGTTTACTCAGCATGGCGTGGCGAATATAAAAGGGGAGATGTTTGCATCATCCGATACTTCCGGCCTGGATCAAACAGACATCACTCAACCAGCTTTGTTTACTTATCAATATGCCCTGGCACAACAGTTGCGTACATGGGGATTAAAACCTAAAGCGGTGTTAGGCCATTCCATTGGTGAGTTTGCGGCTGCGGTTGTGGCGGGCTTCTTGACTTTAGAAGCGGCGGTGGCAATTGTTGCCCGTCGTGGGCAACTGATGCAGAGTCAAACAGCAGACGGCGCAATGGCGGCTGTGAATATGTCGCCAATTGAGTTTGAGACGATTGGGGCGAACTGGCCGGGGGTATCAATAGCTGCTGTTAATCACCCGGAACGTATTACTATCAGTGGAGATAGGGCTTCAGTAAGTGAGTTTGTTGATGTTTATGCAGACAAAGCCAAGATGTTGTCTGTCTCAAAAGCATTCCACTCACACAGTATGGAGACGATTAAAGCTGAATTTTTATTATCGCTTGAGGAAAATAGTTCCCCAACGACAGATACGTCTATTGAGTTTATATCGACTCTGACCGGGCAGCCATTGAGCGTCAGCGAAATGGATAAGGAATACTGGTGGCATCAGCTGCGCCAGCCGGTTCTGTTTGCTCAAGCGCTGAAGAGTGCAAAGAAATTTTTACCTGAAGTGATTGTTGATTTAGGTCCGGATGGCAGCTTCGCGCGCCTTGCCCGTCATCAAGGATTATTTAGTGATGACGTGCAATTCTTGGGAATTCAGAAAGGCGATAAAGAGTTTGCTTCTATATTAGAGATCGTTACGCGGTGTGGCATTGATGAACCTTTGAAGGAGTATTACAACCAGCACTCGGCACCTTGGGTCAGGATCCCGACCAAACAATTTGAAGCATCTCGCGTTTGGCCTGATAAAGATGAGTTGGCGTTGCCATCGCTAAAGCGTGTTTGTTGGAAACCGCAATCATCACTGCTATCTAACATACGTCAGGCAAGTAAAACGGTTGATGGTTTACGTATCTTGCTCATTGGTGAGTATCAGTGTGATGTCTGGTTAAAACATCTATCGTCTTTCGATTTTCAAACAACCAGTATGTCGGATTTGCATGAAGAGAAGGACTTATCTGGCTTTGATTTGGTGATTTATCTGCAATCTCCTGTCTCTGACAACAAGCAGTTGGCTGCCAGCTTTGATGTTGCGACGAAAGAGCACTTGCAGTTGCTACATAGGGTGCATCTTCACGCGTCATTGCCACTTATTTCTATCCTGCCGAGAACGTTGTCAGTAAATGGTGGTTCCAGTGAAAATAACTGGACATATGCTGCATTAACTTCTCTCTATCAGGCCGCGTGCAATGAAGAGCAATCTAAACGTTACCTGTGCTTGGATATCGACTCTGAAGAGTCTATTGCCACAGCTTGTGGAATGTTAAATCAATTGCCTGGTTCAGGCCCTGTTTTGGCATTACGCGGAACCAAGTTTTTTGAGCCTGTTGTTGAGCCTACTCGTGCTTCATCTCTTACGCCGATGGTGATGACAGACAAGGATACAGCATTAATTGCTGGCTACGGTGGGCTTGGTCAGTTAGTCGCAACATGGCTTTCAGGGCAAGGTATTAGACGCTTTGGTTTATTGCTTCGCCGCCCTTGTTCGGCTGAGCAACAGAAAGAAATTGAAACGTTACGTGACAGGGGGGCAGAAGTTCAGGTGATTGTGGCTGATATTTGTGAGCCACAAGCACTAAAGCTGGCGTTGAATAATCACAATATTAGCCCGACACTGGTTTACCATACCGCCCACTCCGGACAAGACTTTTCTGTTTTTGATGCTGAAGAAGAAGCCTTCAGTGAAACGCTACGAGTCAAAACTCATGGTGTTATGGCGTTAGCAGAAGCAACAGAAGCATGTTCGCTCAAACAGTTTTGTTTGTTTGGATCGATTGTCAGCTGGTTGAATAGCCCATTCACATCAGCATATGCAGCTGCGAACCGTTGGCAGGAGTATGCTGCAATGGCGCTACAAGCGAAAGGCTTGCCTGCCGTTACTGTTCTTTGGGGGCCATGGGATTGCGGTCTAACCCAGAAAAAACAAATTGTCGATCAAATTGAGGCTAGCGGACTGAGTTTATTAAATCCTGATATTGCACTGAATGTATTAGGGATGACTAATGCTCATGGGCTTATGGTGTTCGAGAACCGTGAGCCTGAGTTTAGCCGGGCATTAGAAAAATTGGTTGCAAGTTCGTCGATGTTCGCTCGCTGTATTGAACACGGCATCGAAGAGTCAGCGAATCAAGATTTCATAAGAACAGTGGATAGTGGCGTACTGACACCGAGCCAACTGGCTGATTTACCTGTAGAAGAACAGCAAGAAAAGCTACGGGCCATGGTAAGTAATTTCGTTGGGAAATTGCTAAAAATCGATGCTCCAGTACCAGAACAGGCATTTCCGAGTTTAGGTCTGGATTCATTGCTTTTGATCGAATTGATATCAACGTTACGAAACCAGTGTGGGTTTGAAATCTCGGTGCGGGATGCATTTCAGTATGACAGCGTTGCTGCTTTGAGTGCTTATTTACAGAAGCAGTGCCAAAAACGTGGCGATATCGCTTTCTCTGCCGCGCAGCAAAGCAGTGCAGTGATGATAGAACTGGATACTGAAAATCGCTATGCGCCATTTCCGCTAACAGATCTGCAGCAGGCATTTTGGATTGGACGTAACGACAGCCTGGAGCTCGGTAACGTTGCATGTCATCAGTATATTGAAATCGAGCTTGATAATTTACATCCGGAGCGATTAGAGCTGGCGTGGAATCGACTCATTCAGCGTCATGAAATGATGCGCTGCATTATTTTAGAGTCCGGCCAGCAACAAATTTTGCGGCAGGTTCCGCATTATCAGGTTGCAGTCAGTGATATGCGTTACTTACCAGATGATGAGTCTGAACAGCAATTGAGCGCTCTTCGGGAAAGGATGAGTTATCAGGTGATGGACCCTTCTCAGTGGCCGTTGTTTGAGCTGAGAGCTTCTTTGCTGCCTGGGGGAATCACTCGTATTCACTTAGATATGGATCTGCTGGTATTTGATGTTCAGAGTTTCCGGATAATTTATGGCGAGCTCAATCAATTACTGAAAGAACCTATGGCTGAGCTACCAGCGTTGGAGCTTTCGTTCCGAGATTACGTGTTGGCGGAATCTCGTCAGCGAACAACAACTGCGTATATACAATCGCAGTCATTCTGGAAGGATAAAGTCGAGACCATGCCTGGTGCACCGCAACTGCCATTGCGTTGTGACGCTGAGTTATTAGCTAAACCGACTTTCAGAACGTTGGATCACCGTTTGTCTCCAATGCATTGGGAGCGTTTTCAGCAACAGGCAAAAGCTCGTGGTTTAACGCCGAGTGCTGTGATGCTTACTGTATTTACCCAAGTGTTGGCCCAGTGGTGTAAATCGCCTGCGTTTACGTTAAATATCACGTATTTCAACCGGAAGAATGTCCACCCTCAGGTGATGTCTGTGTGTGGTGATTTTACATCACTAATGTTGCTTCCGGTTGAGTTTGATGGCAATGAAAAATTCACAGAAGCAGCGCAACGTACTCAGCAGGAACTGTGGGATGCTCTGGAGCACCGCGATTACAGTGGTATTCAGGTCATGCGGGATATGGGGCGAGTCAACTCTGCGGCGGCAGACCAAATCAACATGCCTGTAGTATTCACCAGCATGATTGGAATGGACTTTGACGATCCATCCCAACCGGATTGGGAGCTGATGAGCAAGCAGGTGTTCCAAATTAACCAAACACCTCAGGTATGGCTGGATTATCAGGCAACCGAATATGGTGGTGCTTTGGTTAACCGTTGGTTTATTGTTGATGAAATCTTCGAAGCCCGTCTGATTGAAGGATTATTTGCAGCATATACAAGTCAATTGGAAAAACTGGCGCGGGAACCTGAATGCTGGGACAACTTAAATAGTGATTCTCGGGATGAAAAAGACAGGCAACTGTTGGCCAATGTTAACGATTGGCAGCAGCCTTATCCTGGGTCGACATTGCATGACTGTTTCTTAAAACAGGTGGAATTAACACCCGAAGCTCCGGCAGTACTGACACCGACAAGTGAGCTAACTTACCGGGAGTTAGCGGAAAAGAGTCAAATTGCCGCGCGTGCCATACAGCAGCATAAAACAATAAATGCAAAGAATGTTGTTGTCTTGCTTCCTAAAGGAGACCAGGCGGTGATCGCAGCATTAGGTGCCATGATGGCGGGCTGTGTATATGTGCCGGTGAACCCGGATTATGACAATATGCGTTTACAGCACGTGTTGGCTGAGGTCGATCCGGTTTTGATCCTCTGTTCAGAGTCAATGTCCGGTCGCTTGGTTGAACTCACTAACGCAGTGTGCTGCTCCTTAGAAAAACTCCTTGATAGAGGTGAATTAATCAGTACAGCGTTGCCGGTTGTTTCTCCCGATGATCTTGCCTATATCATTTTCACCTCAGGAAGTACCGGAACACCGAAAGGCGTTCTCCTGGATCATCGTTGTCCACTTAATACCCTGTTGGCGATGAACCATGTCTTTGCCGTTGGTAGCAGACAAAGAACGTTATCACTGTGTGCATTACATCATGATATGTCGGTGTACGACATTTTTGGCATGCTGATTTCTGGCGGCGCTGTAGTGATGCCGGATGCAAAACAGCATTTTGCATCTCATTGGTTATCTTTGATGAGTATGCATAAAGCGACTGTCATCAATAGCGTTCCGGCCTTGATGCAGTTGCTTGTTGAAGCCGCAGAAAACGACGAACAAGGTAAAGAACACTTGTCAAGGTTGAGCAAGGTTATGCTTGGCGGAGACTGGATCCCGCTGACTTTGCCGGATCGAATTAAATCGTTTGCACCGAACTGCGATATTTACAGTATTGGCGGCCCAACAGAAACTGCTGTGGTATCCAGCTGGTATCACATTGAATCTGTTGATAAAGAGTGGGAAAGCATTCCTTATGGCAGACCGTTGCCTAACCAACACCTTGAACTCTTGAATGCCGCCGGACAACCGGTGCCAGTTGGTGTGGCAGGGGAAATTTGTATGGGGGGGCTGGCTATGTCTCAGGGTTACCTCAACGACTCGGAGATGACAGCGAAAAAGTACCGTGTTGATCCTTATTCTGGGCATACCCTTTATCACACTGGCGATTTAGCGGTTCTGGATTCTGATGGTGTGATGACATTGCTTGGCCGAATGGATAACCAGGTGAAGATTAACGGCGTTCGCATTGAGCCGGGAGAAATTGAGAGCACTCTCGAGAAGCATCCTTTGGTTAATCAAGCGGTTGTTTTAACTCACAATGATCGTTTGCATGGCTTTGTTACACGGTCGCAAGAGAGTGTGCGAGATACCGAGCAAAGTGCTTTAGCTGATAGTGAATTGCTGAGAATAAATGACATGTGTTGTCAGCAAGTTGATGCAGAGTGGCAAGCTTTAGAGCTGGGCGGACAAGTTTCCTGCCAGGTGATCGCGGATGATTTTGTTCCACAGAGCTATGAACAGCATTATCAAGAGATGGAGCTGCTGAGTACTTTGGTTATGCGTTATGCATTACATCAAAGTGGTCTGTTTGAGCGAAAGGGACAGAGTTGTCGTCTGGCTGATTTGGTCAGCGAACTGAATGTTTGCGACAAATACTTGAAGATCTTGCAAAGCTGGCTCTCGGTACTTTGTCAGGACGGTTATTTTACTCTTGAGGGTGAAAATATCGTCTGCCTAGAACCATTAAAGGCTGAAGAACTCAACGGCCTGAGGGAAAAGATTGCTTCTGATATCGTCGAAGGAAAACCTTATCAACAGAAGTTCTGGCGATTGTATCTGGGTTGTGTTGATCGAATTGAAGAGCTTCTTCAGGGGCATTTTAACCCGCTCGATCTGATGTTTGAGCAAGGCCAAACTGACTTTGTAGAAAGCTGGTACGAAGACAATCCGGTATCGCAGCACTTTAACCGCGTGGCAGCTGACGCAGTTGAGGCACTGGTCAATGCCAAACTTAAAGGTACAACATTCCGCGTGCTGGAGTTTGGTGCAGGGATTGGCAGTGCTGCGCGCCAGGTGCTGCCGCGATTACCAGCGGATAATTGTCAGTATGTATATACCGATTTGTCTGATTATTTCTTTGCCCATGCCAGGGGTAAATTTGCTGACTATCCATTCATTGATTTTCAGTTCTATAACATCAACGAAGATCCGAGTCTGTTTGGTTTGGAGGACGGTGGTTTTGATTTAATCATTGGTGCCAATGTTCTCCATGATGCTCATGATGTCAATACATCAAGTCGTTTGCTTAAAAGACTGCTTAAGCCGGGAGGTGTTCTACTGCTTATTGAAGGCACATGTAACCCACGCTTCCAGATGGTGAGCCTCGGTTTTGTTGAAGGGTTGTCTCACTACGAAGATATTCGTCTGGATACGCACTTACCAATGTTATCGGCAGAGACATGGCAGGCAACACTGAGAAAGGTCGGCTTTCCCAGAACAACTCAGTTCCCTAAGCAGGGAGAAGTCGCCGAGTGTATGCGTTATCACCTGATTGCGGCACAAAACACAACTACAGTCACTCATTTCGATACTGCTGCGTTAATTGACTGGGCCGGAGAGCACCTTACCAGTCAGTTGGTACCGCAACAGATACTCGCATTGGATAAGTTTCCTTTATCTGCTAACGGCAAAGTTGATCGTCAGCGCCTACAGCAGTGTTTAACACTGAATACTGATAGAAAACTTGCCACAGATTTCAAAGAGAGCATACCGCCATCCACTGAAACAGAATGCACTTTGGCACAGATCTGGGGAGAAGTGCTTAATTATGAAGTTACTAATATTGAAGCAAATTTCTTCCTGTGCGGCGGTGACTCTTTGTTGATGACCAGGATCAGTGCCTTGATCCGTGAGCATTTCAATGTAACGCCATCGCTTGGCCAGTTACTTCGTATGCCAGAGCTCAGACAGCAAGCTGCATGGATTGAACATCAATATTACTGTGAAGTGGAAGACGTAGAGGAAGGGTTCTTGTGATAGAGAGTGAACAGCGAATGGATATGCATGATCTGAAGCTGGTGCTGGATAAACGTAATATTCGACTGTCGTTAGAGGGTGAGCAACTCAAATTCTCAGCGCCTAAAGGGGCGATGAGCGAAGAGATTAAGCAAGCGATTAGGTTTCATAAGCCGCGTTTGCTCACTGAACTAAAAATGGAAAGTTTACCTGAGCTGTCTGGCATTACCAGACATGTTGGGGATACCTATCAGCCTTTTCCGATGACACCTATTCAACAGGCTTACTATGTGGGGGAATGCGGGGGGTTGAAACAAAGCACGCTTCCCTGCTTTTATCATGAGTATCGCTTACATGACGTGGATTTGGGGCGTCTTGAAGCCGCAATCCGTGCTTTGATCAGGGATTTTCCCGTTTTACGCCTGAAGTTTTTTGAAGATAACCGCCAGCAAGTGGTTCCATGGAATGATGATTGGCGCCTGGATATCAGGGATTTTAGACAGAACTCAGTTGATGAATGTAATGCGGTGAGCATAGACCTAAAGCACCAACATTTGAATGAGTTACCTCCTCTGGATAGCGGTCAGCCGTTTCGGTTTACCGTAATCAGGCGGTCTGATTCAGATCGTCTTTTAGTGACTATTCGACTGAATATTATTGATGGCCCCTCGCTGGCGATGTTGTTGCGGGGCTTGGTAGCACGTTATGGAGATCTCGACGTTGGACTGCCTGAAGGAGCGTTAGAGTATCGCGATTATGTCCTGGCAACCCAAAAGCTAAAGAACACGCCAAATGCGGCTATCAGTGAAGAGTATTGGGAGAGAATGCTACCGCTATTACCATCTTCTCCTGCATTACCGCAAACGGGGAAATCGCGCCAACAGGCAGTATTTCAGCGTCACTCTCGTCACTGGGAAATGGATAAATGGCAGGTATTTCGTCAGACTGCGAGTAAACACGGAGTAACGGCAAATGCCGCACTACTGGCTGTTTACACCACTGCGTTGTCCCGATGGAGTAGTGAGCCGTCTTTTACCCTGAATGTATTGGCGAATTTCCGTCCTTTCACCGACCCTGAGCTAAAAAGTATGGCTGGTAACTGTAGTAATACAGTACCAATTGATAGCCATTCAACTTCAACGTTTATAGAGCAAGTGAAGCGTTTACAGAACTGTCTGACAGAGCGTTTGGAGCATGCAATTGTGCCGGGTGTTGAATTGATGCGGCGTATTCAGCAAGCAAGCGCCAGTGAAGATCCAGTGTTGCCGTATGTATTTACAAGTGGATTGCAATCCGGGCAATTGGCTGAAGTGTTACCGGATATGCATCGGTTTGAGCTGTTTGACAGTCATTTGCAGACTCCTCAGGTTTGGCTTGATCACCAGGTAATTGAAAATCATGAAGGGTTAATTTGCTATTGGGACTGTGTCGAGGAAATTTTTGAGCCAGGCATTATTGAGGGTTTGGTAGAAAAATCGTCACACATGATTGATGCATTGATTGCTACTGAGTCGGCATGGCTGGAGCAATACCCGGGTGATAGTGCGAACCAATCGCTAAAACCTTGGGTCACAGGGCCTGAAGTGGCGTCAGATAAGCTGTTATGCAGTGATTTTATCGGTCAGGCCAAGCTTACTCCGACACGTACGGCTGTTCAATTTGGTAGTCAAAGCATTTCTTATGGTGAGCTGCTGAGTAAAGCCCGGACTGTCGCCGCTGGGCTTGCCGGCCGAGGGGTGACTGAGCACGATATTATTGCTGTTCAGCTTCCCAAGTCGATTGAACAAGTTATCGCCCTTTACGGTGTTTTACTCAGTAATGCCGCTTATTTACCGCTTTCTGTTCATTGGCCTGAAGCGCGAGTAGATCACATTGTGCAAGCCAGTGGAGCTAAGTTGCTGGTATCACAAAGTGAGCAGTTCCTGGAGCAATGTGTTTCGATTCAAACGTTATTAGAAGCGAAAGATCAACCTCCGGTTCTGATAAATAACGGCGAGAAATTGGCTTACGTTATTTATACCTCGGGGTCCACGGGAGAACCTAAAGGGGTCATGATCACTCACAGTGCAGCACTTAATACGATTGAAGATATTAATCGTCGTTTCACTATGAATGAAAATGACAGAGTTCTTGGTGTCAGCGGGATCTATTTCGACCTGTCAGTACAAGATATTTTCGGCACGCTAAGTGTTGGGGCTACTTTGGTTCTGCCGGATGAAACCGAGCGTCCAGAGCCTTCAGAGCTTATTGAGTTATGCCGAACGCAACGCATCACAGTGTGGAACTCAGTACCTGCCATTCTTCATATGCTAACGATGATTTCGGAGCCAGATCTTCCGGCACTGTCGTCATTGCGGTTAATTATGCTCAGTGGAGATTGGGTCCCACTGCCATTGGCAAAGCAGTTAAAACAAGCGTGCGCTCAGGCTGAGCTGATTTCATTGGGCGGTGCAACCGAAGCTTCTATCTGGTCTAACTGGTTTAAAATTGAAAATATATCTCCGGAGTGGCGCTCTATCCCTTATGGCTACGGCCTATCTAATCAACAGCTTTATGTTTTGGATAGAGAGGGGAAAGAATGCTTAACAGGGGCAATTGGTGAAATTCATATTGCTGGTGCCGGCTTGGCGCTGGGCTATTTGAACGATCCGCAGCGTACGGCAGCGCAGTTCGTTGAACATGTTTCCGGGCAAAGGTTGTACCGTACCGGCGATCTGGGGCGTTATTTTCCTGATGGCGCTATAGAGTTTCTTGGAAGAAAAGATGCTCAGGTGAAGATAAATGGTTTCCGTGTGGAACTAACCGAAATTGAAACCCAGCTTACGCAAGTTGATGGTATTGAAAATGCGGCCGTTGTGGTGCATCGCAATGAGTTTGCCGGGGCTAATTTACTTGCTGTTTATTCTGGCTGTTTATTGGATGAACGCCTTATTTCAAAAAAATTAGTGGCTCAATTACCGGGGTACATGGTTCCTGTGCGCTTTATTTGGTGTGAGTCATTGCCAATTAGCCAAAACGGAAAAATTGATCGTGAACAGGCACTGGCGATAGCGCGGCAATTTATTGAGCAAGAAACCTTAAATCAAGCCGATGCTGTTCATTCTGAGCAGCATGAGGTAACGAATAAACTTATTGTGATTTGGCAAAGTTTATTTGATGCAGTCTCAGTTAACGAGCAATCACATTTCTTCAGGTTAGGTGGTAACTCACTGCTGGCAGTTCGACTTTCTAGTGGTATAGAGAAAGCATTCGGCTGTCGTTTATCTCTGCACCAGTTGTTTAGCTCACCTTATCTTTATGAACAGTCTGAGCTGATATTAGCCCGGATATTCGAGGATGTGGCAAATGTGGAGTGATAGATGAATTACCAACAACTGAACAAGACCCTAATTAACTTGCTGGCAGAACTGTTGCAGCTGCCTGCTGATATTATTTCTCCGCAAACTCCTTTTAGAGAGCTGGGCATGAGCTCGGCGTTGGGAGTCGCTTTTATAGACAGGCTCGGAACTGAGTTATCACTGCCTCTTTCCAGTACGATGTTATATGACTACCCGAATGTACAAGCGCTTCAAGTCTGCCTAATGGCGATGTTGGAAGAGCGGACAGACTTGGGAGTAAATAACGAAAAGCCGAAGGCGAGTGTGGAGAACACTGTTGGAGAAAGCAAAGCTGATGAGTCGATCGCTATTTTAGGGACTGACTGCCATGTCCCTGGGGCTGATAGTCCGGAAGCTTTCTGGAAATTGGTTAGTGAGGCTGGAGCCAGTGTGGGGAAAGTACCCGCTGACCACTATTTTTATCAGTTTGCTCAACAAGCCGGCTTTAACTCAACCAGCGCTATCTTTAAGGCTGGTACTGTAAATACCCATGCTCAGTTTGATGCAGATTTCTTTGGTATCGCAGCCGCTGAGGCGCGCACGATGGATCCACAGCAACGCTGGTTGCTGGAGTCATGTTGGCAAGCTATACAAAATGCGGGCATGGATCCGCAACAGCTGAAGAAAAGCAAAACAGGCGTATTTATAGGCGCAAGCGCCCAGGATTTTCAGCGCTTGCTGATGAGTGGTAATGAGCTATGTGATATTCACTCCGGAACCGGAACGGCGTTATCCGTTATCGCAGGGCGGATTGCTTACCAATTCGACTTTATCGGTCCGGCCTGGGCTGTAGATACTGCGTGTTCGTCGTCTCTTGTTGCTTTGCATCAGGCATGTCAAAGCCTTTCATCAGGCGAATGTGATTATGCATTGGTATCGGGGGTGAACCTTATTCTAGATCCTCAGTACGCCCGTTCGCTGGAAAGCGGCAATATGCTGAGTCCGTCCGGTCAGTGCCATACATTTACAGAGCTTGCTGATGGTTATGTTCGCTCTGAAGGGTACGTCACTCTATTTCTTAGTCGTACAGATATACATCATGCGATTGCGCCGATAGCAAGGATTTGTGCCACAACGGTAAACCAGGATGGTCGCAGTAACGGCCTGACGGCACCTAATGGAATGAGTCAGCGCTTATTGGTTACAAGTGCGTTAGAGAAAGCGGGAATTAGCCATAATCGGCTGGCTGCTTTCGAATGCCATGGTACAGGTACTCCACTGGGTGACCCGATCGAAGTCAATGCATTGGCGAGTATATTTACCAGTGAAAATGAGCGTGAACAACCTTGCGTATTAGGCTCTGTTAAATCATGCATTGGCCACCTAGAAGCTGCTGCCGGTTTAGCCGGTGTGTTAAAGCTCGCTATGTCGCTGCATTTCAGGCAGTGGCCGGCTCAACCTATGAGTGGGGCAGTTAACTCCCGCTTGGCATTAGAGCAAAGCCGGTTGACACTTCCGCTTGAGACCCAGGCTTTGCCGCCTCAGGTGACAAACTATGGTGGTGTTAACTCCTTTGGCTTCAGTGGTACAAATGCGCACGCGATTTTGAGCTCGGAGGTAATGGATGTGGGGGAAGCGTTTTCTCAACCTGTCTGCCAATGGCTGTATTTGAGTGCACACAGCGAGGAGTCGCTGAAGCACCAGGTTGAGCAATGGCGCCAGGCGCTTCCTGATCTTTCGTCAAAATATGGCCTGTCATTAGTGCTGGCATCAGCGCTTCGGCGCTGTGGAGCATTAGCTTGGCGAGTGGCGGTCTATTGTCCGGATTTACATTCAGCAATGGAGGCGTTACAAGAGGTTGAATACCATCATTGTTGTCAAAATGATTCAATTGATGTCACTGATGCGGCAGTCCGCACATTTCTGAATGGCGGAGAAGTACCAAAAGTAGAAGGGACATTACCGCGAATTTGGGGCTTGCCAAAGTATTCTTTTATTCACAAATCATATTGGCCGGAATGCATTGGTAAAGCTGTCCGTCCTGCGCGACGAGTTGATATGCGCAATTTAGGTTCCGAACGTGATCACTTATGTGAAAAAACGTGGTGGGATTCATTAGTTGTGCCTGAGGAGAAAAAAGATCCAAACGCTTCTCTGATTTCTTTGGGGGGGACATCTCTGATAGCAAGCCGGATCGCCGCAGAATTACAACATTGCCTGGCTATCCGGATCAGCGTAACTGATGTTTTGAAAGTTCAAACGTTGGCAGGGCTTCAACAGCTGGTGGCTAAAAGTATGGCCGCTTCTCAAGTTTTGACTGCTCTGCCTCAGAATGTTGAGGTTGAGCCTGTTTTACCTGAAGTTGCATTTCCGCTAACCGACATGCAGATGGCGTATTGGCTCGGGCGTGGTGAAGGCGTTTCCGGCCGGATGCCGATACAGATTTTCTTCGAGCTTGAGGCAGAATCGCTGGATGTTGAGCGTTTACGGGCGGCATGGAGAACCGTTATTCAACGCCATCCTAGTATGCAATCGGTTGTGACCAAAGATGGCCAGCAAAAAGTCATTGCTGCGGCAGAGCAACCTCATTTCGTGTGTGAAAGACTTGAACAGTCTGTTGCAGAATGCCATCAGTTTATTGAACAGCGTCGGGAAACGCTTTGGGCATCATCCCGAAACCTTGAGCAGTGGCCTCAGCACTTTGTATATGTTTATCAGTGTCATGATAAACATATAATTCATTTCTTGTTTGATGGATGGTGTATTGATGGCGCCAGCTACGAGATTTTTTTCAGAGAATTGCTGGCTTTATATCAAAACCCTGACGTTGATCTTCCGGAAATAGAGCTGACTTTTTCTCGTTATATTAAAGTGCTGTCTGAGCTTGAAAATACTGAGGAAATGACCAGGGCAAAGCAGTATTGGGAGAAAAAGTTGCCTGAACTCTACCCGGCACCAGCCTTGCCTCATGCAATAAAAGCTGAGGATATCGGAAAGAGTGTCATGAAGCGTCATCGGCTGTTCCTTTCCAGTGAACAGTGGCAACAGTTCCAAATACAGGGAAGAACACATCAATTGACACCGTCAAGTGCTCTTATGGCAGCTTATGCCCTTGTATTATCACGCTGGAGTCAACATCAGAATATTACGCTGAACGTCCCGCGTTTCAATCGTTATCCTCTTCATCCTCAGGTCAATGACATTATAGGTGAATTTGCATCGTTCACCCTGCTGCCTTGTCAGCGAAATAAACAAGATTCCTTTGTTGATTATGCCCAGCGTATGCAGCAGACATTGTGGGAACAGTTGGAGCACGGGTTGGTGAGTGGTGTTCAGTTGCTACGCGATCTTGGTAACAACGTCATGATGCCTTATGTGTTTACCACTATGCCTGATCATCAAGAGGAGACCTTGCACGATCATCTTGGCAAACTGGGGAAGATTACTGAAATGCGAACCCAGACACCGCAAGTCTGGATTGATTGCCAGTACTGGGTATCAGCTGCCGGGGTTGAGCTTACTTGGGATGTTCTGGAAGAGAGGTTTCCACCGTTGCTGGTTGATGAAATGTTCTCAGCTTTTACTTCGCTGGTGGAGAATCTGTGTTCGGGTGAAGGATGGACTCAGAAAGCAACACTTTCGCTGCCAGAACGTCAAAAGAAAATGATTCAGACCATTAATGCAACAGAAGCATCTCTACCTGTTCCGTCTCTGTTTGAGATGTTTGAGCAGCAGGCGCTTACTTCCCTTCATGCCGATGCGCTGATCACTTCAGGAGAAAAATGGACTTATGCGCGTTTGCTTTCAATCGCAGAAAAAATCGCGGCGACTTTGCCTGAAGATGCCGAAAGTATTGCGATCTGCATGCGGAAAACGCCGTTATTTGTAGCTTCCATATTGGCTGTGCTGCGTCAGGGGATGGCTTATGTGCCGATTGATTCTGAGCAACCGCAACAGCGTCGTACGGAAATACTGACAGACAGTGGTGCAAGTTTGCTGCTTATTGATAAAGAAAATGCTGAGCTTGATTGGTCATCTTCCGTATCGCCGTTAGTTGTTAGTGAACTTAGTCTTAACGGGCAGGTATTACCAGTGCCCGGAAAAAGCATTAATCGGGAAGGGCTGGCTTACATTCTCTATACCTCTGGCTCAACGGGGAAACCCAAAGGTGTTGAAATAACAAACCAGGGAATTTGTAACCGCATTCATGATCTGAAAGCGCGATTTGAGTTTACCGAACAAGATCGCACCATGAGCATATCTGCTTTTCACCATGATATGTCGGTCTTTGACCTGTTCATTACCTTATCTTCTGGGGGGGCACTGGTTATGCCGGATGCTGAAGATAAACGTGAGCCAAGTGCTTGGCTTGACATGATGAACACGCATAAGGTTACGGCTTGGAACTCAGTTCCGGCATTTATGAATATGCTTGTAAGTGCTTGTGAACAGGCATCTAAGCCACTTCCAGATACCCTGAGACTGGTCTCCATGGGAGGCGATTGGATAGAGTCCTCATTGGTGAAAACATTGCTTGAGCAGCTTCCGGGTTGCCGTTTTGTTAGTGTGGGGGGCCCGACTGAAGTATCTCTGCTCGATATTATTCATGAAATTTCCAGTAAGGAAGTCATGGTAAACAAGGCTATTCCTTATGGCGCTCCAGCCTTAAATGCCCGCCAGTATATTGTGAATGAGCTTTTGGAAATCTGTCCTGAAGGCGTTATTGGTGAAATAGTCCATGCAGGGGTAGGTATTACCCCTGGATACCGTAACCTGCCGGAACTGACTGCGGAGCGTGTGCTAACGAATAGCTATGGAGCGCTTCCTGAGGGGGAGGAGCGAATTTTGTGTTCTGGCGATCTCGGCTATCGCCGCCATGATGGCGAGTTGCAGTTTGTAGGACGTAAAGACTTCCAGGTGAAAATTAACGGGCAACGTATAGAACTTGGTGAAATTGAAGCTCAGTGCAAGCAATTACAAGGAGTAAGACAAGCAATCGCCTTGGTGTTGAATGTGAATAACAGCCCGTACATTGGGGTGGCTCTGGTTAGCCCTTGTTCTGATTTATATCACAAGTTGGCCGACTTACGACGCGATCTGGGGGATTGTTTACCGGAACATATGTTGCCTCGCCGATTTGTTGTTTTGCCTTACCTGCCCGTGACGGTGAACGGCAAGGTCGATCGCCGAGAGCTCGAAAACCAATTAGCCAACGCGAACATTGAAACTTCTGCGGCAGAGAGGAGCTTGAGTCAGCTGGAAAGCTTAATTGCTGACGAATGGAAAGTGTTGTTACAGGTCGAGACAGTGACCTCTAATGATAACTTTTTCTTATTAGGCGGCGATTCACTAAAGGCAGTGGCACTCAATGCCCGCTTAACTGTAATGACCGGCGAAGAAAAGCCGGTTTCCCACATATTTGCCAATCCAGTTTTGAAACAACTGGCCAGTAGTTATGGCAGTCAACCAGAGCAAGACAGTAGTACTTTGTCAGCTATTGCAAGGGGACAGCGTCGCCGCAGACGTCAAAACAAAGTCAAACAATATTCAATGTCTGAGGTAAAGATTAATGAATAATAGTGATGCTATCGCCGTTATCGGGTTTGCCGCTCGTGTGCCGGGAGCTGAAACTGCAGAAGAATTTTGGCACAACATAAAATATGGAAAATGTGCAATTGAAATCGTTGATGAGCTGGTGGGAAATAATGCACCTGATTACGTCAATAAAAAGTTTCCATTAAAAGATGCGACCTGTTTTGATGCGGCGCATTTTGGTATTTCGCCTGCTGAAGCGAAGATGATGGATCCTCAACAACGAGTATTTCTGGAAATATGCTGGCATGCTTTGGAACATGCTGGATACGGTCAATCCGATGATACGTTTAATACCGGTGTTTTTGCCTGTGCAGGATACAATGATTATGCGACGAAGCATGTAAAGCCGCAAAGTTATCAACAAGGTGGGGCAGAGTATTTCCGTATGCTGGTTAACTGCGATAAGGATTTTATTGCGACTAAAACTGCCTATCACTTGAACCTCAAAGGACCTGCAATTTGTGTTCAGAGTGCCTGCTCGAGTGGTTTGCTCGCTGTACATCTGGCTGTTCAGTCTCTGTTGCAGGGTGAGAGTGATATGGCTCTGGCTGGTGGTGCGGCAGTGTGTCTGGACCTTGACTTAGGTTATGCCGCCGAGCCTGGAGGACCGATGTCTCCGACAGGAAAAGTGGCTCCGTTTGATGCGTCAGCCGACGGTATAATTGGTGGTAATGGTACAGCGGCAGTGGTACTGAAGCGCCTTGACGATGCTATCGAAAACGGAGATACCATCCATGCTGTAATTCATGCTACAGCGGCAAATAACGATGGTGCTGACAAGGCGGGATTGGCGGCTCCGAGTGTAAAAGGGCAAACCGCAGTGCTTGCAGAAGCATTGGCATTAAGTGGCCTGAATGCAGAGGATATCCGGTATATTGAAACGCATGGTACAGGTACGCGCTTAGGGGATCCCATTGAGTTTGAAAGTATTCGGAAAATATATGGTGACGCTTCTCAAAAATGCTATCTGGGAAGTGCTAAAGCCAATATAGGACACCTGAATACAGTTTCTGGCGTGATTGGCTTGATCAAAGCTATTTTTACCGTCAGGGATCGCCAGATCGCACCGCTTTGTAATTTCACTCAGCCGAATCCTGAATTGCCAATGGAAGGAAGCCGTTTCCATTTTAATCAGCATTGTCTGGATTGGGATGAAGATCAGTCGTTACCCTTTGCTGCAATTAGCGCATTTGGTATTGGTGGCACCAATGTTCATGCCATTATTAGTGGCCCACCGACAGTACAGCGTCATGCGTTACCTGAACAAGAGCAACCACATGTTCTGTGTTGGTCAGCAGGTACCGAGTTGCAAGCGAACGAGCAGCGACACGCTTTAGCGCAATATCTACGTGAGTTTCCTGGCAGTTTGGCTAATGCGGAATATACCCTGTTGTCAGGGCGCCGACACTTGGCTGAAAGGCAGGCTGCGTTGCTAAACCCAAAGCAACATTCCGACCAATGGCTAACCGCAAATAGTGTATTGCGCTCTGCTCGAACAGATAAGAGTAAAAAAAGGGATGTGGTGTTTCTTTTCCCAGGCCAGGGAAGTCAGTTTGCGGGAATGGGAGAAAGTTTATACAGGCAAGAGAGTGCCTTTCGTGAGCGAGTCGATTTTGCGGCGAGCTACCTGCAATCACGATTAGGCTATGACATACGAACAGTCATGTTTGGTCATGACGATGAAGTGCTCAGGGCAACCCTGAATACGCAATTAAGCCTATTTATCGTTGAATATGGGGTAGCAGAATTATTGATTCAAAAAGGCATTAAACCGATCGCAATGCTTGGACACAGCATAGGTGAATATGTTGCTGCTGCTCTTGCTGGTGTGATGTCGTTTGAGGAAGCGTTACAGCTTGTTTATGAGCGAGGTTCTTTGGTAAGCGGCTTGCCTGGAGCCGCGATGTTGTCAGTGTCATGTTCGCAGCAACAAATTACCCCGCTGTTAGACTCCCGGTTCTCTGTAGCGGTTATCAACCGTGCTGATCGTTGCGTTATCTCTGGCGAACCTAATGATATTGAGGCGTTAGCTCTGCAACTATGGGAGCAAAATGTCGACAGCGTGCGCCTGAATGTTTCTCATGGATTCCATTCTCATTTGTTAGAGCCCGTTTTGGACTCTTTCAGGCAGTGTTGTGAAAAAATCCACTTCAAATCACCTCGTATACCCGTGTTTAGCAATGTAACGGGACAGTTACATGAGCCGGAACTTGCGGTCTCTGCGGAATATTGGGTAAGACATCTGCGGGAAACAGTGTGCTTTAGCGATAATATGCACTTGATGGAAATGTTGTATCCGGAAGCGCAGACTATTGAGGCTGGCCCCGGGACTGTATTGTCTAACCTAGTCCGCTCACAGTGTAGGGAACACAATATTGAAACAGTACAGACGTTGAGTTCATATCTGCAGCAGGAAGAAGATTGGTTGATCAGCCAGGCTCGCCTTTGGGTTGAAGGATGGGACATTTCACCTGTTGTGGTCGAATCTGGTCAGCGCATTCCGTTGCCATTGTATCCGTTTGTGCGTGAAGAACATATGTTGCCAGCGGTGAAGTCTCATGAAAATTGTGATGAAGTACAGCCAGAGCAGGAGCTGCTGCCGGAATCTGAATGGATAAAGACGGTAAAGTGGTCGCAAGTACCGTCATGGTCTTTGCAACAAGAAGAGAGTGCTGGGGAATTACAAAATGTTCTTTGTTTCTTGCCTGCCGATGAAAATTTAGTCGAAGGGATCCAGGTCCAACCTGCTGAATATTTCGAAAGTACGTCGCAAGGCTTTTATATTGACCCGACTCAACCTGAGCATTTCAGCGAACTGTTTAATCGGTTAGGTTCGCGGCTTGATGATTGCCAGAACGTTATTTTTGCCTGGCCAATGCAGGTATCGGATCGGCAGTTTGAGGAAGGAAAGCAACTGAGTTATGACGCTTTAGTCTATCTATCCCGTGAATTAATCCAACGCCAGTGGCAAGGGCAATTTACCTTGGTGGTTCCAGCATTACATAGCGTCGTTGGTTGTGAGGTCCTGAATCCGATTGGCGCGTTATCTATTGGTGTTGCAAGAAATTTATCGCTTGAGAATCAATCAATCTCGGTAAATACAATTGAGTTAGATCAATCTATCAACTGGCCAATGATTAACAAGCTTGCGTTTGCTGCGCCTGTTCGGGGGGATGATTTTTCCTATGTTGCAGAACGGTTTGGGCGATTGTGGCGTAAAGAGTGGGTTTCTGTGTCGTTGGACTCTCAAGGCCGAATGGGTCCACATTTAGGTAATCGCCCGGAAGACAAGAATAATGTTGTATTGCTGTTCGGTGGAACTGGCGGTATTGGGCTCCAGCTTGCGCATCATCTCGCGGGCCAGGCCGAACATTTGGTGTTGACGGGACGAGCATCTTACGAAGAACTCGAAAAGCGTTCGGCATTTGTTGCGCTTAAATCGTTTTTGGAGCAGTCGAAAACGTCGCTGAGTTATTACCAGTGTGATCTTGGTGATTCTGATTCTCTAAACACATTGTTCGCTTCGATTAAATCCAAGCATAGCTCGGTAGACAGTGCCTGGCTCCTGACGAGCCGATATATCAATCAGGATCTAGAGCAACTCGACCCGCTCAATGCGGACAGCAATGTTCACTGTAAAGCTCGGGCGGCCTGGTATCTCAGAGAAAAGTTAAGCCAAGTTCATTGCCGTAATCTGGTTTTGTTCTCATCTATTACTTCAGAAATTTCCGGTGTTGGTTGTGCTGATTATGGCGCGGCAAATATGTTTTTAAATGCGCTGGCGGAAGAACAGACATCTTTGCCTAAGATTCAGACTATCGCGTGGGATGCATGGCAACCAGTTGGTGAGTTAGGGCAAAGTCTGGATGCGTCGGAAGAGCTGTTCCGAGATAGTTTGTTGGGTGCGGTTACCGTTGAGCAAGGCATTTCGATCATGGTTGCATTAATGAGGTTATCACTGCCGTATTCTGTGGTATCTCCCCTGGGGATGGATAAGCGACAAGCCATGTTGACTCAGGTACTGAGTCAAGACAAAGCGGGTTTATCGGTTGTCGCTCTTGGTGAGGACACGGGTTCACAGTCAGATCTTGAACGTTGCTTATGCCTGATTTTTGCAGAAGCCCTGGGTCTGAATTCCGTCAATGTCACTGGTGACTTCCTGCAATTGGGCGGTGATTCATTAGCTGCGGTCCGTATGGTTTCTAAGTTAAGGAGTATCTATAAGACGGAGATGGGATTGGCTGATTTTATTCGGTGCAGAACGCCCAGGCAGTTGGCTACGGAACTCGCAGATACGGCACAGGCCGAAAGAATATCCTCTCTGTATTTGAAATTAAATCAGATGAGTAGCGAAGAAAAACGTGGGCTAGCCCAGTCAATCCAATATAAGAATAACCAGCCCCAAGAGGTAGTGTCGGAATGAGTTATATTGACGATAACGTAAGCGATGATGAATTGTTGCAACAGTTATTAGCGGTATCAGAACCGAAGTTTCTAGCGGTCAGTACGGAAGATGAAAAGTATGAGCCTTTTCCACTAACAGAAATTCAGAAAGGGTATTTACTTGGCCGTAATGCTTCACTACCGCTTGGTGGTGTTCCATGCCAATTTTACTATGAGCTGGATTGTTCAGAGCTCGATCCTGTTGCTTATCATGCCGCGTGGCTGCAATTGATTGACAGACATGAAATGCTTCGATGCATCATTTTAAATCATGAGGAACAGAAGATATTACCTTCTGTGCCTGATCTGACCTATACCGTGCATGATTTGACGATTTGTAATGATCCTGAGTCGAAGTTAGATGATATTCGCCAGCGAATTGCGACTGAGATCCGTCCCCATGAGCAGTGGCCATTATTTGGTCTGGAGTTTTCGCGTTTACCTGACTCAAGCTGGCGAATTCATTTTGGCCTTGATCTACTGATTATGGATCAGCAAAGCTTTTTGACTTTGCTGGATGAGGCTGCCGTGCTTTATCATTCGCCGAACGAAACGTTACCAGCAATCGACTTTTCATTCCGTGATTATGTACTGTTGGATTCGAAAGAGTCGGTTGATCCATTGGCAGTTGCCTATTGGAAAAGTAAAGTCGCCCAAATTCCGTCGGCACCGGCGCTGCCGCTCAATAATGCTCCTGATGAAATGAATGTTCCGTCATTTCATCGTCTCGTTAGAACAGTTAATGCCAAAGTCTGGCAAGAATTTAAACGTACCTGTATAGATAAAGGGTTAACTCCTTCGACATTGTTGTTAACGCTGTTTGGTGAAGTGCTTTCACAGTGGAGTGATAATGCCCATTTCAGCCTGAATATGACGATGTTCAACCGAAAGCCTCTTCATTCAGATGTGGATCGCTTGGTTGGTGATTTTACCAATACCATGATTTTTGAAATGGACATGAGGCCGCTCGAGACAAAATTGGAGCGGGCTAGGCGTCTGCAGCAACAATTGTGGGATGACATCGAGCACCAGGATTACAGTGGTATGAACGTGATGTCTGACATGGCAACTGCTGCAAACCAGTTGGGAGGCATCTTGATGCCGGTGGTATTTACCAGCACATTAACTCAAAACGATGCACGGTTGCTGAAAAACCAGCATCTACAGCCCGGATATCCAGTGCATGCCCGAGGCCAAACTGCCCAAGTTCTTTTAGATAACCAGATAACTGAAATGTCAGGTGAGTTGCTGGTTCAGTGGGATGTGGTAGAAGGGGCGTTTCCGGCTCAATTGATTGAAACCATGCTGGAAACATTTATTGCAAATATTCATGGCATTTCAGCCGGGCATAGCTCACTGGATGTGGTTTGTTATCAGGCAGCTAAGCCAAGTTCTACTGATTTGGTTATGCAGGCACACGAGGACCAGCCGAATGCTCTGCTGCAGTCTCTATGGCTTCAAAATTGGGGGGCGCATGCAGATAAGCCTGCAATTATTCAGGATGAACAGGTTATCACACATGGCCATTTAGCGAGGATTGTTGCGGCACTGGTTGAGCAGCTAAATGATCTCCAATTGAAATCTGGGGAGCCTGTTCCGGTAATGCTTTCCAAAGGCCCGGCTCAGATCGCTGCGTGTTTAGCCATTTTAATTGCCGGCGGTGCGTATGTTCCTGTGTCCCTGCAACAGCCTCAAAAGCGTAAAGACAAAATACTCACTGACTTAAATGCCCGGGTAGTGCTGAGCGAGTCGACTGAACTTGAGTTGCCCTCGGGTATATCGGTGATATGTACTGATATAACAATGTCTGGTGATCTGGCGTGTCTAGAGGAGTCTCCTTGTCAAGCGGCCAATGAGCTGGCTTATATTATTTATACGTCAGGTTCGACGGGAATGCCTAAAGGAGTGATGATCACTCATCAAGCCGCCATGAATACCGTGCTTGATATTAATGCTCGTTTTAATATCACAGAAAAAGATTGTGTTTTATCGTTGTCTGCATTGCATTTTGATTTATCGGTCTACGATATTTTTGGTGTGCTTGGTCAAGGTGGTGCATTAGTTCTGCCGAGTGAAGAGCTCGCACTGGATCCGTCTCATTGGGCATCATTGTGCAGACAGTATGAGGTGACGCTATGGAACTCAGTGCCAAGCTTATTCGCCTTATTCGTTGACTATGTTTCTTTACATCCGAATCAGGCTGCTGAAATTCCATTACAGACTGTGATGATGAGTGGAGACTGGATCCCGCTGGATTTGCCTGAGTCGGCTTGGAAGTTATGGCCGGAACTCACCCAATACAGTTTGGGAGGGGCAACGGAAGCCTCTATTTGGTCAATTTACTATCCAATTAAACAAGTTGAATCGGACTGGGTAAGTATCCCATATGGCAATGCTCTTGGTGGGCAGCAAGTTTATGTGCTTGATCAGCAATTAAATATTGCACCGAACTGTAAGGAAGGAGAAATCTACATTGCAGGTAAAGGGTTAGCTTGTGGTTATTTTTCCGATGAAGATAAAACTCAGCAGAGCTTTTTCTCGCACCCAGAAACTGGGGTGGAATTATATAAAACAGGGGATCACGGCCGTTATCGGGATGATGGTTCAATTGAATTCCTTGGTCGTAAAGACAATCAGGTCAAAGTTAATGGATATCGGGTTGAAACCGGTGAGATAATGACGGTAATCAATAAGCATCCGAAGGTGAAAGATGCGTTGGTTATGGCCGTTGGCGAGCGCCATCAAATGCAGCTTGTGGCTTTCGTTGTTGGCTCTGAGCGGCTTGAAGGGGAGCTGATTGAACTGTGTCAATCGGCGCTGCCATCATACATGGTGCCGGTGGCCTGGTATTTCCTGGAACAATGGCCTTTAACTGTGAATGCGAAGCTTGACCGTTCTGTATTGAAGAATATGCATTCGACACCAGAGCAGCCAGCAATACCAAGTCAGGATATTTCGTTTAGCACGAATATGACGCCCCAAGTATTAAGCCTGTTAGGCGAGGTATTAAAACAACCGGCGATACAGATCCAAGATTCATTACTGGACCTAGGTGCCACATCGGTGGATTTGATTGCGATCGCCACCCATATTGAAGCCAGGTTTGGTTTTAGGCCCCGGTTGCCTGATTTGGCTCGTAGCCCGACCGTAAAAAGTATCGTCGATTTAATTTCTCAGCATTGTAAGCACAGTGAAAAAACAACTAATTCAGACACAATGCAATGGTTTGCTGATCAGACAACAGCCAGTGACTATTTTGCCAGTCACCAAGCACTGAACGATCAAAAATCGCGTCTGTTGTTCAAACAGTCACGTGTTGCGATCCGTAATGATCTAGTTGAGCAAATATCTCTGCCTCAGTTGGAACTGCCGGATCTGAAATGGTTCCGGGAAAGTAGAAGATCATTTGCGCAGGTACTTCCGACTGAAACACAACTGGGCCAGTGGTTTGAGCCTCTACGCAGTTATTTTTCAAATGGGCAAAGAAAGTTTAATTATGGGTCTGCAGGTGGCCAGCAAGCGGTACAAACTTATTTGTTAATAAACCCTAAGTTTAATACAGAGCAACTTTCCGGTGCATTTTACTATCAGCCTGATTTGCACCAGCTACAGCGGATTGCTTCGGAACTGTCAGACGAGCTCTTTAGCCGCTTTTCAATTGGAAATGGCACCTGGGTTAATGATGCTTCATTTATGGTGGTGTTTGTTCTTGAACTGGCGGCAATTGCCCCGCTCTATGAGCAGGCCAGTGTTCCTTTTGGTCTTATTGAAACGGGGGCTATTTCTCAGTTACTCGAGATGTCGGCGCAGCAATGCGGTCTATCGGTATGCCAGATAGGCGATGCTCGTCCTGAGCTTTTAAAAGAGGCACTGTCGTTAGATTCATCCCAGTTATTTTTATCGTGTATGGTCGGTGGTGCTACAAATTCAACGTCCCTGCCACAACTGTCTTTCACCCAGTCGTTTGAGGAGGGCTCGTTATGACAATGATTAACCTGCTGAAT
Source organism: Photobacterium atrarenae (assembly GCF_024380015.1). Lineage (NCBI taxonomy): Bacteria > Pseudomonadati > Pseudomonadota > Gammaproteobacteria > Vibrionales > Vibrionaceae > Photobacterium > Photobacterium atrarenae. The sequence goes on from NZ_CP101509.1 coordinate 1,476,539, forward strand.
ACGCTTGCAGAGCGCCATATCGAAATATGGCAAGAGTCTGGACAGCTTAAATTCAGGGCCCCAAAAGGCGCGATGGATGAAGTATTAAAGCAACAGTTGCGTCAGAATAAAGCTGCGTTGATAGAACAGATTCAGGCAAATGATAAGAAAAATAAGGTAAAGGAAGTCGTTCACAATAGTCGTGAAAGATATCTGCCGTTTGAAATTACTCCGATTCAGCAAGCTTATTTAGTCGGTCGTTCCGATGCATTGAATTTAGGTGGGGTTGCAGCACACTCTTATGTGGAGCTTGAACACCCGTCAGCCAGCCTGGAAAGCACAGAAATAGCACTGAATAAGGTGATTCAACGTCATGATATGTTACGTACTGTGATTACGAAGAACGGCTTTCAGCAAGTATTGCAGGAGGTACCGTTCTACACGATTTCATGCCGTGATTTGCGTGGGGCATCATCAGATGATGTGAAAAAGGCTCTGAAAGATATCCGCAATGAGATGGAGACGCAGATTCGACCTGCGGATCAATGGCCGCTATTTGATATAAAAGCGACACTACATGATCATGGTTTGCGATTGCATACAAGTATCGACTTGATGACGCTTGATGCATGGAGTTGTCAGCTGATGTTCCGCGAATGGTTTAGCTTGATAGAACACCATCACTTGCCATCGACACCTGCTGTGACTTTCCGTGATTACCTGCGGTATGTTCATGGGAATGAATTTTTAACCCGACGTGCAGAAGCGAAAAGATACTGGGATAACGAGCTTGAGGGATTACCTCCGGCTCCGAAGCTGCCGGCCGCGGTTCGTGATGAAACCCAGAATGGGTTTCATCGTTTAAGAGGAGAAGTGGATGCTGTTTATTGGCAGGCATTTAAGCAACGTTGCCGTCAGCTAAATGTAACGCCATCGACAGCAGTCATGACTTTGTTTGCAGTTACTTTGTCGCGTTGGAGTACGAACGAAGCACTGACGCTCAATGTAACATTATTCAATCGCCACCCTGTCCATGAGCAGGTTCAGCAAATTCTCGGTGAATTTACCAATAATACACTAATCGACTTTGATGAGATGGCTCGGCCATTTATTGATCAGGTTCGGCAGGTGCAGGATAAGTTACTGGAGAGAATTGAATATAGCTTAGTCGATGGTGTTGATTTACTGCGTCAATTAGCCCGTATACAGCAAAATTATTCTGGTGCTCTGATGCCTGTTGTATTTACCAGCCTGTTGATGGGAGAGGAGAGTACAAGCTTTGAATCCCTTGGCTGGCAAGAGGTTTATGGTTTGAGCCAAACACCGCAGGTGACTTTTGATCACCAGCTACGGGAAGAAAATGGCAAACTGATGTTCAACTGGGATATTTCCAGACAGGCCCTGGATGTAGCAGTGATAGAGGTCATGTTGGAACAATACCTCCATTCTCTGAAAAAGTTAGCCTTGCAGGATGATGCCTGGACAACGCCTCCAGCGCGAACGCTACCCAATGAACAAGCCGGCGTACGAAACAAAATCCATTCTTTTGAGGCTGGCTACTCAACGCGGGCACTGACTCTTCAGCAGCCAGTGTTAGATAGTATGCTTAGCTTCAAGGAGCGAGTCGCCGTCGTTGATGGTAATGGTGAATCCCTCACTTATGAGGAACTGCATCAATGGTGTTGTACGTTGGCAAAGCAAATACAGCAACAAGGTGTGGTTGTCGGCGATCATGTGTTAGTGATGTTACCTAAAGGCGCCGAGCAAGTTGCCGCTGTTGTTGCGTGCCACATGGCGGGTGCAGTTTATGTACCGCTTTCAATCGATACACCAGTGGAGCGTTACAAGAATATTATCTCGCAAGCGAACCCTGCTTTGGTCTTGTACAGTGAGCAACACCCGGTGCCGGATATCAGTCAACTGGCCTCTTTGGTTGTAGAGCCGAGTTTTGAAAAGGAACACAAGGCCGAGTTAAACATGGCTGCATACGATGGTGATCATTCTGCTTATATCATTTTTACATCAGGGTCGACCGGGACACCGAAAGGTGTGGAAATGGGGCATGGCGCGGTCCGAAATACACTTGATGATATGGCGTTACGATTTGGGGCGCACCCTGAAGATCGAACGTTCGCACTTTCTGCATTGAATTTTGATTTATCAGTTTATGATATTTTCATGCCTCTACTGTCGGGCGGTAGCGTCCTTTTCCCAGAAGAAGGAAATGAAAGAAACCCAGAACATTGGTATCACAAACTGCATCAAAATCAGGTAACAATTTGGAATTCAGTGCCAGCATTGCTTGAGATGCTGGTGACTTGGTGTGAAAGCCAGAACTTGAAGCTGCCCGAATCATTGAGGCTGGTTTTGCTTAGTGGTGATTGGGTGCCGCTTAATCTTCCGCAGCGAATTAAAGCGATAGCTTCAAATGCACGTATTGTTGCTTTGGGTGGTGCCACTGAAGCTGCTATTTGGTCTAACTGGCAATCAGCAGATAATGTACCAAGTCATTGGGCGTCTGTTCCTTATGGAAAGCCATTAACGCATCAATATTACCGTGTATTAGATAAGTATATGAGCGACAGGCCTGATTGGGTTGAGGGTGATCTGTATATTGGTGGGGCCGGATTAGCAAAAAGCTACTGGGGTGATGAAGCCAAAACTGTTGCTGCTTTTATTGCGCATGGGCAAGAACGACTATACCAGACCGGTGATAGAGCTAGGTTTTGGCAGGATGGTACGCTAGAGTTTCTTGGGCGAAATGATCATCAGGTGAAGATCGGTGGTCACAGAATTGAGCTTGGTGAGATTGAGCATGTATTGCAATCACATCAGTCCATAGAGCGAGCAGTTGTTGAAGTACAGAAAAATTCAGCTCAAAGCGTGTTGGTGAGTTATGTTGTCGCTCAGCGTTCTTCGATGATTAGACCTGATACCCTAAAAGAGTATGCCGCTCAATACTTACCTTACTACATGGTTCCTCGGCATATCGTTCTGCTACCGACCTTACCTCTGAGTGCCAATGGAAAAGTTGATCGAAAGGCATTGCCAGCGATTGAATTCGAATCCGTAGATACCGCTTGTGATTTGTCCAGAACGATGTGTGTACTGAAAGATATTCTGTGTGAAACATTGCAACTTTCTGAGTTGCATCCGGATGAGAACTTCTTCGAAGCTGGGGCCACATCAGTTACTTTGGTTGCGGCGCATGGGGATATTCAAAAAGTATTACAAAAAGAATTTCCCGTTACGTGGTTATTCACCTATTCATGTTTAAGAGCGTTAGATGCTGAGTTGAATAACAAAAAAACGTCTAATTCTCGTCAGCGACGAGAAAAAGGCAAGAGTATTACATTTTAAGGAGACTTAGCATGTCGAATAAGTGGATACCGTTTCCGTCAACCAAAAAAGCAGCAAAGATTGATTTATTGTGTTTACCTTATGCTGGTGGAAATGCCAGCATTTATCGCCAGTGGGATAGCTGCATGCCTGAGTGGATAGCTGTTCAGCCAATTGAGCTGCCAGGCCATGGTTCACGAATCTGTGAAGATCTAATTGCCTCGGTAGAAGTTCTTACAAAACAGATTTTTGCTGATATTTTGGCTAAACAACAGCGTCCTTTTGCGCTTTTAGGGCATAGTATGGGGGCCGGGTTAGCATTTCATTTATCTGATTATGCGGCACAGCGGGGAGTTAGCCCCCAAGCATTGTTTGTTTCAGGAAGACAGGCTCCGGTTATCGGTAAAGGAATTCGTCCTCGTTTTAATTTATCTGATGCAGAACTAAAAGAAGAGTTGAAGTTCTTAAATGGTTCACCACCGGAAGTGTTGGAAAATGAAGAGCTTATGTCATTCTTACTGCCCATAATTAGAGCTGATTTTTCATTGAGCGAGTGGCTTCTTCACAATGATATCAATACAAAAATATCAGTACCCATAAGAGTAATTGGTGCACGAAATGATGTTGAAGTAGATTACCAAAAGCTTCATTTATGGCAGAAGAATGCGAGCCAAGACATCAAGATATCTTTGATGGAAGGTGAGCACTTTTTTATACATGATTGTATGAAAAATTTATCTGATTTAATTATTTCAGATCTTAAGTTAATCAAGAGTTAATTGAATAACCCTCAGGTGTTGTATTGATAAAAAGTCAGGGTGTTAGTTAAATAGTAGAATTAGCTCACATACGGATTTTTGCTGTGTTAACTAGATTAAGATAAATAATCGTTAATGGCACTTCTTGTTGAGGGTTATATATCTTTGATGATATTCATGGTTTTGAGTAGATTTATCTTCTCTTATGGAAACACTGGAGGGGATATTCAGTAACAGAGGTTTTTATATACTCGATTTTTGCGTTCATTTACTTTTATGATATTGTTTTTATTGCTGGCCTTTGTCCTTTCCGAAAGCACTTTGGCTTCAGTCATTCATTCAAACTGTGTGAGTTCTGGCAATGTTAATGATAGGTTGGATATTTGAAATTTTACTGGAATTGTCTGGATTTGATCTGTTGTGTTTCAGTTAATCTTTAGCGTGAGGTTTCGTTATAATTAACCTTGGTAAGATGCGGTAAAATTTTTACTGATACCAAAACTAGAAGGGGGATTAAAGCCCCCTTTCCCAGCAAATTTATATCAATTTACAAGTGATTTCAATTTATTTGCTACTTCTATGAGATTCGAGCGAGTTAAATTGAAACTCCGTATTCTGCTGAAAAAAATCCTTTTTTTAATATTTATTGCTAATGATAATGGTTATCGTTTGTGGGTTTTGGATCATAACATTTCAGAGGATCTCACATGCAGACTCGTATGACACTGCTCGCCGCATCAGTGGTGTTCGCTCTATCATCAAATGCACAAGCTTCAGTGGAAATTGACTCCCCAGACCGTTCAACTTCAGATCATGATGGATTAGAAGTCATGATTGTAACTGCAACTAAAACGGAAGAAAACGTTAGAGATATTCCTGTTTCGGTACAGGTGACTTCAGGGGAAGAGCTTGAGAAAAAAAGAATTTACAGCCTTGAACCATTTATTAAGACACTTCCAAATGTGGCAATTTCAAATAACTATGGGGTGTTTTCTTCGCCAAACTATCGTGGTTTAGCGACATCTGCGTTTGCTCAAGAATCTCCTATTACTGTTTACATTAATGGCGTACCACACTCTTCTGTTTATGGTATGGACTTAGGGTTGTTGAACGTTGAGCGTGTCGAATTCTTAAGAGGCTCACAGAGTACCCTATATGGCCAGAGTAGTTTGGGGGGCGTAATTAATGTAATTACCCGTCAGCCAGATGGTATGCCCGAAGGAAAATTAGTTGCAGAAGCTGCCGAGTATGATGGTCGAATGATTTACGGTTCATATGGCCAAGCATTAATAGAAGATGTTTTGAGTTTTAATATAGCCGGCCGATATCGTGAAAGTTCAGGGTACTTAACAAATAATTATCCAGGTTCCCGCTCAGACTATGATGAATCAGAAGCGTACCAATATAACGGTAATTTAAGGTGGAATATCACTGATAGAACCCATGTAATATTAAGTTTTAACGGTGAAGACCGTGATAATGGTGGTCTGCCGTTTTATGCTGAAAATGATGGTTCTTTAATGACACGCCAGGAAATTGATGCGAAAAACCGAGTTAAAGTATCTGATCAGGCTCTTAAAATTGAGCATGAATCAGATAACTTTGTGACGACTTACTTGGCAGCTAACCAAAAGACATCAGCAGATCATGTTTCTGATATGGACCGTACCAATGGCTCAGCATCACCTGTTATAGGTAATTTTGACGGTGCAAAATTTATTGATGACTCTAAAGTCAACACCCAAACTCATGAGCTGAGGTTTAATTCGAATAATAGTGAGATTCGATGGGTTGGTGGTGTTTTTTACCAAGACCATTTATATGACGCAAAAGATAATGGCACAGTTGTCCCAAATTCAAACTTCGGTCATATGGAAGCACACAATATGTCTGATGTATCTGGAGAGCAGTTCGCTATTTTTGGCCAGGGCATCTTCCCGGTGACAGACAGGCTTGAAACTACGCTGGGTCTAAGGTGGCAAAAAGATGATAAAGAAATTGATTCATCAAATCGAAGCGTAATGATGGGAAACAATACCACTACTAATTACAAACGAGAAGACTCTTGGGATGTCTGGTTGCCAAAATTAGCTTTTGGTTATCAGTTGGAAGGGGAACATTTGCTTTATGGTAGCGTGTCAAAAGGTTATCAATCCGGAGGTTTTAACTTTACTGAATTGAATCCGGATAAGGCGAAATATGAACCACAGAGAACTATTGATTATGAGCTTGGGATTAAATCTTCATGGTTAGATAATCAGCTGAATTTAGATCTGAATCTTTTCTATCTGGATATTGAAGATGCTCATGGACGGAGTATTAGTGCACTTAATAATATTAATTTTTTCAATGTGGATAAGGCGCGAAGTTATGGTGCAGAATTCGATCTGAACTGGTTTGTTAATATGGATTTGTCACTGAGCGGTACACTTGGTATGAATAAAGCTGAGTACAGGACGAATGAATTTTCCGGGAAAAGAATGGCGAATTCACCAGAATTTACGTCATCATTAACGCTGAGTTATGGTGGTTATGAGGGTTTTTATGGAGACCTGACTTATAACTATCGTTCATCAACTTATACAGATGCTGAAAACACCCTAAAAATTGATGGTTATGGTTTGCTTGATACACACTTGGGTTATCGAGTAGACGACTACACGGTTTATGTCTTTGGTACAAACTTGCTTGATGAAGACTACACCACTAACTACTACGCCTTGCCTTTCCCGGGCCCCGCGCCTATTGCCGGTGCTGGCCAGCCACGAACTTTGGGCTTGGGTGTGTCTGTAGATTTTTAACATCGTGTTGAAATCAAAAAGAAGGTGAAAGTTATGCCAAAAATAACGACTTGGATACTTCTTTGCGGACTGGCGACGGTTGGCGCAGGACAGTCGATCATATTTTCTGTGCTGCCGCCGCTCGGGCGACAAATTGGTATGCCTGATTATCAGGTTGCTTTGATTTTTACGTTAGCCGCGATCGCTTTCATGGTTTCCGCTCCATATTGGGGTAGGAAAAGTGATCAGTGGGGGCGGAAGAAGATGATTGCGTTCGGGTTTCTTGGATACGCAGCTTCCACTGGTTTATTCGGTCTGTTTGGTGATTTAGGTCGGTTCAGTGTCATCACGGCAACGTCGGCTTTCTTGCTTATGACAATTGCCCGGCTTTGTTATGCATTGCTGTCCAGCGGGGTGTTTCCGGCAGTACAGGCCGCAATTGCAGAGTCGACTGGTGAGGAGAATCGCTCGTCAGCAATGGCATCTATTCAGGCCGCGTATGGAATCGGTATGATCGGTGGCCCCGGAATTGCGTCCTTGCTGGTGGTGATATCCATTACTTTGCCGTTGTATGTTTCCGCGGCGATTTCAGCTGTTGCTGGTATATTGGTTTTGGTCTTGATGCCAGAAACAAAAAGAGCAAAATCTGTCGATAAAGCAAAAATAAAGTTGAAGGTAACAGATTCACGCATCTTCTTCTTATTGCTCAGTGGCTTTGCGTATTTTATCGCACTCTCTGGGTTACTTCAGCTCGCAGCTTTCCGGTATCAGGATTTGTTTCAGTTAACACCTGAACTTGCTGCGGCACAAACCAGCATTGGCTTTGTCTGTTCGGCTGTTGCCACCATTATCACCCAATTGTTGATCATCGGTCGTTTGCGTTTGGCTCCTGCTAACCAGATTGTGATTGGTCTTGTTTCTGGTGCCAGTGCTTTTTTCCTGATGACCATGCCTGAGCATGTATGGCAAATGCACGCACTTTTTGTGCTGTTTGGTTTATCTACCGGATTGATGACAACCGGTTTTAATACTGCTGTAACTCTGGCGGTTGATAAGGATGAATTAGGGGCGGTGTCAGGTCTTGCTGCTGGTACTCAGGCGGCTGGTTATGTGGTTGGTCCTTTGTTGTCAGCATTGCTTTATCAAATGGCGGCAGAGGTGCCTTTCCAGCTGTTTGCATTATTACTAGGGCTATTTTGCGCTTTAGTATTATTGCGTTGGAAAAGTATCCCCGGCCAACCTGTTCAACCTGCTGAACAATAACTTATATCCGTAAACTTTCAGTCACTTTGTTCTTATTCGACAAAGGCTTTTCTTGAATTCAGAACGGAAGGTGATTGGAAGTTTGCCAGCAGATAAAGGAATCGAGCAATGCTTGAAGAAGTAGTTATTGTAAATGCTGTCAGAACGCCCATGGGGCAGTTTCAGGGGCAACTTAGTTCACTGAGTGCACCTAAATTGGGCTTAGCGGCTTGTAGAGGTCTCATCAATGATGAACCCTCATTATGCGGTATTGTCGACCATGTTGTTATGGGGCATGGGCTTCAGGCCGGCAATGGACAGAATTCATCACGGCAGGTTGCAATACAGCTTGGGCTTGTTCCGTCTTCGGTTGCATTCACCGTTAATCAAGCGTGTAGCAGTGGACTATTAGCTGTTATTCAGGCGTCTCAGTGCATTGCATTACGGGACTCTGAGGTTGCAATTGCAGGGGGAATGGAAAGCATGTCCAACGCCCCTTTCTTATTAAATCGCTCTTCAATGGATACGGCTACGTTAGGGGATTTACGTTTGAGCGATAGCCTGGCTCAAGATGGGCTGACTTGTGCGATTAATGGCGAAAAAATGGGGCTAACAGCAGAGAGGATTGCTAAGAGTTATCAAATTAGTCGATATGAGCAGGACGCATATTCGCTGCTATCGTCGCAGCGAGTGAGGGAAAGTGCATCAGCTGGGCTGCCGGCAAGAGAGGTTACACCTGTTCATTATTTAATGGATGGACAAGCACATATCGCCGTTCAAGACCAGCTATATGGTAACGATGTGGATGAAAAATCATTGGCATCTTTGCGACCAGCATTTACTCCGCAAGGAACTGTGACAGCCGGCAACTCATCAGGAATTAATGATGGTGCTGCTGTGTTATTGCTTATGTCAGCATCTCGGGCGGCCAATGAAGGTTTTGAACCTATGGCAAGGATTATTGCTTGGACCTCTGTTGGACATTCACCGGAAATGATGGGTATGAGTCCGGTGCCGGCGATCAAGCAATTATTGCAGAAAGCTGGGATGTGTATTGCGGATATTGACTATTTTGAAGTCAATGAAGCCTTCGCGGTTCAAGTGTTGGCGATAATGCGAGAGCTTGGTTTAGACCATGAAAAAGTTAATCCCAATGGAGGCGCTTTGGCTATGGGACACCCAATTGGTGCATCTGGTGCACGTATTCTTGTTACTCTCTTACATTCAATGAGAATGAAAGATAAATCAATAGGTATTGCTGCTGTATGTGCCGGAGGAGGCCAGTCAACAGCAATGCTTATTGAACGTCTATCATGATAATTCTCAAGATAAAGGACTGTTTGTGTGAATAGAAAACAATCAATTCAGGATGGTTGGAAGATAATGTCGCCTGTTAAGGGGCAAATAAGATTTGCAATGGCATTATCGGTGTTGAGTTCGTTATCCGTCTTGGCCAGTTTATACGCCCTGGCTCTTGCTGTGGAAGTGATGGTAGACAGCAATCAAGCTTGGCCGACAGTTGAAATTGTTGCAGCAACTTTCTGTACTATTTTGGCTTATGTACTTCGGTTACGTTCTTTTGCTGTGTCTCATCGTGCGGCATTTCGTTTGGAAACGATTCTAAGAACTCAACTAAGTGAACACCTTGCGAAAGTTTCGATGGGGTATATACAACAATTAGGCGCAAGTAGGCTAAGTAAGGTGATTCAGGATGATGTAAAAGAACTTCATGTGTTTGTTGCAGACAGTACACCGCTCTATGCCAGAGCCTATGCTGCACCAATAATGACGCTTATTGGGTTGTTAGTTCTTGATTGGCGACTGGCAGCCGCAACCGTTGGTCTGCTGGTTGGTGGTTTTCTGGTTCTTGGCATAGCAAGGCGTGATCACGGGGATCTTTCAAAGCGTTATATGGAAACTCGTGAGCAGGTTAGTGCGGCTGTTATTGAATATGTGCAGGCGATGCCAGTGGTAAGAACCTTTGATACTGGTTCCAGTACATTTGGCCGCTACTATGAGGCGCTTGAGGCGTATCGTGAAATTGTTGTTAGTTGGTATCGTAGTGTAAGTTTTTCTTCCCGCTTTTCTATAGCGTTGCTTAATCCTATGCCGACTTTGGTTTTGTTACTGTGGGCTGGTGTCTGGCTTTTCTGGAATCATGAACTTGAGTTTTCCACATGGTTAGCCACTTTGCTTATTGGTACAGGTATGGCGGAATCAATGATGCCTCTGATTTCACTTCAGCATTTGGTTGGTAAAGCGAAGATCAGTATTACCCGGATAAACCATGTATTAAGTGAAAAGCCACTGCTTCAGCCCGATAAAGAACATATTCCTCAAGGCTGGGATATTTGTTTTGACAACGTAAGTTTTCGATATACAGAAGATAGTGGTGATGTCTTGCGAAATGTTAGTTTTGCAGTAGGCGAGGGGACAATAACAGCTTTAGTGGGTCCATCTGGTGCAGGAAAAACAACAATTGCTCGCTTATTACCACGTTTTTGGGATGTGAGCGAGGGCAAGATCACCATTGGTGGTGTAGATGTGAGAAATTTAACGTCGGAAAGATTGATGCAATATGTTGCATTTGTTTTTCAGGATACTTTTTTGTTTGCTCAAAGTATTGCAGACAATATTCGCCTAGGGAATCCGAATGCAACGATGGAAGAGATAGTTGAAGCTGCTAAATTTGCTCAGGCCCATGAGTTTATAATGCAGTTGCCAAATGGTTACGATACTTGTGCCGGTGAGCGTGGGACATTTCTTTCTGGTGGTCAAAAGCAACGAATCACTATAGCACGTGCAATTCTTCAGAACCGCCCAATTCTGGTACTTGATGAAGCGACTGCATTTGCTGATCCGGAAAATGAAGCCTCGATTATTGAAGCGCTGGCTGCCTTAGTGAAAGGAAAGACTGTCCTTATGGTTGCTCATCGTTTAACCACAATAAAGGATGCCGATCAAATCCTAGTTTTTGATAAAGGAAGCCTTGTTGAATCAGGTAAACATTGTGCTCTGATTAGTGATGACGGGACTTATGCTCGTTTGTGGCGCAGTTATGAACGCTCACAGGCGTGGACGTTTAATTCCGAGTCGAAAACGAGTTCTGTTGGTAGTCGTGCTTTTTTGCCTGATGAAAAAAAGTTTGTGGAAGCGGAAGCTATTTCAGTGAATCTTTCTGTGGAGGATGCTTAATGAGCCATTCAGAACAGTATGATAAAGACGAAAGTAATCTTTTGTCTTCTCACTCATTAAGTTGGTGGGAAATTTGGAAGCGCTTGATTGAAATTAGTCATGTTTATGGTCCCAAATTAGTGCAGAGCATGTGGTTGCTGGTTTTGGCTGCTTTGCTACAGGGAGGGGCTTTGGCATGCATAATGCCGTTATTTGTGGCTGTTTTTACGACTCAAGATGCTCAGCTTGTCTTTTTTTGGCTTGGGGTGATGACGGTATTGATGTTATTGAGTTCTGCTGCAAGATGGGGAGCGCAAGGTTTCGATTTTCGTGGTGACATGGCACAAAATACCCATCAGTTACGAACTCGTTTAGGGGAGAAGCTTCGGATTGTCCCATTAGAGACACTGAAAGATAAACGTGCGGGTGAGGTTAATGCAACCCTGCTGGGGAATGTCGATGAAAATATGGCTTATACATTAACTATCGCTAATATGCTGCTTAATGCTCTGTTGTGTCCATTCGTTGTTGCTGTGTTTACGCTTTACTACGATTGGCGATTGGGATTACTGCTAATGCTCATTTTTCCAACCTTGATTCCTCTTTATCGCTGGTTGGCACCTCGTTTCAGTCGGGGAGTTGATAATTATGTGGCAGCACATCAGCAAATGAATGCAAATATTCTTGAGTATACGCAAGGTATTCAAGTGATGCGTGCAACAGGATGTGTCGGGGAAAAAGCAGAACGATTACAGGAGAGCCTGGCTTATTTAGAAAAAGTCCAAGTTGAAGGACAGGAAAAAGGAACAAAGCCGAACTTATTAATTTCAAGTGTGTTTGAACTGGGGATGCTATTTGTATTTGGTTGTGGAGCATACTTAGTGACCAAAGGTGAAACGGATCTTGCTGTTTTGGCTGCATTACTCGTTGTTATCGTCAGGTATGCTGAACCTCTATCATCATTTATCGGCTATACAAAGATTATTCACTTGGTGGAAGCTTCTTTGGTTCGCATTGAAACATTGCTAAAAGTAACCGGACTGCCGCAATTACCACCACAAGAGCCGCAATCCTATGATATAGAATTTGAAAAAGTTGATTTTTCATATCAGGGTTCCAAACATTCTGATTTGAAAGAGTTTGATTTAAAGATACCAGCGCGCAGTATGACTGCGTTAGTCGGCCCTTCAGGCGCTGGGAAAACGACAGTCACGCGGTTGTTGATGCGTTATGCGGATCCTCAGAACGGATGCGTGAAGATTGGCGGTGTTGATGTTCGAGCTATTCCTGCAGAATCTATCAATCACTTGATTTCAGTTGTTTTTCAGGATGTGTATCTGTTTGATGATACGATTTTGGCTAATATTCGAATGGCACGTCCTGAAGCTAGTGAACTGGAAGTGCAACAAGCAGCTATCGCAGCGAATTGCCATGATTTTATTCGTAGCCTGCCTCAAGGTTACCATACTCGTGTTGGCGATATTGGCTCTAGGTTATCAGGGGGAGAGCGTCAACGCATTAGTATCGCCAGAGCTATTTTGAAAAATGCGCCAATTTTAATTTTAGATGAACCCACCGCTGCACTTGATACTGAAAGTGAGGTGGCTGTTCAGGCGGCGATTGATCATTTGATTAAAGATAAAACGGTAATTGTAGTTGCCCATCGTTTATCGACCATCACATCGGCAAGTAACATTGTTGTTGTGGATCAGGGGATGCTTGCAGAGCAGGGAACACATCATGAGTTACTTCGCAAGCGAGGAAGATACAGTGTAATGTGGCAGGCTCAACAAAGAGTTAAGCATTGGCACTTAGCAGAGGGGGCCTGATATTTTTTGTGACGAAGGTCCTGTTGTATAAGGCGATGCGACAGGACTTTCTCAAAAAGATAGTAATTATGTAGGTCCATCTATTTTATTTTGTGCTTTTATCCTTGTTTGCGAAGATGTTTCAAGTCTCTTGGCTTAACTCCGTAATGTTTAAAAAATGTAGAAGAGAAATGACTCGTGTTGTTATAGCCAAGGTTTTGAGCAATGGTAGTAATTGGCATATCACTATTAATAATCGAGTGATAGGCTTTTTCCATTCTACACTTAATTACGTATGCATAAGGGCTTGTGTTAAAAACGGATTTAAAGTCTTTTTTTAGTTTAAAATCATTAGTACCAACTAAACGAGCAAGAGTTGGTAACTTAGGAGGGTTAAGTAATGAGCTTTCAAGAATGTCTCTTGCTTTGTATACCCTATGCTTTTCCTTCTCATTGATATTAGAGTCGGGGGTTGGCTGGCTAAACATAGACTGGATGCTTAGAGAAATTAGTTCATACGCTTTCCCTTGTAAGAAGACTTGTTTGATCATTTCCGTGACTGGAGGGTTTAATAGCATGTCTACGCATTTTTGCATGAGGAGGTTATTTGTCATGGGAATGCTCATGTAACCTTTTGCTTGATTCGCATTGCAGTTTTCAATATTGCAGTTTTCAATAATAGTATCGAATTCCATAAGGTATTTTCTAGGAAAACATATAGATACAATCTTTAAATTCTCTGTAGGGGAAAAGTGTGCTGTGCCGTCGAAACTGCTATGACAGCATAGACTTGCGCTTCCTGGTGTAGCAGTGCTTTCATAATTACAGAGGTTAGATTTTGTTGTAACCGTGCCTTCTTTTACAAAAGCCAAAGATAAGTATTCACGATTATCCCGAATAGGAATTTCAATTTCTTGATATATGTGGCCCTCTAATAAAACAATTTGGATTTCAGAAAATAAGTAGGTTGAAATGTTTAATACAGATTTTTTAATTTGAATCGTCTGATGGTTTTCAGAGCCTTTATTGAAAACATCGTTCGATAGGCATTGCAGTTTATCAATATCCAAACATGTGTTTTCAGTATCATGAGAGGTGTGTTTTTTCATATTGTAGTGACTCTGCTTCTTTATTCTGAGCACGGCAAGATCGCGAACGCACATAGATCATACTTTTTAATTCTATTCGATTGTAAAGGGATAGAATTCTGGATTTTCTTGGCCTGCACATCACTAAAAGTGTGATTTAGATCTGTTCATGTTCTCACCCTGGTACTCTGAGTATATCATTGTTGATAATGATTATCATTTTATAGCTAGTGGTTTTTTTTTACAATATTTTGTCTTGACCCGAATTCAGATAACAAGTGCGACACTTCATGGGTCGGAATACCATATCACTGACGTGGTAGCTCAGGGGGGCAGAAGTTAAATGAAAGTGATTTAACTTCTAATGACAATAATGACAATAATGACAATAAAGAAAATAAAGCAGGAACAACGGTGGAGGATTCAGTGCGGCTGAAGCTGCTTGTCGTTCAATGCAACGCTCTCGACACCGCGCCATAGGTCATTAAAAACCGATGGAGTAATGCGGTGCCCCAGGTGTCATGCAAGCGACTCTCGAGTACGGCTTCGTTGCCGGGCAAATACTCCGGATGATTGATGAGCCAGGTGACCATCGCAGACCAGCTCATCCCGATGTGGGCATGGGTTGAGTAAGTCCAGTTATTGTGCTTGAGCAGATAAAAGGGCTCTGATGGACTACTGGCGAGCGGGAATGAACCGGCAGGTTTTCGGCTGATGGCTTGTCGACTGAGTGACCAGCTCCAGTTTGTGGGCGAAAGGCCGGCCGTTAAGCTGTCTTGGCGACTGGCACTTACGTCGACGAAATGAAGCCCCGCGGTACACTTGCACGTCCCTCCCGTACTTTCGCCGCCAAGCGCTTCGACCAGATAATGGTGCGCATCACCGAACGCAAACAGGGGGCGCCGTCGATGGGCGACTGCTTTTAACCAGGTAACTAAGTGTTGCCGGAAACGGTGATAGGCCTCGCGATGCCACAATCCGCAGATGATAAAACACGAGTAGTGGTCAATATTGATTCGCTGCAGTTCTTCCAGGCTGTGAATGACAACAAATGGGTCCGTCTCGTGGAGGAGTGTTTCAGTCCATTGACGCCCGACAAGATGAGCCACCTCAGCAGGTGGCTCGTCAAGTCGGATAATGGCAATCGGGAGTTGATGCATTGTTCC
The DNA here is from genome assembly GCF_024380015.1 of Photobacterium atrarenae. Lineage (NCBI taxonomy): Bacteria > Pseudomonadati > Pseudomonadota > Gammaproteobacteria > Vibrionales > Vibrionaceae > Photobacterium > Photobacterium atrarenae. The sequence goes on from NZ_CP101509.1 coordinate 1,491,873, forward strand.
CACCATGACAACTTACGCTTCAGAAGTCAGGTCGTAAAAATCGACGGATGAGTTGTAGACAGGTTTGACGATCCCGACCCGAATGGCAAAATCACCAAAATCTTCATTTGGCTCACCTTCTTTCGACCATTGGCCAATGTAGCCATCGAGTAAAGCCAGGATCTTGTCAATCGGCATGTTGCTCTGGTGTAGTCGTGGGATACGGGTCCCCATGACATTGCCGCCGATATAGAAATCGTAACGATTGAGGGCACGCCCAACTAAGCCGACTTCTGCCAACATCGCCCTGCCGCAGCCATTTGGGCAGCCGGTGATACGAAAGACAAAGGGGTGTTCAGTCATTTGGTGCTGTGCCATCATGCGGTCAATTTGGGCTGAGATTTCCGGCAATGCCCGCTCTGCTTCTGCCATGGCCAGTGGGCAGGTTGGGAAAGAGACACAAGCCATGGCGCTTTTGCGCTGTAGGCTGACGGTATCGTCGATCAGCCCGTATTCGCGGGCGATCTGATCGATCTCTTCTTTTTGCTCCGATGGCACGCCGGCAATGATCACATTCTGGTTCGGGGAAAGGCGAAAATCCCCCTGGTGGATCTGCGCGATCTTGGCCATCCCGCGCTTACGTGGTTTCTCGGGAGTGTCAATCACTCGGCCGCTGGGGATAAACAGGGTGAGGTGATGTCTTCCGTCAACGCCTGCAGTCCAGCCAATCCGGTCTCCGCGGGCCGTAAATTCGTAGGGGTGAACCGGGGAGAATTTGACGCCTGCACGTTGCTCAACCTCTTGCTTGAATGCCTCCACCCCGACGCGATCCAGCGTATATTTGGTTTTCGCATTCCGGCGATTGGAGCGGTTCCCCCAGTCGCGCTGGGTTGAAACGACGGCCTCGGCGACTGCCAGCGTGTGTTCGGTCGGAATAAAACCGAATTCGCTGGCCATCCGTGGATAGGTGGTTTTGTCGCCGTGGGTCATGGCCAGGCCACCCCCGACCAGAACATTAAAGCCGAGCAGCTGATCACCTTCGCCGATGGCGACAAAACTTAAATCATTGGCGTGAACATCGACGTCGTTCTGCGGCGGGATCACGACCGTGGTTTTGAACTTACGCGGCAAGTAGTTGTTGCCTAAAATGGTTTCCTCTTCTTTCTCGATGGAAACCTTTTCACCGTCCAGCCAGACTTCAGCGTAGGCATTGGTTTTGGGCAACAGGTGCTCCGAGATCTTCTTGGCCCATTCATAAGCGGTTTGATGCAAGGTGCTTTCAATCGGGTTCGAGGAACAGAGGACGTTCCGGTTGACATCGCCAGCGGTTGCTCGTGAATCTAACCCAAGCTGATTCAACAGCTTGTGGACCGGTTTGATGTCATGTTTGAGTACGCCGTGCAGCTGAACGGCCTGGCGGTTGGTGACACGGATGGATTCATATTGGGTATTGGTGGACGCAAACTCATCAATGCCAAGCCACTGTTTGGGTGTAATAATCCCGCCCGGTAAACGAACGCGCAGCATCACGGTATGCAACGGCTCTAGTTTTTGTTTGACGCGTTCGGCCCGGATGTCCCGGTCGTCCTGCTGGTACATGCCGTGGAAACGGATCAGCTGAAAGTTGTCGCTTTCAAAGCCACCGGTGATCAGGTTTTGCAGATCTTCCGTAATGGTGCCCCGTAATAATTTACTTTCTTGTTTTAGTCTTTCGTTGTCAGAGAGTTTTTCATTGCTCATCGTGATAGTCCATTGCCAGATTATATTGCTCACCGGTGCGTCAATGCACGGCACCGTCAAGAAAACTATCACTCGCTGTTGAGCGGAAACAGGTACAGATGGGTGTGAAAAATGGCATAACAGATTGTTTTTAATAACCGTTTGGAATTTCTTAAAACCAGAGTCGTTGAATCAGGCGAAATCCCCGCGAAATTAATGAGATATAGTTCTTATTTAGTTCATTTCTTTATATCAATAAGCATGAGGTTGCTTATTTAAATAAAATTGAGAATTATTATCGTGTAATATCCATTCATCATCGGATGGTGTTCAGGCTGGGTTTATGAGTATTCAATTTGGGTTTATCTATTTTTTCCTGTTAATGGTCGGGGCCGGGCAGTCGATTGTTTTTGCCATATTTCCGGCTCTATCCCGTGAATTAATGATGACGGAGCTGCAAGCTGGTTTGGTGATCAGTGCTGCGGCATTGATGTCATTTGTCGTGTCTCCGTTCTGGGGACGCCGGGTGGACAAAGCAGGCAGTAAGTCATCCCTGATCCAGGGTGTTGCAGGTTATGGTTTCTTCAATTTGGCATTTGCCGGCGTGCTCTGGTTGGCGATAGACACGACCATGTCCGTTGTCGCTGTCTTTCTGCTATTGGTACTGATCCGCTGCTTGTTTGCCTTTTTTACGGCTGCAATTTTGCCTGCGGCGCAAACCTACTTGATCGCTCACACTTCCGCTGAAGAGCGTCCGGCAAAAATGGCGATGATCGGCATGATGTTCGGACTCGGGATGATCCTCGGTCCTGCGGCAGGGAGCGCGCTGGTCTCGGTCGGCATTCTGGCGCCGATTGTGCTGAGTGCGTTGATTATGCTGTTGCCGCTCCCCTTTGCGGCCAGGCATTTGCACGAAGCGCCCGTCATTCAGAAACAGCAATTCGAAGGGGCTGGAAAGATCCGTTTTCGTGATGCCAGAATTCGTCCGTATTTCCTGCTGATGCTGACGGTCTATGCAATTTTCTCTGCAATTCAGCAAACGATCGCGTTTTCTTTGCAGGATTTATTGTCCTTTGATGCCGTCACGACTGCGCAATGGGTTGGTATCGCGTTTATGATCTGTGCGGTTGCCTCAGTGATTTGCCAAGGGGTGATTATTCAGAAGTGGCAGTTTAGTGGTCAGCAACTGATCGCGATTGGACTCGTGTCGATACTGATTTCGCTGACGGTCTTTATTGCCGGGCAAGGGGTAGTGGCCGTGGTGATAGCGTTCGCGGCCCTGGGCGTTGGCTTCGGATTTGTCTATCCGGGCATTGTCAGCAAAGCATCTCTGTCTGTCACCGGGCAGCTTCAGGGACAAGTCACAGGTGCGCTCCAGGCGGCAATGTCTCTGGGATTTATCGTCGGTCCCCTGATTGGCGCGGGGCTCTATGCCGAGATCGGGCAGTGGGTTTATGGGGTGCTGCTCTGCTTGCTGGTCAGTACATCACTTTATGTCTGGTTTAATCGGGACAAAAGCGAAGAATCTGAAGTGCTGGTGTGAATGATGTGGTCATCAACGAGAATCCCGTCCTATCATTCATGCTCAAAGCGGGTCTTTAATGCATGAGGCCCGATGAACAATGTTGAAGTGGGCAAACGTATTGAGTTGACTTTTTAGCGACATATCTTTATCAAGCATGTTTTTGTATTTCTTGTGAAGATTGTGATGTTGTCATCTCTCCCGCCACTTGTAACCCTATCGTTTGCTATTGTCTTAGAAGTGTTGGCGACTTCGTGGCAGCCCAGAACCAATCAGTTTACTGCGGTTGTGCCCACCGTCGGCGTCTTGCTGGGCTATGGTCTAGCGTTTTACCTGCTGTCTCTGACGGTCCAGAATATGCCGCTGGGGATCGCTTATGCGATTTGGTGCGGCGCGGGGATCGTACTGGTCGCGTTGATTGCCTGGTTATTACATGGCCAGAAGTTGGATGGGTACGCGATAGTCGGCATTGCCTTGATTCTGCTTGGCACCGTGATCATTAATGTATTCTCGACGGCGATCGATCATTAATCGGCACACAAACAAAAAAGCCCTGACGTGAACAGGGCAATAATACCAATCGCAGTAAATAACTGGTCATCCTAGCTTGTTAAAATGTTCGATAACTGCGTTAGAATTTTTGATTGTAGAATAACTACTTATCTAAAAATTCTGCCTTGTTCTCAAACATTTTTCCTGCGCTATTTCTGATCACTTACTTACTTTGATTGGTATAAACAACATCAACAAAGGTAGAGAATGGGGTTAGGCGTGCTTTTCAGCGTAAGCCGGGCTGTTGACCCAGTTGTGGTCTTCTTCCCAGGTAAAGAGCCATTTTCGGGTCGGCCCGGCCATGACGTTCAGGTAGTAACTGTCGTAGCCGGCCAGGGTGGCTACCGGGTGATAGCCTTTCGGCGCCATCACCACATCCTTGTTGTACACGGCCATTGATTCATCCAGCGACCGGTCATCGGTATATACCCGCTGCATGCAAAAGCCCTGGGAAGGATTCAGACGGTGATAATAAGTTTCTTCCAGATAAGTTTCGTGTGGCTCATTATCCTGATCATGCTTGTGGCTTGGGTAGGAGCTGGTGTTCCCTTCATCGGTATAGACTTCCACCACCAACAAGCTATCGGCCGCTTGGTCATCCGGCAGGATGTTATGAACATAACGCTGGTTATTGCCATGGCCGCGTTGCTCGGCGCTGATAGCATCCGGAGCGATTAAGCGGGTCGGGTAGGTGCCTTTTCCCGGTGCCTGACAGACCGCCAGTTCCAGCGTCGTATTGGCCACCACGGCATAACTTTCCCCCTGCGTCACATACACCGCGTAAGGCTTTTTGCGCTCAAACGGACCCATGCGATCCCCGATATTTTCAAAGGTTGCAGTCGGAGTGCTGATCGTCGCTTTACCAGCGATCAGCACCAGGCAGACTTCACACTCAGAGGCCGGCATGTCGATTCGTTGGCCAGCTTCGAGTTCAAATACCTCAAATCCGACATATTTCCATGCTGCAGATGCGGGGGTAATGTGCTGCGTCCGGCCTTGTGCGTCGGGCGCATGATATTTTGATAGTAACTTGGACATCCTGGACCTCTGCTTGCGTGGGGCTACGGGCACCTACGCTTCCTGTTAAAGGGTATGATCTGATTTCAAACTTTCATTTAATCTACCATGTGGAATTTTTATTTCAACTCTAGGCGATCATGAAATTACGAACATGTCGCACTCACTGCAAAGCATCAGGCGCATTTCGGTGATGGAGCGCAGCGAGGTGCCAGTTGCCAGTCAGACGCATGAATCCTTGATGCTGGATGGACAAGTACATTGAAGGCCGACCCGGATCACAAAAGAAGTTGATATTTCATAATTATCTTGAAATGAAAAAAATGTTCCATATAGTGATTTTAATCAAGTGAAACGATCCCTCGGATGAGGCAGAACCGGCTTCGACAGGCAATCAGAATGGATTCTGCCAGGATATGATTTATTGGAGAGACAGTGGTATGAGCACCTTACGAATGACGACCGCCCAGGCGCTGGTGAAGTTTATGAATCAGCAATATGTCGAAGTGGACGGTGAGCAGCATCGATTGATCCACGGCGTGTTTACCATTTTCGGGCACGGGAATGTTGTTGGTTTGGGCCAGGCACTGGAGCAGGATGCCGGCGAACTGGTGGTCCATCAGGGCTGTAACGAGCAGGGCATGGCCCACATTGCGATGGGGTTTGCCAAGCAGCACAAGCGTAAGAAAATCTATGCTGTGACCTCTTCGGTTGGTCCGGGTGCGGCGAATATGGTCACGGCTGCTGCAACTGCCACGGCAAACCGTATTCCGGTTCTGTTTCTGCCGGGAGATGTGTTCGCGACCCGCCAGCCGGATCCGGTGTTACAGCAGGTCGAGCAATATCATGACAATACGATCAGTACCAATGACTGTTTCCGTCCGGTGTCGCGTTACTGGGATCGGGTGTCCCGACCGGAGCAATTGATGTCGGCGATGATCAATGCGATGCGGGTACTGACGGATCCGGCAGATGCCGGTGCAGTTACGGTCTGTTTGCCGCAGGATGTACAGGGAGAAGCGTACGATTTCCCTGAGTATTTCTTCCAAAAACGGGTGCACCGGATTGAGCGCCGTCCTGCAACGGAAGCCATGATTCAGGAGGCGGTCGAACTGATCCGCCGCAAGAAGAAACCGATGCTGATTTGCGGCGGCGGGGTTCGCTACAGCGAAGCGCATGAGGCATTTCGTCAGTTTGCCGAGCAATTCAATATCCCGTTTGGCGAAACGCAGGCGGGCAAAAGTGCCATTGTCTCCGATCATGAACTGAACCTGGGCGGCGTGGGAACCACCGGTGGCCTGGCTGCCAACCTGATTGCTAAAGAGGCGGACCTGGTGATCGGGGTCGGGACCCGCTTTACCGATTTCACCACAGCCTCGAAATCTTTGTTCCAGCACCCTGAGGTTGAATTCCTGACCCTGAACGTGGCTGAGTTCGATGCTCATAAACTGGATGCCACCGCGGTGGTGGCCGATGCCCAAGTAGCGCTGAGTGCGATTGGGCAGCAGCTGGCCGAGGCTGGCTATCGCAGCAGTTACCGTGATGAAATTACCGACGCCAAAGCGACCTGGAACGCAGAACTGGCGCGTTTGTTTTCGGTTGAATATCAGGAAGGGTTTTCCCCTGAGATTGCAGGCCAGCTGGATGACAAACTGCCGGAATACAGCGATGCGCTGCAAACCCGCCTGACCCAGACCCGGGTGCTGGGATTGCTGGATCAACACCTTGAAGACGATGCAATTATCGTCGGTGCGGCGGGCTCGCTGCCGGGTGATCTGCAACGGGTCTGGCAGCCGAAACAGCCGGATACCTATCACATGGAATACGGTTATTCCTGCATGGGCTATGAAATTGCGGCATCCGTCGGGGCAAAAATTGCCCGTCCGCAGCAGCCGGTTTACGCGATGGTCGGCGATGGCTCCTACATGATGTTGCACTCGGAGCTCCAGACTGCGATCCAGGAAGGGCTGAAAATCACGGTGTTGCTGTTTGATAATGCCGGTTTCGGCTGTATCAATAATCTGCAAATGAGCCAGGGGATGGGGAGTTTCGGTACGGAAAACCGCCATCGCGATCCGGCGACCGGCGGCATGACCGGCAACCTGGTGAAAGTCGATTTTGCCAAGAATGCCGAAAGTTATGGCTGTAAAGGGTATACGGTTCACACTGAAGCCGAGTTGCTCGCCGCGCTGGAAGATGCCAGACAACAGCCGGTTTCAACCCTGATTGATATTAAAGTGCTACCGAAAACCATGACCCATGGCTATGAGTCCTGGTGGCGTACCGGCACCGCCCAGGTGGCCGAGAATCCGGACGTGGTTGCGGCGGCAGAATCGATTCAACAGGTGCTTGAGACCAAGGCACGGCAGTATTAATACTTGCGATGGCAGTGAGGGGCGGTGAGCGCTGCTCATTTGCGTCAGGCGATCACAGCCCTGTATTCAAGCGCGTTGCTGAATACAGGGCTGTTTTTTTAGGCCGTTGTTGTCTCAGTTCGCATGGTGAAATGCACATTTCATTTTAGGCTGTTTCGATGAACTGCCGTTTGGCTTCGACATCGGGTGGGAAGGCCGGAGCCGGGTGAACCAGGTGCCTTCCGGCCAGTGCCAGCCAAGGCCCGTAACAACGAGCGGTAGACGGAAACTTCCTGTGAGATCACATAACGAAATGCTTGTTTTTAAATTGATTGAAAATAAAACAAATATTTCGTATAAATGATGTATCGAAACAAATGGTGCTTTGCAGTCACCCAGCGTGAAAGCAGAGGCAACCCGGTTGCTTGTGCTGGCAGGCATTCAGGACCCACACGCCGCTGGTGTAAGGCAGGAGCTGTTAAGGAGCTATGGAAGTGAATACCGAAAAAAAGTTTGATGTGATTTGTATGGGCCGGATCGCGGTCGATTTATACGGTCAGCAGATTGGTGCCCGACTGGAAGATATGGGCTCATTTAACAAATACCTGGGCGGTTCATCGGGCAATGTGGCGTTCGGCACGGCGCGCCAGGGGCTGAAATCGTCCATGCTGGCCCGGGTCGGGGATGAGCATATGGGTCGATTCTTGCGTGAGGAGTTGGCGCGGGTCGGTTGTGACACCAGCCACCTGATCACCGATAAAGATCGTCTGACCGGCCTGGTGATCCTGGGCATCAAAGACGAAGATACGTTTCCGCTGATTTTCTATCGTGATAACTGCGCGGACATGGCAATCACCAGTGAAGATTTTACTGAAGAGTACATTGCTTCTGCACGCTGTCTGGCGATCACAGGCACCCATTTGTCCCACCCGAAAACCCGTGAAGCCGTGTTGACCGCGCTGAAATATGCCCGTCGCAATGGCGTTAAAACCGCGCTGGATATTGACTACCGCCCGGTACTCTGGGGCCTGACTTCACTTGGTGACGGCGAGACGCGTTTCATCGAATCAGAGCAAGTCACAGCACAACTGATGGAAGTGCTCGGGCTGTTTGACCTGATTGTCGGTACCGAGGAAGAATTTCATATTGCCGGAGGCTCGACTGATACTGTCGAAGCGCTGCGTAAAGTACGCGAAGTTTCCCAGGCTGAATTTGTCTGTAAGCGCGGGCCGCTTGGCTGCTCAGTGTTCTCTGGCACGATCCCCGATACCCTGGATGAAGGGATCACGGTTCACGGCGTGCGCGTCGATGTACTGAACGTGCTGGGGGCCGGTGATGCATTCATGTCCGGTTTGCTGCGCGGCTACCTCAACGGTGAAAGCTGGGAGCAGGCATGTGCCTACGCCAATGCCTGTGGGGCGCTGGTTGTTTCCCGTCACGGCTGTGCCCCGGCGATGCCAACCAAGATTGAACTAGATAACTACCTCGCGCGTGCTGAAGCGGTGCCGCGCCCGGATCTGGACGCTGAGCTGAATCATCTGCACCGGGTCACGACCCGCGATAAAGCGTGGGATGAACTGTGCGTGATGGCGTTTGACCACCGGATCCAGTTTGTCGATATGGCTCGTGCTGTCGGTGCCGATGTGTCCCGCATCAAACCGCTGAAACAATTGATCCTCAAAGCCAGCCAGGCCGTGGCGGAAGAAGCCGGGTTGCAAGGCAAAGCCGGCTTGCTGTGTGATAGTACATTTGGCCAGGACGTGCTCAATGAAATTACCGGCCAGGGCTGGTGGATCGGCCGACCGATTGAGCTACCGGGCTCGCGTCCGCTGGAGCTGGAGCACGGAAACATCGGCTCTCAACTGGTCGACTGGCCGCTGGAGCACATTGTGAAATGCCTGGTGTTCTTCCACCCGGAAGATGATCACCCAACCCGATTGCGTCAGGAAAGCAAGGTTAAAGAAGTTTACGAGGCCTGTTGTAAGTCCGGCCATGAACTCTTGCTGGAAGTGATCCTGCCGGCCGACATGGAAAGAAGTGATGCGCTCTATCTTCGGGCCATGCAACGCTTCTACAACCTGGGCGTGAAACCGGACTGGTGGAAACTACCGCCGATGTCGGCACAAAGCTGGCAGCAGGTCTCCGATCTCGTCGCCGAGCGCGATTCTTTCTGTCATGGCGTGGTGCTGCTGGGGCTGGATGCGCCGCAGGAGGAGCTGAAAGCCGGGTTTGCAGCCGCTGCGGATCAGCCGCTTGTGAAAGGATTTGCAGTCGGGCGGACCCTGTTTGGTCAACCGTCCCGCGAGTGGCTGGCCGGCAGTATTGATGATGACCAACTCATCCAGCAAGTCAAAGCCAACTATCACAACCTGATCACCCTGTGGCGTCAGCGCGGCCAGGACTAATATCAAATCGAAATAAAGGAGTTTCACCATGGCTGTTCAACTTGGAATCAACCCTCTGACCTGGACCAATGATGATTTACCGACGCTTGGCGCGGAAACGCCGCTGGAAACGTGCCTGACGGAAGGCAAGCAGGCGGGTTTTGCCGGATTTGAGCTGGGCAATAAGTTTCCGCGTGAAGCCAGCGTCCTCGGTCCAATCCTGGCCGGGCACGATCTGCAGCTGGTCTCTGGCTGGTATTCGCTGGAGCTGCTGACACGCTCTGTTGAAGAAGAAATTGAAGCCGTACAGGGTCACTTGACCTTGCTGCGTGAACTGGGTGCGACCGTGATGGTGGCTTGTGAAGTCACCGACTGTATCCACGGCGCGCAGGACACGCCGGTCCATCTGCGTCCGCAATTCCCGGCAGAGCGCTGGGAAGAGTACGGTCGCAAGCTGACTGAATTTGCCCGCTATACCCAAAGTCAGGGCGTTCAGATTGCCTATCACCATCACATGGGCACCGTGATTGAAACCGCGGCGGATGTCGACAACCTGATGCAACACACCGGGCCGGAAGTCGGTCTGCTGCTTGATACCGGCCACCTGACGTATGCCGGAGCCGATCCGGTGGCCGTCGCCAAGCGCTGGGCCGATCGGATCAATCACGTTCACTGTAAGGACATTCGTCCGGATGTGCTGGCCGATGTTAAAAACCGTAAGCTGAGTTTCCTCGATTCCGTGCTCAATGGTGTTTACACCGTTCCGGGCGATGGTTGCATCGACTACCCGGCTGTGTTTAAGGTTCTTAAAGAACACAACTATAGCGGTTGGCTGGTGGTGGAAGCCGAGCAGGATCCGGCTGTGGCAAATCCGCTGACCTACGCGACGCTGGGTTACAACAACCTCCACCAGTTCGCCAAGGACGCCGGGCTGTTGTAAGCCGGATGATCCAAAGATTGAGTTAAAAAAGCGCCGGATGGCGCTTTTTTTTTCGCTTTTCACATCGGAAGGAAGGATAAACATGATCGTGACGGACCCCTGGTTTTATGTCACTGCGGTCCCGGCGGTGTTGATTTACGGTATCGGCAAAGGCGGGCTGGGCGGGGCGCTCGGTATTATTGCGGTGCCGCTGATGGCGCTGAGTGTATCGCCCGTTCAGGCGGCTGCGATCATGATGCCGATCCTCTGTGCGATGGATTTCTTTGCCGTTCGCCAGCATTACCGTCATGCCGACCGAGAGCAACTGAAGCTGATGTTACCGGGATCTCTGGTGGGTGTAGTGTTGGCTGGTCTGCTGATGGGCGTGGCGCCTGAATCAGTATTGAAGTTGCTGATAGGCGGCTTGTCGCTGTTTTTCTGCCTGCAATATCGGATGAGCCGGGAAGCACCCGAACCACCTGCGGGAGGAGGGTTCAGTCAGGTCAGAGCTTGGTTCTGGAGCCTGCTCAGCGGCTTTTCCAGCACCACAATCCATGCCGGTGGCGGGCCTGCCAGTATTTATCTGCTGCCTTTAAAACTGGAGAAGGTCACCTTGATTGCCACCATGGCGGTGCTTTTTGGCCTGGTGAACCTCGCCAAGCTGGTCCCTTTTACGCTGTTGGGGAAATTCGACAGCGTGAATCTGATGACGGCGCTGGTGTTGATGCCCCTGGCTCCAATTGGGGTGAAAACCGGGGTGTGGTTGTTGCACCGGATCAGCCAGGATTGGGTTTATCGCTTGTGTTACCTGTTCTTATTTCTCTCCGGATGCAAGTTACTGGTCGATGGCTTGGCCGGATGAGGACGCGCCGGGCAATGTTGTCATGCTGACGGCTGTTCAGTGCCATCCAGGCTGGCAGATGAATTTGAATCAATGGAATGACGCGGCTGAAAAATAAACGGGGTTTCAATAGATGAAATGGTTATTTTGTTTTGCGGGCGTTTTGTGTTCCATTGTCTTCTTGGCCGCAATGGTCATTGCGGCCAATATGCACCTGGTTTAAATGGGTGGTTTTGAAAACGCTTTATTCATCGAGTTAAGCGAATATTTAGTGATTAAAGGTGTGAGCAGCATCCTTGTTTTTTACAGGATCACTCCCTTTCTACGGAATAATGTTACCTGGCAAGCAAAAATGAATGTTTCGTTTTTATTTTTGATGAAATAAAAATTTCCACTTGGTATATTCTTTTTATCAACTGAGTCATCACTTGCTTGCGCACTCAAGGCTTGAAGCGACCCTGAAACAGGAACCGTCAAGGCGGATACAGCAAGGATGAAACGGACGAGACAAACTGGGTTCTGTTTATAAGGAGTAGTCATGTACAACATTGCACTGTTCGGCGCCGGTCGAATCGGCCAGGTTCATGCTGTCAATATTGCCGATCACAAGGAAACGCAGCTTTATTCAGTGATTGACCCGTTTTCACCCGGGACTGCAGCACTGGCCGAGAAATATGGCGCCAAGCAGCAAACGACGGAAGAAGCGCTGGCGGATCCGAATGTACACGGCGTGCTGATTGCCTCAGCAACGGATACACATGCGGAGCTGATTGAGCTGGCCGCCAAAGCCGGAAAGGCCATTTTCTGTGAAAAGCCGGTGCATTTGGATATTGAGCGGGTGCGCAGCTGCCTGGCAATCGTTCAGCAACACCAGGTGCCGTTGTTTGTCGGTTTTAACCGCCGCTACGATCCGCAGTTCCGCAAGGTGCGTGAAATGCTCAGTACCGGTAGTATCGGTAAAGCCGAGTCCTTACTGATCACCTCCCGCGATCCGTCGCCACCACCGGCAGAGTACGTCAAAGTGTCCGGCGGTATGTTCCGTGACATGACCATCCACGATTTCGATATGGCCCGCTTCATCATGGGCGAAGATCCGATCTCTGTGTATGCCCAGGGCAGCAACCTGGTGGATCCGGCCATTGGTGAGGCCGGTGATATTGATACCGCCTTTGTGGTGATGAAGTTTCCGTCCGGTGCGATGGCCACCATCTCCAACAGCCGCCGTTCCGGTTATGGCTATGATCAGCGCATCGAGCTGCACGGGGAGAAAGGTCTGCTGACTGCGAAAAATATTCATGAGAATGCGGTAGAGCAGTGGGGAGAGGCCGGCTGCGTGGCTGCGAAACCTGAGCACTTTTTCCTTCAGCGCTACGAGGCGGCCTACAAAGCAGAATGGGCGCACTTTGTCGACGTGCTGGCTGGTCGCGCCGAGCCGGAGTGTAACGGCAACGATGGTGAACAAGCGCTGCTGCTGGCAGACAAGGCCATTGAATCCATGCTGAGCGGTAAAGAAATTAAGTTATAACCAGCTTCGCGGGCTGCACAGGCAGCCCGCACTTTTCAATTCAGATCCAATCACACCAGTGCCAACGGACTTGCCAACGGACTTTGGCTTTGGAAAAGCGTGTTATACAAGCTTGGAGGTATCATGCTTGCTTTTCTCTCGTTTATGGGATTTACCCTGTTTGTGGCAGGGTTTGCTTACTATAAAACCCGCAATGCCCATCTCACGGATTCCGCGGAAGGTTATTTTCTCGGCGGGCGATCGCTGACCGGGGTCTATATCGGCGGCTCCATGTTGCTGATGAATTTATCGACTGAACACCTGGTTGGCTTGAACGGCCTGTCTTTTCGAACCGGCTTTATCGTCATGGCCTGGGAAGTCATGGCGGCGATGACCATTGTGCTGTTTGCCATCTTCTTTTTGCCGCGCTACCTGAAGCTGGGGATCTCGACGATCCCGGAATATCTGGAGCGCCGTTTTGATAAACAAACTCTGACCATCACCTCCATCCTGTTTCTGGGCATGTATGTGATTTCGCTGTTGCCGATTGTGCTCTATACCGGTGCCATCGCGTTGGAGAGCCTGTTCCAGGTCTCGCATGTGTTTAATGTCGATAAAGACACGGCTATGTGGATCATGGTCTGGGGTGTCGGCGGAATGGGCGCGCTGTACGCCGTCTTTGGCGGTATCAAAGCGATTGCCGTGGCGGATACCATGAACGGGGTCGGTTTGATTGTCGGCGGTTTGATGGTGACCCTGTTTGCGCTGGCTTACGTCGGCGACGGCAACGTCTGGTCCGGATTGGTTGAGGTATATCAGAGCCACCCGGAGAAGTTTAACTCTATCGGCGATCAGGACTCGCTGGTGCCGTTCTCGACCTTGTTTACCGGCCTGATCATTTCCAACATGTTTTTCTGGTGTACCAACCAGTCGATCGTGCAAAAAGCGCTGGGCGCGAAAAACCTGGCGGAAGGGCAGAAAGGGGTGTTGCTGTGCGCCTTCTTTAAACTGATGATCCCCCTGATCATCATCTTGCCGGGCATCATTGCCTTCCACGTGTTCCAGGGACAAATCGATAACCCGGATCATGCCTATCCAAACCTGGTCCAACTCGTGTTGCCGGAAGTGCTGGTGGGCTTTTTCGCCGCTGTGGTCGTTGGCGCTGTGTTCTCCACCTTCAGTGGCGGCCTGAACTCCTCGGTGACCCTGTTTACGGTCAATATCTTCAAGAAGTCGCTGAAACCGAATGCGACCGAGGCGGAAACGGTGAAACTGGGTAAATTCCTCGGTCTGGGGCTGGCGTTGGTGTCGATGATTGTCGCGCCGTTGGTGGCCAATGCGCCGGATGGTCTGTTCTACCTGATCCAGCAATTGCAGGGGATTTTCAACTCGCCGATCCTCAGTGTGGTGCTGGTCGGGCTGCTGACCAAACGCGTTCCCGCTATCGCGGCTAAGTTGGGCTTGGTGTTCGGGATGTCCGCTTACATCCTGTTTAATTTCGTGGTGAAGATCGATATTCACTTCTTCCACCTGGTCGGCCTGCTGTTTGTGATCAACGTGCTCTTTATGCTGATTGTCGGTTACTTCTATCCGCAACAAGCTTATGAAGAAGTGTATACCGAACAGGTTGATATCAAGCCCTGGTCAATGTCGCTGCCGGTTTCTGTGTTGATCACCCTGGGCTCTGTCTCCATGTATATCTTCTTGGCCCAGAACGTACCGGGTTGGCTGATGAATGGGTATTACATTCTGGCTTCCGTCGCCCTGGCCTATGTGTTCTGGTCGATTGGTCGTGAGCTGATGAAAAGCCCGCGGATGGTTGCCCGTACTTAACCAGAGTCGGCACAGCACAGGCAAAACATCATTAAAACGTAACCCCGGTCTGATACACCGGGGTTATACCCAAGTGACCTTTAATCGGTGTTTCTTCTCTTAAGATCCGGCGCGAGGTGACTTGGGTATACGACGTTTGGACATACTATGGAACAGTCACTTTTACCCAATATTTTTGATTATCTGTCGACGGTTGATCCCTTTGATCACCTCACCGCTGAAGCGCGCAATGCCCTGGCGTCTTCGGTGGACATTCTCTACCTGATGAAAGGCGAAGCCCTGGACGGTCATAAGATTGTCGGCCAGGGCTTGTTTATTGTCCGGCTCGGAGCGGTCGAGCAGTGCAACCCGGATCGTTCGCTGCGGGCCCGGCTGGCGGACGGCGACCTGTTCGGCTTCAGTCAGCTCCACAGAAACGGGGCGTGTGATTACACCCTGACCGCGATTGAAAATACGCTGCTTTACCGGATCCCCAAACAGGTGTTGATGCAGCTGATTGAAGAGATCCCGGCGGTTCGGGATCACTTTGCAGCCCAGGAATCGGTGCGGCTGGCCAGCACGGCGGCTATGGCTGAAGCGGCGGATGAAGCCATGTACTTGCGTCCGGTCAGTGAAGTCACCAATCGCAACCTGGCCCTGGTGTCGGCATCGACCCCAATCCGCGACGTTGCACAGGCCATGGTCGCGCAGCATCGCTCCAGTGCCCTGGTGATGGCTGGCGATCAGCTGGTTGGGATCGTCACCGATCGGGATATGACCAAGCGGGTGATCGCCGAAGGCATTGCAACGACCGAGCCGGTCGAGATGGTGATGACCCGGGATCCCCAGATCATTGATGGTCAGTCATCATTGATCGAGGCCATTGAAGCCATGATGCTGCATAACGTCCGTAGTTTGCCGGTGATTGAGCAGGGCAAAGTCACCGGCGTGCTGACCGCGACCAGCCTGGTGGAGAAAAGCCAGGTCCAGGCGGTGTTTTTAATCAACCGGATCTATCGTCAGGAATCACTGGCGCAACTCAAGGCATTGCTGCCGCAACGTCAGGCTGTGTTTGAGACGCTGGTCGAAACGGGGATGCATGCGCGCTCGGTGCAGCAATTAATGGCGTTGGTGGCCGATGCATTCAATAAACGGCTGCTGCAACTGGGCGAGCAAGCGCTGGGCGCTGCACCCATGCCTTATGCCTGGTTTGTCGCTGGCTCCCAGGCGCGCAATGAAATTCACGGTTTTTCCGATCAGGACAACGGACTGATCTTGGCCCGCGAGCCTGATCCTGAAGAGAAAGATTATTTCCGCCGTCTGGCTGAATTTGTCTGTTATGGTCTGGCGGAATGCGGCTACAGCCTTTGCCCGGGGCATATGATGGCAACCAACCCGCGCTGGTGTGTCTCCCTGGATCAGTGGCTGGCGTATTACCGCGAATGGATTGTTCACCCCGAGCCGCAGGCCTTGCTGGACATTTCGGTGTTTCTCGATGTGCGTTTTCTCTATGGTCAGGCCGAGCTGGTCGACGTGCTGAAGCACAAGCTGACGACGTATACCCGGGGCAATCGGCGTTTCCTGGCGATTCTGGTCGCGAACTCGTTGCGGGTGTCCCCGCCGCTGGGGATGTTCCGCCAATTCGTGCTGGCCAAAGATGGTGAGAATCGCAGTGTGTTTAACATCAAAAAGCAGGCGCTTAGTCTGCTGGTCGACCTGGCACGGATTTATGCCTTGGCTGCGGAGAGCCGGGAGACGGAGATGACCAAACGGCTCCAGGCGGCCGTGGATGGCGGGATTATCAGCCCGGCCAGCCGGCAGGAGCTCCTGGAAGCGTTTAGTTTTATTAATCAGGTGCGTTTTCGTCATCAGCGGATCGCAATGCAGCGCGGTGAAACGGCAAGTCATACCATTGCGCCGGCGCTGTTGACCCAGTTTGAACGCAACCATCTCAAAGATGCGTTCCGGATCATTGCCCGCTATCAGGAAGCGGCACAGCAGCGGTTTCATGCCAGGGGAGTGTTACGATGATCAAGCGGCTATTTCAATCCTTTCATCCGCTGGAACAACTCGAAAAGCAGCGTCAGGCAGAATGTGGCAAAGGCACGGTGGCAAGCCATCTCAAGCCGATATTTCAAGCGCCTGTCCCGCCGCCGGACACCCCGCTGGAAACATTGGATTTGGTGGTTCTGGATCTCGAAACCTCGGGGTTGGATCCGGAAACGGATGCCATCTTGTCAGTCGGAATGGTCGAGATCCGCCAGCAAATCCTGTCGCTTTCCTCCGGCCAGCACTATTACCTGCTGGCAGCAGATGCGGTGAAACCGGAAACTGCGGTTATTAATCATATTGTGCCAGAAACCCTGGCGGGCGGAATGACCGAGCAGGCTTGTGTCGAGAAAATCATTGCCACCCTGGCCGGCAAAGTTGTGGTGGCCCACGGAGCGGCGATCGAGCAAGGCTTCCTGCGCCGTGCCTTTCAATTGGCTCCCGATGCGCCCATGCCGCTGGTCTGGATCGATACCCTAATGCTGGAGCGGTCGCTGTCGGCCAACCGTGGCAAGGTGAATCCGGATCTCAGGCTGTGTCATATTCGCGAGCAGAAAGGGTTACCACCGTATCTGGCGCACAATGCGCTGGCTGATGCAGTGGCGACCGGAGAATTATTGTTGGTGCTGATCCGGGAAATCTTTGCCGGAAAAACCCCGGTGCTGGGACCTTTGGTCCAACGGTCGCTGAAAGGTTACGCCTGAGAGGCTTCGGGCGGTTGGGGTTGCTGGTGTGGGCCCGACTGCTCGAAAATCAGGGCGACCGCCAGGGTTTGAACCAGACACTGAGTCGCCGACAGCGAGCGAAACGCATCAACCTGGGCTTCTTTGACCACAAAGCAGATATCACTGAGAGAAGCCAGCGGGCTGATTTGGCTGTCTGTCAGTACGATTTGCTGCGCGCCTTTGGCGGCTGCAATCTGACTGGTGATCAGGGTCTCTTCCGCATAGGGTGAGTAGCTGATCGCAATCACCACATCCTCCGGACCAACCATGCTGATCTGCTCCTTGAACATCCCGCCACTACCATCAACCAGTGAGGCTTTGCGATCCAGGTGGCGCAAAGCATAGGTCAGATACGAGGCAATGCCGAATGAGCGGCCCAGTCCGACAATGTAAATATGGTTGGCCTGATTGAGCAGGGTCACCGCCCGCTGCAGCATGTCGGGCTGGATCTGGTTGGCCAGCCGCTCCATCGCCACGGCATTGGCGTGGGTAAACTCGTACAGAATATGCTCCGGTCGCTCCTTGACCGCTTGATCGCCCTCGAGTTGCCGGAACAGGCTGGCACGCTCGGTGTAACTAAACGTCTCTTCGACCAAATGCATTTGAAAGATCTGTTTGATCTCGTTAAATCCGTTGAACTCAAACGCGCTGGCGAAGCGGATCAGGGTTGACGGGGGCACTGCTGCTGCTTTGGCAATGGCAGCAACGGTATCGAAGGCGACGCTGTTGGGGTTATCAAGCACATAGCCGGCCACTTGCTGAAGGCGCTTGCTGAGGGTCGGGTAGCGTTGTCGTACATCCTGCTGGAACTGACTGACATTGGTAATTGGGTTCATGGAAATACCGGTTGAAATTTTTATTTCGCCATTCTCGCTTAATTCTCATATTGGTGCAATTTATGAAACGAAAATTCCATTTCATATCACGGTTGTTATTGCACCTTCTTCAAACGTTACAGCGTGGGCCGGCGCCACCAAGTTACCCTGTTGTTGAATCGGATGTTTAAAAGGTGAATTCTTTCATGATGTTAGCTATTTTTCTGCGCATCATTCAGGGCCAGGTCTGATCACTGACTTACTTTGATTGGGATAAGCCGATAGATGTACTGAGAGATCAGATAGTTAGATGGTGCAATATGAATGAAGCATACTCGGGAAGAATGGCCGCTAAAATCCGGATGCCCAACTTGAATGTTTGCATTATTTGTGGGCTAAATCTGGAAAAAGCATTTCATCTTGTCGGGAAAAGTGAATACAATGGCGTCGGTATGCCTATGGGGAGCTTGATATGAATGCCGCAAACAGCCTGACTGAGCTACAGGATCAAATTCGTGAAAAATACGATGGTCTCAGCAAGCGATTACAACAAGTTGCAGGCTATGTGCTTGATAACAATAACAGTGTGGCCTTCGATACGGTCGCAGTGATTGCTCAGCATGCGGAAGTTCCGCCCTCGACGCTGATCCGGTTCGCCAATGCCTTCGGTTTCAGTGGCTTTAATGAAATGAAACAGCTGTTCCGGCAAAACTTGCTGGAAGAGACAGCCAACTATACCGATCGGATCCGCTTGCTCAAAGAGCTGGATGATGACGCTGCGCCGCCGGAGCAGCCGATTGATATTCTGCAGGCGTTTTCCCGTGCGAATGCCCAGGCTATGCAGCAGCTGGCGGCACAAACCGAGCCGGAAAAACTTGATGCGGCGATCAATATTCTCAATCAGGCCGAAAGCATTTATCTGATTGGCCTGGGGCGCTCATTCAGTGTCGCTTCCTACCTGACGTATGCGCTGCGCCATCTGAACCGTCGGGCGTTTCTGATTGACGGGTTGGGCGGGATGTTCAAAGAGCAGATCAGCATGATTGGCCCGAAAGATGCGGTGATTGCGGTCAGCTTTTCACCTTATGCCAAAGAAACCGTGATGCTGAGTGAAGTGGCGGCGCAAACCGGCACCAAGCAGGTGATTATCACGGATAGCCAGATCAGCCCGCTGGCCTCATTCAGTGATGTCTGTTTCGTGGTCAAAGAAGCCCAGGTCGATGCATTCCGCTCCCAGGCCGCATCGTTGTGCCTGGCTCAAACCCTGGCGGTCTCGTTGGCGTTCCGGCAGGATGGAAATAAGAAATCCTGAGTCGGGGGAATCCGTAACCAAGTTTTTAAAACGCCTGACTGAGTCAGGCGTTTATGTTTGTGCGCCGAGCATGGCGTTGTTCTAGGAGGTGAAAGTCCTCTACGGGCTCAGTCGAGCGAGAACCGTTAGCCTATGCAAGGGTGCCCACCGTGAGGTGGGATCTGAAGGAAGCAAACGGCAAAACTTGGGTGTGACGAACAGAAACCTGATAGTAGGCCAGTACAACTTGGGTAACCTAGCAATATATAGAACAGCCCAATGCCTCGACGGGAAGTGTGTACGGGTAAATCAGGCACAGCCAAGGGAAAGAACAACGTCTTACCTCGGGAGATCTTACGACCTGTCTCGGATGAGACTAATACAACAGTGATGTTGTGTGACGGGGAATAAGAAGTCAGCAGAAGGCATAGTACCTTGGGGAAGTACAACCCAAGGGAAGGCCGGAACTGAATATATCAAGAAGCAGTCACTAGACACTCAATCATGTGGGGTCATAGCAAGATGAACAACATCTCTACGTACTACTGGGCAACACCGCAAGTGACGCTCATGGCCACGAAGAATGACAAGCATGATCGACGTAGACAGGAGGACGAGTCTTGGTGACCTCAACTCAGTTGATGGAGCGGATCTGCTCCTCAACAAATCTGAACCAAGCCCTGAGAAGAGTGAAGAAGAACAAGGGATGTGCTGGGGTTGATAAACTCGACATAACAGCGACTATCTCGATGCTTCGGCAGTCTTCTAATGGGCAAGCGCTCCGCCAGAGCCTTCTGGACGGGAGCTACCAACCCCAACCCGTTCTGGGTGTAGAAATTCCCAAACCTAGCGGGGGAGTGAGGCAGCTAGGTATCCCAACTGTACTTGATAGGGTAGTCCAACAGGCCATTACCTCAGTACTGACAGATATCTACGAACCTCAGTTTTCAAGCAACAGTTATGGGTTCAGGCCTAACCGCAGTGCCCACCATGCATTGGTGGCAGCAAGCCACTACATCAGGGAGGGGCGGGGTTATGTAGTCGACATAGACCTGGCGAAATACTTCGATACTGTGAACCACGATAGACTGATGCACAGGCTATCGGAGGACATCACAGATAAACGGGTCCTGAAGCTGGTCAGGTCATACCTACAGGCAGGCATAATGCGAAACGGGTTAGTTGAGCAGAGGCAACGAGGGACGCCACAGGGTGGACCATTATCTCCGCTGCTATCAAATATCGTATTAGATGAGTTGGATAAAGAGCTTGAGCGAAGAGGGCATAAGTTCTGCCGATATGCAGACGACTGCCAAATCTACGTGCACAGTGAGGAAGCCGCCAATCGAGTAAAAGCCTCAATCACGGAGTTCTTGGAGCAGAAACTGAAACTCAGGGTTAACCGTGAGAAAAGTGCGGCAACGAGAGTGACAGAGCGGACTTACCTAGGCCATCGCTTTCACCGAGATGGAAGCATCCATATCTCGAAGACAGCACAAACTCAGATGAAGAAGCGAGTGCGTCAAATAACGAAGCGGAATCGAGGGCGAGAGTTGAAGACAGTCATAGTCGAACTCACTCAATACCTAAGAGGTTGGCAACACTACTTCAAGCTTGCCATACGGAAAAGCGCGATGCAGCGCTTGGATGAATGGATAAGGCGGCGCTTACGGTGCTATCGCCTCAAGCAGCGCAAGCGCAGATACAGCATAGCGACATGGTTACGCCAAGAGGGTGTAAGCGAACGCAATGCGTGGAAGCTGGCGATGTCAGATAAAGGGTGGTGGCACTTGGCTTTATCGCCCCAGCTCAATCAGGCCATGCCAATGAAATGGTTCAAGGAGATGGGTCTGTACTCGTTGCGAGATGGGTACGAGTCACTGAAAATATATTCGGAACCGCCGTATGCGACCCACGCTTGTACGGTGGTGTGAGAGGACGGAGGCCGTGAGGCCTCCTCCTACTCGATTGGTGATCTAACGAACTACGCTTCGGGAAAACTCCCAGGTTGTGAACAGGCTGCGATGTTTGGGGGAACGGCAGCCTGTTCACTGGGTATCAGTTTGAGCAATAGGGCAGGTTAAAAGTCGACCCAGGCGGACTGGCTATCGGCGGATTCGACACATTTCTCGCACAGGCGCACCCCGTTGATCCCGGCATCAATCCCCGGGATCCAGATGCTGGCTGCCGTTTCCTCATCGCCGCGATTCATTGCATCAAACACCAGGGCAAAGCGATGATACAGGTTAGCCCAGGACTCAAAATAACCTTCGGCATGGCCGCCACCAATGTGGCTGGCGGCAACGCCCTCAATTTCCTGATACAGGTAGCCCATGCCGCGATCCAGGATCCGTGGCGGCTCTCCCTGAATTTCGAACCGCAGTTGGTTCGGATGCTCATCCCACCATTCGATGGAGGCTTTCGAGCCGACAATCCGGATTTTCTGCTGATGCATCGAACCGGCATTGACTGCAGATGCCCATAGTGTCCCGACGGCGCCACCTTCAAACTCCATCATGACATGAGCGTTATCTTCGAGCGGGGCGCGGGACGGAATAAAACTCTGACGCATACAGGACAGGCGGCTCACTTGCATGCCGGTGATCATTTCACACAGGTAGAACGCGTGGGTGCCGATATCACCGATCACGTAGGTTGGGCCGGAGACTTCAGGGCTGACGCGCCATTTCAGGCCCGGCTCTTTTTCTTCAAAGGCTTCGTTGTGAAACCCATGGGCGAACTGCATGTTGACGACGCGGATCTCACCGAGATCGCCCCGGGCGACCATTTCACGGGCCTGGTGGATCATCGGGAAACCGGTATAACCGTACATCACACCAATCACGCGCTGCTTCTCTGCAGCCAGTGCTTTCAGCTCCTCGGCTTCTACGGTGGTAAAAGTAATCGGTTTTTCACACACCACGTGTAAACCGGCATGCAATGCGGCTTTGCAGATTTCGTAATGGGTGGCGTTCGGGGTGGCAATGGATACGGCCTGAATGCCGTCTTCGCGCTGTGCTTCGGCTTCGAACATCGCCTGATAGTTCGGATAGCAGCGCTCGCCGTCCAGGCCGATATTGACGCCAAAATCGCGGCAGCGGTCCGCATTCAGGTCAAAAGCGCCGGCCACCAAGCGGAACAAGCCATCTCGCTGTGCGGCGTTGCGGTGCGAGTAGCCAATCTGGCTGCCCCGGCCACCCCCGACCATGCCCCAGCGAATGGGTTGTTCGAATCGACGTTCTTCATGAAACATAATTAAATCTCCGTAAAAAATGGGGTCAGTCGCAATAGGTGTTCTTTTGTCGTCGCTGATACCCGAAATGGGATTGGAACCACGTTGAACATGATGTGAACAATATAGTCCAATCCAAATACAATTTGAAATATATATTTCGTGATTTGTGATTTTGGAATAAAAAAGAGCGGCGCCATGCCGCTCTCGAAAGTCATGAAGGGGAGATCAAGCGCTTTTCTTGTGGCGCTTCATATCAAAGATAACGGCAATCACAATCACCAGCCCTTTGACCATTTGCTGCCAGTAAGCCGAGACATTGAGCAAATCCAGCCCGTTTTGCAGCACACCCATGATCATGGTGCCGATGATGGTGCCCTGAATCGTGCCAATCCCGCCGGCATGAGAGACGCCGCCGACAGTGGCGGCCGCAATGGCATCCAGCTCATACATCACGCCCAGCCCCGGTTGGCCGGAGTTGATCCGCGCGGCCAGGATCAGGGCCGCGATCCCGGCCAGCACACCGGCGTAGGTATACACCAGGATCTTGTATTTTTTCACGTTGATCCCCGAGACATAAGCTGCTGTTTCGTTGCCGCCGATGGCGTAGGCGTATTTGCCGAAACGGGTATAGTTGAGCAGGATGTAAGAGACCACAGCCATGACGATAAAGATCAGTACCGGCACCGGCAGGCCGAGCACGCTCCCCTGGCCAATCCACTGGTATGATTCAATCAGGCTGCTGACCGGGCGACCGTCGGAATAGAGCAGGGCCGCGCCGCGGGCAATAATCATCATCCCCAGGGTGGCGATAAACGGTGGGATCCCTGTATAGGCAATTAAGGCGCCGTTGATATAACCGCACAGGGCACCGACCGCCAGCGCCGCCAGGATCGGTACGATCACCGGCAGCTCCGGTAAGTTCGGATACATCCGCATACCCCAGTCGAGGCTTTGCGCCATACTGGCAGAGACCACCGCAGCTACGGCGAGCACCGAGCCTGAGGAAAGATCAATGCCCCGGGTAATAATGATGATGGTTACCCCGAGTGCCAGCAGGCCGATACTGGCCATCTGGGTCAGGACATTGAGCAAGTTCGCCACGGTCAGGAAGACCGGGGAGAGGATTGACATCACGATACACATGGCGATAAAGACCATATAAATCGCATACTTCGACATCCAGCGGCCGTAGCGCTGGCTCGGTGCTGCCTTGCCATCAGCGGTGGCAGCCATGATTTTCGCAATCATAATACTTTCCTTGTTCAGGAAGACGACCGGGTTGAATGTTCATCGGACGATCTTCCGTAGAGACAAAACGGGAGAGGGCGGTTAGTTTAGCGCCATCGACATAATTTTTTCCTGGGTGGCTTCGCTGCCGGTCAGCTCGCCTTTGAGGTTGCCTTCATGCATCACCAGAATGCGATCGCTCATGCCCATGACTTCCGGTAATTCCGAGGAGATCATCACCAGGCTTTTGCCCATTCCGGTCAGCAGGCGCATCAGCTTGTAGATTTCTGATTTCGCGCCAATATCTATGCCGCGCGTCGGTTCGTCGAGAAACAAGATATCCGGTTGGGTCAGCATCCAGCGTGCCAGCAGTACCTTTTGCTGGTTGCCGCCGCTGAGGTTATCGATGGTTTCCTGTAGGTTCGGGGTTTTCACCTTCAGCTGCTGGCAGTGATCTTCACTGTCCCGGCGCATCTTGCGGACATCGAGCACATTAAGCAGCGAGTGGCGATAGGCATCTAAGTGAGCAATGGACGTATTGGCGAAAATATCCAGCATCAGGTACAACCCGGAGTGGCGTCGGTCTTCGGTCAGAAATGCCATTTTGTGGCCGATGGCATCCTGGGGGGTGCGGATCTCGACGGTTTCGCCGTTGATTTGAATGTCTCCGCTACGCTTGGCACGGACCCCGAACAGAGTTTCAATCAGCTCGGTTCGTCCGGCACCGACCAGGCCGGCGATGCCGAGAATTTCCCCTTCCTTGAGCTCGAAATTGATCCCGGAAAAGGCACCGTCGGATGACAGATTGCTAACCGCCAGGCGGGTTTTTCCCGGAATGGCGGTCGGCGGCGGGAAAACGTCCCCCAGATCCCGTCCCACCATCATCTGTACCAGCTCATCATGGTTGGTCTGGCTGGCTTCCCGTTCGCCGATAAAGGTGCCGTCACGAAAGACGGTGATGTCATCGCAGATACGGAATATTTCATCCATTTTATGGCTGATATACACCATGGCGACGCCCTGGGCCTTGAGCCGCTCGATGATCTCGAACAGGTGAGCAACTTCTTTGTCAGTCAGGGCAGAAGTCGGCTCATCCATGATGATAATCTTGGAGTGATAGGAAATTGCTTTGGCAATTTCGACCATCTGCATGGTGGCAACCGTCAGCTCGCTCATCGGTGTGCGCGGATCCAGGTTTAAATCCAGCGTCCGGAGCAAGGCTTCGGTATCCCGGTACATTTTGGCATGATCGATCAGGCGGAGTGGGCCTTTGACGGGCTCACGTCCCAGCCAGATATTTTCCGCGATGCTGCGGTGCAGCACCGGCGACAGCTCCTGGTGGATCATGGAAATCCCGGCTTCCAGCGATTCCCTGGCACCGGTGAAGTTGACCGGGTTGCCCTGATAACAAATGGTACCGCTGTCACGTTGATAGATGCCAAACAGCACTTTCATCAGGGTCGATTTGCCTGCACCGTTTTCCCCCATCAGCGCCATTACGCGGCCTTTCCGCAGGGTCAGCTGGACATTGTCGAGGGCTTTGACGCCGGGGAAGGTTTTGGTGATCCCCCGCATTTCCAGTAAAACCTGGCTCATTCTCAGTACTCCGAGTGTTGTTCCCTGCCTGATGCCAGGCAGGGATAATCTGTAAATAGAGGGTGTGATTGAGAGCGGGAGTTAGCCTTTCTTCGCCTTGAACGCGGCTAAGTTCTCTTGGGTGATCAGCTCTGCCGGGATCCAGGTGATTTTGTCGAATGGCTTTTGTTCGACGGCGTTGATGGCCGCATCAATGGCGCCGCGGGCCTGACCGCCACCATCCTGAAATACCGTTGCATCCAGCGTCCCGTTTTCAACGGCCATCAGCCCATCCGGTGTCGCATCAATTCCCACCACCAGGGTGTCTTTCAGTTTGCCGGCAGCCTGTAGCGCCTGAATTGCTCCCAGGGCCATGTCGTCATTGTTTGACAGGATCACATCCAGCTTGTCGCCGGCGTTGAGCCAGTTTTCGGTGACTGACATGCCCAGTGCTCGCTGCCACTGGCCGGTTTGCTTACGGGTGACGCTGAAAGCGGCATCCTGGGCAAAGAATTCTTCGATCCCTTCGGTGCGCATCAGGGAAGCTTCCTGGGTCAGCATCCCCATCAGGATGCCGATATTAGCGCTGTCCATTGTGTCTTTGACGTACTGGGCCTGGGTTTCACCGAATTTCTTTTCATCCGAGCCGACATAGTAAACCCCGTCAGGCAGGTAAGAAGGGCGACGGTTGACATAAACCAGCTGGATACCCGCCTTGGTCACGCGGTCGGTCATCGGCTGAGTGGCGTCGGTATTTACCGGCACCACCACAATGGCGTCCATCTGTTGGACAATAAAGTTCTCGACCTGACCCAGTTGCTTGGCCGTATCTTCCTTGGCATCGACGATGGTGAGTTCGACTTTGCCGTTCAGGGTTGCAGCATAGTCGTTCATGGCATCTTTCATGTAGACGATAAAGGTGTCATCAAAGTTGGGGATCGCAACGCCAATGCGAATGGTATCGTCCTGCACTTTTTCTTCGCCGCACCCGGTCAGGGCCACTAAGGCGCTGAGACACAAGGCAGCCCCGATCCCTTTTGCGGGCTGGCGGATCCAGTGTTTCAACGTTTTGAGAAGCCCGGTCGGGCGGGTGTTTTTCCATAAAGCAGATAGCATGAAAGCCTCCTTGGCACCGGTTTTTACCCCGGTATGGGTTGTTTAGTTATTGGAATAAAATTTTTGTTTTGGGGCTATTTGTTACCCATGTTTCTTTCTGAAAATGAAATCAACATGGTTAATTTAAATAATTCAAAAACGAAACGTTTGTTCTGTTTTATGGTTTGAACTATATGCCGCTGGCGTTTTGATGACCACATCAAGTGTGATTTTTGTGTTAAAAATGTTAACTAGATCGGTGTGAAACGTATGATAAATCGATGAGTTAACCCTAAGTGATTGATTTAACTTATTTCAAAATGAGCTGCTGAATCAGTGTTTTGTTGGGACGGATGTCAGTCGATATTTGGCGACGGCCACCGCCACGCCACTCAAACCTGATTCAGCTCCCGCCTGTGTTCAATGTGTGATCGTGAGAAGGTTTTGCGATTTTTGTGTTTTAATTATTTTGTCTGTGTTGAAAATGAAATAAACATTTCGTATAGTCATGCCAAGTCATGATTCGGGGCAAACCTGCCTCGGTTGTCTTGTGATGTTGAGTGAATCATCAAACAGCGCACCGGCTTGGCCATCTGATTGACTGAGCATGATGCTGAGCTGCTTGGAAGCGAGAGACGTAATTTAGGAGCGAATCAATGGAAACAATTCAGAACTTCATCAACGGTCGGATCAGCGAAAGTCATAGCCAGCGTTTTGCTCCGGTTTTTAATCCGGCGACAGGTGAGCAGACCCGCCAGGTGGTCCTGAGTTCTGCACAAGAAACGGCCGAAGCCATTGCTGCGGCTGATCAGGCCTTTGCAGCGTGGGCGAAAACTTCGCCGCTGAAGCGTGCCCGGATCATGTTCAAATTCAAGGCGCTGCTGGAAGCAAATACAGATCGGCTGGCCCGTATCATCTCCAACGAGCATGGCAAAGTGTATTCCGATGCCGTGGGTGAACTGACCCGTGGCCTGGAAGTGGTTGAGTTTGCCTGTGGGATCCCGCATCTGCAAAAAGGGGAGCATTCTGCCAATGTCGGTACCGGCGTCGACAGCCACTCGCTGATGCAGCCATTAGGGGTTTGTGCGGGGATCACTCCATTTAACTTCCCGGCGATGGTACCGATGTGGATGTTCCCAATCGCGCTGGCAACCGGCAATACCTTTGTGCTGAAACCTTCGGAAAAAGATCCGTCGCTGGGCATGGCGTTGGCGGAATTGCTGCAGGAGGCCGGTCTGCCGGATGGCGTCTTCAACGTGGTGAATGGCGATAAAGAAGCGGTCGACGTGCTGCTGACCGATGCGCGTGTACAGGCGGTCAGTTTTGTCGGCTCGACGCCGATTGCGGAATACATTTACAGCACGGCTTCTGCCCATGGCAAGCGTTGCCAGGCGCTGGGTGGGGCAAAAAACCATTGTATCCTGATGCCGGATGCGGATCTGGATATGGCGGCGAATGCTATCATGGGCGCTGCTTTCGGGGCTGCCGGTGAGCGTTGCATGGCGTTGTCTGTTGCGGTTGCCGTCGGTGATGAAACCGCAGACAAGCTGGTGGCGAAACTACGTGGTCACATTGATGCGATGCGTGTCGGGCCGGGGATCGTGGACGGTCCGGAAAACGACATGGGGCCGGTGATCTCCGAGCAGCACAAAGCCAAGATTTGTGACTATATTGCCTCGGGCGTCGAGCAGGGAGCTAGCCTGCTGGTCGATGGTCGCGATCTGTCGGTTGCAGGTTATGAGCAGGGCTATTTTGTCGGTCCGACCCTGTTCGATAATGTCTCTCCGGAAATGACCATTTACCAGGAAGAAATTTTTGGCCCGGTGCTGGCGGTGGTGCGGGTGCCGGATTACCAGACGGCGCTTGAACTGATTAATCGCCATGAGTACGGCAACGGGACTGCGATCTTTACCCGCGATGGTGAAACGGCACGTCAGTTCAGTGAAGACGTGTGGGCCGGTATGGTTGGGCTCAATGTGCCAATTCCGGTCCCGATGGCGTTCCACAGCTTCGGTGGTTGGAAGCGTTCGGTCTTTGGCCCGCTCAATGTTCACGGTAACGACGGCGTGCGTTTCTATACCCGAATGAAAACGGTCACCAGCCGCTGGCCGGCCAGTGTTCGTCTGGAGCAGCACGCCAGCGCGTTTACCATGCCAACCATGGATTAATGAACTTTGTGTTGATCGTACGAGACAAAGCAGCCCCGGTGGTTCCCCACCGGGGCTGCTTTTGTGATGACGTCTGAAAATCAGTCCGAATGGAGAGGTGTTGCAAACTCGGCCAGTGCTGCTTGAGCTGCTGCAGTTGCCTTGTCGCTGAGGTAAGGGGCCATGGCCTCAAATAAACTGAACAACTCCGCCCCATACTGTTGTTTAAACGATTCGCTTGCGTAAACCAGCTCCAGCTCATTGGCGACCGTCAGCTCGCAAAAGGATTTGGCTTGCTCATCGGTTAACGGGAAGCAGGTGCCGGTAAACTGAGGCGGTTTCCTATAAGATCTACTAGAATCTCACGGAATATGTGCTTTGGGTATTCATCAACCGTATCAACGAGAAGGCTTATCTGATTGGGAGACATGTCTGTTCTCTCTGAAAATAGCCGTGGAGGTTGTTCGTATGTCTGGCGAGTTAAACATTCTGTTGGTTCATGGAGCCTGGGGAGATGGTTCACATTGGCGTCATGTGATCCCTGGGCTACATAGCAAAGGCTATCATGTTCGCGCTGTGCAGAACCCGTTAACCTCACTTCCTGATGATATTGAGCGTACAAGTAACCTGGCAGCTTCGTTAGAAGGGCCGGTGCTGATGGTTGGCCACTCTTATGGGGGAATGGTGATTACTGGTGCGGGAAATGCGCCTAATGTTGTCGGCTTAGTCTACATTGCCGCATTTGCGCCTGATGAAGGCGAAAACCCTGGCGGCTTGTTTGGGCTGAGAGAGCCGCCTCCCGGAGCCGCCATCATCCACCCTGACGATCAAGGTTTTTTGTGGTTGGATCCGGATCAGTTTCATGAGAATTTCTGTCCGGACGTCGATGAAACCGAAGCGCTTGTTATGGCGCTCAGCCAAAAACCAATTGCAGCCCGTTGCTTTGAAGATAAATCGGGTTCTCCGGCATGGAAAGTAAAACCGAGCTGGTATCAGGTGTCAGCGCAAGATCGAATGATTCCACCTGAAACAGAGCAATGGTTTGCAGAACGGATACAGCCTAAGAACACGATCACGTTACAAGCCGGGCATGCCCCTATGGCTTCTCACCCCAATGAAATCATAGAATTCATTGCTGAAGCAGCACGCCATGTCAGTTAGTGCTACTCCTATGTGACAGGCAGCGTAAACATCACTCTAATTGCGTTAGTATGAGTCTGAATGTAGAAAAACACTGAGCACTTTCGGGCTCAGTGTTTTGATGTTAGTAGTTTTGTTTGAGGCAGGAACAGACTCATGGCCTCGTGCAGTATCAGGCGCGTAGGAAGTCGAGGATCCAGCCGGTGACGCGTTCGCTGTCGACCGGTTTTGCCAGCGAAGTCAGGCCGTCGTCGAGGACCTGAGGCGGCAGCAGGTGCTGGCGAAAGTGCATCAGATCTTTCGAGTAGGCTTTGCTGAACTCCGGGTGGCCCTGAATCCCGAGCAGGTGCTGCCCGACCTGGATCATCGCATTCGGGCAGAAAGTACTGCCGGCAAGCACCTGGGTTTGTTCCGGCAGTTTGACCACCTGATCCTGATGACTAACGACCAGCGACAGGGTTTCCGGGACGGTGGTCCCTTCATTGAGCCAGCCCGGTGTTTGCCGCATTTCATGCGTTGCGACGCCAACGCCCCAGCCCTGAGGGGCCTGGATCACTTCACCGCCCAACGCCTTGGCAATCAGCTGGTGGCCAAAGCAGATCCCGACCAGCTTTTTCTGCTGCTGATGCAGCTGGCGAATGAAGCCCAGCAAATCACCAATCCACGGATACGGGTCGTTGACACTGTGGCGGCTACCGGTGGTCATGTAGACATCACACTCATCCACATCCTGTGGCAATTCCCCGTCCAGCGCCCGGTAGAAGACCAGCTCAAGCGTGTTATCCTGTTGGTGCAATAGCGCCTCAAACATCGCAGGATAGTTATCATGTTGCGGTTGCAGCTCAGTTGTGACGTCGTCACATTGTAAGATTCCGATCTTCACGTCCATTTCTCCTAAGAATCATTGAGTCGTCCCATGACAGCATCGGTAAAGATGCGGCTGTACTCGGCGGCTGAAAATTGGATCGGGTTACCGCCTGCGGAAGGATCGGCCACGGCCATTTCACCCACACGTTTGGCTTCTTCGATGGTGATATCGATCTCCGCCAGGGTATGCGGGATCTTCAGCTCGGCGCGTAGGTCGAGGATCCACGTCATAAAGGCATCAAAGCCCGGGTTGTCTAAATTCAGGTAGCGGGCCAGATTGGTGATTTTGTCCTCAATCACACTGCGGTTGGCCTCGAGCACATAAGGCATCAGAATGGCGTTCAACAGACCGTGGTGCTTGTTGTACAGGGCGCCCAGCGTGTGGGCGATGGCGTGCATCCCGCCCAAGCCGCGTTGGAAGGCAGTGGCACCCATGCTGGAAGCGACCAGCATCTGGGTGCGCGCCTCCAGATTATCGCCATGAGTGACGGCGATTGGCAGGTAATCTTTAATCAGGCGGATCCCTTCAAGGGCGATCCCTTCGGCCATCGGGTGATAGCTGGTGGCACAGAAGGCTTCGAGGTTATGCGACAGGGCATCCATCCCGGTGGCGGCGGTTATATGGGGCGGCAAGCCGGTAGTCACCTGCGGGTCGAGCAACACTTTCACTGGCAGCATCTTCGGGTGGAAGATGATCTTTTTGACATGGTTCTGGGTGTCGGTGATCACCGAAGCACGACCGACTTCAGAGCCGGTGCCGGCCGTGGTCGGGATGGCGATGACCGGCGCGATCCCGGCTTCATCGGCCTGCAGCCAGTTATCACCGACATCTTCAAACGCCCACAACGGAAGGGACTGACCAGCCATCAGGGCGATCGCTTTGGCGGCATCCAGACTGGAGCCGCCGCCAAAAGCGATGACCCCGTCAAAGCCACCCTGACGGTAGACTTGCAGACCATCTTCGACGTTTTCGCCAGTCGGGTTACCCTGAACCCGGCTGAAAATCTCGCATCCAACTCCGGCGTCATGGCACAGTGAGACGGTGTTAGCCACCATTGGTAGCTCGGCCAGCCCCGGATCGGTCACCAGCAGGGCTTTGGTGATCCCGGCTTGCTGACAGGCTTGACCGATTTGGTTCAGGCTGTTTTCGCCCACGGACATGGCGGTCGGATAGTTCCAGTTTCCTTGCAATTGCATGAGGCTCTCCTTGTCGCCGCGCCGACACCGGGTCAGCGCAGCGGTTTGTTCTATGATCGTGTGTTGCTGTCGTTTGCTTTAGTTGTTTGATGCTTCCAAAAGCGATCGTGATTAAAGCTGCTTGATATGGAATGACTTTGGCCGGGTAAAGGCATCGAAGCCGAGTTGCGACAGGGTGCAGCCGCGGCCGGATTGTTTCACCCCGGTCCAGGCCAGTGCCGGATCCAAGTAGTCACACCGGTTGATAAAGAAGGTGCCGGTTTCCAGCTGCTCACCCAGGGCGACCCCGGTCGGGATGTCGTTGGTAAAGATGCTGGCGGTGAGGCCAAAGTCACTGTCGTTCATCAAATCAATCGCCAGCGCATCACTGTCGACTCTCATGATCCCGACCACCGGGCCGAATGATTCTTCATTCATCACCCGCATGCTGTGATCCACGTTGGTCAGCACCTGTGGTGCCAGATACGGCGTACCGGACTCACTGGCCGGGAAATGGGCTTCATCGATGTGAGCAATTGCGCCCTGAGCCACCGCGTCCTGGATCTGGCCACGAACGAAATCGGCCGCGCCAGTTCGAACCACAGGGCCCAGCGTGGTGTCCGGATCGTCCGGGCGTCCCAGTTGGTACTGATTCACAAGCGCCACGGCTTTATCGACAAATGCATCATAGATACTGTGGTGGACGTAAATCCGCTCAATGCCGCAACAGGACTGACCGGCGTTAAAGAATGCGCCGTCAATGGTGGTTTCGACCGCGACATCCAGATCGGCATCTTCACGCACGTAGGCCGGATCTTTGCCGCCCAGCTCCAGCCCGACGCCGATAAAGCGACCCGCTGCAGCGCGCTCGACATGGGCGCCGCCCTGAACCGAGCCGGTGAAGGCCACGTAATTGACATCATCGGACTGAATGATGGATTGGGTGTCATCATGGCTGAGATGCAGGTACTGGAATACACCGTCCGGTAATCCCGCGGCTTTGAACGCTTCAACGAAGCGCTCGGCACACAGCGGCGTTTGCGCTGAATGCTTCAGCACCACACTGTTGCCCGCCAGCAGTGCCGGAACGATGGCATTGACTGCGGTAAGATACGGGTAGTTCCAGGGGGCGATAACGAAGGCTACGCCGACCGGCTCACGTTTGATGTAGCGGGTGAAGCCGGGTTTTTCCGGCAGCGTCAGCGGTGCAAGGGCCTGGTCGCTGGCTTCAATCATATAGCGGGCCCGTTCGGCCAGGCCGCCGACTTCACCGGCGGTATAGCGGATCGGGCGACCCATTTGCCAGGTCAGCTCCTGGCCGATTTCATCTTTATGGGCCTCAAACCAGTCGACAGCTTTGCTGCAAATCGCCTGACGCTCGGTGAGGGCGGTGGCCGCCCAGCTTTTTTGTGCGCGCTGGGCATTGTCCAGCGTGCGCTGAATTTCAGGTTGGGTCGCCAGCTCACGGCTGACATACACGCTGCCGTCCACCGGCGAGACTGTGTGTTGCATGGTTGTCATGATGCGCATCCTTAAATGATTTCGAAGTAACGGTCCATTTCCCAATCGGTGACATGCTTTCTGAATTCGCGCTCTTCCCACTCCCGGCTGGCGGCGAAGTGATCAACGAACTCATCGCCGAACATGGTCCGGGCGGCCTCGGATTGCTTGAAGCGTTGCGCGGCTTCCCACAGTGTCCGTGGCAATTCTAATTCTGGCGCATGTTGCTGATCATAGGCATTGCCGATCACCTGCTCGCCCGGCTCCCACTCCTGCATGATGCCGTACAGACCGGAGGCGAGTGCGGCGGCCAGCGACAGATACGGGTTGGCATCGGCAGCGCCGAGGCGGTGCTCGATCCGTTGGGACTTTTCTGAGCCTGGGATCACGCGCAGGGCGGTGGTGCGGTTCTCAATCCCCCAGGTGGCATGGGTTGGTGCCCAGAAGCCGGGGATCATCCGGGTGTAGCTGTTGATGGTTGGCGCGATCAGGCACAGGAACTCCGGCATCAGGCGTTGCTGCCCGGCCAGGAAGTGGCGCTGCAGTTTACTCATGGTGTTGGGCTGCGTGCTGTCATAAAACGCTGAAGAACCGTCTTTGTTTTTCAGCGACACGTGGATATGACCACTCTGGCCCGGATAGTCGCCGGACCATTTGGCCATGAAGGTGGCCATTAAATCGCGTTTCTGCGCCAGGATCTTCATGAAGGTTTTAAACAGGGCGGCTTTGTCAGCGGCTGAGGCGGCGCTGTCGACGGCCAGCGCGGCTTCGAGCACACCGGGGCCGGTTTCGGAGTGGATCCCTTCAATCGGGAAGTCCATTTGCTCGGCCATGCCCAGAATGGCCTGATAGAGATCAGAATGGACGGAGTTGCGGATCATCGAGTAGCCGAACCAGTCCGGGGTGATTGGTTGCAGGTTACGGAAACCTTTTTCACGCGCCGAATGCGGGGTTTCATTGAACATGAAGAATTCATATTCCAGCGCTGCAAAGGCTTCAAAGCCCATGCCGTCCGCTTTTTCCAGGATGCGGTTCAGGGCGCCACGCGGGCAGACCTTGGCGGCTTCGCCGTCAAATTCGGCGATAAACAGCAACATGCCGTCTTCTTCAAACACCTCGCGGCAAGTGTGCGGCAGAATGCGTACCGGGGCATCCGGATAGCCGGTATGCCAACCGGTGTACTGGGTATTGTCGTATAGCTGATCTTTGGAATCCCACCCTAAAACAACGTCACAAAATGCGAACCCGTTTTCCAGGGAAGAGAAGAACTTGGCCTTCGACATGTACTTGCCGCGCATGATCCCGTCGTTATCAAAGATCCCGACTTTAATATGGGTCAGTTGGCGCTCTTCCACAATTGCCATCGCATCCGCGATTGTCTTTACGTCTCTTGGTTCCATGTGTACCTCTATCGTTCTGAGGGCTCGTTCCTGAGCCGGTGTGACTGTTGGTGAAGGCGCGCTCGCGGAAGCTTTCTGGGTTCGGCTTCCATGCGCCGCGCCTTATTTAATGTTGTGTTGTTCTGGCTTAGCTCAGCTCTGATTCCGCGTTGGCAATCAGGTCAAACTCTTCTTCCGGCGCATTGGCCACGATGCGGTGGCGGCTGTAGAGCAGGAAGTAGGTCAGCATGACGACATAGAACAGGGCCGACCACAGCGCGGCCTGGGTGCTGACTACGAAGGTCGATGCCAGGGCAATTAGTGACAGTACCAGCGCAATGCCTGAAGTCAGGGTACCGCCCGGCGTTTTGTACGGACGCGCCAGTTGTGGCTCTTTGCGGCGCAGAATGATGTGCGACAGGCTCATCAGCGCGTAAGAAACCGTGGCACCGAAGACGGCCATGGTGATCATCAGATCGCCTTCGCCGGTCAGCGAGAGCAGAAAGCCAAGGATCCCCGGGACAATCAGTGCCCAAACCGGTACCTTGCGCTCACCTGACAGCGATAGGAAGCGGGGCAGGTAGCCGGCACGGGACAGGGCAAACACCTGACGCGAGTAGGCGTAGATGATGGAGAAGAAACTGGCGATCAGACCAAACAGGCCGACGATATTGACAAACTTAGCGGCCAGCGAATCGGCACCGTAGACAAACTGCAGGGCACCCACCAGCGGTGCACTGTGTGATTTCATCGCTTCGGCACCTGCGCCAC
Source organism: Photobacterium atrarenae (assembly GCF_024380015.1). NCBI lineage: Bacteria > Pseudomonadati > Pseudomonadota > Gammaproteobacteria > Vibrionales > Vibrionaceae > Photobacterium > Photobacterium atrarenae. The sequence continues at coordinate 1,527,468 of NZ_CP101509.1, forward strand.
CCGGCACCAGGAACAGGACTGCGGCGGCGAAGATCAGTAGGATGACCATCGAAGCAATGATGCCGCGTGGCATGTCCTTCGCCGGGTTGCTCGCTTCTTCAGCTGCCAGTGGCACCCCTTCCACGGCCAGGAACAGCCACATAGCAAATGGCAGCGCAGCCCAGATCCCGACATACCCTTCAGGCAGGAAGGCGCTGGCACCGGCGACATCCGGGTTTGCTGGGATGGTGAAAAGGTTATTGACATCAAAATGCGGCAACATCCCCAGGACAAACACGACAATCGCAATGACGGCGAGTACGGTAATCCCCATCATAATGCGCAGCGCTTCTCCGGCACCCCAGAGGTGGATCCCGACGAAGACGCAGTAAAACCCGGCATACACCACAGGGCCGTCAATGCCGATCAGCTCGTTGACGTAACCACCGATGAATATGGCAATGGCGGCAGGCGCAATGGCGTATTCCAGCAGGATCGCGGTGCCGGTGAGGAAGCCACCCAGCGGGCCCAGGGCACGGCGGGCAAAACTGTAACCACCTCCGGCGGTCGGGATGGAGGATGACATTTCAGCCAGGCTCAGCACCAGGCACATATACATCAGGCCCATGATGATGGTGGCTAACAGCATGCCCCCAAAACCTGCGCGCTCCAGACCAAAATTCCAGCCGGCGAAATCACCGGAAATCACATATGAGACGCCGAGGCTGGCGAGAAGGACCCAGCCGGCCACGCCTTTTTTTAACTGACGCTTACTCAGATAGTCGTCAGAAACTGCTTCACTTTCGACTGCTCGGTTATTGCTGTTAGACATAACATTTCCTTATGAACGGTGAATGGAGTCAATCGCACTTCGTGTTACAAGTTCTTAACATAAGGGCGGCTGTCTATTGACTGCAACAACAATTAGTTACGCTAACAATGCGCTATTAATTTTCTTAATAGTTGTCAGCAGAAGTGCCCGGAGTGCGGTACGTCAACACTTTTGCTTGGGAAAGGATCTAGCCGACAGACAGCTCTTTTTCCAACCAGGGCAGCTCGCGCAGGACCCCCGGCAGGAATTTTTCGGTCATGATCTGGCGGCTGTCTCCGGCAAGGATCTGAGGGAGTTTACCCAGCTCGTTGGGGCGGCTGACCAGGGTCAGATTACGGTGCAGGGGCTCATCGGCAGGGAGCGGGAGGCAGGTCAGCTTGTCGCGGGTTAAACCGCTCTGAAACAGGCAGAGCGGGGTGGTGATAGTCCAGCCTAAACCGGCGGCGACACTGGAGAGCACGGCAAAAGTATTATCCAGTTGCATGTGTGAAGGGGCATTGACGTCCAGCCGCCGCAGGTAGCGCTCAATGGTCGTGCCGATGAGGGAATCGCTGGTATAACGGACAAAATCAAGCTCACGCAGCAGATGATGGAACGAAGGATAGGATTTGGCATATTGGCTGGGGACCACCAGCACGAAGGGCTCACGCAGGATCCGGTGGCGGCTGAGCGAAGCATGATCTTCCAGGGCGTCATCGGAAATAATGATGTCTACGTGCCGAGTGAGTAGCGCCTGGGCATGCATGTGGGAGCGCCCGGTACTGATGGTCCAGCTTTCGGTATGCCGTTTGATGACTTCGACCAGCGGTTGGCCCAGCGAGGTGGCCAGGGAGTCGACCATGGCGACACGTAGCAGGTGGAGCTTCTGAAAATCCCCTTTCGACATCACCTGATGGGTTTTTTCGGCCTGCGACAGTAAGTGGCATGATTGATCGTAAAAATAACGGCCGGCCACGGTGAGTTCCATCGGGCGGATACTGCGATCGAGCAGCGCAACATTGAGGTTGTTTTCGAGGGCGGAAATAGTTTGCGAGACTGAAGACTGGGTGAGTCTGAGCTGGTTCGCGGCCAGCGTCATATTGCCGGCTTGGGCGGTGGTGACAAAGACCTCCAACGCCCTGAGATCGAATCCGAATCCTTTCAAGATAGTTTTCCTGTATTGCGGATGTTCTTTCCCTGAACATCTTGGTTCAATAACTCAACGATGCCAATTGAGTGAATACTTTAGACTAATCCCTTCTGCGCATGAGCGCAATTCATGAATTTGAACTTTTGCCATAAACTCATTCACTTATAACCGGAGCGGCAGGATTAGAAAATGGGGGCTCACTGTCAATCTGTTCGAATTGCCTCCGAATGATGATTTCTTGACGTGCGCACCATGGGAATCATACTTTTTATACATTAGGTCTGTTCTTGCATCTTACATATCGAACCGCGAGTGAGCCGTGGTGCTGGTGGCCTTGATCCGCCATACCTTGATATCCAGCCGACCCAGCGGGTCATGCTTCCCATCGTACAGCAAAGGTGAAATCAATGAGCTTTAAGGAATATTCAGGATCGGCCGGTGGCTGGGGCGCATTGAAAAGCACGGCAGAGCATTTGTTTAAAAGTAAAAATGTCGCCCAAAATATCTCAAACCTGTTGCGAACCAATCAGGATCACGGATTTGACTGCCCGGGCTGTGCCTGGGGGGAGAAAGGTGTGCCGGGCCGGTTCCGGTTTTGTGAGAATGGTGCGAAAGCGGTTAACTGGGAGGCGACCACCCGGCGGGTCGGCCGGGACTTTTTCAGCCAATACACCGTTTCATGGCTCAACAAACAAAGCAGCTATTATCTCGAATATCAGGGGCGGCTGGCAGAGCCGGTGCGCTACAACGCTGCCACCGATCATTACGAGCCGATCCGCTGGGATGATGCCTTTAACCTGATCGCCCGGCACCTCAATGCGCTGGAAGATCCCAACCAGGCCGAATTCTACACCTCGGGGCGGACCAGCAATGAAGCGGCCTTTTTATACCAGCTGTTCGGCCGCCGATTCGGAACCAATAACTTCCCGGATTGTTCCAACATGTGCCATGAGTCTACCAGCCATGCCCTGGCTCAATCGATTGGGATTGGTAAAGGGACCGTCACCATGGATGATTTTGAGCACGCCGATGCCATTTTCTTGTTTGGCCAAAACCCGGGGACCAACCACCCGCGGATGTTGGAAACACTGAGCGAGGCGTATCGACGGGGGGCGCGGGTCGTTGCCTTTAATAACCTGAAAGAAAGGGGACTGGAGCGCTTTACCAATCCGCAGGATCCGGGTGAAATGCTGAGCAATGGGTCGACCCGGACCACCAGCGATTACTATACGCCCAAGCTCGGCGGGGATATGGCTGCCGTGCGCGGTATGGTGAAGGTACTGGCGGCGCGGCATCAGGCGGCACTTGAAAAGGGAGAGTCGGTGTTCGATCAAGCCTTCATTGCCGAGCAGACCGAGGGGCTGGATGATTATCTGGCAGAAGTCGATGCGACCAACTGGGCGCAGATCACCGAACAGTCCGGCCTCAGTCGGGAGCAGATTGAACAGGCGGCGACGATATATCAGGCCGCCGACCGGGTGATTGTCACCTGGGCAATGGGGATCACCCAGCACAAGCACTCGGTCGCAATGATTCAGGAACTGGTGAATCTGCAACTGTTGTGCGGACACATCGGCAAGCCGGGCGCGGGTCTGTGTCCGGTGCGCGGTCACTCGAATGTTCAGGGCGATCGCACCGTCGGGATCAACGATAAGCCGCCGAAATACCTGCTGGATAAGCTTGAGGCAGTCTTTGGTTTTACCCCGCCACAAGTACCTGGTCACAACGTAGTGCATGCTATTCAGGCCATGCGGCGGGGAGAGAGCAAAGTGTTTATAGGTCTTGGCGGGAATCTGGTGGCGGCAGCGCCGGATACCCAGCAGGTAGCGAAAGCCATGCGCCAGTGTGACCTGACGGTGAATATCGCCACTAAGCTTAATCGAAGCCATGTCAACCCGGGCAAAGATGCCCTGATCCTGCCGTGTCTCGGCCGTACGGATATTGATCCGCAGGCCAGTGGCCCGCAGCGGGTGACAGTAGAAGATTCTTTTTCTATGGTTCATGCCTCGTCCGGCCGGGTAGATATGAGCGATGAGCAGATGCGTTCTGAACCGGCGATTGTCGCTGGCATCGCTAAAGCGACTCTGGGCGCGCTGAACCCGGTCGACTGGCAAAGTCTGGCGGATAACTACGACCGAATTCGCGATTTGATCGCACAGGTGATCCCGGGTTTTGACAATTTCAATCAGCGTCTGGATGCTCCGGGCGGGTTTTATCTCGGTAACTCAGCACGGGAGCTGAACTGGCAGACAGCAAACGGCAAGGCAAACTTCCGCACTAATGTGCTGCCAGCTTCGGTGATCCCATTTGATCCCCGGGCCTTGACGAAAAAGCCGGTATTCATTTTGCAGAGCATGCGTGCGAACGATCAATACAACACCACAGTGTACGGGTTTGATGATCGCTATCGCGGAATCCATGGCGAACGTGAGGTGGTGTTTCTCAATCCGGCAGATATCGAAGCGCAGGGGCTGCAAGCCGGAGATCGAATCGATATTGAAACGCTGTGGACCGATGATGTGAAGCGCCAGGTCATCGGCTTTAAGGTTGTTCCCTACCTGATCCCCAAGGGCAATATTGCTGCCTATTTTCCGGAGTCCAATGCGTTAGTGCCGCTCAGCAGTACCGGCGATATTAGTGATACACCGACTTCCAAGTCGATTGCGGTGGTGATCCGCCCGTCCACCCTGAGCCCGCCGCTGGCGACTACGGTTGACTAACCATTGGGATCTGCCGGAGGCTAGGTTGAACTGACCCCCGATGAATGAAATAAAGCCCGCACATCGTTGCGGGCTGCTTTTTTATGGGCAGGGTCGTTTTGCTATCCTGTGACGCTACCACTGGGTAAACTGTTTTGCAGTGTTTAGCTGAGTCAGTGCATTTTTTATTCCCAGCAAATGCATCAGGCAAAGCAGGGTGAAGGGCGCTTTTTTGATCAGGTTATGCCGGCTGAATCGGATCACGGTCAGCCAGTTAGACAGTATATCGTGCAAAGGCACCAGCTGACGGCGCTTGAATTGCCACTGTGATTGTGACGAAGCGCTGTTTTCCAGGGCAATCGGGCAAGGCAGGTGGCCCGGATATGCCTGCCACGGCGCTTTCAAGGCTTTTGGATAAGAATGCTTGAGCCAGGCATGATAAAACGCGTGCTTTCTTACTTCCTCCACCGGCTGAGAGAGCGGATATTGCAACACTTTCCAGGAATAGAACGGATGGAAAAATTCCATCTGATAATCGGCGATGTGCTCGGCGGGCAGGGACAGGTGGTGATGCTGATCGTTGAGGAACAGAAACAACTGGTAGGCCTTCTCCAGCGGGAGAGAAAGCAGGGGTTCGAAGGCTAGTTTCAGATTGTCGGTCAGCCGATCCTGGAGGAGCCGGGCATGGTTGACGACAGATTGGGGCAGATAGGCAAATTGCTGCTCCAGATAGGCGTGGATCAGGGTCTCCAGGTTCTGGGTTTTGGCGGCCCGGTAGACTTTATCGCTGAAATAGATCAGGCCCATGCCGACACTGCCGCCGTTACCGGACCAGGCCAGCTGTGGCCGCGAAACGCTGCCGTAGTCGGGATGGGCAATACGGCGCCAATAATGACCGATCTTTTGCTCGACAGAGTGAGCCTGGGTATCTCGAACCTGAATGACTTCCAGATCGATTTGGTTCTGCTCGGCAAAAATCCGGGCGCAGTCGAGATCCTGGCTCTGCCGCTGGGAAAAGTTAAAGGCTTTAAACGGGAGTTTGCGTCGCAGGAGTTCACTGGCGATGAGCCGGGAGTCCAGTCCGCCGGATAAGGTGGTGAGCGCTTTCTCTGTGCCTTGGGTGGTTTTGGCAAAAACCTGCTTAAAAGCCTGATCAACGCCGCGTAGTGCTTCTTCAAACGGTACGGGCTGGCTGGCTAATGCCGTCCAGTCAAAATAGCGCTCAGAATGAAATCCCGCGGTGGAGATAGTGATGATTTCACCGGGGTAAGCGCAGCGAACTTCCGTGTATGGGGTATGATCGAGCAGGGTGTAGCCGAGCGTTGCCAGTTCACACAGCGCATCACTATGGGTGGTTAACGGCAATTTCAGCTGTTTGAACAAGCTGAGTTGAGAGCTGAACAGGTAGCCGTTCTGATAGGGCATCCAGTAAAAGGGACGCAAGCCTAAGGGATCGGTGGCGATGGTAAGCTGGCGTTGTTGTCGATCAAAATGTGCCAGGCAAAACACCCCTTCACAATCTTGCAGTACCTGCGAGCGGTTGGCGGCGGCATGAGCGAGGGTTGCCAAATCAGCTTCGCGGTCGTGGGTGAGCAGTGGATGGCCAATCAAGGTCGCAATTTGCGAGTCATCCTGCAACCAGGCAGGCTGATGGTAGGCATCAAAGTCATATTGCAGTAACACGCCGTGCGGACAGGAAAAACGCTGAAGATGTTTTGCGGGATACCCGGCAAAGGCCCGGGACAGCTGCCGAATGACCTCAGAGTCGGGTTGTTTGGTCAATGAGATGTAACCTGCAAGGATAGCCATCGCCACACTCCTTTGTCGATATGGAATTTCTGAGAGGCTTGCGAGGTTCGTGCCAGTCTGAATTCGACACCGGCCATGGTATGCTTTGGGTTTGTTTTCAGTGAAGGGAAGCGACGGGTGACGAAGCCGCAACCGAAGCCAATAGCAACGAAGGCGCAGCAGATTATCGACTGGGTGTCGCAGGATCCACTGCGGCAGCAGGCGCTGGCGTGCGTCAGCCAGCTGAACTTACCCCAAGGTTATATTGCGGCGGGGTTTGTGCGCAACCTGGTCTGGGACGCGCTGCATCATTATACTGAACCGACCCCGCTCAATGATGTCGACGTGATTTATTTTGATCCGGCAGAAGACGATCCCGAGACTTGTGAGAAATACGAATCCCAGTTGCAGGCGCAAGTGCCGCAACTGAACTGGCAGGTCCGGAACCAGGCCCGGATGCATGTACGAAATGGTGATCGCCCCTATCAGAGCGTGCTGGATGCGATGTCTTTCTGGGTGGAAAAAGAAACGGCGGTGGCCATCCGGCAGATTGCGCCGGGCCATTATGAGTGTATTGCTGCGTTTGGCCTGGTGTCATTATTCCGATTGCAAGTCACCTATAACTCCAAGCGGTCGGGCACTGTTTTTGAAGACCGGCTGCGTTCGAAGAACTGGCTTCAACAATGGCCGAAGCTGACAGTTGTTCAGTGAACTGTCCGGCGAGCTGAGTTATCTAAACGGTATTAAATGAAGTGTCTTCCTATCTTTCCTAATCTTGCATCTTCTGCAAAATGTGCTTGATAAACCCTACTTTAACAATCTACGTTTAAATAAAGATGTGTTCCGGCATTCAGGAGCACATCCATGAATTGTCGATTCATTTTCGGTCATTACAACTGTCGTCAGATGCTGCCTTGTGGTCGCCCATACGCCCAAAGCGCTGACAGTGAATTTCATACAATAATCATTTGATTCTGATGGTCGTTGATGATCCTAACGTCCCTGAAAGCCAATCAGGCTCAATACAGGTGAAGGAGACGGGCAATGAGAGGCGCTGCAATGTCGTTTTCTTTGGAAGAATACCAATCCCGGTTAGCCAAAGTCAGATACTCAATGGAAGAGCAGGAGCTGGATGTTCTGATTATCCATGATCCGTCGAATATGTCCTGGTTGACCGGCTATGACGGTTGGTCTTTTTATGTGCCCCAATGCGTGGTGGTGGGCCCGAGTGGCGATCCGATCTGGTTTGGCCGGGTACAGGATGCCAATGGTGCCTATCGAACCGTGTATATGGCGAAAGAAAATGTCACCTTTTACCCGGATCATTACGTGATGAATCTGCCGCTCCATCCGATGGAGTTTCTGGTTGAGGCTGTGCTGGCGCCGAGGTTATGGGATCGCGGCCGGATCGGGGTAGAGAAAGACAACTATTATTTCAGCGCCACCGCTTATGAAGCGCTTACCACTCACATGCCCAATGCATCCCTGGTTGATGCCACCGGATTGGTGAACTGGTGCCGGGCCGTGAAATCGGATCAGGAGCTGGCTTATATGTATACCGCCGCCCGGATCGTGGAAAACATGCACCGGGTCGCGTTTGACATGATTGAGCCGGGGCTGCCCAAACATCATCTGGTGGCGGAATTGAATCGTCACGCTGTGCTCGGTCATGATGGTTATTACGGTGATTACGCGGCGATTGTTCCGTTGTTGCCGTCCGGCGCTGATGCCTCTGCCCCTCATTTAACCTGGGATGACCGCCCGTTCCGGAAAGGAGAGGGCACCTTCTTTGAAATTGCCGGTGCTCACCGGCGTTACCACTGTCCGCTGTCGCGCACCATTTTTCTCGGTGAGCCGGGGGATAAATTTAAGCGGGCGGATGAGGCGTTAACCCGTGGCATTGAAGCCGGTCTGGAAGTCGCGCGGCCGGGCAACACTTGTGCTGATATTGCCAATGCGCTCAATGATGTGCTGGATAAAGCCGGCTTTTCCCGCAATGGGGCCCGTTGCGGCTATCCGATTGGGCTCAGCTATCCACCGGACTGGGGAGAGCGGACGATGAGCCTGCGGGCCACCGATAGTACTGTGTTGCAAGAAGGGATGACCTTTCATTTTATGCCAGGCCTGTGGTTTGAAGACTGGGGGCTGGAGACCACTGAGAGTATTGTGATCACCCGCTATGGCGCCAAAACACTCTGTGATTTTCCACGCCATCTGTTCGTTAAACATTAAGTCATTCGCGGGGGGGAGGATTCAGCCCCGAATTCAATTGCGCACCAGACAAGGATGGGACATGCAACCAACATCAATCAGTGCCAGTGTGGATTTTGATCAGGATGGCGTGCAGTACGGATTTTTGAAGCTGCCGTATTCCCATGATGGCTCAGCCTGGGGCGCGGTGATGACTCCGATCACTGTGGTGAAAAACGGGGCCGGGCCGACGGCGCTCCTGACGGGTGGGAACCATGGTGATGAATATGAAGGGATCACTAGCTTACTCAAGCTCTCGCATCAGCTCACACCGGAGACTATCCACGGGCGGGTGATCATTGTGCCGATGATGAACCATCCGGCGGTGGTCAATGGCTCGCGGACTTCGCCGATTGATCGGGGCAATTTAAACCGGGCCTTTCCGGGCAATCCAACCGGCAGTGTGACAGAAAAGATCGCCGACTATTTCAATCGTTACCTGGTGCCGCTGTGCCAATACGCGTTGGATATCCACTCCGGGGGCAACACCTTAGATATTATCCCGTTTGCTGCGGCGCATCGTCTGCCCGATCCGGAACAGGAAGCCGCCTGCTGGCAGGCGGCGAAGGGGTTCGGCGCGCCGTATACCATGCGAATGGTTGAGATGGACCCTGCCGGATTATATGACACCGCCGTTGAATCGCAGGGTAAAGTATTTGTCACCACTGAGCTGGGCGGCGGCGGGAGCAGCACGCCGGCGTCAATTGCCTGCGCTGATCGCGGCATCCGTAATTTTCTCCGGGTGGCCGGTATTTTGCTTGGAGAGGTCGAGCCGCCAGCCCAACCCACCCGGGAGTTGGACATGGCCGATGCCAATTGCTACCTGCAAAGTGAGCATCACGGGATCGCCGCGTTTGAGGTATCGCTGGGCGCAGCAGTACGAGAAGGCGATGTCATTGCCAGCATCTACTCGATGGCGCGGACGGGTGAGCCGCCTCAGATCTACCGGGCGCAGCGCGACGGGATTCTGGCAGCCCGACGTCATCCGGCGCTGGTCAATATGGGGGATACGATTGCAGTGATAGCCCGGGTGCTGCCCGAGTCATAATTGCTACACGTCAACCAGGGAGGAGATTTATGCGACTTGATCGCTATGATGTGAAAATTTTGCAGATTTTGCAGCACAATGGGCGGATCACCAAATCACACTTGGCCGATGCAATTAACTTGTCCGTCAGTCCGTGCTGGGAGCGGGTGAGAAAGCTTGAATCCGCCGGGGTCATTGAAGGATACGGCGCTCGAATAAATCAGGAGCTGTTGGTCAAATGTACCGCCGTGCTGGTGGAGGTTGCCCTGAAACAACACCATGCCGAAGCGTTCCGCCGTTTTGAGTCTTATATTGCCGAGTGCACTGCCGTCACCGAATGTTATGCCACCGGCGGCGGGGTAGACTATATCCTCAAAGTGCAAACCGAAGATATTGATCAGTATCAGCGTCTAATCGATAGCTGGCTTGAAGCGGATCTCGGTATTGAGCGCTACTTTACCTACATAGTGACCAAGACCATTAAGCGCGATGAGCCGGCGCTGAACCTCTCGCCGCACCTGCTGCGCTGAGCAGTGGCCCCAGCAGCTTGCCGCTTTCGCAACGCATCGCTTTTGAAACGTTGTGCAAACGCTCTGACGACGCTTCATTCCCACTTCGATCAAGGATCGGCCCACGGGAAAAAAGCCAAACAATAACCTTCCTTCCAGAAAAATCACCAAGGTGGTGTGCGCTGCTTCAGAAAAAGACGAAGGTGGATTTGTTTAGGCTGAAAGAAGAAGCCTCAAGTCAACACGCAGAGGAGGAGGTCTGATGAATGTGGCTAATCACCGTGACCACAGCGAGCTGAAACCCTCGCACGCCATGATGGCCGTGATGGATGACATTCGCCTGGTCCGCAGCCTGGCGTATGTGAACGGGAAGTGGATCACCGGCGAGCGCTTTCTGGCCGTCGAAAACCCGTCAAATAATGATGTCATTGGCTATGTGACCCAATTGAATCAGGCGCAGATCAGTGAGGCCATTGATGCGGCAGAGCAGGCATTTCAATCTTGGCGTACTCTTCAGGCGGATGAGCGTGCGGACTATCTGTTGCGTTGGCATGATTTGATCCTGACAGCCAGAGAAGATCTGGCCCGGTTGATGGTGATGGAGCAGGGTAAGACCATTGCGGAAGCGCGGGGAGAGGTCGACTACGGGGCCTCCTTTATCCGCTGGTTTGCTGAAGAAGGGCGCCGCAGTTATGGCGAAACCATTCCCAGCCATATCCCCGATGCACAACTGCTGACGTTTCGCGAGCCGGTTGGTGTTGCGGCCCTGATCACCCCTTGGAATTTCCCCAATGCCATGGTGACCCGCAAAGCCGCGGCGGCCCTGGCTGCCGGCTGTACGGTGCTGATTAAGCCGGCCAGCGAGACGCCGTTTTCTGCTCTGGCGCTGGCTGAACTGGCCGAGCGTGCCGGGATCCCGGCCGGGGTAGTGAATGTGATCACCGGGAGTGGTGCGCTGGTTTCAGAGGTGCTGTGTCAGTCCGAGACCGTCAAAGCGCTGTCATTTACCGGTTCGACCCGGGTGGGGAAACACCTGCTCCGGTCAGCTGCCGCAACCGTCAAGAAATGCAGTATGGAGCTGGGCGGCAATGCACCTTTCATCATGTTGGAAGACATGGATGTATCAGCTGCTGCCAAAGCCGCCGTGGCGGCGAAGTTTCAGACTTCGGGCCAGGACTGCCTGGCCGCGAACCGTATTTTTGTACCTCGCCAGTCTTATGCCTTGTTTTTAGAAGCTTTTGCCGCCCAGATGCGTCAACTCGAGGTGGGGGACGGCTTCGACCCGTCGGTGAGCCTTGGTCCGCTGATCAATCGCGCAGCGGTGAGTAAAGCCCATGCGTTGGTGCAGGATGCCCTGGCGAAGGGGGCCCGGTTGATTGCCGGCTATGATGAACTTCATTTAGGGCCGAACTTCTTTGCGCCCACCTTGCTGGCGGATGTGACCCCGGCGATGGATGTCTATCGCGAGGAAAACTTTTGTCCGGTGGCCGGGGTGCTGCCTTATGACGATCTGGCCGAGGTGATCCGGATGAGCAATGCAACAGAATATGGCCTGGCGGCTTATGTCTATGGCCATGACATCCGCCGGATCTGGCAGTGCCTGCGCGGGCTGGAATTTGGCATGGTCAGCGTGAACTCGGTCAAAATGACCGGCCACCCGATCCCGTTCGGCGGTGTGAAACAATCCGGTTTGGGCCGGGAAGGGAGCCGTTATGGGCTCGATGAATTCAGTGAAATCAAGTACGGCTGCTTAGGGGCGCTGCCTGCAGCGCATGGCGAATGAACAAAGCTGGCTGACATGGATAAGGAGAACATCGATGAAAAAACAAACGCAAACCTTACTGGAGCTGGACCGTCAATGTGTGTTTCACGCCTCAACCCATCTGAAGCAGTATGCGGCCGGGCAAGTGCCGGGTCGGGTGGTGACCGGTGGCCACGGGATCCGCATTCAGGATTCGGAAGGCCAGGAATTGATTGACGGCTTTGCTGGCCTTTACTGTGTCAATATCGGCTACGGGCGCAGCGAGATGGCCGAGGCGATTTATGAGCAGGCGAAAAAGCTGGCCTTTTATCACACCTATGTTGGTCATACTAACGAAGCCGTGGTTCATTTGTCTGAACGCTTGCTGGCGATGGCGCCGACCGGGATGAGCAAAGTTTATTACGGCATGTCGGGCAGTGATGCCAATGAAACCCAGCTCAAGCTGGTGTGGTATTACAACAATGTGCTCGGGCGGCCGGAGAAGAAGAAAGTCATTGCCCGGGATCGTGGGTACCACGGCTCCAGTATTGCGTCGGGCTCGATGACCGGGCTGCCCCTGTTTCACGCCTACTTTGATTTACCGCTGGATCGCATCAAGCACACCGTCGCGCCGTATTACTACCGGCGCGATGACGACAATATGACGGAGCTTGAGTTTTCCCGGTTCTGTGCCGATCAACTGGAGGCACAGATCCTGGCCGAGGGGCCGGAGACCGTTGCCGCCATGATTGCCGAGCCTGTATTGGGAACTGGGGGAATAGTCCCGCCGCCCGAGGGCTACTGGCAGGCAATCCGCCCGGTGCTGGATAAATATGATGTGCTGCTGATCGCCGATGAAGTCGTGTGTGGCTTTGGGCGCCTCGGTGCGGCATTTGGCTCGATTTTATATGACATGAAACCGGATCTGATCACCGTGGCGAAAGGACTGACGTCCGCCTACCAGCCGCTTTCCGGCGTGATGGTCGGGGAAAAAGTGTGGCAAACCCTGGAAGCGGGGACCGATACCTGGGGCGCCTTCGGTCACGGGTATACCTATTCCGGCCACCCACTTGGGGCGGCTGCGGCGCTGTGCAACCTGGATATCATTGCCCGGGAGAGTCTGGTCGATAATGCCCGGGATGTCGGGGCGTACCTGCAGCAGCAGATGAACGCGGCGTTCGGCGACCACCCGCTGGTTGGGGAAAGCCGCGGGATCGGTATGCTGCATGCGCTGGAATTTTCGTCTGATCGGCAGCGGCGGCGTCATTTTGATCCCAATTTGAAAGTCGGCCCCCAAGTGGCGACGGCTTGTCTTGAGCAAGGGTTGATCGCTCGGGCGATGCCGCATGGTGATATTCTGGGTTTTGCCCCACCGCTGATCGCGACTCGCGAGGATATCGATCAAATCGTGGCGAAAACAACCCGGGCAGTGAATCAGGTGATGGATCAACTGGTGACCAGCAAGCAATGGCAGCCCCGGTAGTGTCTATTTGAACGCCTGATCTGACCCGGTCCTTGGGCGCCTGGCGAGCTAAGGGACGGGTCATCAGCGCTGGTAAAAAAAAGACTGAATCTTTCTTCTTGACCTCAGGTTAACCTGAGGTTTTATGCTGTTTCCTATTCACATATAGACATAAACGTTCAGCATAAAAAGGAATCGCCATGAAAAATTCAACCGCTCGAAATGCCCTGAACCATCACAATCCTGCCGCGTTGTTTAATCCGACCCCTTTTGGGTTTTGCCATAGTGTCGCTGCACCGAACTCGGGAGAGCTGGTGTTTATCTCCGGCCAGAGCGGCGGTGAAGATCTTGAGCATACCCTGAGCCATGATTTCAGCCGCCAGGTGGAATTTGCCCTCAAAAACCTCGGCATTGCGCTGGCCGAGCATGGATTGCAGTTCGAAAATATCGTCAAAATTACTGTGCTGATTGTCGATCATAACGCGGACAAACTGGCAATCTGGAGCGACGCCGTCAGCCGCACCTGGGATCCGGCACATCTGCCGGCCAGCACCTTGATCCCGGTCCCGGCATTGGCGTTGGAAGGGATGCAGATTGAAGTCGATGCCATCGCGTTCAAAGCTGCGACAGAATAGACGTTTTTAGAAAGGGCATTGTATTTTTTGGGAATTGGATGTGCGGAGCGCTTGATGAATTATAAGAACTATCTGTTATTAGCCGCGATTGGATTGATCTGGGGTTCCCAGTTTTTGTTTCAGGATGTGGCGGTGGCTGAAATCTCACCCTTCTGGGTCGGAGCGAGTCGTTCGGTGATTGGGACACTGACCTTGGTCCTGCTATGTCGGGTGCTGAAATTGCGTAGCCGGAGCCACAGCAGAAACCAATGGGGATTATTTGCCCTGATTGGCTTGCTGGAAGCAACGATTCCGTTCGTGCTGGTTCCCTGGGCACAGCAACAGCTCGATAGCTCCGTTGTCGCTGTACTGATGGGGACGATCCCGTTCTTTGCGCTGCTGTGCGCGCCGCTGTTGATCCGCAGTGCGAGCATTACCCGCTATGGCTTGATGAGTGTGTTACTGGGGTTCGGTGGCCTGGTGCTGCTGTTCTGGCCGGCGCTATCGAGCGGCATTGGCAGCGTGGAACCCGTCCGGGGGCTGGCAGTGATGGGCGCAGCCGCCAGTTTTGCCGTAGCGCTGTTGTTGCTCAACCGGGTGAAAGAGGAACATCCGCTGATTGTGGCCCGGAATGTATTAGCGATGGCGAGTCTCCAGTTGGTCCTGATAGCTTTTGTGCTCTCGCCGCTTGAAGCCAGCGATTACGCAGCTCGTGCACTGGGCTCGCTCGTTTATCTTGGTGTGATGTGTGCCGGAGTCGTGTATTACCTTTATATGGCGCTGTTGCAGCGAACCGGGCCAGTGTTTACCTCAATGACCAATTACCTGGTACCGGCGATTGGTGTGGTGATTGGGGCGGTGTTTAATCATGAAGTGGTTGAACTGACGACCTGGCTGGCTCTGGCGGTGATTGTTGCTGCGTTGATGCTAAACAAACCACCGAGCGCGGAGAATAAAGCGAGGCCAGCGCCGCACGGGGTGCCGACAACCGAAGAATCTGCGGCTGGTTAAGAGCGGCGCAGGAAAACTCAGGAAAGAAGTCGGTATTTAACAAAAAAGCCAGCGACTCGTTAACCGGTCACTGGCTTTTGTTTTGTTGTCGCGGAAGTGTTATTTCAGCAGCATGTTATACAGGGTGTAAAGGCTCATCATCGCCATCATCACTGTGATCCCCCAGCCAATCAGTGACATCCAGGCCGGATGTTGATAGCTGCCGATAATTGCCTTCTTCTTGGCTGCCACCAGCATGGTGCCCAGGGTCACTGGTAGAATGAACCCGTTCAGGGCACCGGCGATGATCAGCAGGGCAACCGGCTTACCGATAAAGCAGAAGATCAAAGTCGAGGTGACAATGAATCCGATGATGAATGCACGGGCGTGCTTTTCAATCAGCGGATGGAGCGTTTTCAGGAAAGAAACCGAGGTATAAGCCGCACCGATCACGGAAGTGATGGCTGCCGCCCACAGCACCAGCCCGAAGATCTTATAGCCGACATTACCGGCGGCGTGCTGGAACATTGAAGCCGGTGGGTTGCTCGGATCGAGCGTGACGCCCTGGCTGATCACGCCGAGTGCGGCAAGGAACAGGATGATGCGCACCAGAGAAGCCAGACTGATGGCAGAGATAGAACCACGGTTGACCTGCGGCAGGGCCTCCTGTCCGGTCACGCCCGCATCCACCAAACGGTGGGCTCCGGCAAAGGTGATATAACCCCCGACAGTACCGCCGACCAGGGTCACAATCGCAATCACATCAATATGCTCCGGCCAGACTGAACGGTACATCGCCTGCGCCACCGGCGGTTCTGTGGAGAACAGCACATAAAGGGTCATCGCAATCAAAGCGCCGCCCATGAGTACGGTGAAGCGGTCCATGACTTTTCCGGCATCTTTGAGCAGGAAAATCGTCACCGCGATGACAGCACTGATACCGGCCCCGGCAATCGGCGACAGAGACGGGAACAGGACGTTCATTCCCATGCCGGCCCCGCCGATATTCCCGATGTTAAACGCCAGGCCACCTAGTGCGACGGCGCCTGCAATGGCAAAGCCCAACCCCGGCAGCAGCTCATTGGCAATATCCTGCGCGCGTTTTTTGGACACAACGATGACCCGCCAGATGTTCAGTTGCGCGCCGATATCGAGCAGGATCGACACCAGAATCACGAAGGCAAAGCTCGCGCCCAGCGTCTGGGTAAATACGGTGGTCTGGGTCAGAAAACCCGGACCGACCGCCGAGGTGGCCATCAGAAAGGCCGCGCCCATGATCAACGACCAGTTAAACCCGCTGCGGGGGGATGCCGATGCTTCGGTGCCACGCGATGGGAGGATGATTTTTTCAGCTGCCATATGGATACTCCTGTAAAAAGTTGGCCCTTGTCCGTTGGGCTGTTTGTTGTTGTCTGTTGTGGTGTACTGAGTGCAGGGCTGTTCTTGCTGCCCAATCTTGCGGCTTAGGTTGTCAAAGCCTGATTGATGATTGCTTCTGCCCGTTTTTTCCCGACATAGCTGTGGAAAAAATGTTGCTCGATCATTCGCTCAGCTTCCGCCTGATAGAGGTCTTTTTCGACAAAGCGAATTTGTGCGCCGGGCTGACACTGCGCCAGTTTGCTCAGGCTGCTGGCGGTGAGGCAGCCGATTTTGGGGTAGCCGCCGATGGTCTGGCGGTCGCGCATCAGGACGATGGGCTGGCCATCGGCAGGGATCTGGATTGCGCCCAGCGCAATCCCCTCGGAGATCAGGCTGGTGGTCTGGCAGGTGATCGCTTCGCCGGCCAGGCGGTAGCCCATGCGATCGATTTGCGGTGTGACGGTGTAGGTATGGCTGAAAAAGCGTTGCTGCTGCTCGGGTGCAAACTGCGCATATTGATAGCCGGGGATCACTTCCAGCGTCACATCCTGACCGTACTGCGGGATGAATTGGCGCGGTACCCGGCGCAAAGGCTGCGCGGGCGTGGCGCTATAGTGCAGGCAATCTTGCGCGGCTAACTTGCGGCCTTGGGTATCCGGGCCGCCGAGGCTGTCTCGCATCACGGTTGCACAGCTATTGAGAACGGGATCAACAACGAAGCCGTCCTTGACGGCCAGGTATGCTCGGATCCCGGCCTGGCTACCCCTTAGGGTCAGTTGGTCGCCGGCCCGTACGCTGAAGCTTTGCCAGGGCGAGATGGGTTGCTGGTTGAGTTTTGCCGCCATGTCCGCGCCGGTCAGGGCGATAGTGGTCTCGGTGTGAAACTGACAGCTGAACTGCCCCATGGCAATTTCAATCTGGGCGGCATGGTTCGGGTTATCCAGCAGGCGGTTGGCCCACAAAAATGCATGCTCGTCCATCGGGCCGCCGGGGCTGACCCCGATATGCTGGTGGCCGTGGCGTCCCAGATCCTGAAGCAGGCTCAGGGGCCCCGGTGTGACTACGGTTAAACTCATGCGACCTCCCGGATGCCGCGTTCTCGACGTGTGTTGCGGGCACTGGTATTGGCACTGACATCGGTTTGCTTGCTGCGAGCAGCAAGTGCTGCCTCTTCCGCCGTGATAACCCCGCCCAGCTCCAGAAACTGGGCGCGGGAGATCGGGGTGAAGCGCACCTGAGCGCCCATTTCAAACAGGGTCAGGTTTTCGCGCTGGTAATCAATCAGGTCAACCGGGGTGCGACCGATGATCTGCCAGCCACCCGGCGAGGCTTTGGGATAGATGGCGGTTTGTTGATCGGCCAGGGCCAGACTGCCTGCCGGGACTTTGGCTCGTGGGGTTTGTTTGCGCGCAATGTGGAGCCGGGGATCGGTATTACCCAGATAGGCAAATCCCGGTGCAAAGCCAATGGCATAGACGCGGTACAGGGTGCTGGCATGAATATCGATAATTTGCCCGAAAGCCAGTCCGGTATGGCGACAAAGTTCGTCCGCATCCAGCGCTACTTCCGGTCCGTAATACACCGGCAGCTCGATCAACGGGCTCGGGCTGTGCTGATGTTGCTGCTGTTTGGCTTCATTCAGCAGGCGTTTGAGCTGCTGCGTGAAGTCACGGAGCCCGATGGCCATCAGATCAAAGCTGATCAGAATGGAAGTGTAGGAGGGCACCAGATCAATCAGGCAGTTTCCTAACCGGGCGCGCAGGAGCGGCAGCAGTGCGGCAATCTGATCAGCCGTCTCCGGTGAGGTTTGGTCGGCCAGATAAACCATGACCGTATTTTCGTTCACTGGGGTGATGGTCATCAGCGGCCTCCGCAGTGTTGTTGGGCCAAAGAAGTCGTGGACGTATCGGCATCACGACCTTGTTCACGCTGTAATTGCTGCGTTTGTAGTAGTTGTTGCAACAGCTGGGCGGTCGGCAAGGCTTGCGGGCCATCACCGTGAATGCACAGGGTGTCTGCACGTACTGGGATCACCTCCCCTTCCAGTGTTGTCACGCTGCCGTGCTCGATCAGTTGGGTTGCCTGCCGGCGAATTTGCGTCAGTTCATGATAACTGGAGCCGGGTTCGGAACGGGGCATTAAGCGACCGTCGGTATCGTAGGCGCGATCGACAAAGGCTTCAAACCAGAGCTCGATGCCGTATTTATCTGCCATGGCCTGATAATGGTCATGATTGGGCACTGCCATCACCACCAAGGGCAGGCTGGCATCATAGCGGTGCAGGGCGGCCAGCAGGGTGGTGAACACCTGATCATCTTTCATCATGGTGTTGTACAGAGCGCCATGGGGTTTGACATAGCTGAGTGGCATCGACTCACTCTGGCAGATCGCGGCCAACGCGCCGATTTGATAAATAAAGAGTGCAGCCAGTTCTTCCTGGCTCAGGTTAAGCGGGCGACGGCCGAAGCCTTGCAGGTCGGCGTAACCGGGATGGGCACCGATCGTGACTTGATGCTGTTTCGCCAGCCGGACGGTATTAAGCATCACAGTGGGATCGGAAGCGTGCATGCCACAGGCAATATTGGCCATATTCAGATACGGCATCACCTGCGCATCATTACCCATGTTCCAGATGCCGAAGCTTTCGCCCATATCACAGTTGATTTTCATCTCTTCTCTCCCTGATTTACAGCACAGCCAAGGCGTTGTTGAGTACGTCAGTGATCAGCATTTTGCCCGGCGCATGGGTGATACAAATTGGTGGCTTGCTCTGGCGCAGGACATTCTGAGGTGTGACGCCGCAGGCCCAGAACACCGGCACTTCGTCGGCATGAATATCGACGGCCTCACCGTAATCGGGGGTGTTAATATCCTGAATCCCAATTGCTGCCGGATCGCCGAAATGGACCGGTGCGCCATGGGCTTTCGGATAGCGGCTGGTGATCTGAATCGCGCGGATCGCGTCTTTGGGGGTAAACGGGCGCATGGAAACCACCATGTTGCCGTGAAACCGCCCGGCGGGCTGGCAGGTGATTTGGGTGTCGTACATCGAGACGTTGCGCTGCTGCTCGATGTTTCGCACGGTTAACCCGGACTGAATTAGGGCTTCTTCAAATGAAAAGGAGCAGCCCAGCACGAAAATCACCAGGTCATCCCGCCAGTACACTTCGAGATCCGGCACTTTGGCCGTGAACTGACCGTCGTGGAAAACGTGATATTCCGGGACGTCGCGGCTGATATCAATGGCTGCACCAATCTCATCCAGAAACGGCTGACCGGGCTCGGTGACACCAATCAAGGGGCAGGCGACCGGGTTTTTCTGGCAGAACAGCAAGAAATCAGTGGCCCAGTCTGCAGGCAGCATCACCAGGTTGGCTTGCAGATAGCCCGGTACCAACCCGCTGGTCGAGCCGGTATAAGTATTGGCTCGGATCTGCTCTCGCAGCGCTTGCCGGGAAAGTGAGGCCAGAGATTGTTGTAATCCGGACGTGTCCATCGTACCGCTCCTTGGTAGCTATTGTGTTAATACTTGGTAAAGATACGGCTTCCTGAGATAATGTCTATTCGTGATTTTTTGAGTGTTCCGATAAAAAAAATTTATCTGGCAGCATGATGTGTGATGTCTGCAGGGGAAATGAACGCGATATTTCGACACAGGAGGTGGGGTTATGCTGAATCTCAAACAGCTGGAAACCTTTGTATGGATTGCAAATTTGGGAAGCTTTCGTCAGGCCGCGGAACAGTTGTGTACCACGCAACCAGCGATCTCCACACGGATCGCGAATCTGGAGCAAAGCCTCAACACAACTTTGTTTCACCGTGAAGGCGGGGTGGTGTCATTGACCGCAAAAGGTCGGGAGTTGTTACCCCTGGCGGAGAGCATCCTGAGAAATACTGAGCAACTGCGACTTAAGGCCGACGCGGCAACCGCTTTGTCAGGCATGTTACGGATCGGGGTGTCGGAGACCTTGGTCCATACCTGGTTGCCGGATTTCTTAAAGCTGATCCACCAGCAGCTGCCGGAAGTTGAGGTGGAGCTCATTGTCGATGCGACTGTGAACCTGAGCAAAGAGCTGCTGGCGAGAAATATTGATATCGCGCTGATGCTCGGCCCGGTTACCGAGCCGGTGGTGGTCAATCAGATCATTTGCGGTTACCCCTTGTATTGGGTCGCCAGTCCCGAGCTGCTGGGCAGACAAAACGCGACGATGGCGGATTTTGCCCAATGGCCGTTGATTACTTATGCCCGTAATACCGCGCCTTATCATGAGATTGCCCGTTACTTTAAACAGCAGGAGACGGCGGTCCGCTTTTATTCTGCCAGCTCGTTGTCAGCCAGTGTTCGTCTGGTGGAAAACGCTGTGGGCATTGCGTCGCTACCCAAAGAGGTGATTTGTGATCAGCTGAGCAGTGGCCGATTGGTCCTGCTGGATGCCGAGTGGCAGCCCAGCCCGCTGCAATTTACCGTTTCTTATATCAATGCGCCGGCCAGCCAGTTAACGGAGCAAGCAGTGAAACTGGTCACTTGTGCCGTAGCCCGTTATGAGCAGCTTGAGAGGCGCTGCGAGTGATCCGGGTGTAGTTGTCCAGGCCAATATATCCAGGATTGGAGATCCAAAGGGTCCAGGCTTGAAGCACGAAAGCATTCAGGCTGTAAGTGAATGTTTCTCAACGCGTCGCATGAGTTGTGATAATATTTGTTATACAAATAAATAAAAGAGACTGATCACCATGACCACACTGCCAAAGCCAGAGAAACGCCTGCGCCGCCTGCGCCATACCCCTGCGATGCGAGCATTGGTTCGCGAACATGATTTTGAGCTATCGGATCTGATCCACCCGTTGTTCATTGAAGAGAATATTGTCGATTCGGTCGAGCTCTCGACCATGCCGGGCATCGTACGGTTGCCGGAAAATCAGTTGGCAGATGAAGTCCGGGCGCTCTACGCCCTAGGGATCCGTTATGTCATGCCGTTCGGGATCTCTCACCATAAAGACGAAGCGGGGAGTGACACCTGGGATGATGAAGGCCTGCTGGCGCGGATGGTCCGCACCATTAAGTCCGCGTGTCCGGAGATGATGGTGATCCCGGATATCTGTTTTTGTGAGTACACCACCCACGGCCATTGCGGGATTGTGCATGACCACTGTGTCGATAATGATGCCACGCTGGAAAACCTGGTGAAGCAGAGTGTGACTGCTGCCAAGGCCGGGGCCGATATGCTGGCACCGTCGGCGATGATGGATGGCCAAGTGAAAGCAATCCGGGCCGGCCTGGATGCGGTGGGATATGAACACGTGGCGATTCTGGCCCATGCCGTGAAGTTTGCTTCGTCATTTTACGGGCCGTTCCGCGCCGCTGTGGATAGCGAGCTGGATGGCGATCGCAAAGGGTATCAGATGGATTACGCCAATGGTCGTCAGGCGCTGCAGGAAGCCTTGCTTGATGAAGCGGAAGGGGCGGATATTCTGATGGTGAAACCCGGGACGCCATACCTGGATGTACTGGCGAATTTGCGTCGGGAAACGCATTTGCCGCTGGCGGCTTATCAGGTCGGTGGTGAGTATGCGGCGATTAAATTTGCTGCCCTGGCTGGTGCTCTGGATGAAAAGGCGGTGGTGTTTGAAACGCTGACCGGGTTCAAGCGGGCCGGGGCGCAGCTGGTGGTGAGTTACTACACCAAGCAGGTCGCGCAGTGGCTGGCGGACGAGCAGGCATAACGCAGACGAGATAACTAAGCCCATCAAATGATGGGCTTGGTGATGTGATCGCTGTTGTTACTGCAGGTAAGCGTTGAGCATCCAGGTTTCTTTTTCCTGTTGGCTGATGTAATCGCTCAGCAGGGAGACGGTCCCTTCATCTCCGAGCTCGCTGGCTGCACTCAGGATCTGGCGCTGTTTGATCAGCAGCGTACGGTACGCATCCAGAATATGGCGAATCGCTTGGGCGCCGTCGGTGACATCCAGCGTCTCCGGGATCGCTGACAGGGCCAGGTATTTTGAATAGCCATGGACCGGCTGGGATTCCAGCGTCAGGATCCGTTCGGCAATTTCATCCACTTTGATCACCAGATCGTTGTAGATTTCTTCAAACTTTGCGTGAAGTTCAAAGAAACTGCGGCCTTTGATATTCCAGTGGAAACCGCGCACATTCATGTAAAGCAACTGGTAATTGGCCAGCAATGTATTCAGTTCTGTTGAGAGTGCTGATGTCTGCTGTTTGTCGAGGCCAATCATATTCTTTTCCATGGTCGTTTCCTTCATCTGTTCAGTAGGATGTGAGTTCTTGTTTCACTCGGCTATGGAGTAAGCATAAGGCGCACCGAGGGCAAAATATAATCGATTGAATATATTGTTTTGATAGGTCATAGCAATTGAATTGCGCATGTTGGGCACGGTGAACGCGTTTGCACCGGAATCGGCGCTTGAGCCGTTCCTTGAACTTATGCACAATAGTGCGAATTGATAAGCAAAGGTAAAGAGCATGATTTCGAAGTGGGCTGTGCGCTTTTTTCAAATGGCTGAACTGGTAGGGTCCTGGAGTAAAGATCCGTCTACTCAGGTCGGTGCTGTGATCACACAGGGAAACCGCATTGTATCTGTTGGTTTTAATGGCTACCCACATGGTATTTCCGATAGTGCCTATGTCGATGATCGTGAAATGAAGCTGTTGAAAACCTTACATGCGGAAGAAAACGCGATTCTGTTTGCCAAGCGTGATCTGGCCGGTTGTGATATCTGGGTGACTCATTTCCCGTGTCCGAACTGTGCTGCCAAAATTATTCAGACCGGGATTTCAACAGTGCATTGTCCGGAGCAGACTGAGGATTTTCTGTCCCGCTGGGGGGAGAAGATTAAAGTCAGTGAAGAGATGTTTGCTCAGGCAGGCGTTGCCGTCGACTGGTTGCCACTCGAGGAGCTGATGGACAGGAAGACGGCTTCAGAAAGCGCTTAGTGAAGCGTTGACAGTAGTTACAAAAAATCCGGCGACTGCCGGATTTTTTTGTCTGAAGGAGAGGGCCTTACTGGCGAATCCCTTCAACATGCAGTTCAAGATCGGCATAGCTGGAGTCACCCATGACCTGAATGCCGAAGTCTTTCAGCTCGATGCGGGTGGTCCCGGTAAAGCCCGCGCGGTAGCCGCCCCATGGGTCTTCACCTTCCCCGACCAGCTGCGCGTCGATGGAGATTGGCTTGGTCTGACCGTGTAGGGTCAGGTTGCCGTCAATCGTCATCGCGTCATCGCCTTTCGGTGTTACCTTGGTGCTGGTGAAAGTCGCGGTGGCGTATTTTTTCACATCCAGAAAGTCTTCGCTGCGTACGTGCTTGTCACGTTCGGCATGGTTGGTGTCAAAGCTGGAAGTATCCACGTTGACCTTCACTTGGGATGCCGCAAGATTTTTCGGATCATAGCTGAAAGTACCGTCAAACTCGTTGAAGCGGCCTTTGATCCAGCTGTAACCCAGATGTTTGATTTTCAGGTTGATAGAGGCGTGTGCGCCTTTCGTATCAATGACATAGTCTGCTGCTGAAGCAACTGAAGGTACAGAGACTGCTGCTAATAATCCCAAAGCAAGCATGTGTTTTTTCATTTTTCCTTTACTCCCAACATTTTTTTCAAGGTGTTGTCTTTATTGACAAAGTGGTGTTTTAAAGCAGCAGCTGCATGAAGCGCAGCCAGTCCAATCAGGGTGTAGGCCATGTATTCGTGAATTTCACCAGCGATATCAGCCTGGTTCGGAAACAGCTCGCCTAAACCGGGGACGGAGAACCAGTCAAAAACATCGATGGCGCGGCCATCCGCGGTAGAAATCAGGTAACCGGAAATAAACAGACCAAACATGAGCAGATAGATCAGCCCATGGGCAGCCTTCGCACTGATCATCTCCCACCGTGCTCCTTCAATGGCCGGATGACCTTTGAGGTGCTTCCACACGAGGCGAATCACGGTGGCGAACGCCAGACACAGGCCGATAGATTTGTGCCAGTGGGGGGCCGGTTTATACCAGGGAGAGTAATAGTTCAGGTCAACCATCCATAAGCCGACGGCAAAGAGGCCAATGACTACGACGGCAGACAGCCAGTGCAGTGTAATGGAGAGCCAGTCATAGGCTTTGGGTGTATTTTTCATCATGAAAAGTCTATCTATTCCAGGGTATTAATACCGAATAGTTATAGTCTAGTTTGAATCAACGGAAAGATAAGCCCTGCGAGTTGAACAACTACTTCAAATAATTTGAATGAACTATCTGAGGGATAGGTGAACGGGTGAAAAAATGAGCGTAGCAAAACCGCGGGGAAAGAAAAAGGCAAGCGCAAATGCTTGCCTTGAAACGTCGGTAAGTGCGCAATCAGCGCAATATATTGTTTTCGTGACGCCAGTCCATAATCGTCCAGTCTTTCATCTGGGCATGCAGCGCCAGCGCCGGATCCGGGTTCACGGCAAACGGGCGATCGACGGCATCCAGCATCGGCAGGTCGTTAATCGAATCACTGTAGCCGTAGCTACCACTGAACTCGATTTCCTGCGCTTCTAGCCAAGCTTTCATTCTCACCACCTTTCCTTGTTGATAGCTGAGCGTTCCGGTTGTTTTACCCGTGAAAATGCCGTTGATTTGCTCTAGGTTGATCGCAATGGCGTCATCGGCTCCTAATAATTTTGCAATGGGCTTTACCAGGTGTTCACCGGTTGCGGAAATAATCAGAATAAAATCGCCGCGCTTTTTATGCCATGCAATGCGGGAAAGGGCATCTTCATACAAGGCCGGCTTAATTTTCTGTGCCAGAAATTCGGTCATCAGCTGGTTCAGCGTTTGGGTGTCCATGCCCACGATGGGTTTCAGTGTCGTGCGCAAATAGGTATGCATGTCCAAATTGCCTTTGGCGTAAGCTTCCATCAGCTCTTTTTCTTCTACCAGAAGGGATTCAGGCGCAAGGCCCTTTTCAACGATAAATTCGTTCCAGAGGCTGGCAGAGTCGGCGGCAATAAGGGTTTCGTCCAGGTCAAATACAGCCAGGTAAGGCTTCTTCTCCATAGCCTGATGTGCGTCGTTCAAACTCTCTATCCTTTAATCTTTTTCAGTTCTTCGTCTATGGAGGGTGAGCATAGATAAGAAATGTGACATTTATCTTTCAGTACTATGTAGATTTCAAGGCACTCGCCTGGAGATTGTCTGCTTTTCCGGATGTACTTGGCGGTATTCATGACAGTGTCTCAAGTGTGAGACAGATGGGCCGGGGGAATCTCTGTATAGTGCAGACAGCTTTTTTCAGTTCAATGGAAGATAAGTGACAATAGATGACGATAGCACGAAGGAAAGCCCTGTGAGCTGTGCATTGACGTCAGGAGGAAAGCTTGCGCAGTGCCTGGCACAGGGTGCGGATAAAAGCATGTACGCAGTGTATCAAGATTACACCCTGAGAAGTGCTTTTCAGCCTATTGTTGCAGCAGACGGCTCCCTGTTTGGCTACGAAGCCCTGCTGCGGATTTATGATCGTGAAGGAAGACAGCTGAAAACTGAGCCTTTTTTCAGTACTGGTTTGCTCAATGTGACTGACCGTCTCAATCTCGAGCGGCTGGCAAGAAGCATTCACCTGCACAACTATGCGCAATTTCTGAGCCAGGGCGCTTTATTTATCAATATGACGCCCATTGCAGCGCTCGATACCGCCAGTCAGCAGTGTTTGCAGCACTCTTTTATGACTCAGGTGACTGAGCTTGGTGTTTCCGCTGAACATATCTATTTCGAACTGCTGGAGCACTATACGTCCAATGACAGGCTGCTGTTGCACTCATTGAAAAACATGCAGCAACATGGCTTGCGGATTGCCATGGATGATTACGGTGTCGATGGGTCTTCTGAAACCCGGGCTCGTTACGTGAATCCGGAGGTTATCAAAATCGACCGCAGCCTGCTCGTGCAGCTTCGGGCCGGGAGGCCCCAAGCGTTGCTGGATGTTGTTACGTTAGCCAAAGAGCTCAAAGCCCGGGTGCTGGTGGAAGGCGTTGAGAGTGAGGCGGATTTCGAATCAGTACGCGGCATTGGCGTAGATTATATGCAGGGCTATTATATTGGCCATCCGGAGCTGGCCTGCTATTTGCCCCGACATTTTGAGCCGGTTTGTGGCTGATCGGGGCAACAGGTGGTCGATACGGTTAGTTGTGGGCGACTCCGCCCTGGGTCAGTTTTTCCGGATTCAGTAATTGCTCGAGTTCATCCCGGCCGAGTTCGGTTTCTTCAACGGCAACATCAATAATTGGCCGTTGCTCCTGATAGGCTTTTTTGGCAATTTCAGCTGCTTTGAGATAACCAATGACTGGGTTGAGGGCGGTTACCAGAATTGGGTTTTTGGCCAGCGCCTGTTGTAGGTTATCTTCACGCACCGAGAAGCTGCTGATGGCTTTATCGGCCAGCAGGATGGCGGCATTCGACAGCAGTTCAATACTTTGGATCAGGTTATAGGCGATCACCGGTAGCATCACATTGAGCTGGAAGTTGCCCGACTGGCCGGCAATGGTGATGGTCGTGTCATTCCCGATCACTTGCGCAGCGACCATCGCTGATGCTTCCGGTATCACCGGGTTGACCTTGCCCGGCATGATCGAAGAGCCGGGCTGTAGCGCTTCCAGTTCAATTTCCCCGAGTCCCGCCAGTGGGCCGGAATTCATCCAGCGTAAATCATTAGAAATCTTCATGATCGCGACTGCTGTGGTCTTCAGTTGGCCGGACAGCGCCACGATCGCGTCCTGGCTGCCGAGGTTGTAGAAGAAATTGTCGCTGGCGGTAAAGCTGATCTCGGTCGAGACTGAAATATTGTTGGCAAATATCGCCGCAAACTCCGGTTCAGCGTTAATTCCGGTGCCGACTGCGGTACCACCTTGCGCCAAAGCGGTGACATTTTCCAGCGCCTGGCTGATCCCGTGGTGGGCTTTTTCCAGCTGGGATTTCCAGCCTTGCAGTTCCTGACCCAAAGTCACCGGCATGGCATCCATCAGGTGCGTCCGACCGGTTTTGACCACCTGGCCAACCGCTTGGGTTTTGTCGTCGATGACGGTAATCAGGTGTTCGATCGCCGGGAACAACTGGGTATGGCAGGCCAGGGCGCCACTGACCTGGATCGTCGTTGGGATCACATCATTACTGCTTTGTCCCATGTTGACGTGATCGTTCGGGTTAACGGCCTGATCACATTTCTGGCTGGCCAGCGTGGCGATCACTTCATTGGCATTCATGTTCGAACTGGTCCCCGAGCCGGTCTGAAAAATGTCAATCGGGAATTGTGCCAGATGCTGGCCGTCAATGATTTCCTGACAGCTGTCAATAATCGCATGGGCGATGTCGTGATCGAGTAACTTGAGTTCCAGGTTGCTGCGTGCCGCGGCTTGCTTGACATAGGCTAGCGCCTGAATGAACTGCTGGGGCATCGGGATCCCGCTGATCGGAAAGTTATTCACCGCACGTTGAGTCTGAGCTTGATAAAGCGCGTCCTGAGGGACTTTCACTTCGCCCATACTGTCTTTTTCGATGCGATACTGGGAAGTCATGTTCATTATCCTTAGAGTCCAGAGTGATAGTGGATTTGTAAAAGCCCGCGCTGCAGAGACTGAAGCTGCTTTTGCCCATAGGCGGAGTTGCCATAACATTTTTTGAGTGCCAGCAGCGGGCAGTGAAGGTGATCCGCGCAGATGCGCCGGAAGATTCGGGAATGGCCGGTATGGCGAATCGCTTCCACTAAGTTGAAGAATACTCGCCGCAGAAGCAGCTCTTGCAGCAAGGGGTTATAGCTCGGGGTATGACGACAGTAATAAGCCGCCAAATTGAGCCCTGACTGCACAAAGTCAATCACGATATCCGGTTCGAAGCCGGGGATGATTGGCGGTGAAATGAAGCGATCTTCAGCTTTGAAGAACTGGGAGTAGAGCTGGGCCTGTTTTTCCATAGAGCGCTCCGAAACTTAAAACAAATTATGATACTGATAACTATTATCATTTAAGTCTGGATCGTGCAAGTGAGTTGAGCTTACTGTTCAGTGTATACGATCCTGCCTGGGGACTCGCCGGATAGAATGCGTGATCTGATTCACAGCCATGGCCGTAAAACACTGCTTATCCGGCATAGAGCTCTGGTATGATGAGTGAAGTTCAGGTTGTTTGGTGGAACGTATCATGAAGAAGACGAAGGCGCTTAAGGTCGGTTTATGGCTGGCTACCGGGATGGTGATGTTGCCGGCTGTGGCTGAAGCGTCGGGAAATGTGGAGCGTACGGCGTTGAGTGTCCCGAAAGCGATGAAAATATTGCAAGGTCAGGGGTATCACGATTTCAGGAAAATCAAAGTGGAGCGTGATGATCATGAAATTGAAGTCGAAGCCCGTGATTCGGATGGACAACGGGTAGAGATCGAAATGGATCTCTACACCGGAAAAGTGATCAGTATCGAAGCAGACTAGCCTGTAATCATAGCCGTTACTTATTTTTTGTTGCGATCAGCATCGCCCCGGAGCGTGCCGGTAAGCGCAGTTGCAGCTGTGGGCCGGCTTTCTCGAACGATTCGACGACCACCCCGGGCATGGCTAGCCAATCGGTATATTTACCGGTTGGCAGGGTAATGACCTGCTCGCGTTGACCTTTGTTGATCGCTACCACACCCTGTTCCCCCCGGCTAAACACCAGGTGGCTGTCACTGTATTCAAGGCACTGCATTGGCTGACCGTGGACCTGGTTATGGAAGTGGATCATCCGCTGGAGTAACGGATTTTGCCAGCTATCGACCCATCTGGGTCTACCGGCCTGATTGCTAAGACCGCTGGTATCCAGATCGGCATAAATCAAAGGACTTCCCCCATCGCGACCGAGCAGGTAGCAATAGGCTAATTGCTCATTTTCCTCACACATCACCTGATCGAGAAATACATCGTTGTTTGGCATGTCGTGGGTGACGGCAAAGGTGATAGCCCGATCAAAAGCCAGCGCTTGCCCGACAGAGTAGGGGTTGATCAGCTCGGCCATTGAACCTTGCTGCTCGAAAACCTTGAATAGCGCGTGGAACAGCGGGAAATCGTACGCCCCAAGGCTGGTCTGTTCCAGGTAGGGCTTGAGAAACAGCTCATACTCCTCACGTGTCGCGCCGCCGTCAGTAATGATTTCACCAAAGATATGAACGCCATCCGCGATTTCAGCATCCCAGACCTGTTTAAGGTGTGTCAAGGTCATATGCTTGGCTGCGTCAATGCGAAACCCGCTAACGCCCATCGTTTTCAGCGCACGTAGGTATGCTTGTTGGGCTTTTACTACATTTTCATTGCAACTGAGCGTCGGCAGGCCGGGATCTTCCTGCCCGCCGCTGATCCGGCCATGCTGAACCTGCCAGGGATCGGTCCAGTCCCGGATTGGAAAGGCCGAGACAAAGTCCTGCTCTGTAAACAGGGGTTCGGACAGATCGCCAAATAATTTTAGTGATTCGTAGTGAGCCGCTTGCTGTTGGTAATCCCGGAGTACGGTCTGATCTGGGTAATGCAGATCGCAGCGAGTTTTGGACTCATTGGCCATATGGTTAAACACCACGTCTGCATACACTTCCAGATTCAGCGCCTTCAGGCTGGCTGTCATCTGACGAAAGTCTTCGGTATTGCCGAGTTGGTTGTCGATAACCCGATAGTCCTGTGGCTGATAGCGTTGCCACCAGGGAGTGGCAGGACTGGCACGGAGAGATTTCATCGGCGGGGAGACCAGGACCGCCTTGAATCCGGCATCGGCAATGGCTTGTGCGTGTGCTGTCACGCGGTGATAGGGCCAGTCGAAGGCATGGAGGATGACGTTGGTTGCCTGCGGCTGGCAAGCGGCGAAATCGTGCATCGTCATGTACGTATATCCATCTGAAAAACTGTGTCCAGTCTACTGAGAGGAAGGATAAAAGTATTCACCTCCGTCGTGCCCATTTCGGGATGAGTTGGGGGGAGTAGTTGTCGTTAGCCTGAAATTACAGGGGGTGGGGTCAAACATTCTGCGGTTAAATTTGTACTTTGTCAGTTTGTTTTCTATCAATGGGAGGTCACCGGAAAAAACAAGGCATTAAATATAGTCGACAGAACGGAATCTGTGAACGCTGTAATAAAATTCTAACGCTGTAATTTATGTGTCATGTTTTAGTGCAAAAACATTCTCATAAAGAATTTACCTATGGTATATATGAATGTTATTGCTTATTAACAAGGAGGTACATCATGGCAGGTGTTTTGGGAATGATCTTAGCAGGTGGGGAAGGCTCCCGTCTGCGACCGCTTACCGTAACCCGTTCGAAACCCGCTGTGCCCTTTGGTGGTAGTTACCGCCTGATAGATTTTGCGCTCAATAACTTCCTGAATGCGGATCTGATGAAGATCTATGTACTGACGCAGTTTAAGTCGCAGTCGCTTTATGTTCACTTGAAAAAAGGGTGGAATGTCTCGGGGATCACTGGACGGTTTATCGATCCGATTCCGGCCCAGATGCGGATGGGTAAGCGCTGGTATGACGGCACTGCAGATGCAATCTATCAGAACCTGAGATTTATTGAGCTGGAAGAGCCGGAGCAGGTCTGTATTTTCGGTAGCGATCATATCTATAAGATGGATGTGAAGCAGATGCTGAACTTCCACCTGGAGAAAGAGGCCGCTCTGACGGTTTCTGCGTTACGTATGCCAATCCGTGAAGCCAGCGAGTTTGGGGTGATCGAGGTGGATGAGCGGGGTTGTATGATCGGTTTTGAAGAAAAGCCGGCCCAGCCGAAAGCAATTCCGGGCGATCCGGAGCATGCCCTGGTATCGATGGGTAACTATATTTTTGAAACAGATGTCCTGTGTCGGGAGCTGGAAGCGGACGCCGTCAATGAAGACTCCAGCCATGATTTCGGCAAAGATATTATTCCGAAACTCTTCCCGCAGGGGAAGGTGTATGTGTACGACTTTACCACCAATAATATTCCGGGTGAGAAGTCGACCGGGTACTGGCGGGATGTCGGGACCATCGATGCGTACTGGCAGGCGCATATGGATTTGCTGTCTGAAGATGCACCGTTTTCTCTGTATAACCGCCAATGGCAACTGCATACCTATTATCCGCCGCTACCGCCAGCAACGGTCCTCGACAGCGATGATTGTAAAGTCGATATTAACAACTGCATGATTTCAGCAGGCAGCTATATTCGCGGTGCCAAGGTGTATAAATCGGTGCTCGGATTCCGAACCAACGTTGACCATTGCACAACGATTAGTGAATCTGTGATCCTGGGGGATGTGAAGATTGGCGCTGGCTGCTCGATTCGCCGTGCTATCATCGATAAAAATGTCCAGATCGCGCCGGGAACCATGATTGGAGAAGATCTGGAAGAAGATCGCAAGAAATATCATGTGTCTGAGGATGGCGTCGTCGTGATACCAAAAGGAGCAAAAATTGGTTACTAGGAAGAAATCGAAGCAAGCGCCGTTGAAGGTATTATTTGTTGCCTCTGAAGTCGAGGGGCTGGTAAAAACAGGCGGTCTGGCGGATGTTGCGAAGGCGCTGCCTGTCACGTTGCAGGCCATGGGACACGATGTCCGTGTGGTAATGCCCCTGTATCGAAAAGTCGCGGGCCGGGAGCAGGCCCGGACGGTATTAGAGACAGAGTTGTTCGTCTCCTCTCAGCCGCAGCCGGTGGGTTATCAGGTCAAAACCCTCAGCCTTGAAACGGATAGTGACCCTGTCACAGTTTATGGAGTCGATGCGCCTTATTTTGACCGCCCAGAGTTATATGCGGAAAATAATCAGGCTTATGCGGATAACGGTGAGCGGTTTGCTTTTTTCAGTGCAGCTGCATTGGATCTTTGTGACAAGCTCGGCTTCCAGCCAGATGTGGTTCACTGTAATGACTGGCATACCGGACTGGTTCCGTTTTTATTGCGTACCCGGTATGCCGATGCCCCCTGCTTTGCTCAGACAAAGAGCGTGATGACTATCCATAACGCCGTGTTTAAGGGAGTTTTTAATTACGATCAGTACAGCTTGATCCCTGAATTAATCCAGCAGCGTTATGTCCAGTTAGAGATGGATCCGGCGCATGTCAGTATGCTGAAAGCCGGCGTAGCGTATGCCGATAAAGTCAATGCCGTGAGTCCGAACTATGCCGCAGAGTTGCTGACAGAGCTCGGCTCCCATGGCATGGCCGCAGACTTTACCGCCCGTGCTGATGATCTCTACGGCATTATTAACGGGTGCGATTACAGTGACTGGAACCCGGAAACGGACCCGTATATTAAGCAGAACTTCAAAGCCGGTAAGGTGAGCTTAAGCCGGGGCAAGAAAGCCTGTAAACGAGATTTACAGCAACAGGTAGACTTACCAGTGGCAGATGTTCCGCTCTATGGCATGGTTTGCCGCCTGACGGAGCAAAAAGGCATTCACTATTTGCTGCCGATCCTTAAAGATTTCCTGGTGAATGATGTTCAGGTCGTGATCGTTGGCACCGGAGATCCGGCACTGGCTGGGGCATTGCGCGAGATTTCACAGCAGTATCCCGATAAGTTTGCGTTTGTTGAAGCCTATAACAACGCATTGGCCCACTGTGTTGAAGCGGGGGCGGATTTCTTCATGATGCCGTCGGAGTTTGAGCCTTGTGGCTTGAATCAGATGTACAGTCTGGCCTATGGGACACTGCCGATTGTGCGTGGGGTCGGGGGATTGAAAGATACGGTGATCGATTATGATCAAACGCCGCAAGTGGCAACCGGGTTTATCTTTGAGGCACCGACGCCGGAAGCCTTGCTGATCAAACTTCAGCGCAGCCTGCTGCTCTATTGCCAGCAGCCTCAGGAGTTTAAGCGCCTGCAGCAAAATGCGATGGCGTGTAAATTTGAGTGGCGTGAGTCGGCTGAGCAGTATATTAGGATGTACCTGGGGGAGGAGCAGGGCGTTCGTGCTTCAGTCATTAGCAATACGGAGTCGCTAAACGCCTGATTGCCCTGAAGCTGGATAAAGCCTTCAATGACAGGTCAAGCCTCCATCTCGGAGGCTTGATTGTTTGACTCAGGACGAGGTAAGAATTTGAGTCAGGGGTAGGTTTCAGCCGGCGGCACGTTTTGAATGAGTTGTTGTTTGAACTCTTCGACATGGTCGGCCTGGAGTTGGTTGAGCTGATAGAGGCCGACGGTACTGGTCTGTCCGAGCCCGTCGCTTGGCAGCGGGACAATGCCGGCTCGAGCAAAAAAAACGGTCATGGACTTGGGATACGGCATAATGGCCCGGGTATGGCGGAGCATATCGAGACTGGCTGACAGACTGTTGATTTCATAAACAATCCGCTCCGAGGCTTTTTGGCGCTCCAAATTGAGTTGCTTGGGTTGTGGGTTCTCCAGTAATTGACGGAAGTGCTCTGAATCCGGAGTTACCTGGAGTAAGGGGTATAATTCGATGTCGGTTGCCGTGCGCTGATTGACCAGCAGCGGATGCGACTGGTGGACAAACAGCGCTTCTTCATCTTGCAACAACGGAATAAAGCGGACCGGGCATTTACGTGACAGGCCGACAATCTCATGACCGACAAACAGATCGATATGACCGTGTACCAGTAAATCCATCAGTTTCAGGTGGTTGCCGAATTCGAGTTGCACCGAAATGGACGGGTGATCGGCACTGTAGTGCTGGAGCGCCTGCTTGACGAACAGCTCCCACCAGGCATCCCCGGTGCCGATTTTCAATTTGCGGGTTTTGCGGGCTTTCAGATCGGCCATGGCATGGAGCAGGGCATGATGACGGCGTTGCAGATCCAGCGCTTGCTCCTGGAATTTGAGACCATACTCGGTCAGCTCAACCCCCTTGGACCTGCGAATAAATAACGGTACATCAAACGCAGCTTCCAGCTTCTTCATATTATTGGTCAGGGTCGGCTGGCTGAGACCTAGATGCTCGGCTGCCTGGCTGATATTGCCGAGTTCGGCAACGACGAGAAACTGCTGATAATGCTTGTCCATATCTTGGGCCTATTCAGGAGGGGCGCTGGGAAAAGGCGAATAGCGATAAGTCTCACATTTCTGGCTTTTAAAGAAAATCCGTCAGTCGGCAATCCTGTGATCTGGATCGGTATAAACGCTAATGATATTGGTTTTTTGAATATCATTGTCGGGGGATCGTATTTTTCATCGCCTGTTTAGGCTTCTATGATATTGGAAATCAAGATATCTGCTGTTCTTTTTCTCTCACGGAGTGTTTTGCGATGTATACGATGCCGAACTGGTGGCATGACGCCGTTGTTTATCAAATTTATCCCCGTAGTTTTTGTGACTCGAACCAGGATGGGATGGGGGACTTGCCCGGGATCATCAGCAAACTGGATTACCTGAAAACCCTGGGTGTGAACGTCCTGTGGCTCTCGCCGGTCTACCGTTCACCGATGGATGATAATGGCTACGATATATCGGATTACCAGGATATTGCCCCGGAATTTGGCACCATGGCGGACATGCAGCAGCTGCTAGCCGAAGCAAAGCGACGGGATATCCGGATTATTATGGACTTGGTGGTCAACCATACGTCGGATGAGCACCCATGGTTTGTGGAAGCACGCAAGTCGAAAGATAACCCGTACCGTGATTATTATATCTGGCGTCAGCCGAAAGAAGATGGCTCGGCACCGGATGATCAAGGCTCAATTTTCGGTGGCAGCGCCTGGCAGTTTGATGAACAAACGGGTGAATACTACTTCCACCTGTTCTCCAAGCGTCAGCCGGATCTGAACTGGGAAAACCCGAAAGTGCAGGAAGAAGTCCACCGGATGATGAACTGGTGGATCGAGAAGGGGATCGGCGGATTCCGTCTGGACGTGATAGATCTGATCGGCAAAGAGATCGATAAAGGGATCACCGGTAACGGCCCGCGTCTGCACCCGCTGATCCAGCAGATGAACCGTGCTACCTTTGGCGATAAAGATTTGCTGACGGTGGGTGAGACCTGGGGCGCGACCCCGGAAATAGCCAAGCTGTACAGTAACCCGGCACGGGAAGAGTTTTCCATGGTGTTCCAGTTCGAGCACATTACCCTGACCTGGGAAAACGGCGATAAATGGCAGCCGATCCCGCTGGATCTTCCGGCGCTGAAGCGCGTGCTGACCAAGTGGCAGGTGGAACTGGCAGATGAGGGGTGGAACTCGCTGTTCTGGAACAACCATGACTTGCCGCGGGTGGTCTCCAAATATGGGGATGAAGGCCAATACCGGGTTGAGTCGGCCAAGATGCTCGCTACTTCGCTGCACCTGATGAAAGGCACGCCCTATATTTATCAGGGCGAAGAGATTGGCATGACCAATGTCGCCTTTGACAGCATTGATGACTACCGGGATATCGAAACCCTGAATTTCTACCAGGAGCGGACAGCCAATGGTGTTGCGCCGGAGACCATGCTGGCAGCGGTACATGAAAACAGCCGCGATAACGCTCGAACGCCGATGCAGTGGGACAGCTCAGCGCATGCGGGCTTCTCCACGGCGCAGCCTTGGCTAGCGGTGAACCCAAATTACCCGAGCATTAATGTGGCTGACGCTCTGGATGATCAGAACTCGATTTTTTACCATTATCAAAAGTTGATTGCCCTGCGCAAACAGCTGCCGGTGATTGTGCGTGGTGCCTTTGAGCCGGTCTTTGAAGAGCACGACCAGGTACTGGCCTATATTCGTCAGGATGACAACCAGCGCCTGTTTGTGCTGAGTAACTTCAGCGCAGAAAAAGTGACCCTGGCCATGCCATCAGCGCTGCAAACATCACAGGCTGAATGTGTGATTGCCAACTATGCGCCGCGTCAGCAACTGGAAGCGACGGTGACACTGCAACCGTATGAGTCGTTTGCCATGCTGTTATCGTCATTGAAATAGATCCTGAAATCACTCCGGCGCCGGGCTTGAATGGCGCCAGGGATTGATGAAAGAGCGCCCGGCTTATCATGGATAGGCCGGGCGCTTTTTTGTATTTGTGGATGTAGGTTCCTGCAGGAACCCGACTTGTGTTTTTCGCCGGGTCCGGCTTCGCCTTGCGTTTAGATTTAGGCTCGGTGCAGGATCGTCAGTGACTTGGCACTTTGCATATAAGTCGTCTGGATCTGGCGCGGACGGAGCTGAGAATCCGAAGTATCGCAAATGACCGACCATTTCCCGCCTTGCGGCAGCCGGTAGCGGGTCGGGATGCTGGAGTGGTTGATTAAAAACAGCAATTCTTCGCCGTCTTTATACAAACCCAGGTACAGGGCAAAGGCTTCCAGGCCTTGCCAGTCTTCGGCGTTCATGTGCTGGCCGTTGGAGCGGCGCCAGTGGATCCGGTGATGACCGCGATCTTTGCCGCTGAAAGCCCGGATAAACGGACTCATCCACTGTTTACGCGCGGCAATCATCTGTGCCAGCCAGTCCCTGAACTGCTCGCTTTCTTCGGATAGTTGCCAATCTGCCCAACTGATCTCGTTATCCTGGCAGTAGGCGTTGTTATTGCCACGCTGGGTGTGCGAGAGGCTGTCAACGGCCAGAATGTGCGGGATACCGAAGCTAAACAACAGGGTCGCCATCAGGTTACGTTTTTGCCGTTCCCGTTTGTACTGTACCGACAGACGGGTGGTTTCACCTTCGATCCCTTGATTGTTGGAGCGGTTGTCGCCGTGGCCATCTCGGTTGTTCTCGCCGTTCGCTAGATTGTGCTTATGGTTATACGACACCAGATCGCGCAGGGTAAAGCCGTCATGGTAGCTGACAAAATTCACCGGCAGTTTGTCGGGCCAGCACCCGGCGCTAAACAGATCGCGGGAGCCCATAATCCGGGTTGCCAGCTCTTTGATTGGGTTGTGATTGCAAAGCCAGTAGCCTTTCACAGTGTCGCGGAACTTGTCATTACACTCGTTCCAGCCCCGTGGGAAATGTCCCAGTTGGTAGCCGTTCGGGCCGACGTCCCATGGCTCTGCGATCAGCTTGACCTGGCGCAGGAGTGGATCCTGAGCAATGGCTTTGAAGAAAGCGCCGTGGATATCGAAGTGCTCCCGTCGTCTGCCCAGCGTCGCGGCCAAATCGAATCGGAAACCGTCAATATGGTAGTGAGTGACCCAGTGGCGCAGGGTGTCGAGGACAATATTCAGGCTGGGTTGGTAGCTGAGATCAAATGTGTTGCCACAGCCGGTGAAGTTCACGTAATCCTTCCCGCTGTTAAGCAGATAGTGGCTTTTGTCCAGGCACTTAAAATGGAACTGTGGCCCGCCTTCACCGCCCTCAGCAGTGTGGTTAAAGACGATGTCCATGATCACCTCAATACCGTGCTGGTGCAGGGTCCGTACCATGGTTTTCATCTCGGTTACGGCATCGTGTACTGCATAGCGGGGCTCTGGTGCCATAAAACACAAGGTGTTATAACCCCAGAAGTTGATTTTGTTCATCTTCAGCAAGTGGGGCTCAGACATGCAGGAGGTGACCGGCATTAGCTGGAGCGAGGTGATTCCCTGAGCTTTGAAAAATGCGAGCATTTCCGGCTGACACAGGCCGAGATAGGTGCCGCGCCATTGTTCATTCATCTCCGGATGACGTTTGGTGAATCCTTTGACATGGGTTTCGAACAGGATGGTTTCTTCGTAAGGCACTTGCGGGCGTGGTGTATCTTGCCAGTCAAAGTCATGATTGGTGACGACCGATTTGGCAAACGCCCAGCTGGCTTCGGCAGAGAACGGCTCGGTGTAGTGGGGGATCTGATTCAGCGCCTGGGCGTACGGATCGAGGATCAGGCGTGTGCCACTTTTGTCCTGCACCTGGTAGCCATACACCTGTCCGGCTTTGACACCGTGGACAAAGGTATAACGAATTCCCATTTTTTGATGCTCTAATTCAATGACGGTTTTGTTATTCCGCTCATCAAATAGAATTAATTGAATATTGTTACTTTCCGGGCAATGAATTGAAAAATTACAACCTTGATCACATAATGTAGCCCCTAGAGGATAGGGCTGCGCTAATTTAGCGAACATTTACGACTTCTCTGTTTATATTTTTTGCGGTTTATAGGTGTTATTAAATCGGGAATTGAGCAACAGTCAAGCAGTGATTTTTTTTGAAAAAAATTAAATGCTCACCCAATAACTGATTTTTTCATTCTGATTTCAATTAAGTGATATAGCTCTTAATTTTCTTTTTCATTCTGTATCTTTATTACAGGCTTACGCCTAATCTTCGTGATGCGCCTCACGAATCCTGTCTACGCCTTCATAACTACGCCCTGCTCCTCCTCCTGCCTACGCCGGGGGCTGGGAGGATGCGTCTTCCTGACAGAGAGCTGAATATGAGTCCCGAAAAGATTGCTTCACCGCAGTCGAATACAAAAATTAGAAGGGACATTCCTATGAAACACAAGTTAGTACCTGTAGCAGCGGCATTATTGACAGCACTTGCTTCCGGGCAAGTTGCAGCGGAATCAGCAACGGATGTTATTTCTGACGGTTGGGAAGTACATGGTTACGGCTCGATGAATTACCGCATGGTCGAAGGCGAAACTGTCGATACTGAATATGGCAAGCCGGATTACAAAACGGCGGGCACGCACGGTAAAAGCACCAACCAAGTCGAATTTGTTGTGAAAAAACACACGGAACATCAAAATGGTGTTTGGTCTGACTTCGTGGTTCGTTCCGAATTCGGTAATGGTAACTCCTACGCTTACACTTCTTCTGGCAGCCAGAAAG
This sequence comes from Photobacterium atrarenae, assembly GCF_024380015.1. Lineage (NCBI taxonomy): Bacteria > Pseudomonadati > Pseudomonadota > Gammaproteobacteria > Vibrionales > Vibrionaceae > Photobacterium > Photobacterium atrarenae. The sequence continues at coordinate 1,566,547 of NZ_CP101509.1, forward strand.
ACAACACTACAGCACAGTTCGAAGTAAAAGAAACCTTTGTTGAAATCGGTGGTTTTTCTTTCCTGGGCGAAGATACTTCGATTTGGGCAGGTCAGCGCTACCTGAACCGTGCTGCAGGCCTGCTGTCTGGTGAGTTCTGGAAACAGTCTTCCGGTGTGGGTGCCGGTATCCAGACCAAGATGGGCGGAAACACTGCTGGGGTTGCCGTGGTTTCAGCTGACCCGGATGCCGGTGCTGCTGAGCCAAATGACGAGCGTAGCACCCTGACATCTCTGGACTTCTACTACTACGGTGTAGAAGCGCTGGGCGGCAGCTTCGACTTTGACTTGAAAGTGATGTCTCAGGCAAACAAAGACTCTGACTCAGACAGCGGTATTGGCGCTGCGATTACCTATAACCGTGACTACTACGGCCTGGACGGCTGGACGCAAACTGCCATTGCTTACGGTGAAGGTGTTGCACAAAACCGCGGCGTAAACTTCGGTGGCTGGAGCGGCGGTGACGATGATGCGCAGTCTCTGTTCATCACTTCATACGGTGTGCTGAATATCACGGATAAGTTGCAAATGGGTTCTGAGCTGACATATATCGGCGCACTGGACAAGCTATGGGGTGCAGAAGATCTGAAACGTTATCTGATTGCGGTTCGCCCATCGTACAAAGTAAACGATAATCTGCGCCTGGAAATGACCGCATCTTACGGCCATGAAGAAGGGAAAGAGGGGTACTTCGGGGGACGCACGGGTGATTCAGTAGAAAGTGACATCTACAACCTGGAGCTGGCGTCTGCATTCACTGTGAACGCGGATTACTTCGGTCGTCCACAAATCAAGCCATATGTGAGCTATGTAAAAGCGGATGATCAGGCAAGTGCTGATATCATCGGTATCAAGAGCGGCGACAACGACGTGATTGTGGGTGTTCACACTGAAATCTGGTTCTAAACCGGTTTTGGAACAAGGCAGCCCTCGGGCTGCCTTTTTGAGTATATATCTATTGGTTTCTGCGGTAGGTTTGATTGCAAGGCAATAGATATATACCCAATCAGTCGTTTCGGGTATGGGAGAACAAAGATGAGTAAAATGAAAATGACCTTCGCTGCCTTATTGACCGCGAGCCTGATTGGCTGCGCTGCCTCACCCGTGGCGGTATCAAAAGATGTTGCTGTGAATGCAACGGTCTGCTGTAACACCTATGGTGAGTTTTCCTGGGTGCCGATGCAAGGGGACGAGATTGACTTTGTTGTTGATGAATACTCGCAGGTGGGCCAGTTCCCGGATGGCAAAAGCTATTTTGCGGCGTTTGCCCTGCCGGAAAATGTCGAGCGGATGCGGGTTACACTGAACAGCTGGATGAAGTCAGAAGGGGTGTTTGCGCCAAAAGTGTTGCTCCTGGATCCGAATTTTCAGCCGGTGAAAAGCATCGAGCTGGATGAATTTAAGGTCGCCCCGTCGAAGCTGTTCAGCCTGAACAGCTATCAACATCGGTTCACCATGGAGCAGGCCACAACGCCGTATCTGGTGGTGTATTCGCCACGAGATTATCGCCAGGACTCGATCACTATTCCGCATCCGGAGCGTCTTCGTGCCGAAGAGTTGGGCCTGGCTCGGCCAATGGTGACTGATCCGGTCATTGAGCATCAGCGCTTTGGCTCCCTGACCCTGGAGCTGAAAGCGCTCAACATGCGGGCATATCGCGTTGGGGAAACCCAGCCGTCGCGCGGCACAACACAGGTCAAGCCGGCATCTCAGCCAGCGGCCGTGCCGGTGACTGCTGGCGCCCCGATGTTGGCGGAAAGCGAAGCCTTTTATAATCGCCAAATCAAAGCTGCTGTGGCACAGAACGATATTCAAAAAGCCCTGAAGTTGATGGAAGAAGCAAAACGCGCTGGATCGACCACCGCGGAAGCGACCTTCATTGAGCTGATGCAAAAGTAGCTCGCAAATCTCGTCTGGCGCAGGGCTGGCCTTTGTACGGCCTGTGCCAGTACCTCATCTGATTTTTTAGCCTGCCTGAGTCTTACGAAAATGAGTTATTCCAATGCTGCCTGTCCAAAGCATAAATATGTGGTCTACCAGGTGTTCACCCGGCTGTTTGGCAATAAAAACCGCACCAATCGCCTCTGGGGAACGATAGAAGAAAACGGTGTCGGCAAGTTCAGTGACTTTACTGACACCGCGCTGCAAGCCATACGCGAATTGGGCGTGACCCACCTGTGGTTTACCGGCGTGCCGCATCATGCGCTGGTGACCGACTACAGTGCGTTCGGGATCCAGTCCGATCACCCGAGTGTGGTTAAAGGCCGTGCCGGCTCGCCCTATGCGGTGAAAGACTACTACAACGTCAACCCGGATCTGGCGGATGACCCGGCCAACCGTCTGGCTGAGTTTCAGGCGTTGATCGCACGCACACACCGCCACGGGATGAAGGTGATCATCGATATCGTGCCCAATCACGTCGCGCGGCGCTACCAGGGGCTGAGCAACCCGGAAGGGGTGGAAGATTTCGGCGCATCTGACGATACGAGCCTAGCGTATCATCGTGACAATAATTTCTATTATATCCCTGATGAAACTTTTGAAGTGCCGGATCCGGAAAATGGCTATCGTCCGCTGGGCGGCGAGGCACATCCGGCACTGGCGCAGCCATACCAGGAATTTCCGGCCAAATGGACCGGGAATGGCTCCCGACTGGCCAAACCGGCTTTTGATGACTGGTATGAAACGGTCAAGGTGAACTATGGCGTCCGCCCGGATGGCCGCAAGGATTTTGCCGAATTACCAGCCGGGTTTGCACAGCAAAGCGCTGAAGCGCATTTTGCGTTCTGGCAGAAGCAGTCTGTACCGGACTCATGGCACAAGTTTCGGGATATCGCCCTGTACTGGCTGGCGCTGGGCGTGGACGGTTTTCGCTATGATATGGCTGAGATGGTGCCGGTAGAGTTCTGGAGCTATCTGAACTCGGCCATTAAACAGACCAACCCCGATGCTTTTCTGCTGGCAGAGGTGTATCAGCCGGACTTGTATCGTGATTATATTCATCTCGGCAAAATGGATTACCTGTATGACAAAGTCGATCTGTACGACACCCTCAAGGCTATCCTCCAGGGCCAGGGTTCGACGGATGCGATTGCTGTGGTTCAGGATCAGATGCTGGATATCGAACACCACATGCTGCATTTCCTTGATAATCATGATGAACAGCGGCTAGCCCATGAAGCATTCGCCGGGGATGCCCGTAAGGGAAAACCGGCGATGCTGGTGTCGGCAACACTGAGCAGCTCGCCGACTATGGTGTACTTTGGTCAGGAGGTGGGGGAAGCGGCAACCGAGGATGCCGGGTTCGGCCTGAAGTCCCGCACAACGATATTCGATTACTTCGGGGTACCGAGCCATCAGCGCTGGATGAATGAAGGCTGCTTTGACGGCGGGCAATTGAGCAATGGCGAAAAAGAACTCCGTGATTATTACCGTCGCTTGCTGAATTTTACCTTGAACAATTCGGCGATGCTGGGCGAGTACCGGGAAATTCACCGCGATAACCGTGCGTCGAATGCTGCCTATCCGGAGTCACTGTTCTGCTTCAGTCGTTATGACGGCACGCAACAGCTGTTGATGGTGGCAAACTTCGCCGATACGGATTTGGGTACCGTGCCGATTCAGCTACCACCGTCACTGGTTGATAGCTGGCAGTTGCCGGATGGCGAGTATACGCTGGTCGAACAGCTCTACGGTGATGAGCGCATACCGCTTCAGATTGTGCAGACCCGTGGCGAGATTGCGGTTCGGGTCCCGGCCCTTGGCGCAAAGATCTTCAAACTAGAGCGTGTTTGACTGGGCGAAACGATCGAACAATTGTGTTGATGATGAGAGCCGCTGATTTGAGTGCAGCGGCTTTTTCATGCTTATTTTTTGTAAGGCTTATGATCATCTGCTGGGAAATAAGGGGTACACCAGCCACGATCCTGGATATACCAGGTGCAATGGCCTGATGCCATCGCTACATTCGCAAACAGTAAGCTGACAGCAATGAAGAGTGCTTTTAGTTTCATCATTCATCTCCTCGATGAGCGTGACCGCTTCTCAAACAAACCCATTTCTTTTGCGCGGCCTGACACAAAAGCCTGCTTGTTGAGGTTAAGTCTAGTCTTAATCCGCGAGCTGGGGCCAATCAGCGGATTTCTATTCTGAGAATCGCCATCGTTGTGCCTACTGTTGGCAGGTAGCCACCGTTATGTTTGTCCTACAAAATGTGTAACGCTTCACAGTGTTGCCTGAAACCCCGAGGGGGCGTAGGGCGGGGGAGGATGCTCATCCCGGGGGCGGAGAGGGACAATACAGGGGTTCAAAAACAATAATTAATACCAATCACAGTAAGTTATCGAGCTTTTTAACACGCTAGGATGATCAGTCACTTACTACGATTGGTACAACTGACTCTCAATAACGGAAATCGACTATGAAACGTGTTCTGAAAACGCTGACCCTCTGCTCTTTGACCACTGCTTTGGCATTCCCGTTTGCTGCTTCTGCGATGCAGGAAGGCGAGCTGCTGATCTGGATTAACGGCGATAAAGGTTACGAAGGCCTGGCTGAGGTGGGTCGTCAGTTCGAAGAAGATACCGGTATCAAGGTGAACGTTCAGTATCCGGAATCGCTGGAAGCCAAGTTTCAACAGGTGGCAGCCACGGGTGGCGGTCCGGACATTATCTTCTGGGCCCATGATCGTTTCGGCGGCTACGCCAAAGCCGGCCTGCTGGCGGAGGTGAATCCATCGGCGTCCTTTAAGCAGAAGTTGGTCGATTTCAGTTGGGATGCCGTGACCTATGAAGGCAAGCTGGTAGGCTATCCGGTTGCGATTGAATCCCCGTCGCTGATTTATAACAAAGATTTGCTGCCTGAGCCGCCGAAAACCTGGGAAGAGTTATATGCCATCGACAAGGCGATGAAAGCCAAAGGCAAGACCGCCATTATGTGGGATGTGAAGAATGCTTACTTCACCTGGCCGATGATCTCTGCCAACGGCGGCTATGCCTTCAAGAAAACTGAAACCGGTTTTGACGGTAAGCAAATCGGGATTAACAGTGACGCCGGTGTTGCCGGGTTAAGCTTCCTGGTCGATCTGGCCAAGAAAGGCGTGGTATCGCCGGATATGGATTACGCGGTTTCCGAGGCAGAATTTAACAAGGGTAATGTGGCCATGACCATTAATGGCCCATGGTCTTGGGGTAACCTGGAAAAATCGAAAATCAATTATGGGGTGGCTGTTTTCCCGACCCTGGATGGCGGTGCATCCAACCCGTTTGTTGGGGTGTTGAGTGCCGGGATTAATGCGGCCAGCCCGAACCAGGATCTGTCAGTCGAATTTCTGGAAAACTACCTGTTGACCAATGAAGGCCTGAAAGCGGTGAACGATGATAAGCCACTGGGCGCAGTGACGCTGAAGTCTTTCCAGAACGAGCTGGCGAAAGACAGCCGGATTGCAGCAACCATGACCAATGCTCAAAATGGCGAGATCATGCCGAATATTCCGGAAATGACCGCTTACTGGTTTGCTGAAGGTGCCGCGATTGAAAATGCGTTGCTGGGCCGCCAGAGTGTGAAAGAAGCGCTGGATACGGCTGCCAAGCAGATCAAGTAACAGGGATTTTACCTGAGTGAATACAATGCGCAGCTTGCTGCGCATTGTGCGTATTTCAGGCCGGGTCGTGCAGGTATTTGCAATTCCGGCTTGCTGCTAAGACAAGGGATAAAAAGACGTGAATGGGTTAACAGCGATGCCATACAGCGAGACACTGTATGTAAAAGGTACCTTCAATGGCTGGGGCAATGATACGCCGATGCATTACATGGGCGCCGGCCAGTATCAGGCCGTGATTTGCCTGCCGGCCGATCAGCATAGTTTCAAAATTTCCGATCAGGCGGGAAGCGAGCACCTGACGTTTTCAGCCGACAAATACAAAGCCGTGCCGTGCAGCGTGGATAATGCTCAGACGCTGGTTCCGGCTAAGGGAATTGGGAATGATTTGACGTTTCTGGCCCCGGCGACCGGGCTTTATACCCTCACGCTGACCGTGGCTGATGCGCAAGCGCCATCGCTGCTGATTGGCCTCGGTGGCGAAAATCGGGATGCAGCGCTGGAGCGGGCACTGTTTTCCGGTAAATTTCAGATCATGGCCGGGCAGGCTGCCCTGCAAGGTAAAGCAGCCCCGGTACTGGCGCCAGCGGAGCTTTTCAGGCAACTGACCATTTGCGAGACGGCATCTGCTCCCTTTGTATTTGGCGATAACGTTGACGGCTACTATGAAGGGAGCACGCATGGCTTTGTTGCCGCGGGCAAATACCGCCATCAGCAGGGTTGGTACCTGGGCACTTTCGCTTCGTTTATCGATGGTCAAATCCAGGATAAAACAACGGCCAGTCAGGCGGATATCCTGCCGTATGGTGTCACTCACCATTTCGAATCGGGAGTCAGCGACACCCTGATGTTACTGTCCCGGCAACGGGCCGCAGCCCTGACGGTTCGCGCGACTGAGCCGACGACGCTGGCTATCGCGTCGCAGTTGAATCTGGCGATCAATGCCTCAACGGTGAAAGCCTTTGAGGGCGGGGTGGTGTATGCGCTGGCGCCGGAATTGCGCCAGGAAGCGACGCCTTCATTTATCGCAATCACAGCCAACCGGCCGTTCCGTTGCCGTGAAGTCACGTTTGCCGAGGTCCCGGCGTTAAATGAGGTGGTGCACCTGAGCGGCAGCCATGTCAAACCGATGATTGAGTCCCTGTCGCCTGAAACGCAGATGACCGTCTACCTGACGTTTGCCCGCAGTGAAGACGAAGCGGTCGCTGCCGCGCAAGCCCTGGTGGCGGAAGATGGTTATACCCGCCATCAGCAGCAGGTCTATGACATGCTGACCCGCTCTTATCTGTGGACGTCGGACATGGACTATAACCGGGCGCTGATGTGGGCCAAGGCGTCGGCAAAAGTCTTTGTATCGAATGAGTACGGTAAAGGGATCTGGGCGGGTTTGCCGTGGTTTAAGGATTGTTGGGGACGGGATTCGTTTATTGCGCTGTCGGGCACTTGTCTGGTGAATGGCGATTATGACGATGCCCGAGCGATCCTTGATAACTTCGCGGCGATGCAGCAAACGGATGAGACTGATATCAACTTTGGCCGGGTCCCGAACCGAGTGACAAGCCTGACCAACCGAATTTATAACACCACTGACGGGACCCCCTGGTTGGTAAGGGAAGTCTGGGACTATCTGCGCTACAGCGGGGATGCCGCTTATGCCCAGGCCATCTATCCGGTGGTCCAGACCTATATCGCCGGGATCGAGAAAAACTACCTTGACCCCCATGGCCTGATGACCCACCGGGATCCGGATACCTGGATGGATGCCAAGCTGGAAGGTAAGCTGCCGTGGTCAGCCCGTGGCAACCGGGCCAATGATATTCAGGCGCTGTGGTATACCAGCCTCAAGGTGGCAGTTGAGTTGGCACGGCTGAACGACGACCACGATGGCGAGCTGCATTATCAACAACTGGCGGATCGGGTACAAGCCAGCTTCCAGGCGCTGTTCTGGGATACCGACCAGGAGATGCTGGCCGATCGCCTGCACGCAGATAACAGTCGTGACCTGCAGGTTCGACCCAACCAGCTGATGGTACTGACCGTGCCGTTTGAGGGCGATCTGCTGGAGCGAGCCATCGGTGCCAAAGTGGTAAAAAATGCGGTCAGCGAGCTGCTGTTCCCGTGGGGTATCACCTCGCTGTCGCAATCCGATCCCCATTTTCATCCTTATCATGCCAACCGGGCCGAGTATCACAAAGATGCGGCGTATCATAACGGCACCATCTGGGGCTGGAATGCGGGCTTTACCGTCAGCAGCCTGACTGATTATGGTTATTCCGATTTTGCCTATCAGCTGACCCAGAGCCTGTCCCGGCAAATTCTGACCCTGGGTCATCGCGGGACCATGAGCGAAAACCTGGATGCGTTCTTAACCGAGCAGGGTGAGCTGACCACGACCGGGACGTATGCCCAGGCCTGGTCGGTTTCTGAGTTTACCCGCAACGGCTATCAGGACTATCTGGGTTTCCAGCCGGATCTGATGGCTGGCCAACTGACTCTTGCGCCATGTGTGCCGTCGGCCTGGCAGACGTTCGATGCGGTGGTGGGCTTCGGGCCGGAGCAGCCTGAGCAGCAGGCGCTGCAAGTGCGTTTTCAGCGCAGGGAAACGCAGCAAGTGTATCAGCTGCAGCTGAGCGAGCCGGCTACAGCAAGCCGTGCTGAGCAACTGGCCCTGATCCTGACCGGCGTTAATTGTGCCAAGTATCAGCTGTTGTTGCCGGTTGGGAACGAGCCCGTCACGGTGACGTTTGACTCTGAAACCGCAGCTGCCGAAGTGGACGGGCAGGATGTAGCCCTGACAATTCTTGAGCCGGGTTACCAGGCCGAGATTGGTGAGCTCCGCTTTGCGGAGCCGGAGATCGAGCGGACATTCCCGGTGTTGCAGTCACCACATTATTTGCAAGGCCTGGTGGAGAGCTGTGATCTGGCACAAGCCACAGATTAAGTGAAGATGAGGCGCAACGATAATAAAGCGCAGCCGGTTGGCTGCGCTTTTTGTTGGGTCGTCGGTGATGGTTGCCTGGTTATCGGGCAGAATGACTGGCGGTGCCAGTGTTGAAGCCGTGGACTCGTATCGGCTACTCGTCTATAAATACTTTGCCTTCAATTGAGTAGGGCTCATTGTCATCGTACAGGTGTGCGTCCCCCCTTAACTTTTTGACTTTCGCCTCAAGGGCTTTGGCTTCCTGATAGTCGCCTTCCTGATAAGCCATATAAATGCGCTGTTCGAGATCTTCAATTCGGTCGTGGCTGCTCATCAATGATCCTCCATCAACGATTCGTCTATCTCAACCGGGTGTAAACACTAAATCTGTCCCACCAGCATGTATAAGTTTATACAAAAAAGCGCTGCTCAGCATGAGCAGCGCAAAAAAGGAAAGTGGTGAAAAGGAAGGAATCAGAAATTAAACGCCCGGCTCCTGGTACAGGCGGCGGCAGGCACGGCCGTCGCTGTGGAACAGGTGGCAGCGGTGTGCCGGAATGCCGACTTTGTAGCTGTCGCCGACTTCAACCGGCAGGGTATCCGGACGGCGGTAGATGAAATCAGCGTCCATGTGTTCCAGGTTCAGGTAAGTTTGGGTTTCATAGCCCAGTTTTTCGACCACTTGAACTTTACCTTCAACACAGGCATCACCTTCGTCACAAGGCACCAGGTGCTCTGGACGGATCCCCAGTGACATGCGATCGCCTTTGTTAACCGTGGTGCCGTCCACCGGGATCCAGAAGCTCGCCCCGTTCGCAAGTTGAACCATCACGCGCTCGTCTTCAACCTGCTCAATCGCGACACTCACAAAGTTCATCTTTGGTGAGCCGATAAAACCGGCGACGAAGCGGTTTTGTGGGTAATGGTACAGCTCCAGCGGTTTGCCGACCTGAGAGACGTAACCGCCATCCAGCACGACAATCTTCTGGGCCATGGTCATGGCTTCAATCTGATCATGGGTCACATAAATCATGGTGCAACCCAATTGCTTGTGCAGCTTGGCAATTTCAATCCGCATCTGAACCCGAAGCGCGGCATCAAGGTTAGACAGTGGCTCATCAAGCAGGAATACATTGGGTTGGGAGACCAGGGTCCGGCCAATGGCAACACGCTGGCGTTGGCCGCCGGAGAGGGCTTTCGGCTTACGCTCAAGCAAGTGACCCAGTTGCAGGATATCTGCGGCGTGGTCGACGCGCTGTTTAATTTCGGCTTTGTCGGCTTTGGCCAGCTTCATGCCGAATGACATGTTGTCGAACAGGTTGAGGTGCGGGTACAGGGCGTAAGACTGGAACACCATCCCAACCCCACGCTCGGACGGCGGCACATCATTCATGCGCTCTTCACCGATGTAGAGATCACCTGAGGTGATATCTTCCAGGCCGGCGATACAGCGAAGCAAGGTCGATTTACCACAACCTGACGGCCCTACAAAAACCACGAATTCGCCTTCAGCAATATCGAGATCCACATTCTTGGATATCAGGTTATCTCCATATGCCTTACATACATTTCGTAACGTGACACTTGCCATCAAGCCTATTCCTCTAAGTTTGTTGTTGCCTGCAAGGTACCTTGCGAGGGAATGATATTCATGCTGTACCTTGCCGGTAAAGAATTTTTCGGCAGTAGAGAAGAAAAAAAGCGGGTAGCAGGCACTCATTCAGGCAGTGGAATGAATCGCTACCCTGACTAAAGCCGTGCTACTTACTTCCCCAAGAAGTAGCGCGGTACTGTCGTTTCCAATAAAAAAGAACAAACTGTGATTGGTATTAATTGCATTGAGCAAACAGTTAAAACATCTTCATCTACCCCATTGGGTATGATGCTATTTTTACCCAGCGCCACGGGAGAAACATCCTCCTTGAGAAGAAATTCACAGGGGGATGAGGGGGGGAGGAGTGCTTGGATCACACTTTGTTGTTTACCCTGCTGATGTTGCAATTTGAACGCAGTACCATGTGCGTTGCATCACAATCAAGTGTCGTTTTTAGATCTGCATCACTCATCGGGACGACGAAGATCACGCTTTCAAATCTGGGGGGGAGGGGGCGTAGGACTCAGGATGATGTTGAGTGCTGACGACTGGTGGATGATACAGACTGCAAATTGCGCTGACAGAGATAATTCTGCAGCAGACAAATAACAATCATGAAGGATGTTAACAATGAAGAAAGTCCTCAGCACTGTCGCTTTTTGTACCCTGGCCGCACTTGGCTCTGTAAACGCACACGCCGCGATTGAAGAAGGTCAACTGACGATTTGGATTAACGGCGATAAAGGCTATAACGGTCTGGCTGAAGTCGGTAAGAAGTTTGAAGAAGACACAGGGATCCAGGTGACAGTTGCTTTCCCGGATGGCCTGTCTGAAAAATTCCCGCAAGTTGCCGCGGCTGGTGATGGCCCGGATATCGTGTTCTGGGCACACGACCGCTTCGGTGGTTATGCCAAATCCGGCCTGCTGGCAGAAATCAAACCGTCTCAGGACGTGAAAGACAAGATCATCGACTTCACCTGGGATGCCGTGAAATACGACGGTAAGTACATCGGTTACCCGATCGCGGTTGAGGCACTTTCTCTGATTTACAACAAAGACCTGGTTCCGACCCCGCCGAAGAACTGGGAAGACATTGAAGCCCTGGATAAGAAACTACAGAAAGATGGCAAGAAAGCCATCATGTGGAACCTGAAAGAACCGTACTTCACTTGGCCGGTGCTGTCTGCCGACGGTGGTTACGCGTTTAAATTCACTGCCAATGGTTACGATGTGAAAGATGTGGGCGTCAATAACGCCGGTGCCAAACACGGCATGAACTTCATCAAGGCCCTGATCGACAAGAAAGTGATCTCACCGGATATGGACTACAGCATCTCTGAAGCTGAGTTCAACAAAGGCAACGTGGCGATGACCATCAATGGTCCGTGGTCGTGGGGCAACGTTGAGAAGTCTGGGATTAACTACGGTGTAGCCGTCTTGCCAAAACTGAACGGCAGCCCGTCGAAGCCATTTGTCGGCATCTTGACCGCGGGGATCAGCTCTGCATCGCCAAACCAGGATCTGGCGGTTGAGTTCATTGAAAACTACTTGCTGACTGACGAAGGCCTGGGGATGGTCAACGATGACAAACCGCTGGGTGCGGTAGCGCTGAAGTCCTTCCAGAGCAAGCTGGATAATGACTCACGCATCGCCGCCACCATGGATAATGCCATGAACGGTGAAATCATGCCGAACGTGCCTCAGATGACTGCATTCTGGTATGCCCAGGGTAATGCGATTAAGAACGTTGTTGATGGTCGTCAGGACACGGACGCGGCGCTGAATGACGCAGCCCGTCACATGCTGAAGTAATCTTTTCCGGGGAGGGAATTCCTCCCCATTTCTCTTTTGTCATTTTGCTAGCGAGGAGCTGAGATGCAGTCAGTTCAAGGTGCAGGGCTTTTAGATTCCCAAGAAGAAGGCCCGAAATTTAATTATCGTCAGTGGCTGAAATGGTCACTGCTCGGCACGATCGGCGCGGTCAACGGTTATGCCACGATCCTGATGTATGCGCAGGGTGAAATCCCGTTCGCATTGCTTACAGTTGTTCTTACCGCACTGGCTCTTTATATCTTCGGCAGTAACCGAACTTACGCCCATCGCTATATTTTCCCGGGCATTGCCGGGATGCTGATTTTCATTATTTTCCCACTTGTTTATACCGTCGGGCTGGCGTTCACCAACTACAGCGCATCGAACCAGTTATCCCTGGAGCGGACTCAGGCAGTGCTGGAGCAACGGACCTTCCAATCGGGTGAAAGCTACCGCTTCGATTTGTACAAAGTCGAGCAGGGGCACCAGATTGTCATCAAAGATGGTAGCGTGCTGCTGGGGTCTGATGTGTTTGATCTCGCGGCACCGGGTACTATGAAGCTGCGCGAAGTGGATGCCGTGCAGGGCGAGAAGGAAAAAATCAAAACCATCGTCAAAAACCGCACTAACCTGTCTCAGGCAGAATTGCTGATGCCGGACGGTCACGCGATCACCATGAGTGGCCTGCGCAAATTCGCTGCGGAAACCTCGTTGTTTACCTTGCAAGACGATGGCCTGACGCTGCTTAATAACCAGACGCAGCAACGCTACAAACCGAATATGGAGATTGGTTATTACCAACCGGTTGACGATCAAGGCAACTTTGTCGATAAACCGATCTCCCCTGGATTTGTCGTCGGTGTTGGCGGGGCGAACTTTGAGCGTGTCCTGACTGACGACGGGATTAAAGAACCCTTTGTCGGGATTTTCATCTGGACGGTTGTGTTTGCCTTCCTGGCTGTGGCTTTGACGCTGGCGGTTGGTATGGTCCTGGCGGTGGTGGTGCAGTGGGAACCCCTGAAGTATAGCGGTATCTATCGTGTGCTGCTGATCCTGCCGTATGCCGTGCCGTCATTCATCTCGATTCTGATCTTCAAAGGTCTGTTTAATCAGAGCTTTGGTGAAATCAACATGCTGCTGGAAGCCCTGTTCGGCATCAAGCCGTCCTGGTTCTCGGACCCGGTAATGGCTCGGGTGATGGTGGTGCTGGTCAACACCTGGCTCGGTTTCCCTTACATGATGATTCTGTGTATGGGCCTGCTCAAGGCAATCCCGGAAGATCTGTATGAAGCCTCTGCCATTGATGGTGCTGGCCCGGTACAGAACTTCTTCAAGATCACACTGCCAATGCTGATCAAGCCGATGACGCCGCTGCTGATTGCCAGCTTTGCGTTTAACTTCAACAACTTTGTAATGATCATGCTGCTGACCTCCGGTGGCCCGAATATGGTCGGCACATCAGAGCCGGCGGGCTACACCGACTTGCTGGTGAGCTATACCTACCGCATCGCCTTTGAGGGCGGCGGCGGTCAGGACTTTGGTCTGGCGGGTGCAATTGCCACCATCATTTTCCTGATGGTCAGTGTGATGGCACTGCTGAATCTGAAATTCACCAAGTCGACCCTAGAGCAGGATTAAGGAGAAACGTCATGCCAATGGTTCAACCAAAATCTCTGAAATACCGGGTGTGGGCAACTCATATCGGACTCTGCCTGTTTCTGGCGATGATCCTGTTCCCGCTGTTGATGATTATTGCCATCTCGCTCCGTGAAGGTAACTTTGCCAGCGGTGAGCTCATCCCGAGCAATCCGACGCTGGATCACTGGCGTCTGGCACTGGGCTTCTCGGTGACCAATGCGGACGGCAGTGTGACACCACCGCCGTTCCCGGTCCTGTTGTGGCTGTGGAATACCGTCAAAGTGGCCGGGATCACGTCGATTATCATCGTCGCGCTGTCAACCACCAGTGCTTACGCCTTTGCCCGCCTGCGTTTTAAAGGCAAGAGCACCATTCTGAAAGGGATGATGATCTTCCAGATGTTCCCGGCGGTTCTGGCGCTGGTGGCACTGTATGCCCTGTTTGACCGCTTAGGCCAGTACATTCCGTTCCTGGGGCTGAACACCCATGGTGGCCTGATCTTCTCCTATCTGGGCGGGATCGCGCTGCACGTGTGGACGATCAAAGGCTACTTTGAAACCATTGACGGCTCTTTGGAAGAAGCCGCGGCCCTGGACGGTGCAACACCGTGGCAGGCATTCCGCCTGGTGCTGCTGCCGCTGTCGGTGCCAATTCTGGCGGTGGTATTTATCCTGTCGTTTATCGGCGTGGTAACCGAAGTGCCGGTAGCCTCCCTGTTGCTGACCGATGTTGATAATTACACCCTGGCGGTGGGGATGCAGCAGTATCTGTATCCGCAGAACTACCTATGGGGCGACTTTGCTGCGGCTGCGGTTCTGTCGGCAATTCCAATCACCACAGTGTTCCTGCTGGCTCAGCGCTTCCTGGTGGGTGGCCTGACTGCGGGTGGGGTGAAAGGCTAATCACTTTTCACCGCTTGAACTGTCGTATTTCAAGGCTTACCTGGATGGTAGGCCTTTTTGATTTTCAGCTTTTTCAGATTATTACGACATATTCAGGTCCGGTTTGCCTTGGATGTCGATAATGAAGGCTGAGTTAATTGTTATCTTTATAAAATAGTTACAATTGCCGCATCTTTTTGTTTGAAACCGTGCATTGGGTTGCTAGTATAATGCGTAGAAGGCATTTATCCTGCTGCACACAGAATTGATAATAATAATGCCCACTTCACTTATGGTGGGCAACTCCCGGGTACAGTCCTGATGATGGTTTGGCCGCCGATCGATTAGGAATCCACTGTACTGCATTGATATTGGCGTTGCTGCATAGCTGGGCTTACGTTTGACTGCAAAGAAAAGGGTAAGTTGAATTAGTAACCGAAACCCGATGTGATTCATCGGGTTTTTTTATGCCCGGCGTTTGGCGGTGACGCGGACGACACCATATTGATAACGATTGGTATTAACTGCAGGTCTGGTTTCGGCCGGCTTTTTTGGCCTGATACAGCGCTTCGTCGGCGGCTTTCATCACAGCTGTTGGGTGCGTGTCGGGAAAGCTGTCGGCGACCCCGATGCTCACCGTGACCTGAACCGTGCCTTGATTGGTTTTCTTCCCGCGTTTCTTTCGGCCTTGCTGGTCTTCCCGAGGTCGGGTGTCATGCTGACGCAGTGTCATTTCGTAATCAGCAATGCTCTCTCGCAGCGCCTCCAGATGAGGAATGCACGCCTGTTTATCTTTACCCTTGAACAGGATGGTAAATTCCTCTCCGCCATAACGATACACTTCGGCACTCCCTTTGACCTGCTGCATCTTTCGTGCAACCAGCTTGAGGACATCATCGCCGGTTTTATGACCATAGGTATCATTGAAGGCTTTGAAGTGGTCAACATCCACCATCGCCAGGGTGTAGTTACGGCCCAGGTGTTTGAGCTCGGTTTCTAATGCCCGGCGACCGGGAATCCCGGTGAGTGGGTCGATATAGGCCAGCTCGTGGCTACAGCTGATGAGATTGAGCAGCAGGATCAGGCCCGTCAGGGAAAAGGCCACGGCAGAGATATACGCTTGTTGAAAGGTTACGAAGGTGATCCCGGCAAACAGCAAGCAGGTGAATACTGACTGATCATGACTCAGATTACGTTTGAGCACCGCTGAGCCGCAGGCGAGGGATGTCCCGAGATAGAGCAGGATCAGCAGCAGTGGTAAGGGGGACAGGGATTTCAGCGTATAGAAATAATTTTCCCAAAGTTGGGGCAGGGGGTGCTCGGCAAAATGGCTAACCACCAGGGCTCCCCAGCCCAATTGGGCGCACAGGAACAGTACATAGCCGGTGCCGAAGCGGGAAAATAATCGTCGTTCCGGTAGGATGTGGACCTGGAGCAGGTTCAGCGGCAGCAAGGTGGCTAACAGTAAGTAAATCAGCCGGGTTTGCGGTTCGCTGAGCGGGGACTGCAAATAATTCTGAATGATATAGAAAGCAATCATCATCATCATCGCCGTCAGGGCGGTTTTGCTCTGATTAAACGGCTGGCTGAGGAGGATGACTATGCCAAATAGCAGATAAGGGAGTACCAGCAACAGGTCCTGGTACCGAGCGAACACAGCCAGAACCGACTCTAATGACAGAAGCATGAAAGTCGCAACGACAAGCGGTGTGCTAAATCGCACGCCGGCGGTTCTGAGTTGGGTGAATGAGACGGTCGGCATAACTACAGGATTCTTGGTTCAGGTGCTCGGTATGATGCCCTTATCTTACGATTGTCCGCGTTTCGCTTAACTTGACAAGGATTTGAAAAGAAAAGGAAATAACTCTTTGACTTGGGCTTTGGACAAGCCTTCCACGCAAGCAATATTGCGTTCGGGGATCCCTTCCGGATCCGGGTAGTGTTTCAGCACTTTCTCAACGCTGGCTTCACGGATCAGGTGAAAGATCGGGAACGGCGAGCGGTTGGTCAGATTCTCAGCATCATCCGGGTGGGTGCCGTAGAAGCAGTAATTCGGATGGAAGCTCGCGACCTGGTAGGTGCCTTCTTTACCGAGCTGGTGCAACAGGGCGTCGACCAGGTCCAGAAACTGGTTGTAGTTCTCAAATTCAGAAAACAGCGACGGGGTGACAATCAGCGTGGTATCTAGCACGTCACTCGGCGTGTTATCCAGCGTTGTGATTTGCTGATAAATATCTTCCAACAAGTCGGCTTCGGTGTCGGTATCGCTGACGTGAATTTTAATCTGTTTGTTACGGTTGGGTTTGGCGGCAAACGGGCACAGGTTCAGGCCGATGACCACATCTTCCAGCCACTGTTGAACTTGCTGAATAACGTCTGATTTTGCGATGTCCGACATGGGTAACTCAATGTACTGCTAAAACAAGAGGAATGGGGTAAGAGTAACAATATTGGAGGAGAAAGAAAGCGGAACTGCTCGGAAGCGTTAAAAAAGGGCCGTTAAAAACCGGCCCTTGATAAAAAATAGACAGTGAGTCAAGCGATTAGGCTTTCTCTTCTGCCGGTTGCTCAGACTGTGGTTCATCCGCTTGTTGCGCTTCAACAAGTGGCGGGAACGCTTTGACCGGTTTGGCAACCAGCTGGCGTGTTGCAGCACGTACTTCAGCCAACTTCACTTCAAATATGTCGCCGAGCTGGAACTCGCGGACGTTATCGATGCTAATGATCCCCAGATCACCGTTACATTCGATGCGCTTCTTGTTGTCCAGGATCAGCGGACCCGGAATAAACGCCGCTGCCCCGTTTTCAATCAGGCGGACACGCATCCCGGCACGGTTGATGTCGAAGACTTCTGCGGTAAAGACAGTCTCTTCTTTGACGGCGTCTTTCAGTAGGCGTACATACAGCCAGTCGGCAACATCGCGCTCTGCCATACGGTGATGACGACGGTGGTTGGCAATTTCCTCGCCCACTTCATCATCGGGGATCTGGCTCGGCTCCTGTCCGCTGATAATGGCTTTCAGCAGGCGGTGGTTGATCATATCGCCGTACTTACGGATTGGCGATGTCCAGGTCGCGTAGACATCCAGACCCATGGCGTAATGCGGCGCCGGTTTGTTACCAACTTCGCTGTAGGCCTGGAACTTACGCAGACGGTTGTCCAGGTAAGTGGTTTCTTGTGCGTTCAGCCAGCGGCGCAGGGCACTGAAGCCATCCAGGCTCAGCAGTTGCTCTTTTTCGAATGGTGCCCCGGCTTCGGTCAGGAACTCCATCGCGGTATCCAGTTTTTCCGGATTAAAGCCGTTGTGGTAGTTGTACACCCCAAAGCCAAACTTGTCCTGAAGCACACGGCCGGCACAGATGTTGGCGGTGATCATGGCTTCTTCAATCATGCGGTTCGCAGTGCGGCGCGGATCTGTATGAATCGCGACCACATCGTTGTCTTCGCTCAGCTCAAAGCGGTAATCCGGACGGTCCGGGAAGACCACGGCGTTGTTGGCACGCCAGTCGCTACGGGCGTTAGCAAAACCGTGCAGGGCATCAATTTGCTGACGGATCACCTCGCTTGGCGCCCAACCTTCTGCATTGCCGTGCTCCAGCAGGTCAGAGACGTTGTCGTAAGAGAGGCGGCCCTGGGACTGGATCCAGGCAGCAAAGAATTCAATGTCGTCCTGAATCACACCATCTTTGTCGATGGTCACCTGGCAGCATAGTGCAGGGCGCTTTTCGCCCTCCATCAGAGAGCACAGCTCATCGCTCAGCTCACGTGGTAGCATCGGGATGTTACGGCCCGGCAGGTAAATGGTAAAGCCACGTTGGCGCGCTTCTTTATCCATCTGATCGCCAACCTCGATATAAGAGGTTGGATCGGCAATCGCAACGGTGAGTTCGAAGCTACCGTCTTCTTTCGCAACCGTATAGAGTGCATCGTCCATATCTTTGGTCGATTCACCATCAATCGTAATGAATGGCAGAGCGGTCAGGTCACGACGCTCCAGGCCTTCTTCCAGCATGTTCCAACTGTCCTGCGGTGCCGGCTCGGCATTTGGCAGGTTATGACGGGCCAGGGTAACCCACCATGGAGCAATTTTATCATTGCTGTCGGTGATCTTTTCTTTCACTTCGCAGAAGAAAGTTTTGTTGTCGCCGACCAGCGGGTGACGCGTCATGTTCGCAACAACCCAGTCGCCTTCTTTCAGCAACTCCGGGTTCAGGCCTTTCATGGCACGGGCTTTAATCGCATCTTTGAGCTGCGGGTGATCCGGCACAACATGAAGACGATCGCGGATCAGTTTGATGCGGCCGATAAAGCGAGTCATAAATTGCTCGACCAGCTCCTGCGGCTCTGCAACTTCACGCTCTTTTTCAGTCCGAATCACGGCAATGACACGATCGCCGTGCATGACGTTTTTCATGTAGTTCGGCGGAATGAAAAAGCTGTCTTTGCTGTTGTCAATCTCCAGAAAACCAAAGCCGCGGTCCGTGGCTTTAATGGTGCCTTCTTTCTTCGGCAGCGTTTCCTGAATTTGCTTTTTTAGCTGTGCTAATAGTGGATTGTCTTGAAACATTATACCCGGTCTCAGATTGTGAACCGACACACTATAAGGCCTTCGTGATTTAAAACCAAGGGTAATCCCCGGCAGAGTTGGTGAAGAATTCACCTGTCTCCTTGTTGAGATGCGGCCTATAGGTGCCTGCAAGTCCCGGGTGAGCTTGCTAATCTCAAGGGAGTGCGCGTTATTTGGTTCAATGTGAATATAATTGATTAAGAAATAGGTGTTTGAAAGTTAATTTGTGACAACGCTCAATTTTTTCTGGCATTTTATCAAGTAAACGCGCACAATACGCGCCTCAAAGTCGAGGCCCATGCTTGTGGTTGCTGTTGTAGAACCGTCTAAAGCAAAAGGGGCCCGTTTTTTTTAGATCACATATTGGGATCCCAATGCAAGAATCTGTTACAGAATTTCGCCAGTTAGATCTGGCCGACACACTACTATCCGCACTTGACACTATGGGCTTCGTTGCGCCGACTCCTATTCAGGCGGCGTCTATTCCTCTCTTGCTAACCGGTACTGATGCGCTGGGTAAAGCGCAGACGGGTACTGGTAAAACTGCGGCATTCTCTCTGCCGCTGCTGAACAAGCTGGATCTTGACCAGCGTAAACCACAAGCAATCGTGATGGCGCCAACGCGTGAGCTGGCAATCCAGGTGGCTGCTGAAATTAAAGTCCTTGGCCAAAACATCAAGGGCCTGAAGGTTCTGGAAATCTACGGTGGCGCATCGATCGTTGATCAAATGCGTGCGCTGAAATCAGGTGCACATATCGTGGTGGGTACACCAGGTCGTGTGAAAGATCTGATCTCCCGTGATCGCTTGCATCTGGACGAAGTGCATACTTTCGTGCTGGATGAAGCCGACGAAATGCTGAAAATGGGCTTCGTTGACGACGTGACCTGGATCATGGAGCAAGCGCCTGAAACAGCGCAGCGCGTACTGTTCTCCGCCACCATGCCGCCGATCGTGAAAGAAATTGTTGACCGCTTCCTGCGCGAGCCTGCGCGTATCGATGTTGCCGGCGAAAACCGTACAGTTTCAAAAGTTGAGCAGCAATTCTGGGTCGTGAAGGGCGTCGAGAAAGACGAAGCCATGATGCGTCTGCTGGAAACAGAAGATACGGATGCGTCTATCGTTTTCGTTCGTACCCGTCAGGATACTGAGCGTCTGGCGGACTGGCTGTCTGCCCGTGGCTTTAAAGCGGCTGCCCTGCACGGTGATATCCCGCAATCACTGCGTGAGCGTACCGTTGAGCACATCAAGCGCGGCGTGATTGATATCCTGGTTGCGACCGACGTGGTTGCTCGTGGTCTGGATGTGCCGCGTATTACGCACGTATTCAACTACGACATTCCGTTCGATGTTGAGTCATACATTCACCGTATCGGTCGTACCGGCCGTGCAGGTCGTACCGGTAAAGCGATTCTGTTGGTTCGTACCAACCAGATCCGCATGCTGCGTACCATCGAGCGTGTGACCAAGTCTCGCATGGAAGAAATCCAACTGCCGCTGCGTGACGTGGTTGCCGCGTCTCGTCTGAGCCGTCTGGGTGAAGAGCTGGAAGCACAGAAAGAAGAAGCGAGCCTGGAATCTTTCGTTGAGCTGGTTGAGAAGCTGCAGGAAGGCATTGAAGTTGATGCGACCACCCTGGCTGCGATGCTGCTGAAACGTCAGCAGGGCAACCGTCCGCTGTTCTATAAAGGCCCGGACCCGATGATTGCGGCCATTGAGCGTGAGAAGCAGCGTCGTGACCGTCGCCGCGACGAGCGTGGTGGTGAACGCGGTGAACGTGGTGAGCGCCGTGAGCGTCGTTCATTCAACACCGCTGACTGGGATACGTACCAACTGCAAGTTGGCCGTGAGCAGGGTGTTCAGGTGAAAGATATCGTTGGCGCTATTGCGAACGAGCTGGGTCTGAACAAAGACAGCATCGGTGCGATCAAACTGGCCCCTGAGCACACGTATGTTCAGTTGCCGAAGAAGATGACCAACGAAGTTGTCTCACAGCTGAAGAAACTGCGTATTCGCCAGAAAGAAGCGCAAGCGGTTGTGGTTGAAGATGACGTGCTGCGTGAGCACCGTCGTGGTGGCCGTGATGGTAACCGTGGTGGTTTCCGTGGCAACGGTAACCGTGAAGGTGGTCGTGGTCGTCGTGACGGTGAGCGTCGCTTTGACCGTAACCGTGGTGGTGATCACCGTGGCAGCTACCGTGGTGAGCGTAACCATGGCAACGGTAATGACCGTCGTCGCGGTGAGCGTAGCAGCAAGCCACGTTTCGAAGCTTAAGTTGCATTGCGTGATCACACGCTAGCGAACGAAACATGAAAGCCAAGCCGGTCAGTTTACTTGACCGGCTTTTCTATATCTGCAAGATGTGCGGGTGAGGCTATGGTGGCATCAGTGATGCGGCTGTATAAACTCACGAATGGATTGATATGTCATATCACACGCGTTCGGCACCAGTGTTTCCAGGTTGAGGTAGGCGTGAATCATGTCTTTCAGATGTAAGTGCTGGCAGGGAATGCCGGCTCGTTGCAACCGTAACCGGTAGTGTAGGCCATCATCTTTGATGGGACAGAAACCGGCGGTGATGACCAGGGTTTCCGGGTGGTTGAGGTTGATCTCTCCATACAATGGGGACACTGACTCCCGGCATTCCCGCTGTTGCAAGTATTGCTGGAAATACCAGTCAATCTTTTTCGTCTCCAGCACGTAGCCAGTGCTGTTCTCACGTAATGAATCGGCGGTCAGAGTATAGTCCAGGCTGGGATAAATCAGGACCAGCTTATCCACCTTCGGGAATGAATTTGGCCGGGGAGAGCCTTGTGCTGTTCCTTGGGACGACGACTGCGACTGGATGACGGTAGCGGCGAGGGCACCGCCGGCTGAATCACCTGCCAGAATCACTTTATTTCGATAACGGCACTGATAGTGATCCAACGTTGGAAACAATTGGCAGAGGCTGAGAGAAGCATCCGTCAATCCGGCCGGGTATGGGTGCTCCGGAGCAAGCCGGTAATCAATACTCACAACGATGGCCTGGCTATAGTGTGCAAGTTTCCGGCAAATCGGGTCGTAAACATCAAGATCACCGCACATATGACCACCACCATGGAAAAATAGCATCACCGGGAGTTCGCTATCGGGCTCAGGGTGGTAGATACGGCAGGGGATTGCGCTTTGGCTGATGGTGCCGTCAACGACTCGGGCGATATCGGGAGCATGGGGAACAAACTGGGCGGTGAGCCCGGCCAATCCTTGACGGGCTAATGCCGGACTTGGTGCGATCCCGGCTTGCTCAGACTGGCGTAGCAGGGTGTTGAACTGCTCAAGCCAGATTTGTAGTGGTTGAGGAAGCGTGGCCATCGTAAATTCCTTTTTTTCGGATGGATTCTATTTCTGGGACCCGCTTAATGAGATAGTCCTTAAAATTCGCGCAGCGGGCCGGCATGTATTTTCGAGGTTTAAAGTATAAGTTGAGTTCGAATTCGCTGCTAATGTAATTTTTCAGCACCGGCACCAGATGACCCCGGGCGATGTCTTTGCTGATCAGGCTGATTGGCAGATAGGCGACCCCGCCACTGGCCAAAGCGATATTTTTCAGAATTTCACTGTCATCGGCTTCGACTGTCTGGGCAATTTCTACCGAAGTACATTCACCATCAAGTTCAAAGATCCAGCGGTTGCCGCCGACCAGGCTGCTGGCATACAAGCACAGGTGCTGTTTGAGGTCGTCCGGAATTTTCGGCTCACCAAACTGTTCGATATACGTCGGCGAGCAGCAGGCCATCAAAGGCTCTCGTAGCAAGGAGCGTTTGACCAGCAGGCTGTCTTTGTCCTGAAAGCCGCGATAGGTGGCATTGGCTCGAATCGCGAAATCTACCTCATGGACGTGGTCGACTTCAAAGGCAGTTTCCAGCACCACAAAGTTAATTGACGGGTGCTCGGTTAGGTATTCACCGATGATTGGGCTGAGATAGTGTTTCGCGAACAAGGGGGTGCTGGCCAGGCGGATGGTGCCGCGATCTTCACTGCTCATGTTCTGAACTTCATTGAAGATGTCGTCAATTTCGCTATGGATCCGGGTAAATCGATCATAGAGCCGTTGACCGGCCTGGGTCGGACTGATTTTACGGGTGGTTCGTCTGAGCAGGCTAACGCCCATACTCTCTTCCAGTTCATTCAGCCAACGACTGGCAGCGGATGCCGAAATCCCGTTTTGTTTAGCAGCTTCACTGATCGAACCTGACCGTACGACATGAATAAAAAAGACAACCTTGTCTAGCATGTTCAGCCCTAGTGAATATTTAGTCACCACCCAGTTATAGCAAACGAGCGTTTGAGAAACCAATGAAATCACTGTGACATCAAAATCTTGCTATTACTTCATCCCTAATACGAAAAGGTGATTTGCAACAATGTTGGTAATGGTATTGCATATTTCATCTAAGATAGGGGGAAATAACGGAGTTAGTGACGAAAAGTGTTTCCCACGCTGTTCACTTTCTGGATGTCATACCTGGTACAGGTATTAAGGATGAGGGAAATGATGCTGAAAGATAAAATTTGTGTTGTAACCGGTGGCGCGCAGGGGATTGGCCGTTGCATTGTGGAAACGTTTGCAAACCAAGATGCAAAAATGGTGTATGCCTGCGATATGAATACATCGGACATGACGGATCTGGAGTCGCAATTTGCGAATGTTCGTGCGATTGAGCTCAATGTGTGTGATCGCTCGAGCATCGTTCATTTTGTTGAGCAGGTTAAAACGGAATTTGGCCGCATTGATGTGCTGGTGAACAACGCTGGGATCACCCGGGATAACCTGATTGAGAAAATGACCGAGGAAGAATGGGATTTGGTCGCCGATGTGAATCTCAAAGGGGTCTTTAACATGACGCAGGCCGTGGCACCCCTGATGATGGACAATGGCAAAGGCTCAATTATTACCATGTCTTCCATTGTCGGCACAGACGGTAACATCGGCCAGAGCAATTATGCAGCGACCAAAGGCGGCGTAATTGCCATGACCAAAGGCTGGTCGAAAGAGTTTGCCCGCAAAGGTGCGGAGGTACGGGCAAACTGCATTGCCCCCGGATTTATCGAAACACCGATGACCGTAGATCTGCCGGAGAAAGTGCTGGATTATATGAAAGGAAAAACGGCTCTGAAGCGGATGGGGAAACCCCTGGACATCGCTGAGGGAGCTTTATTCCTTGCCAGTGACCGCTCGGCCTTTATTACCGGGCAGACGTTGAAAATTGATGGCGGGTTGGTGATCTAACAGCAGGCTTGCAGCCTTTAGGCTCGCTGTTTTCAAACACAAAAGCCACAGGTTCAAGTCCGTGGCTTTTGTGTTCCCGGCATTTGATCATTACAGCTGTGATTCCGCCAAGAGCGCCATAGTTCTACCAAGAACTCGGTTGCAGTAACCAGGCCTGTTTATTTTCCAACTGGCTGGCAGGTCAGCGTTTCACTGAGCCAGGTCACTCTGGCTTCCCCCTGATGCTCCCAGTACTCGACATTACGGCCGGTGTATTTGCTGCCGCTGGCAGCAGGGGCGATGAGAGCAATGACTTGATCATCCCCCCAGGTCAAGACGGCACTGTGCGGATCGGTTTGCGAGTAGAATACGGCGGTGAACGGTTTGTCCGTTTCATTGCACTTGAACGCGACCGGTTCAGGAACCTCCAGCAGGCCGCCGGTAATTTGTAATTCTACAATCCGGTTTTTGTATTCTGATTCAACACAGGCTTTTTTGTCATCGGCTTTCCAGCAATCATTGCGGCCTTTGATCCAGCCTCGCTGCATCGCTTTGGCCGTTGCTTGCTCTGACTGCGGATAGTTTGCCATCGCGGCCGGGAAGACTTCTGCCATGTGCCGGTCCAGCGTGGCGAGATCATCCTCCTGACAGATCAGCTCCTCAATGGTGCCGGATGCCTGACTGCAGTCAAAGCTGGGGGTTGCGGCCAGTGCGGCGCCTGGCAACGCGGAAACAGAAAGCCCGGCACAGAGCAGAACGGGGAAAGTCAGTGGTTTATTCATAGTAACCTCATTGAACAGCATGGGGAGAATGGCAATAAGTATGGAAGCAGGCCAGACAGAATGAAAGCGGGCAATGGGATGTTAGCCGCTTCTGTATCGAAGCGGCTGGATAGCGTTAGGGGGTGAGTGTCTTGACGCTGTCACGGACCATCAGGGTCGGTTCCAGTTGGATCACCTGGTTGGTTGTCCGTTTGTTCTGGATTTTATCCAGTAGGGTATCGACCGCTTGTTGCCCTAAGCGGTGCTTGGGCTGGTGGATTGTGGTCAGGGAGGGTGTGATATATTTTGCCAGCTTGATGTCGTCATAGCCTACAATCGACAGATCGTCCGGGACCCGGATCCCTTTTTTGTGCGCGGTGTTGATCACGCCCATCGCCATCATATCGTTACAGACAAACAGGGCTGTCGGCAGTGGGCCGCGTAGATACAATTCATTGAAAGCCGCTTCTCCGCCTTCGCACTCGAAACTACCGGCAATGATCCAGTCCGGATTGATGATCAGCCCGGCTTCTTCCATTGCTTGAGTAAAACCAGACAGGCGCTGCTGTGCCGTCAGTTTATCCAATGGCCCGGTCAGGCAGCCGATTTGGGTATGGCCCTGTTCAATCAAGTGGCGAGTGGCCAGATAGCCGCCATGATGCGAGTTATCCTGGATTTTGTCACTCGGGAAGTCGGTTGGTCCCCAGTCCATGACCACAGTTGGCACCGGCTGGTGACGGCCGAACAGATCAAATGACTTTTCTTCGACTTCGCTGCACATCAGCAGCAGGCCGTCGACCCGCTTTTGCAGCAGGGTATCGAGGTTGGCGTGCATGCGCTCGATATCCCCTTCGGTATTACACAGGATCAGGTTATAGCCGTGCTGATAGCAGCGGCGTTCAACACCCTTGACTACTTCACCGTAGAAGGGATTGGTCGAGGTGGTGACCAGCATCCCGAAGGTGCGGGTATGGTTGACTTTCAGACTGCGTGCCAGGGCTGACGGGGCGTAGTTGAGTGCTTCAACCGCCGCCATGACCCGGGTAGAAATGTCTTCACTGACAAAGCGAGTTTTATTCAGCACGTGGCTGACGGTTGAGGTCGAGACCCCGGCCTGTTTTGCCACATCTTTGATTGTCGCCATAATGACTCCCTGAACGCTCTCGTGAATAGGAGAGCAGCCTGCCGCCAAGGCCGTCGTTTCGGCATCGGGCAGGCGGTTCAATTAATGTTCCATCAGAAAACGTTCGACTTCGCGCCGATATGGAATAGATGTTTGTGCCCCCATGCGGGTCACAGAAATCGCCGCCGCAGCATGGGCAAAACGAATCGCTTTGTCCAGCGTGATGCCTTCTTGCATCGCCGTCAGCAGGGCGCCGTTGAAGGTATCGCCGGCAGCTGTGGTATCGCAGGCTTCGACACGGAACCCCGGCACTTGGCGACCCTGGCCCTGCTCACTGATCCACACACCCTGGCTGCCGAGGGTGATCATGACTTGCGGGATCCCTTTGCCGTGCAGGATATCGGCAGCCTGTTGGGCCGAAGCGGTGTCTGTTACCTGAATGCCCGTCAGCAGCTCGGCTTCGGTTTCATTCGGGGTGATGAGGTCGACCAGTTGCAGCAACTTATCTGAGAGTGCTCGGGCCGGCGCCGGATTGAGCACGACCCGGGTACCGGATTGTTTGGCAATACGGGCTGCCGACTCGATAGTTTCTACCGGTGTTTCAAGTTGCATCAGTAAGGTATCGGCTTGTTCAATCAGCGGTTGGTGCGGGAGGAGGCGCTCGGGTGTCAGTCGGGCGTTGGCTTCCGCGGAAATACAGATACTGTTCTCGCCGGTTTCGGCAACCTGGATCATGGCAATGCCGGTTGGTATATCGGCTTCAATCATCACCGCATCAGTGTTGATGCCCTCACGGGCAAAGGTTTCACGCATCTCGTGGCCGAAGCTGTCATCGCCGACACAGGCGATAAAGGCGATGTCTGCCCCCAGACGCGATGCAGCGACCGCCTGGTTCGCGCCTTTGCCCCCCGGGATCACCTGATAGGTATGACCGTGTAATGTTTCTCCCGGGCGCGGGAACGAGGCGACTTGCAGCACATGGTCGGCATTGACACTGCCGAGGACGACTAATTTGTTCATAGTGAAACCTTTATAATTTTATACTTGCCGTGACAATCGGGCCAAAATCTATGGGTTAACCGGGCGCTGGCGTGGCTAAACCATACACACTGGGTGGATGACAGGGCAGGTATCCGGGTGGCACCGGGACACCTGCCTGTGGATTTTACTGAGTGATCACTTTCAGTGGTACCGGAATGTTGGCTTCAACTTGCTCACCTTTCAATACCTTATCGGCAGTTTCGACGCCCAGCGCACCAATCAGGTCGGGTTGTTGCGCGATGGTGGCACCCAGCTTGCCGCGTTTCACTGCTGCAATGCCGTCATCTGTGCCGTCGAAGCCGACAATCAGCACCTCTTTGCCTGATGCCTGAACCGCACGCAGGGCACCGAGTGCCATTTCGTCATTCTGGGCGAATACGGCCTGGACATCCGGGTTGGCAGCCAGCATGTTTTCCATCACGTTGAGGCCCTTGGTGCGGTCAAAGTCAGCCGGCTGGCTGGCCAGCAGGTTCAGTTCGTTGGTTTTCACGGCGTTCATGAAGCCCTGACCACGTTCACGGGCAGCAGAGGTACCGGCAATCCCTTCCAGTTGGATTACCCGGGCTTTCTCGCCGACTTTTTCCATGATGAACTGACCGGCCATTTCACCCCCGGCAACGTTATCTGATGCGATATGGCTGACCACTTTGCCCCGGCTCGCGCCGCGATCCAGGGTCAGGACCGGGATCTCAGAGCGGTTGGCCATGCGAATGGCATTCGAGACTGCATCGGAGTCCGTCGGGTTGATCAGGATGGCTTTGACGCCGCGCACGGTCAGATCTTCGATGTTCGACAGCTCTTTGCTCGGATCGTTTTGTGAATCCAGCACAATCAGTTTGTAACCCAGCTCCTGTGCTTTGGCTTCCGCGCCTTCTTTCATGGTGACAAAGAATGGGTTGTTCAGGGTGGAGACGACCATGGCCATGGTGTCCTGGGCAGCCGCAGTGGTGCTGAACGAGGCGGACAGGACGGCAGCAGAGATAAGGGTGGCTAACTTTTTCATTGTGATTTCCTTCTACAGTTGTCGGGTGATTGCGGGCCGGGGGAAGCCCGCAGTGCCGGCCGAAACCGGCGTCAGAGGTTACTTGTTTTTGTTATCGACCATGACCGCCAGCAGGATCACGCTTGCTTTGGCAATCATTTGGTAATAGGACGAGACGTCCAGCAGGTTGAGGGCGTTGTTCAAAAAGCCGATGATTAGCGCGCCGATCAAGGTGCCCATGATGCGGCCTTTACCGCCGGCTAAACTGGTGCCGCCAAGAACAACTGCGGCGATGGCATCCAGCTCGTAGCCCATCCCGGCAGTCGGCTGCGCTGACGAGAGGCGAGAGGTGACAATGATCCCGGCCAGGGCTGCCAACAGGCCGCAGATGGCGTAGACACCAATCTTGACGCGATCCACGTTGATCCCGGACAGGCGTGTAGCGGATTCGTTGCCGCCCAGCGCATAAACATAGCGGCCAAAGCGGGTGTGGTTCAGCAGGTACCAGATCGCAGCAAAAACAATCACCATCAGCCAGATTGGCACCGGGATCCCCAGCGCGTAGCCGGTTCCGAACCAGGCAAAGTTGTCAGCCACATCGGTAAAGCCTGTCGATACCGGGCGGCCATCGGTGAAGACCATGGTCACACCGCGCAGCAGGGTCATGGTGACCAGCGTTGCAATGAAGGCCTGAACCTTGCCTTTGGCAATGATGACCCCACTGATGGCGCCGAGCGCAGCACCGGCCAGCAGGGCTGTCGGTACCGCCACCATCACCGGTACTTCCATGCCAATCAGGGTTGCGGCAAAGGCCCCGGCCAGAGCCAGAACGGAGCCGACGCTGAGATCAATCCCGGCGGTCAGGATCACCAGGGTCATCCCGACGGCGATAATGGCATTGACCGAGGTCTGGCGAAGAATGTTGAGAATATTGTCGAGGGTAAAGAAGTTCGGGTTCAGAAATGACACCACGACAATCAGAAAGATCAGCGCGATCAGGGACTTTTGTTCTATCAACCAGGCTTTACTGAACAGCTTTTTGCTGCCGTTGGTCGGGGAGTTGGACATTGCGTTGGTGCTCATGCTGCTACCTCATTGATCTGTTTGCCCACCGCACAGGCAAGTAGTTTTTCTTGGTCGGCCTCTGAAGCCTTGAATTCGCCGCTGATCCGGCCTTCGTGCATCACCAGGATCCGGTCACTCATCCCCAGTACCTCAGGCATTTCCGAAGACACCAGGATGATGCTCATCCCTTCCGCTTTAAACTGGTTAATTAGCTGATAAATCTCTTTTTTAGCACCGACGTCTACGCCGCGGGTCGGTTCGTCAAGGATCAGTACTTTGGGCTTGGTCATCAGGCCCTTGGCAATCGCAACCTTCTGCTGATTACCGCCCGACAGGTTGCCGATGATTTGATCCCGGCTCGGGGTTTTGATGTTAAACAGACGAATGAAGTCTTCGACGGCTGTCACTTCTTCGCTGTGATCGAGTTGGATCCCTTTTGACAGCTGGTCCAGCGCACAGATCGACATGTTTTCCTTGACCGACAACCCCAGCACCAGGCCATCACCTTTTCGATCTTCGGAGATGTAGG
The DNA here is from genome assembly GCF_024380015.1 of Photobacterium atrarenae. Lineage (NCBI taxonomy): Bacteria > Pseudomonadati > Pseudomonadota > Gammaproteobacteria > Vibrionales > Vibrionaceae > Photobacterium > Photobacterium atrarenae. The sequence goes on from NZ_CP101509.1 coordinate 1,596,348, forward strand.
CGATCCCGTGAGCTAGGCCTTCCTGTGGGGTGGTCGGATTGATTGGTTTGCCATCCAACAGGATATCGCCGGACTCCCGGGGCAGGGCGCCGTAGATGACTTTCATCAGCTCGGTGCGACCCGCACCCATCAGGCCGGAAATCCCGAGGATTTCACCGCGATCTAAGGTGAAGCTGATCTTGTTTAATCCGGAGCCGCTGAGGTTTTTGACTTCGAGGCAAGTGGTGCCGTGCTGAACATCGATTCGGGGGTACTGATCATCCAAGCGGCGACCGACCATCATTTCAATCAGGGTGTCTTCATCGGTGTCAGCGACTGCGCGCTCGCCGATGAACTTGCCGTCACGCAGCACCGTAATGTCGTCACAGATTTCAAAAATCTCTTTCAGGCGATGAGAGATATAGACAATCCCGCAGCCCTCATCGCGCAACTCGTTGATCACCTTGAACAGGGACTCGGTTTCAGTATCGGTCAGGGCGTCGGTCGGCTCATCCATAATGATGACCTGGGATTCAAAGGAGAGCGCTTTGGCAATCTCGACCATTTGCTGCTCACCCAGGCTCAGCTCGCCCAGCGGTGTCCGGGCACTGTGCTTTACGTTCAAGCGTTGCAGCAGGGCATCGGCATCGCGATACATTTTGCCCCACTGGATCCCGCCGAAAGTGCCGGTCGGCTCGCGGCCCAGAAAAATATTTTCGGCAATGGTCAGTTCCGGGATGAGGTTCAGTTCCTGGTGGATGATGCTGATCCCGGCTTCCTGGGAGTGGCGTGGTCCGTTGAAGTGAACCGGCTGGCCCTGGTAGTGAATTTCACCGGCGTCCATGGCATAGATGCCGGTCAGGGTTTTCATCAGGGTCGATTTACCGGCCCCGTTTTCACCCATCAAGGCCATCACCTTGCCCGGATATACATTGAGGCTGGCGTGATCCAGGGCCTTCACACCCGGGAATGCTTTTTCGATGCCTTGTAGCGCGAGAATTGGCTGTTTCATGTCATTTCCTTGCAGCTCAGCAAAAAGTCGGGTTAAAACACCACGCCAGACTGAAAAATCACATTGGCGTACGGGGTGCACTCGCCGGTGCGGATCACCGCTTTACTCGCGCGGGTCTTGGCCTTGAATGCCTCGTGGCTGATATAGGAGACCGTAATTGCCTTATCAGTCTGTTGCTCTTCCTGGTGGATCAGGGCCAGCAGTGCCTGATGGTGTTCCGGGCTTACCTCGGCAAATTCTTCAGCTATGACGGCGCCTTCAATCTGCATTTCGCTTAATACCGCTTTGATGGTGTCGATGAATGCCGGAACACCCGGGATCAGTGCCAGATCGATACGCTGGGTTTCTGCCGGGATTGGCAGCCCGGCATCGCAGATGGTCACTTCATCCGTGTGGCCGAGGGTTGCAATCAGATGGGACAATTCGGCATGAATCAGAGCGCTTTTTTTCATGGTGGCACCTTAATCAGTCGTGTCGTGTGAGTGAGCCTAAGCACGACTCGTGTGACGACAGTTGTTGTTTTTATAGCCATCGAAACGATTACGCAAACGTTTCGATGGCTTGAAATGTAGATCGAAACGTTTCGATGATCATCGTTTTCCCCGACAAAATGTGACATATATCAGAACTCGACCGGATAATTTGCACAAAAGGAGGGAGCGATCACAGACCAGGGGGATGACAGGGCAGTGACATGCGGCAGAGAAATGTCATTTAATGTAAATTGTTGCAGGGGCGATTGGTTAGAAGCAGAAAAAGCCTTATCATGAACGCTTTGACCGTATTTGTCTGAAAAATGATTCCCGGCTATGGTATTTTCTGAAATGAACATGCTCCCTGCTTTGCTGGTCACAGCGCCTGCTTTGGTGTTGTGTCTGATGATCGGACTCAAAACACGAAAAACCTGGATGGCGAGACTTTCTCTGATTGGGCTTACGTTTGCTTTGGTCTTGCTGGTGAGTTCGGTGTATATGGATTATCAGTATTTCGAGGATTGCCTGCTGCCGAACTCAGAGTTTGATATCTTCCTGGAGGACTGTATTTCGCTGCATTAACAGAGAGTGGCTATGATCACCTGAGTGGAAGCAAAGTATGCCATTGCCGGCTGATCTGTGGCCAGCGGTTGGTTGTCTTCCAGGCTGTAATCAATCAGCGCGCAAATCTCATCCTGCTCATCCAGTTTGAGCAGCACTTCTGCTGTCCCCCCATCTTGCTGAACTGCAGAAACAACCCCTTGCAGGCAGTTATCCCAAACCGGTTCAATATTAATGGCTTCATTCGGTGCTTGCGGACGAATGTGAATCGCGGGCCCCTTGATGAGCGCAATGACATCCTTTTCGGGAGCTAATTCCAGCCGTTGGGTGCTGCCGTGGGTGATCGTCGCGCAAAGTTGCTGGCCGCTTTTCAGGGCAATCCAGACCTTGTCGTGCAGGCTGTGGCGCTCAATGTGACTGATAGTGCCAAATAGCTGATTTCGTGCGCTTGTCTGGAGTGAAAATTTGGTCATTACCCCCAAAAGACTGTGCAGCGGGGCATCGGGATCATTCAAGGCTTTCAGGCCCATGTTCTGAATGGTATCGAGCAAGTCATACATTTGCACCAGGCGGCTGCCAAATTCGGTGAGCGCTGCGCCGCCGCCACCTTTGCCGCCTTTTTCGCTGGCAATCAGCGGTGTATCAGCGCGCTTATTCATGTCCTTGATCGCATCATAAGCGGCTTTGTAGCTGATCCCGGCCTGTTTGGCACCCTGGCTGATTGAACCGGTTTGTTGGATGGCCTTCAATAGGGCAATCCTGCGGGGGTTGGCAAACACTTTACCGTTTTCAGAGAGCGTCAGCAGGGCGTCAAAGTCCATGGAGTACCAGTTTGTTTGTTCAGGAGCGGAATGCCGTTTGATTATAACAATGAAGGTATTGATTTGAATATAAAAAAGCTGCGTGTGAGCTTCTTTGGAATTCGACCCGGTATTTCATGTAATCAATGGCACCTTCGGGCTGGAGTGTGCCAGAATAACCCTTTTGGACAATTGATAGAGGATACATGGCAGTACTCGATATTTTAGCAGCGCCGGATAGTCAGCTGCGAAGTCAGGCCGTTGAGGTGAAAGATATTGATGCGGTTCAGCCATTCATTGATGACCTGCTGGAGACGATGTATAGCACCCCGAATGGGATTGGCCTGGCTGCAACTCAGGTTGGGCGAACCGAAGCCATTGTGGTTATTGACATTTCTGAGCAGCGCAATGAGCCGCTGATCCTGGTAAACCCGAGAGTTGTTCACGGGGAAGGGGAGTCGGTGGGGCAGGAAGGTTGTCTGTCGGTGCCCGGCTATTATGCGGATGTCCCGCGCTTTACCAAGGTAACGGTGGAAGCGCTGGATCGCCATGGCCAGCCGATCATACTGGAGCGCGATGATTTTCTCGCGGTGGTGATGCAGCATGAAATTGATCATTTGCTGGGTAAGCTGTTTATTGATTATTTGTCGCCGTTGAAAAAGCAAATGGCGCTCAAGAAAGTCAAAAAGCATTTGAAGAACATGGGATAGCGATGGCCTGAAACAAGGCCGCGAGAGCCAGGGCTCTCGCGGTTGTGATAATGTCTGGCAGCTAGTTGTCGCATCGTAGTCAGCCGCTTTAAGGTCGGCTGGACGTCAGGCGGACATCTGTTTCGGCCAGCATGACCGGGGTAAAGGTTAGTTGCTCCAGCTCAGGGTGCATTTCTCTGAGTAAAGGCTGATCGCGCTGTTGTGCGTCACTGTAGGTGATGTAGCCATAGCCGCTGGGGTATTCGATGTTCCATAGCTTACTTTTGGCAACCAGGCTGGACGTAATAAACTGGCCGATATAGGTTACCTGGCCGGGTGCGATGGTGAACACCAATCCCAGCTCTTCGGAAGATTTAGAGCGAATTGACTTGTTACCGTTGCTGCCCTTAAAGCCGATCGAAAAGAGTTCATACTCGCCGGCCGGTAACGGTAGGTAGAACAGCTGGCCTTTCAGGGTTTCACTGTCAAAATCTGTGTCTTCGTGGTTACTGGCGACGGTCAGGAAGGCATCGTCGCCACGTTGACGAATATAGAGGGTGGTGATCAGGCCTTCTCCCGAAGCGGGCCATACGGTGGTCGCGCTCAGACTTCCGGCTAAAAATCCGACGGGCTGCTCTTCAGTCGGTTCGTACTTTTCAGGCAGTGAAACGTAAACGCCGCTGCTACAGCCAATGAGTAACTGGCTGATAAGAATGAAAATGAAGACTCTCATCGGATTGCGATCCCTGCGCTGTTCTGGAAATACTATGTCAGTGTGTTAGCGACTTGTCTTACCGCTATTCAGTGACAACAACGCCTCTATATATGCCACATATTGTATTAAGTATCACTGAGTAAATGCGTTTTGCTGCTTTTTAAGGTCAGATTTATGAGGTTGTACACGAAAATTCTGGTGGGGTCTTACATCATGCCTGTTTGGCTGAGAGGGGACTCTGATGCTAAGTGCTTCAGTAAAAAAAGGAAAATACAGAGAGAAAGGTCAAAAAATCAATCAGCCTGTGTGTCATCGCCAGGCTGATTGAAGCGAATGGGGGATCAGGACTTATTTTTAAGTTTGTCTGTATCGATCACATTCTTAAACTTGCCGGCTTTACTCAGCAGGTAGTCGACGTCTGGCGGGAAGTCCTTATTGGACTTGGCATGCTTCATCATATCAAACACGGTAAATTCGGTCAGAATGGCATATTGATAGGATGAAAACTCGCCGTTGGCTTGCAAGGTCGGATCAAAATACTGATCACCTTTGCGAATAATGGCATGGTCAACGATAGGGTCTTCGCAACGATAACCCAGGACATAGCGATCGCCTTTGCCGTAGATAACATTCATATAGCTGTTATAAAAGCACTCGCCTTCTGTTGCGGTGCAGCTTTCCAGAGCCGCTTCATCCAAGGCCGAGACCGTTACAATCCGAATTTTATCTGCTTTATAGTTTAACGCTGTCAGTTGGCGACGTACTTCGTCAAGGTTTACATCTGTCACTTCTTTTACCGTCTCTAACAAAAAACGGCGGTATTATACCTCTCCCTCTGAAAAATGACACGGTAACACATGGCAAGAACCTGAGGATTGGGGCGAAAAGCCGTGGGTTGACAATCACCTGAAGCTTCTTGCCATCAAACGATGATAAGAAATGGCATTTTTTTATAGATATAGATATTTAAATGAGATTTATTTTCAATTAAGATGACATCCGTTTACTTGAGCAAGCTGGACGTAGAAGCTTGTAATTTCAGTAAAATTCACTCAGTGAATTTTTAATTTGCGTGCATTCCCGTAAAAGATGAATTGCCAGATGAACTTAAAGAAATCCAGTCTCGCGCTGATCATGATCAGCCTGAGTGCCGGCGCACAAGCCGATAGTCTCGATACTGCCCGAGCCATTGAAAGCAAAACCAATGCAGCGTCGGTTTACAGCCAGAAGAAAATTGACAAAAGTGCTGAGGCGGCACTTGCGATGAAAGCGGAAGTTGAAATGCTTCAGGAAGAAGTGAAGAACCTGGAGGTTTACCGCGACCACCTGGCCCGGCTGGTAGCCAGCCAGGACGCCGAAGTGGACAGCTTGAACCATCAAATCGTCGGTATTCAGGAAACCCGACAGGGGGTGGTGCCGCTGATGTACAAGATGATTGACGGGCTGAAGCAAATCGTGGCAACCGATAAGCCGATTCGTCAACAACAGCGTCTGGCCCGGGTGGCCAAACTTGAATTTATGATGGCGCAAGCAGATGTCAGTGATGCTGAGAAATATCGCCGGATCCTGGAAGCTTACCAAATCGAGATGGACTACGGCACCAAACTGGGTGTATTCCAAGGGCCGCTGGCACTGTCGGAGCAGGAATCGATAGAAGCGGATCAATTGTATCTGGGCCGGATTTCACTGGTTGCCCGCAGCCTGGATGGCACCCGCTACTGGGCCTGGAATGACACCAGCGACAGCTGGCAGAGCCTGGATAACCAAATGGCGGCGGATGTGGACAAGGCCTTTGCGATTGCGACCAAACAAGCTGCACCAAGCCTTGTGACCTTACCTGTTTCTGTGAACGTGGAGAGCAACTAAATGAAGATCAAAGCGTTAGCAGCAGCACTCTGCCTGTTCACCCTGCCGGTTACAGCGATGGCGAATACTGAGCTGGTCGACAAGACCCGCCAAGCGCAGCAGGTGCAAAAAGCACATAATGCTGAGCGTGAAGCCGGCTTTAAGCAAACGGAAAAAGAGATCCGGGCACAGCTGAATGCGTTGAAGGCGAAGAAAAAGCAGCTGCAGCAGGAAACGGATCAGCTGAGCGAAACCTTCAGCGACAATGAAAACAAGCTGGCTCAGCTGGAAGAACAACTGCGACTGGAAACCGGGAGCCTGGGAGAGTTGTTTGGCGTGGTGCGTCAATCCGCCAAAGAGCTGGACTCCGAAATGGAATTTTCGGTGACCGGGGCTGATCGGCATGCCTTCAAAGATGTTGTCGAAGAAGTGGTTGAAGCCAAAGCACTGCCGTCTTTGTCCCAGCTAACTGCCTTATGGCAGGGCATGAGCGATCAAATTACCGCCAGTGCAGAAATGCGTAAAGTGACCGTCCCTTTTATTAATGGTGAAGGCTATCAGTCGGATGTTCAGGCTTATCGCCTGGGGAGCATCGGTCTGATTGGTGAGCAGGGCTATCTTGCCTGGGACGGCAAGCGTCAGGTCGCCACGCCTTATCTGAAACAGCCGGAGCACGGGCCATTATTTGGCACCCTATCACCGCTAATGGACTCCGGGATACAGGCGGCTGTCGTCGACCCGTCTCGCGGGATCATGCTGGAACAGCTGGCCAACACACCGGAGCTGAAAGATCGGATCGAGCACGGCGGTGTGGTCGGCAAGATCATTCTGGGTCTGCTGGCCGTTGGGGTGGTGATTGCGCTGTTCCGCGGCATCAAGCTGCTGGTGATCCGTCAGCAAATCAAATCACAGCTGAAGACTCCGGCACAACCGGGGAATAACCCACTGGGCCGGGTGCTGAGTGTATACGACAAAGAGCAGAACCGTTCGGTGGAAGCTCTGGAACTGCGCCTGCTCGAAACGATTGTTGACGAGCAGCAGGGCCTGGAGAAAGGTCTGTCGATGCTGAAACTCCTGGCGGCGCTGGCGCCGATGCTGGGTCTGCTGGGCACCGTGACCGGGATGATTGAAACCTTCCAGGTGATCACCCAGTTTGGCAATGGCGATCCGACCGTGATGGCCGGCGGGATCTCAATGGCGCTGGTCACTACCGTGCTGGGCCTGATTGCGGCAATGCCGCTGCTGTTGGCGCACAACGTGCTCAGCACCCAGGCCGAAACGATCCGTAATATCCTGGAGAAGCAGGGGATTAGCCTCGTTGCCGCACAAGCAGAACAAGCAGGAAGTGCAGCCTGATGGAAACATCACTATTTGAACTACCCATATTGCAGACCCTCGGTGTTGAAGGTTGGTGGTTCACCTTGCAGCATTTCATGAACCAGGGCGGCCAGGTGTTATGGTGGCTGGCTGCTGTGGTCCTAGTGAAGTGGTTGCTGGTGATTGAGCGGGTGTTGTACCTGCTCATCACTTATCCGAAACAACAGCAGGGCTGGCTCCGGCAGTGGCAGGCCAGAGCCGATCAGACGTCCTGGCATGCTCGTGTACAGCGAGAGGGCTGGTTGAGTGAAGCGCGAATTGCTTTGAGTCAGAATCTGAACTTAATCAAGGTGCTGGTGGCGATTTGTCCGATGCTGGGCTTGCTGGGCACAGTGACCGGGATGATTTCGGTGTTTGATGTGATGTCGACCCAGGGCAGCAGTCAGCCGAAATTGATGGCCTCCGGGATCTCCCTGGCGACCCTGCCAACCATGGCCGGGATGGTCGCGGCTTTAGCCGGAATGTTTGTTCACGCACGTTTGGCGAAGGTGTGCCACTGGCGTGAACTGAAGTTAGAAAAGTTATTGAGGAGTCAGTGATGAGACTGAATCGTCCGTCTTCCGCCCGGGAAGAAGCCCAGGTGGATTTGACCTCCATGCTGGACATCGTATTTATCATGCTGATCTTCTTTATTGTGACCAGCTCGTTTGTCCGCGAATCCGGGGTGGAGGTGAACCGTCCCCAGGCCAGCCATGTGGTGAGCCAGAAAGATGCCGGTATTTTTGTCGCCATCACCTCCGCCAACGATATCTATATTGATAAGCGGGTGGTGGATGTGGAGCGGGTTCAGGCCACTCTGGAGCACTTGTTGCTCGATCAGCCGGAAGCCTCGATGGTGATCCAGGCCGATGAGCATGCATACAACGGCACGGTCGTGAAAGTGATGGATGCGGCCAAAGGGGCCGGTGTGAAGAACATTGCCCTGGCTGCGGAGAAAGGCTGATGCTGCGATTACTCATTGCTCTGCCTGCTGCGCTGGCAATGGCTTTGGGGCTGTTCACCTTTATGGCCTGGATGGTCGACAATGGTGACAAGTCGCTGCCGGAAGACAAGCCTTTGCTTGCCTTTGATATGGTGATGGTGGAGCAGGAAACGGAAGTTCGTCGCCGGCAACGTGCAGTGCCGGAGCAACCGGAAATGCCGGAGCCGCCGCCGGAGGCCAAGCCTGCGGCATCGCAGCAGGCAGTGGCGACCGATATTGCACCAACCATGCCGAACCTGTCATTAAATACGACGGTTGCCGGTGTTCAAGTGCAAGCGCCGCAGTTTTCTGATTTCGGTACTAATCAGCAAGCGATGCCGCTGTATCGGGTTCAGCCGAATTATCCGCCACGTGCCCAGAAGCGGGGAATGGAGGGCTATGTCGTCCTGTCGTTTACCATTGATCCGCAGGGTAGGCCGACGGATATCAAAGTGGTTGAAGCCAAACCGCGTCGGATTTTTGAGCGGGATGCGGTGCAGGCACTTCGACGGTGGAAATACCAGCCGAAAGTGGTGGACGGGGCTGCGATTGCGCAGGTGGGTCAAACGATCAAACTGGAGTTTAAGTTAAATAAATGATGAAGAAATTCTTACTATTGCTTGCTCTGGCTATTCCATCAGGCGTTGTGCATGCTGAGCTGACGCAATTTACCGCCAATAAAGTTCAGCGCGCCCATAATCTGCAACAGGAAGATAAACTCCCTGAGGCGATTGAATTGCTTGCCGGCCTGAATCCGGCCAAAGCGTATGACAAAGCATTTGTGAAGCGCATGCTGGGGGTGTTTTATTGGCAGCAGGGCAGTATCAAGCCGGCCATCGACAACCTGGCTGATGCGGTGGACAGCGGTTTGCTGAAGGATGAACAGGCCTGGACTACTCAGCGGATGCTGGCAGATATTTTGTTGACGGATGCGCAGTACAAACGCGCACTGCCACATTATTATCAGCTCACTAAGAATATCCCGGAGCAACAGCAACCGGAGAGTTTGTGGCTGCGTATCGCCCAGTCCCATTACCAGTTGGGTGAATGGCAACCGGTGCTGAAAGCGGTGCAGGTTTATCAGCGCTATGTGAAGCAGCCGGATGTGCCCATTCTGTCGATGAAGCTGGGAGCTCAGCTGCAACTGGAGCGGTGGAAAAGCGCTTTGCCGACCTTGCAGAGCCTGATTGCCCTGGAGCCGGATCACCTGGCCTGGTGGCAACAGATGGCAGGGCTCCAACTCCGTCTGGGCCGAACCAAAAATGCCCTGGAGACGTTGGCGCTGGCCAAACGTCAGGGAGTGGCTTTGACCCAGCAGAACCTGACCACTTTGGCACAGCTGTATGCCCAGCAGGGGATCCCTGAGCGGGCTGCGATCATTTATTCGCAACTGGATGGTGCAAACAATGATGCTGAGTTGATGTCGATGCAGGCGATGTACTGGCAGCAGGCGAAGGAGTGGGACCATGCGATTTCAGCCTGGAAAATTGCGGCGAAGCTCGATGATCGCCATCGCTGGGCTTTGGCACAGTTGCTCCTGCAGGAAGGTCAGTTTGATCAAGCGCTCGCTCAGTTGGATAAGGTGAAGCAAAAAGCGAGCAAAGCTGAAGTTGAGCTGGCGCGAGTGCAGGCCTACTACAAAATGAAAGACTACGAGAAAGCAATCATTCATGCCAAACAAGCGAACAATATTCAGTCGAGTGCGACATCGAAAAGTTGGATCAAATATCTGAATCAGATGCGTGAGATGGACGGTTAATTGAACCGCGAACGCTGAATCATGAAAGGCCCCATTTTGGGGTCTTTTTTATATCTGAACGACCGAAAATAAGGCGGGTGGGTTTTAACTTGTACGTGTTTAATTCGAGAATCGGGTCTGATTTTCCGCGTCTGAAGCAATCAGGCGATAAGCTATAACTAATCGAAGCGATTAGGGAAGCAAAATGACAGTCCCGATACGAAAAATGACCTGGAAGACGATCGGGCGGTCTTACCGCCCGAACTTATGCACTTTTTTAAGGTTTTTCGTATCACATTGAATCTGTTCAGGGGGCTTGCATGGCTGTTCACGATATCCGAAATATTGCGTTTGTTGGTCAAAGCGGGGTGGGGAAAACCAGCCTGGTGGAGCGCTTATTGGCTGATTCCCAAACTATTACTCACCTCGGGAGTGTGAAGACCGGGGACACAGTGAGTGATTGCGATCCCCAGTCGATTCAATACCAGCACAGTATCGAAACCACCCCGGTGACGCTCAACTGGCAGTCTCACACCATGAATATCATCGATACACCGGGGGTGCTGGAACTGCTGGGCCGCACGTTCAGTGTTTTTCCTGCCATCGAATCGACAGCGCTGGTACTCGATGCCAATACCCCGCTCAACCAGGTCTCTGATCGGTTATTCGCATTTGCGCAAGCGCAGCAGAAGTGCCAAATGGTGATTATCAACAAGCTGGATCTGAATCCGGATAAAGTGCCGGCGTTGGTCGCTGAACTGGCATCGCACTTTGGCGCGGAATGTCTGCCGATCAATCTGCCTGCACGGGATGGGGAAAGCGTGGTCGATTGCTACTTTGAACCTGATTATGTGCAGGCGACGCTGATTGACTCGGTTGAAGAGGCCCATGAACGCCTGATTGATCAGGTAATTGAAGTGGATGAAGCACTGATGGCGCTCTACCTGGAGCAGGGCTCAGAGCTGTCACCGGAGCAGTTGCATGAGCCATTTGAGGCTGCACTGCGGCTGGGCCATGTCATTCCGATCTGTTTTGTTTCAGCCGAAAGTGGGGCTGGGGTTGATTTGCTGCTGCGAACCCTGACGGAAATCATGCCGACACCCGCAGAAGGTAACCCGCCGTTATTGGTAAAAAACGGAAAGCAAGTGCCGGTCAATATCGAGCAAAGCGATCACAGCGTTGCTCATGTGTTTAAAATCAGTGTTGATCCCTATTTGGGCAAAATGGCCTATCTGCGGGTCTTTCAGGGAGTAATCCGTGCGGGAAGTCAGCTGTTTATTAACGATAGCAATAAAGCGTTCAAGGTCTCTCACCTTTATCAGCAGCAAGGTAACAAGCGATTTGAAATTACGTCAGCGAGCGCGGGGGATTATTGTGTTCTGGCGAAAATTGATGATCTCTATTTTGACGCTGTGATTCATGATTCTCACGACGAAGACGGGATCAAAATGCGGACTCTGGATTTTCCTGAGCCCATGTACAGCCTGGCGATCAGGCCGATTAAGCGGGGAGATGAGCAAAAGTTGTCCGAAACACTGCAAAAGATCGCCGCAGAAGATCCGAGCCTCAGGTTAGAGCACCGGACCCGGACCAATGAAACCGTGTTAAGTGGTCAGGGGGAGTTCCACCTGAAAATTGCCCTGGAGAAAATGGCTTCGATCTATAAATTGGAAGTTGAGACAACTGAGCCTGATATAGAGTACTTTGAGACGGTCACATCGCCGGCGGAAGGCCGTTATCGTCACAAAAAACAAAGTGGCGGTGCCGGTCAATTCGGTGAGGTGCAACTGAAAATCAGGCCGTTGGCGCGCGGGGAAGGATTTCAGTTCATCAACAAAGTCGTGGGTGGTGCAATCCCAACCTCGTTTATTCCCGCGGTGGAGAAAGGGATCCGGCAGGCCATTGAAGAAGGTGCGATTTCGGGCAACCCCATCCGTGATGTGGAAGTTACGGTTTATGACGGCAAGCATCACCCGGTCGACTCGAAAGAAATTGCTTTTGTGATCGCCGGGAAGAGGGCGTTTCTTGATGCGGTGAACCAGGCAAGCCCGATCATCTTAGAGCCAATTGTTGAACTATCGTTGCGGGTACCGACGTTGTCCGTCGGTGATGTGACCGGTGAACTTGCCGGTAATCGCGGCGTGATCCTCGGCACCAATGCTGAGCCAAATAATTTCACGGCATTACAAGCGCGGGCTCCGTTAAATGAACTGCAAGGTTATGCCCAACGGTTGCGGGCCATGACGGGCGGTGAAGGGAGTTTCAGTATGGTGCTCAGTCATTACGAGCCAGCGCCGCATCATGTTCAGTTGCAAGTGTGTCAAGGTGGACAGAACGCTGAATGAAAAGAAAAACCTGGCGGTTTATCGATGAACCGTCAGTTTAATTCGCTTTATTTAATCCTTTGTTTTGCTTCGCATTTAGCAACCATTCATACCAGTAGTCGATGTTGGTATGTTATGCTTTGTTGCACATATGAAAAGGACGTTGCGGGATTTGGTTATCTTTGGCGGTAGCGTGTCTCGGCCTAAGTTACCTGTTTCTGCGCAAATTTAGCTATCTCTGCAACAGTAAAAAGGTACCCGGCATGAATTACGATGAATTCAACCACTTTTGTGGCGCTTTCCCGGCATCAACCCACGTTGTGCAGTGGGGGAATTCGCATGTCTGGAAAGTCGGTGGCAAAGTCTTTGCGATTGGCGGCTGGGGAAAGAACGATAAACCCGCGTTTACATTTAAAACATCAGACTTGAATTTTGTTTTTCTCAGTAATCATGATGGTTATATTCCGGCACCGTATTTTGCAACACGGGGGATGAAGTGGATCCAGCAAACCGAAACCGCGGGTGAATTAGACGAAGAGCTCAGATACTACATTTCAGAATCCTACCGCATTGTGTCACTTGGCCTGAGCAAGCGAAAACAACAAGAGTTAGGGATAAATCCTCACTCGGAGTCTTGAATCATGCTGATAGCTAACGAGAGCACCATGATTAGTCATATCGACCATCTTGTTTTAACCGTTAGTGATATCGATGCGTCTGTTCAGTTTTATCAACGCGTGCTGTTGATGGAAGCGGTGACATTCGCCAACGGGCGCAAAGCGATGAAGTTCGGGGATCAAAAAATCAACTTGCAGCTGTTAGGGCAAGAGAGAAGAAATAAAGCCGGGGTTGGTTCCGGTGATTTATGCCTGATTTCATCGTGGCCGCTCGAAGATGTGGTTGCGCACCTGTCGAAAGAGCACGTTGATATTGTGGAAGGGCCTGTGACCAAATCTGGCGCCCTAGGAGCGATTCAATCTGTTTATTTCAACGATCCCGACCAGAACTTAATTGAAGTCAGTGTGTATGAATAATCGAGAAAATAACAATGCAGTACGAAGTTTACAGCCTCAAAGACAGAGCTGAATGAAGGGAGCTAAATGTCAGTTATTTTACCTAAGCCGTTAAAACCGGGAGATAAGATAGGATTCTTTTCTCCGTCATCCCCTGCAACAGTGTTTGCGCCGACCCGATTCAATCGGGCGGAAATGTTTCTGCGCAGCAAAGGCTTTGAACTACAGCCCGGTTTATTGACCGGACAACATGATCACTACCGTTCAGGCTCTATTCAACAGCGGGCGGAAGAATTCAATGCCCTGATCCGAAACCCCGAGGTTCGGTGTGTGATGTCCACCATCGGCGGCAGTAACAGTAACGCGCTTCTGCCGTATATTGATTATGACGCCTTGATTCGGGATCCCAAGATCATTATCGGCTATTCAGATGTCACCGCGCTGTTGCTGGGGATATATGCCAAGATCGGGTTGATCACGTTTTACGGCCCTGCGCTGGTTGCCTCTTTTGGGGAGTTGCCCCCTTTAGTTGAGGAGACTTACCAGTCTTTTGAAGCGATGTTGTGCCAACACAGCCCACTTCCTTTTCAATATTTGATGCCGCAGCGATGGACAGATACGAAGATTGACTGGGAAACACAGACTGAGCCGAAACCCACCCAGGACAATGCCTGGCGATACCGGGGGAGCGGCATTGTTACAGGTTGTTTAATCGGGGGGAATCTTAATACCATGGCAGGTATCTGGGGGAGCCCGTATATGCCGGAGATAATCGACGGTGATATTTTATTACTGGAAGATTCACTGAAAGGGATCGAAACCGTCGAGCGCGCATTTTGCCATTTAAAAGCATGTGGCGTTTTCGACAGAGTCTCGGCGGTCGTGCTGGGCAAGCATGAACTGTTTGACGATAAAGGCACGGGGCGAACCCCTTTGGATGTCCTGATTGAAGTGCTGAATGGCCAGGCACTGCCAATATTGTATGGCTTTGATAGTTGTCATACCCACCCGATGCTCGTCACTCCGCTTGGCGTCGAGGCTGAAATCGATTTTGATGCCGAGCGCATTTGTTTGAAGGGGCCGTGGTTGGAACCGGCATAAACGAGAGATATTCTCGGTACAACAATGAACTGAACCCGAAACAGAATACAGAAATAAGTAAAGGAAGCTGATGCGCCAGTCGTTACGAGAGAAAGTCATTCAAGTTTGTAGTAAGAAAATCAGCCAGAAAGGCGAGAGTGTCGGCGTGTCGTTTTATGCGTTTTTTGCCAACAAAAACGATGATCCTGAGCTGCTGATGGAAGCGGCGACGTGGTGGATCCAAACCCACCAGTTGGACCACTTCGAAAAAGCGACAAAAATTATGGCGATGGTCGAGTCAGGTTAATAGGGCTGCAGCTTGTTAGGGGGCTGACGCTAGGAAATGGAAGGAAAAGCTGATTCATGGAAAAACAGATTGGGAGCCCGGAAAGAGCAATTTATCACGACAAAGATCGGGTCATCCGGCCATTGAATCCGTGGTCTGAAACTATTCACCGACTGTTGGATCATTTACATACTCATGGTGTGGCGGGTTGTCCCAGATTCATTGGCGTTGACGGTGAACAGGAGGTGTTGAGCTATATCGACGGTGAGACGTACAACTATCCGCTTTCGGGGGCCATTGCCAGCCACCATGCGTTAACTTCTGCGGCCAGTTTGCTGCGGCAGCTACATGACGCCTCTGCCAGCTTTTTATCATCGAACTCAGAACATCAACATCAATGGATGCTGCCTGCCCAAGCGCCGCAGGAAGTGATCTGCCACGGCGACTTCGCGCCCTATAATGTTGCCCTGAAGGGGGAAGTGGTGAGCGGGGTGTTTGATTTCGATACGGCGCATCCCGGCCCTCGAGTTTGGGATTTGGCGTATGCCGTTTATTGTTGGGCACCGTTCAAAACCGACCCGATGGATGCGCTTGGCACCCTGTCAGCACAAATTGAGCGGGCCAAGGCATTTTGTGATGCCTACGGGGCGAGTGCTGCGCAGTGTCAGATGTTGGTTGAGATGATGATCAAGCGGTTAGCGGCCTTGGTGGCGTTCATGCAGGCTGAAGCGGACGCCGGCAATGAACAGTTCAAAGCAGATATCGCCCAGGGGCATCATTTGAGTTACCTGGCTGACATCGACTATCTCAAACAGCATCAGCAGATTATTACGTTGGGGTTATTGACGGGAAAATAAGGTCTTGAAAAGAGATAATTGCCCTTTGCCGCGCAAAATGCTTCGCAGCAAAGGGCTGTTTTCAGATTAGTTTGAAGTACGGTATTTCTTCAGCACTTCATTGAGGGATTGTGATGCCTGTGTGAGCAGCTGGATATTCCCTGCCGATTCTTGCGACGCGTTCAGTAGCTGGCTGGATTGATCCCGAATATCATTCAGTTCCGATGCAATTTCATTAACCACCGCTGTCTGCTCTTCAGCTGCCGTAGCAATCTGGGCGCTCATGTCCATCAGAGATTTTGCAGAATCAGCAATCTCGCTGATATCAGCACCAATTTCACCAATGACCTGGCTGCTTTGTTCCGCTTGCTCCAGGGTTTGATTGGTTTTCAGCGAGATCCCCTGAGTTTCGGATTGAAGCTGGTCAATCATGCCCTGAATTTCAATCGTGGCTTTTTGCGTCCGGCTGGCCAGCGTTCGGACTTCATCAGCGACCACGGCAAATCCGCGTCCTTGTTCGCCGGCCCGGGCGGCTTCGATGGCCGCGTTGAGTGCCAACAGGTTGGTTTGTTCTGAGATGGCATTGATGGTGGTGATCACATCATTAATGGCAGTAGCCTTTTCATTCAGGCTCACAACATTGTCTGCCGCACCGCGGGTATGCTCCGACAGAGTGGACATCATCGCAATGGCTTCTTGAACGCGCTCGTTGCTTTGCATGATCCGGGTAGTGTCCCGATCGGATTGATCAGAGGCTTGTACACCGTAGTTGGAAATTTCTGTGGCGGTTGCCGACATCTCTTCCATTGCGGTTGCAACTGAATCGACGGAAGCGTACTGCTTGTTCACGCTGGCTTCAGACACTTTGGCGTCCTGTGAAAAAGCGGTGGCCGTTTCATACAGCGTCGCCGAGCTGGATTTCACCGTCTTGACCATGTCACTGATGGTATCCATGGTGCGGTCCAGCTCGTGACCGATCACCCCGAATTCGTCCCGGCCAATGTGAAAACCCAGCCGTGAGGTTAAATCGCCGTCAGCAAGCCGACGGGTGGTTTGATGGATCACCCAAAGAGCGCCCATCAAATGCGTTGAGACCCAGTAAAATATGAGTGCCAGCGGCAACAAAGGCAGAAAAGAGAATGCAAACTGGGTCAGAGTGTCGCGCTTGGCTGTTTCGTCAACTGGTGGGACGTTCAGAACGGCGTATTGACCATGGATGGTGCTGGCAGCGGCGACTTGTTGACTTGAGGAAGCTGGGGAGGAAGAAAGAAGTTGAATGCCTTGTGACTGAAGGACTTGTTGGATATGGGCTTCATCAGCTTTCATTGCCAACAGTGTAGCAACAGCAGTATCGACCTGTGCTTGTGCCGTTATCTGGTTAGAGGTGTTGAGGTTCTCCAGCGTTGAGAAGTAGTGTTTTCCTGAAAAGCCGATCAGCACTACGGCAAACAAGCAGAACAGTATCCAGAATTTATCCGTCACATTGGTTTTTATTAGTAGCCGGTCTATCGGCCTGAAATCAACTTCTCTCATCGTGTCCCTCAAAGTTAACCAAAGTATTATTCAATGTAATTGCGGTCTAACGATGATTATTTTCACATAATTTTTCAATGGCGATCAGTTGTTGCTCAGTGTTTGGTGATTCCTGTCACGTATTTTTATGCTGGGCCATCACGGTATCGAGTGAGCAAGTGTTCAAAACAATCAGAAATGATTGCTCTGGCAAGATCAGGCACTTGGTTTTGGGTATCTTCAAGTGCATCAAGGATTGCGCGTTGAAGGACGGGTGACAGCCACGCAAATCGCGACGGCGTCATTGAAATCGTTTTTGGCCCCCGCTCTGAAAGGCGCCACATATTTTGATGCCGTGATCTTTGGCGTATGGCCGAGCTTAGTCAACTCTCGGGACCAGTAATGAGAAGCGCTGCAGGCTTCCATCCCGATGAGCGCGGGTGGGATATTGGCAAAAGTCGAGAGAACTTTCGATCGTGATATTGTTTTGTGGATCAACAGCTTGCCTTGGTGATCCTCACAGTGGATACTGAAGCTATGTTTGGCTAAATCAATGCCATAGACAGATGGTGACATAGTGGCCTCCGGCGATTTTGCAATCAGACATACCAAGTGTGGCAAAGTCTGACCATGTCATTCGTTATGCATCTAGGAAGAAGTAAGGATAATTAAGTGAAGAAACTTATATTTATAGTTTTATTAATTTTGTCGGATACCGCTTTGTCTGAATCGAGCGTAAAGCCATTATCTGAAAAACTAGAAAAAGAAATAAGTGAAAATATGAGTGAGAGCTCTTATTTCCCAATATTAAAACCAGGTGATTGGGTGGGTATTACCCATGGTGCAGTGCGTCAAACGTTGATTGGAGAACCCGAAAATCCTGATTTGGTTATTGGTTTTGGAATGGATACTCCTGAAAACTTCGTTTTTCTAATGCACAGCGACGAAGATAAGCTCGATATACAAAACGTTGTAAATAATGCTTACTCTAATCTAGAGAACATGGATGTTGTGTTTACACCTTCTCAGGTTCTT
Source organism: Photobacterium atrarenae (assembly GCF_024380015.1). Taxonomy (NCBI): domain Bacteria; kingdom Pseudomonadati; phylum Pseudomonadota; class Gammaproteobacteria; order Vibrionales; family Vibrionaceae; genus Photobacterium; species Photobacterium atrarenae. The sequence continues at coordinate 1,614,584 of NZ_CP101509.1, forward strand.
GATAACAAAGTTCTTACTGCTAGCGGTAAACTATTCAGTAGTGAAGCAATCCTGTCAAAAAAGCATATGTTAAAGGCTCATAAAATTTTAAACGCGAAACAGATGCTCGTGTCTATCCCGAGGCGAACAGGCCTAATGGCCATATCACGCGACGCACCAAAAGAAATATTGAACAAATTCATTTATCTTCATTCTCATGCATGGAACGATGCAAGCTACGGCAATGCTCCAATAGCAAATGTTCTTTTTGTGCTTGAAGGAGGAGATATTGTCGGAATTATCCCAATGGATTAAGACAACTAAACTGGCAATTTTTTAAATCTAAGTTTATTAAATTTTGTTGGTAAAATTTCACGGTTGTTGTGTATTCGCAGTCAAGTTGGTGCTGCGCAAATATGCATAACAACCTGTACAAGAGTGATTCGCAACGCATGGCATTTTCACTATGCGTTGATTTTAGTGTTTAGGGTGTTATGCGGCGGCATCGGTATTGCGTTGCTCACATCTTAACAGGGCTACATGGACTCCCCGGTTGTCAACAAAAGCATCAGGTAATGCAAGGTTTGGGACTGCCGCTCTACATTCGGTCTGTTTATTGGCTTTCATGCCATGACCTTGATGACACTACGCGGTTGCGGTTCCTCATTCGTTAGAAGGCATCAAGTGTGCCCGCCGCATTCTCAGGTTTTCCCGCAAAAGGTCAGAACCTTACATCATCTTGGCTATTGTAATGACCCGGTGAAGCAAGTCACTCCGTTGACGAAAAACACTTGGTTTTTATATCAATTGATATTCCGTATCGTTTCTTAACAGTGACCAGATAATTCGGGCGTTTTTTGCCGCGAGTGCAACAATGGACCGTTTAAACCCCCGGCGTTCGACCAGACTTTTGACCGTGTTATTGTTTTGTGGATCAAGAGCTTGCTTTGGTGATCTTCTCCGTGAATACTGAAGCTATGTTTGGCTAAAGCAATGCCATAGACAGAGGGGGATAGGATGGCCTCCGGTAATTTCGTAATCAGTCATACCAAGTGTGGCAAACCTGATGAGGGGAATCCATGTCATTCGTTATGTTTTAGAACTTACCCAAAAAAGTAGACACCTTCTATAAAAATGAAAACGATTTTTGAACATACTCAATCAAGTGTCTTGGTGATTCCGCAAGCTCTGTTTGCCATCAAAGATGTGACAGTGCTCTGTCATCATCAAAACTCTGTCATTTTTTATAAAAATCTTGAACAGGACTTGGTAGACATTGAGTTTTATATCAACACTCCTTGTTTTATATATATTGAAAGCGGACGTGAGGTAATTACAAATAGCCACAACGACACGATTGAGTTGACAGCTGGATCTTCTATCTTTCTCCCTCAGGGATTAAAGCTTCAATCTGACTTTGTTAAAGAAACAGAGTCTCTTAAAGCTTATCTAGTATTTTTTGATGACGATGTCATCGTTGATTATTTAAGCAAGCTTAAAAGGCCCTTAGATTGCCTCAATAGCACGAAAGCCTTTTGTCTGTTGGAGGGTGGCGACGAATTCACAGCTTTCTTTGACTCAATTAGAGGTGACATAAAAGCTCCCTCCTACTTAAACATTAAACTTCAAGAGCTGCTCCACCTTATTGCTTGGAGAGAAAGCCAAGGTATTTTTCACTCGTTACTATCCTCAAAGAAAAGGGTTCCTCCGCAACAAAATTTTGCTCGCTTATTAGAAACGCTTGATGTACTTCACCTAACCGTTGGTGATTTAGCGCATCTCTCGGGAAGAAGCCTGTCAAGTTTTAATCGTGACTTCAAAGAAACTTACAAGGTAACACCAAAAAAGTGGTTGCGAGAGAAAAAGCTATCCAGGGCTAAAGAGCTGCTGGCAGGCAATGAGCTTTCAGTTACAGAAGTGGCTTTGACGGTGGGTTATGAAAATGTGTCGGCTTTTATCAAGGCGTTCAAACTTAAGTATGGTGTGACACCAAAACAAATAAAACTGTATAAATGACAGAAAATCGTTACTTTTGACAGTCTTTCGGTAGTTTGCCTTTGACTGGTTAGATAGTCTGAATCTCGATATTTAACCCAAAGGAGTCAAAAATGAGTGTTAGAGTTACCCTAAACTGTCAGTTAAAGCCTGGTCGGTTTCAAACCCTGCTGTCATTTCTGGAAGACAATTTACCCAATGTAAGAAGCTTTAAAGGAAATCTTCAGGTTAGCGTCTTATTTGACGAAGGAAATAATGAAATGCTTTTGGACGAAGAGTGGCTAACTGTAGAGAGTCATCAGGCGTATCTGAGTTTTATTAATAGTAATGGCGTATTGGAAGAGCTGAGCTCATTTCTCAGTTCACCGCCAATAATTAAATACTTTGACAAGGCCGAAATTTAAGACCCTGTAAATAATTCTGTGTAACTGCTCTGGGTTACAAGTATTCAGTTAATCGGTCTTCGAACATAATCATAAAGCGGTTCAGGGCTTGCCGCCAGTTTCTAATTGGCATCGTCCATTTCTTGGAGGCATCCTGGATCGCCAGATAGATAACTTTTCTCGCTGATTCATCGGTCGGGAACAACTTGCGCTTTTTAATCGCTTTCCTGATGACGCTGTTGAGTGATTCAATCGCGTTGGTCGTATAAATCGCTTTTCGTATGTCCTGTGGATAGTTGAACAGAGTATGCAGGTTATCCCAATGAGCTGTCCAAGAACGGCTGATTTGAGGGTATTTGGCGTCCCATTTATCAGAGAAACGCTCAAACGCTAATAAGGCTTCATCCTCGGTTGCTGACTGGTAGATTTGCTTAAGGTTAGCCGTCACTGCTTTGTAGTCCTTCCACGGTACGTATTTAACCGAATTTCGTACTATGTGTACGATGCATAGCTGGATTTGGGTTTCAGGGAACACGGAGTTGATGGCATCGGGAAAGCCCTTCAAGCCATCGACACAAGCGATAAGGATGTCTTTGACTCCGCGGTTTTGCAGCTCAGTCAGGACATTGAGCCAGAATTTGGCACCTTCAGTTTCGGAGAGCCACATCCCCAGCAACTCTTTCTGGCCCTTTAAATTGACGCCTAGAGCGAGGTACACGGACTTGTTTATTACCTGCTTATCCTGGCGAACTTTGACCACGATATAGTCCAGATAAACGATAGGAGAAACCTCATCGAGAGGGCGAGATTGCCACTCGACAACTTGTTCTAAGACCGCATCAGTGACCTTGGAAATGAGTGTTGGCGAGGCGTCGGCGTCATACATTTCTTTGAAAGTGGCGACAATTTCGCGTGTCGTCATCCCCTTGGCGTACAGGCTTAAAATCTTGTCATCCATTGACTGAAAGCGGGTTTGATGCTTTTTAACGAGCTTGGGTTCAAAGCTGGCGTGACGGTCACGTGGCGTATCGATTGAGACCTGGCCGTCATCAGTAATGAGCGTTTTGCTGGAGTAGCCATTACGACAGTTTGTCGACGGGTGTTCAGCGTTTTTTTCATAACCAAGGTGCTCGTCTAATTCAGCATTGAGCGCAGTTTCAACGGTCACCTTGGTTAGCATTTGGCGAAAGTCGTTGAGGTCACTTTCCGTCTTGATGGACTTCGCTGCTTCACGAGCAAGCGCTTCGAGTTGTTTTTTATCCATGAGCCTATCCTTAGCCATTACTGGCTTTAATAATAGGCAATTACACGAAGTTATTTACAGTCTCTTCTAAATAAGCCATCTGGAATACTTCTCAAAAATAATCAAGTTGTAAACTCCCACCGCTTAATGGCAAATTAAGCCATCAGGTTTGGTTAACTAAGTTGAAAACTCTCTCTTCAATAGAACTCTTTCATTAAGAGTGATTGTTCAGTTCGTAAAACCCGAACAGTACTTTGCGAACCGCGAATTTGTAGTGGATCAGCCGCTTGTTTGTGTAAACAACTCAATATGCGCAGGGCTCACTTACCTAAAGCTTTATCATCTTTGTTCTGTATAAGTCCAGGAACTAGGGCTCGAATAGAGTCAACATGCTCTAGCTCGTGTCTATTCATCAACTGCAAGTTGAAGGCATGCGGCGGCAAAGAAGCATCAGGAGTGCAGCCTACGTGAAGATAATTGAGCAACAGCCTGCTAACACCTCGTCGGTTGTAATATTTCGCTCGTACTGACCTTCCATACCAAGATCAATAGCTAAGTCATTTCTATTTTCATTTAATGACCAAAGAAAAAAAGGAACCGAGTGGTTCCCTTTTGTTTATCTAAAACCTTCTGTTCACAGGTTGCTAATATAGAAAATTTCCAGTTTTCGAACCTAATAACCTGAAATACTATTCAAAAGCAACAGGAGGAAAATCCTAGGTTTCAGGATGAGCGAAGGTAATAAGCATAGCTAGCTTACTTGGAAACTTAAGCCTCTCAAATCGAAACAGGTTGGATGTTTTTCCTACGTATGACTTACTGTCGAATGTACCCTAGACGGTTAGTCATAATGACCGACCAGATATGGTCGGTCATTATGACGTGTAGGACTAAGACGTCAAGCTATGCTGCACAAACAAAATCACAAGCAGCACGAACATTCGTGAAGTCTGTTAGGGAGTCATAATCTAACGCCAGGAATAGCTGACTTTCCACTTGATCAGAAGGTATATCGAATAGCTCACCAAGGAAAAATAACCAGTCTTTACCTTGTATAATTTTTCTTACTTCAAATGTTTCAAAGGTTTTGGTTAGATCGTCGAGGGTGCCCAAAATCCTGTCGCATTCTTTAACACTAACTTTAGCATTTTGAAGAAGAGTCGTTACTAGTTTGCTGCGATCTATAATAGGTTGCTTCCTATCCATGAATTTTCTTCGACCGTTTTTATCGAAACTTTTTTGGAATGGGAGCTTTAAATCTTCGTGCTCTGATACATATCTTAAAAAACCTATGGGTAATGAAAGGGATACGAGGTTCTCTTTGATTTTCTGAACATCTATGTTGGATTTAGCAAGTCCCGTTTCAAAGAACTCATTTAAACATGCATCTTGGAAGCAATATGCTTCTAGATCACGAAAATCGGTCAATAAGACAGACTCAGTATATTCTTTACTGGAAATATAATCATTATCTGCATCGACAAATACTCGGATTCTTTCTGATAATCCATGCTCTTGAAATAGATTACTTAATAATATTAGTCTTCCTTTCTCACCACCCTCTACAGCGTCTAGATCTGATAGTGATCTAATCTGGATTATCTGAGTGTTGTTTCTTTCTGTTATTGGTATTACTTTCCGCCAGAATGATAAATCGCGGTCTCCTTCAACAAACATAAATGAAACGTCATTGTCTAAACTCTTTTGAGTTACTATTTCTTGAAATGTATACATTGACGCTTTATCCCAACTGTACCCATTGATCTTGATGCTCTGACGCAATTGAAGCTGAATGCGTTGCAAGTATAAACAGTGGTGATGCGCCAGATGAGCACTCAATTAAGGCTGAAACGAGTTTTCTTTGCCATGAAACATGCAACGATAATTCTGGTTCATCAATAGCTATAGCAGTTCCATTTCTGGTACTAACTAAGGCAGTAACAAGCATATATAGAAGATGATATTCGCCAGAGCTTAACATTAGCTCATCAATTTCATCGCCTATAGCGCTATATATTGTCAGACCTTTCTGGTAATCTACTGCGACTACTTTATCTGTCAAAAATTCACCAACGAGCTTTTCAAATTTGATTAGACGGTCTGAAATAAGTAGTCTTTCTGCATGTTTACTTTCAAGAGTTTCTACGTAAGCTTCGAGAGCAGATATCGCAGCAGTACTTTGTTTTGTGGAGTCTTTATCACTAAGTAAAGATGTAAGCTGCTCTATGTCACTCATGTTCAATGACAAACCAAATCGTGACATAGATGGTTCTGAGTCTTTAATAACATTTAAACGATCAATAAGTTGCTCAATGGTAACATCATTTACCTCTCCGCCTTGTAATCGTTTAATTATCTTAGGGAAAAGTTCAGGCCCTTCTGAAGTAAAGTACTTTCTGTAATCGACCTGAGCCTCTCTAACAAACCTGTGAACTTTTTGGGTTAGCTTTGAATTACGTTTATTTCCTCGAATTAGTTTACCTGATTTAGTACGTAGGTAATCTATATCTTCGTCTGATTTGAGGTTAGTTCTATCACGCAGCGCACTTGAACGGTGTATATCTAAAGCCTCGAAGGATACTTGGGTAAACTTGGGTAGCGCAGCTTGTCGTAGCTTCTCTACATCGCTTTCACATAATTCGTTTGCAGGCCCTGGTTCTTTGAGACTCAAAGAGCAGGATAAGTCATTAAACGATACTTCTAAGGTTGAACTCGAAAGATCACTAGTAACGGTAAGTCTGTCTTCAGAGCTCAAGGTTAGCTCGGCAGAGCTAAATGGTACTTCTCGGAAAATAGAAAAATCTAATTTGAGTATGCCTTCAATCATGTTTAGGGCAGTAGTTTTGCCCACACCATTTTTTCCAACGATTACGCAAAGTCTTGCTTTGGAGCGAGAATCTACGTCGTTCTTCCTGAAGTCAATGGAGTGGTCATATTGTCCAAAGAGCTCACATACTCTAAAAGTTGTTATTTCGTACATTTTTTAACCCTAGCAAGCTAATCAATAAGCTAATGGCATTGTATCATTATGCTACAAGTTTAAATAATTAATTTTAAAGTAATGTTCTGAATAGCCACCGACTTGATAGACACCTTTTAGTTAGACAAAATGACTAGCAGAGAGGTGCTTATGAGCAGCAAGCGATACCCAGAAGAATTCAAAGTTGAAGCCGTCAAACAGGTTACTGAAAAAGGTCATAGTGTAGCCGATGTGGCAAATCGTTTAGGGACTACCACGCATAGCCTTTATGCGTGGATTAAACGCTACGGCTCAGATTCCTCCCAATATCAAGCCAAGTCCGATGAAAGTGCCGAAATTCGTCGGCTCAAAAAGGAGCTGCAAAGAGTCACCGAAGAAAGGGACATATTAAAAAAAGCCGCGGTGTACTTCGCAAGCCAGTCCGACTGAGGTACGCCTTTATCAAAGCCAATCAAGCTGTTTGGCCTGTTCGACGTATGTGTAAAGTCCTTAGCATCCACCCAAGTGGTTATTATGCCTGGCTTAAGCAACCCGACAGCAGACAGGAGAAACGGCGTAAATACCTTCTCGGACTCATCAAGCAGTTCTGGCTGGAATCTGGTGGCGTTTATGGCTATCGAAAGATATACAGCGATTTACGTGATGAAGGTGAATGTTGCGGTATCAACCAAGTTCACCGCTTGATGAAACGAGAAGGCTTACAGTCGCAAAGAGGATATCGAAAACCCAGGTCCAAAGTGGGCACAGAGAATGTCGTTGTTGCGAATAAGTTGGCCAGGGAGTTCAACCCGACTGCTCCAAATCAGTCTTGGGTGACCGATATCACGTATATAAAAACTCACGAAGGTTGGCTATACCTCGCAGTCGTCGTTGACCTGTTCTCTCGGAGAGTGATTGGTTGGTCGATGAAAAGCAGAATAACGAAAGAGCTGGTGTTGGACGCGCTCCTGATGGCGATATGGCGACGCTCACCGTCAGAGAAGGTACTCGTGCATTCCGATCAAGGAAGCCAGTATACAAGTCATGACTGGGATAAATTCTTAAAGCAGCACGGTCTGGAATCAAGCATGAGCCGTCGGGGCAACTGCCATGACAATGCGGTAGCTGAAAGTTTTTTCCAGTTACTGAAAAGAGAAAGAGTAAAGCGAAAGATCTATTCCACTCGGGAAGAAGCGCGGATGGATATCTTCGAATATGTCGAGATGTTCTACAACGTCAAACGCAGACACGGTTCCAATAATCAGTTGTCACCAGTAGAGTATGAAAAGCGGTATGAAGAAAGGTTAATTAGTGTCTACTGAGTCGGTGGCTATTCAGTCGAAATTATTAGTTTACTTAACTGCGCTATTCTTTTTGTTCTACGGAGCTATTTTTGCTGTGTTCCCGGTAGAAATGGCAAACTTAATTACAGGCTCAAGCCCCAATTCTACGTCAGCAACTATTGATTTTAGGGCTACGTATGGTGGAGCCCAGTTTGCAATCGGTCTTGCTTTGATACTCGTCCTCAAGATTAAGCAAGATGTCACTTTGGCTTTAATCATTGTAGCTATTACATTGTTATCTATGGCGTTTGGTCGTCTAATAGGCATCTTGCTTGACGGTCAACCTAATACACTAATGTATGTTTATTTAGTTGCAGAGTTAGTTTTTGGGTTATTGGCTCTATACCTGAGAAAGTCAGAGGCACCGGTAGCCAATGCCTAACACATATGAGCCTTCTCGGTGTCAAGGGGTAAAGCGAACCCGTTGGCTGCGTAGCAGCCAATATTTCTGAACAACAAAGTTGTCTACTTCGCTTTGTCATTTTCGCCATTCATCATTGCTTACGGCAAACACATATTGAGGGTCTCTTACTGCGGTCTCACCGCTGCCTGCCCGCTTTGCGGCAGGGCCACTAGACATGATTTCGTTAACCCGGACTGGCACTATTCAAAGAGATGGTATTTTGAGGCCAGTTATTTTCAGGCTCAGCCTGGGTGTAAGCAACTTTGCTGTTTATTTTAATGCGCAACAATGGGCGGCTAATCAAAGCGAGGGGCTAGAATAACGCCTTGGCACAGCAAGCCCTGTGACAGTTTTTCGCTACGGTGCCGGGATTGCAGCGTGCTCATCTTCTGCACCAGTTAGACGATCAGCTCAGCCCATTGTGCGACTTACCCGGGTAAGAACCGTTTTTCATCGAACACGGTTTTGTTCCTTAACATGAAGTAAACGCAGCGGCCTAGTTTGTGAGCAAGAACCGATAGGGCTTTGGCTTTACTCATCGGTTGATATACTGCCTGGCTTTGTCATTACCGCGTAAATAGAGCACAGCTGCTTCGGAGAAAGCCCATTTCAGGTGGGCGTTCCCGATCTTATTACCGCTGGTGCCATAGGTTTTTCCTGCAGATTCGGCTTTGCATTTTACCAACCGGGAATAGGACGCGAACTGCTGTACTGTTGGGAACCGCTCGATGTGCCCGATCTCATACAAGGTGGTGAGTGCAAGGATGCGGCCGATACCGGGAATGGTTTTTAACAGTTGATAATCCTGCGCACTGTGCTGTTTGGCATGCTGTTCAATAAAGTACTCCACGCTGGCGAGTTCCTGAGTATAAAAGGCGATAATGTTGAAAATGCATCAATCCGGTCATTTTTCGTCTTGCCGCCATGGATAGCCTTCATGTAAAGCGCATGACCAAGCACGAAATAATAGGCGTAGTCGAGGCAAAGATCGCTGACCCAATACCAGCAGTGCATGCACTCGACGCCAACCACAATATTGTCGTGATAAGGTGCGAGGATCGCCAACAGTTCATCTCGGCTGGCACCAATCTTCTGGTGGATGACTTTATTGCCGCAGTTATCGAGGATGCAAACGTAGAGAATGCGCGCATGCAGATCAATACCACAGTAATAGTCGTGCTGTTGGTTATAAAATCTCATTGAGTCTTCTCCGTGTTGGGTTTAGTCGCCTTCCAGCATAGTCAGCGATGGCTATGCTGTCGGAGAAGGCTCAATAAGTATCAGAGCAATCAAGGTGACCCGTTACACTCGGCATTATTGGTTTGGATCTCGGTGCGCTTTGCAGGTTTAGCGTGGGGCACCTTATTGCAGGCTACATGGACTCCCCCGGTTGTCAACAACAGCGTCAGGTAATGCAAGGTTTGGGACTGCCGCTCTACATTCGGTCTGTTTATTGGCCTTCATGCCATGCCCCTGATGACAGGATGCGGTTGCGGTTCCTCATTCGTTAGCAGGTATCGAAAGTGCCCACCGCATGATCAGGTTTTTGCGTAAAAGGTCTGAACCTTATAGCATCATTGGCTATTGCTATGTTCAGTTTCTATATCGGTTGGTGCTCTGTATTGTCGTTCGCTCTTGGACCCAATGATCACGCGCCCGGTGCAGGAGCAAAATGGCTTGCTGCTCTGCCGATGACCGCGGGTGGGATATTGGCAAACATCGAGAAAATCTTTGACCGTATTGTTGTTTTCTTGAGCTATTCCTTGTCTTGGCGATCTTCTCCGTAGATACTGACGCAATGTTTAGTTAAATCAATGCCAAAGACAGATTGTGATAGGGTCGTATCCGGCTTGTATGGAATCAGACTTACCCAGTGTGGCAAGACCTGATGAGGGAATGTCTATGTCATTCGTTAGGCGTTTATTATAATTGGTATGATTATGAAGCGAAGAAAAATAATAACACTTATTGTGTCTCACTTATCCGTGGGAGGGGTTGGCGTTGCGTTAGGGATGTATCTACTTCCTATTCTCATTGCACCACCATCACCAACCGAGTCTGAAATCACTAAAATATCTTCTCAAGCACTATATTCAGCGACTTTTAAAAAAGACCTCAAAGATAGCGATACCTTTCACTGGGGTGAAGGCCAAGTTTCCATTACCTCTGATTTTATTACATTAGCGGGTAGTCTTGCACCTGGCCCTGATTACAAGCTTTATCTGTCACCAGAATTTGTTGAAACTGAAGTTGATTTTAATCGATTGAAAACTGAGATGGCGTTCGTGGGGGATGTTGAGACTTTTGAAAACTTTGTAGTCAGCGTACCACAAGATATTGACTTGTCGCGATATAATACTGTCGTAGTGTGGTGTGAGACATTTGGTGAATTTATTACATCAGCGAAGTACCAATAGTATCGATTGACCTAAAAATCGCGCTACAAGATTTATATCCAAGGTGAGGGCAGGTCATCGTAATTAGTCTGGCGCTGAATGTGTGTTGAAAATAACAAAAAGTAAAAAGCGGAACTTGATAAAGGCTCTCTGTTCCGCTTCTAAGTCCTGTGTTTGTGATTACTTAAAACGGACTAATAAAATAATGCCGTTATTATATCCTACGAATACTTCGTTCTCGTTTACGGGGTACAATAAGTCTATATAAGCATCATTGATCCCTTCAATATCTAAGGTTAACCGTGCTGTGACAGCAGCGCTCTCTAATTCAACAACCTGTAGGTATTGCGGCTGCGACGGCGAGGTTTTTTCTTTTTTTCTCATCGCGAGTACGGCGCGTTTGTCGTCAGCAAAGATGTGCGCGCAGGTGATGAGATCATCGAACCGCAGTTGAGGGATCATTAAGCGGTCATTGTTTACATCAGTTGCCGTGAAAATACAGCAACGATTTTGCGATTCGGGCAGATCGGGTTCTGCGCCGTATTCTATATAAACTTGGTGTAACGGCGTTGCAGTGCGGATTGGGTTGTGGTTAATATATAAGCCACCGTGACTGAGCCGCGAAGCATAATCTGTCACCCGCGTGTAGCTGTAATCACTGACATCAAATCGATATTGCGGGCCACTTTTGGCGGATAAGTAAAAGTTGTTCCCTTCGCGTACTGCATCGAAGAACATCATCTCGATCCGTTCTCGATGGAGGACTTCGCCATTGTCGCGGGAGACGACCAATAAATGACCCAGGTTACGTCGACCTCCTTCGCTCACAAAGAGCAGTCGCCGATCATCAATAATGCGGAGTACGCGGCACGGGGTCGGATAATGGTTGACAAAATTAGACAGCAGCTTTCCCGAGTTCAGGCAATAGCATTGAAGTTTGCTGCCGGCGACCCAGAGCTGCTCTCGTTCATCGTCGATCACAAACGTATTAAAGCTGATGCTCGACGGGTAGATGGTCTTGTATGGCTGGTGATGGTGTTTGTTCCAAAAGAGTATCTGATCATTGTGCGCGCTCACCCAGCGTTCGCTGTCAATGATATACAATTGCTTGATCTCTCCGTCAGGGTTGTTAGCCGGAGTGATTTCGGCGTTGTCCAGCGACCAATGATTGATGCGGTGGCCATGACCACTTAGGCTAAGACGGTCGGCCCGGTGGTTGAGCGCAATATTGCTGACAAACGGAGCGCAGGTCGTTTTTTGGATGAGATCACCTCGCTCGCTGTCGAGTATGAGCAGTTCACCCCGGTAGTCTATCGCGAGACGATTCTGACGCATGCACACCATCGAATAGGTGATTAAGGGATGTTGCCACCGTTCTTCGCCGTTGTGGCGATCAATGGCGGAGAGCATTTTATCGCTTTGCTTGATCACTAATATGCTGTTATGCAGCCCAACCAACTGACTGTTGTGGTCACATTGAAATAATGCCGCTGCTTTTCCGCCTGTGCGTGGCCAAGCCAGGATTGATTTTCCCCCCGCGGCGTACACGCTGTTACCCGTGGCAAAAACCTGGCTGATTTTGGCTCGCGCCCCTTTCAGCTCTAACATTGAATAGTCAGACAAGTGAAGCAGGAACAAACGATGGGTTCGGTTGGTGCTAGCAGAAATGGCGAGCTGCGCCGGCGCGTCGGAACTTTGATCTAAAAAATACAACGCGTTCACGGAGTGCTCAATTCGGAGCTCGGCCAGAATTGTTAGTGCGGAGTCGAGGAGGATGAAGCTGTTATCGTGAAAGGCGACGGCCAGTGTTTGGGCATCATTGCTCAGGGCAATGGCGACAATGTCCTTATCGAATTCCTGACTGATGGTGCTTTTCAGATCATCATAGGCTGCGGGTAGAGGTGGGCTGTATCGGCCAGCAGTAACTTATTTTGAGCTGTGGCGAAGTGCCGCGCGTTAATGGATGTCAGCTCGTGAATCGCCTGGCCCGTATCGGCATTGAAGATTTCAATCCTGCTCTGGACGTTGGTGTAGTTGCTGCGGTAATAGCTGAGTAAGAAACGGTCATCACTGCTGTAGGTGAGCTGGGTGGCGGTGTTGCTACAGATCCACCGAGGGTGGCCGTAACGTTGAACGATCTTGGGTTCGGATATAGTTGGCGTGTCCATCACCATCTTCCTTGCTAGTATGAAATCGGACGAATATATCCAGTTCAGTTGCTGTCTGCAAATTTTCGTTTGGATCTTGGGAGCACAGTAACCAAAGCTATCATTGTAGTTATCGCCGTCAGCTGCTTTATTGCTCGATACATCGGGGTTATTGTTTATGGCATCGATTTTGATTGGGATTGGTGCTGGCCTCGTCATATCCCAGCTTGTTGTAAAAAATGATGAAGAAAGCTGAATGGGTCGTGAGCTGAAGGATAGGCTGAGTCTGAGTTATCGATTACGCGCTGATAGCCGTTGAGATAGTCATCCCCTGAAACGAACAGCAACAAAAAGGCGAACCGAGTAGTTCGCCTTTTTATTTCAAGTGACCCCGCTGCGTGAGCAGGGCTTAACCCGATTAGTCTTCCATGTAGTTCTCGATGCCTGGGCATGAGCAGACCAGGTTCCGATCACCAAACACGTTGTCGACGCGGTTGACGGTCGGCCAGTACTTGGCTGCTTTGGTCTGCGCTGACGGGAAGCAACCCAGCTCGCGGCTGTAGCTGCGATTCCACTCGGCTTCCATCAGATCCGCCTGGGTGTGCGGTGCGTTGACCAGCGGGTTGTCTTTCAGATCCCACTCGCCGTCCTGGACGCGGGCGATTTCATGGCGGATGGCAATCATCGCGTCACAGAAGCGATCCAGCTCGGCCAGATCTTCTGACTCGGTTGGTTCGATCATCAGAGTACCGGCAACCGGGAAGGACATGGTCGGTGCGTGGAAACCGTAGTCCATCAGACGCTTGGCAACATCTTCTTCGCTGATGCCGGACGCTTCTTTGATTGGGCGAATGTCGATAATACACTCGTGGGCGACGCGGCCATGGGTACCACGGTACAGAACCGGGTAGTGCGGACGCAGACGCTCCATGATGTAGTTGGCGTTCAGGATCGCCAGCTTGGTCGCTTCGGTCAGGCCGCTTTCACCCATCATCGCGATGTAGGCGTAAGAGATTGGCAGAATCGACGCGGAGCCGAAGTTTGCAGCAGAGACGGCAAACTGCTTGTTGTCGTTTTCTGAGCTCTCAACGTGGCCCGGCAGGAATGGTGCCAGGTGAGATTTCACACCAATCGGACCCATGCCCGGACCGCCACCACCGTGCGGGATGCAGAAGGTCTTGTGCAGGTTCAGGTGCGAAACGTCAGAGCCGATGAAGCCAGGGTTGGTCAGGCCAACCTGGGCGTTCATGTTGGCGCCGTCCAGATAGACCTGACCGCCGGCTTCATGAACCAGTTCACAGACTTCCTGAACTGTTTCTTCGTACACGCCGTGCGTCGACGGGTAGGTGATCATGATGCACGACAGGTTATCACGGTGTTTTTCGATCTTCGCTTTCAGATCGTCAACATCGATGTTGCCTTGCTCATCACAGCCAACGACTACAACTTTCATTGAGACCATGGCCGCAGAAGCCGGGTTCGTCCCGTGAGCTGAGCTTGGGATCAGGCACACGTTGCGGTGGCTGTCGCCGTTGGCTTCATGGTAACGCTGAATCGCGATCAGACCGGCGTATTCACCTTGTGCACCAGAGTTCGGCTGCAAGGAGAAAGCATCGTAGCCGGTTACGGAGCACAGCATTTCAGACAGCTTGTCAGTCAGCTCAGCGTAGCCTTTGGCCTGGTCGGCCGGCGCGAACGGGTGCAGGGCTCCAAATTCCGGCCAGGTGATTGGGATCATCTCGGCCGCAGCATTGAGCTTCATGGTACAGCTGCCCAGCGGAATCATGCCGTGGGTCAGTGAGTAGTCTTTGTTTTCCAGCTTTTTCATGTAACGCATCATCAGGCTTTCGCTGTGATACGCGCTGAAAACAGGGTGGGTCAGGTACTTGCTGGTACGACGGCAGCTTTCCGGAATGGCTGCGAACTCATCCGCGGCGATATCTGCGGTGAACATCGACGCCTTCAGCTCGTCACCGCTGAACAGGGCCAGCAGTTCTTCGACATCTTCAACCTTAGTGGTCTCATCCAGGCTGATGCCCAGCTGATTGTCGTATTTACGCAGGTTGATGCCCGCATCCAGCGCTTTTTTGTAGAATTCGTTTGTTTTCTTACCTGTGTTCAGCGTCAGGGTATCGAAGAAGCTGTCGTTCGCCAGTTCAATGCCTGAGTTACGCAGGCCGGCGGCCAGGATCGCGGTCAGGTGGTGAACGCGACGGCCGATCTTACGCAGACCTTCAGGACCGTGGTACAGGGCGTAGAACGCAGCCATGTTGGCCAGCAGTGCCTGCGCAGTACAGATATTTGAGGTCGCTTTCTCACGACGGATATGCTGCTCACGGGTTTGCATCGCCATGCGCAGGGCCGGGTTGTCTTTGCTGTCTTTGGAAACACCAATCACACGACCTGGCATGGTTCGCTTGTGCTTGTCTTTGGTCGCCATGAAGCCGGCGTGTGGACCGCCAAAGCCCATCGGTACGCCGAAGCGCTGGGCTGAACCGATCACGACATCCGCGCCCATTTCACCTGGCGACTTCAGCACCGTCAGAGCCAGCAGATCAGAGGCAACTGCAACCAGGGTTTTCTTCGCATGGGCTTTTTCAATCACGTCGCTCAGGTCAACGACCCGGCCGGTTGTGCCCGGGTATTGTAGCAGGGCACCAAACACGTCGTGGCTGTCCAGCTCGTCGATTGAACCGCTGATGATCTCAATGCCGATGTAGCCGGCACGGGTGCGAACCACGTCAATGGTTTGTGGGTGCAGGTCGTCAGAAACGAAGAAGGCTTTGCTCTTGCTCTTACCGGCACGCTGACACAGGGTCATGGCTTCGGCTGCAGCGGTCGCTTCATCCAGCAGGGAGGCATTCGCCAGTTCCATACCGGTCAGATCCATGATCATCTGCTGGTAGTTCAGCAGAGACTCCAAGCGGCCCTGGGAGATTTCCGGCTGATAAGGAGTATAAGCGGTGTACCAGCCCGGGTTTTCCAGGACATTGCGCAGAATGACGTTCGGTGTGAAAGTGTTGTAGTAACCCTGACCGATATAACTACGGTTAATCACGTTCTTGCTTGCAATCGCTTTCAGAGAAGCCAGCAGATCAGCTTCGCTGAGCGGCTGATCCAGCTTCATCGGCTCTGGCAGGCGGATGGCTGCCGGGACGGTTTCCTCAATAAGCTGATCGACGCTGGCAACACCAATTGTTTCCAGCATAGTTTTTTGTTGTGCTGAATCCGGGCCATTGTGGCGGCCAGCGAATTCCTTATCATCGCTTAATGCATTTAGAAGAGTCATGTCGGTCATGGTTCTTTCCTGAACGGTTGCTGCTAGTCGTGCCTGAGCAATTGCACGCTAGCGGGAAGTCATCGAGAGTGGATTGAAAAACGGCTTTTAAGGGGTTAGGTCTTAAAAGCCGGTGTTTCATTAATCTTCTTCGATAGACGCCAGATATTTCTCGCCGTCGATAAGCTTGCTTAGCTCTTCAACATCTTCAACTTTGATTTTAGCAATCCAGCCACCTTCATACGGTTCTTCGTTGATCAGCTCAGGGCTATCTTCCAGCTCTTCGTTGATTTCAACAATTTCACCGGTCACAGGCGCATAAATGTCAGAGGCAGCTTTTACAGACTCGACCAGAGAGAAAGACTCACCGGCTTCTGTTGAATCACCAACTTCCGGAAGGTCGACGAATACGACATCGCCCAGCAGGCCTTGCGCGTGATCAGAGATCCCCATCGTCACGGTACCGTCACCATTGTCACGCACCCACTCGTGGCTTTCAGCGAACTTCAAATTTTCCATTTATAACTCCTTGCGCAATGCTTATGCATTTTCTTGTCAATTTTCAGGCCCGGTCACTGCCCGGGCCAGGATTTCCATTACAGGGACCAGGGACCGTAGGGATCCATGGTCTTGTCCTTGTTGATCAATGATACAGCGGGAAACGGCCGCACAGTTTCTGTACCTGCTGCTTCACTCGTTGTTCAACGTCACTGTTGTCTTCAGGATTGGCAGCCAGTCCGTCCAGGACATCGCCGATCCATTCGCCAATTTGTTTGAATTCTTCAACACCGAAACCGCGGCTGGTACCGGCAGGGGTGCCCAAGCGGATCCCAGAGGTGACCATCGGCTTTTCCGGGTCAAATGGAATGCCATTCTTGTTACAGGTAATACCGGCCCGCTCCAGCGCTTCTTCAACCTGGTTGCCTTTCAGGCCTTTCGGACGCAGGTCAACCAGCATCAGGTGCGTGTCAGTGCCGCCTGTGACAATATCGCAACCGCGAGCTTGCAGCACTTCGGCCAAAACTTTCGCGTTATTAATCACATTTTTGATATAGATTTTAAATTCCGGCTCCAGGGCTTCACCCAGGGCAACGGCTTTACCGGCAATCACATGCATCAGTGGACCGCCTTGCAGGCCAGGGAAGACTGCTGAGTTGATCTTCTTGTTGATGTCTTCGTGGTTGGTCAGGATCATGCCACCGCGCGGACCGCGCAGCGTTTTGTGTGTTGTTGTCGTGACCACATGAGCATGCGGTAGTGGGCTTGGATGCTCACCGGCAGCAATCAGGCCGGCAATGTGCGCCATGTCCACCATCAGGTAGGCGCCTACTTCATCGGCGATGGCACGGAATTTTGCGAAATCGATTTGGCGCGGAATGGCGGAGCCCCCGGCAATAATCATTTTCGGTTGGCTTTCAATCGCCAGCTCGCGAACCTGCTCGTAATCAATCTCGCAGTTATCCTGGCTGACACCGTATTGAACGGCGTTGAACCATTTGCCGGACAGGGCAGGGCGAGCACCGTGCGTCAGGTGACCACCGGCATCCAGCGACATCCCTAAAATGGTATCGCCCGGCTGAAGCAGCGCCAGCATCACGGCACCGTTGGCTTGTGCCCCCGAGTGCGGCTGAACATTGACATACTCACACTGGAAAAGTTGTTTGGCACGGCTGATCGCGATGCGCTCGACTTCATCGACATGCTCGCAACCACCGTAGTAACGGCGACCGGCGTAGCCTTCGGCATATTTGTTGGTCAGGCAGCTGCCTTGTGCCTGCATCACTGCTTTGGAGACAATGTTTTCAGAGGCGATCAGTTCAATTTGCTGGTTCTGGCGATCCAGTTCCGCGTTGATACCGGCATTGACGGCCCCATCCACCTGAGCCAGGTTGGTGGAAAAGAACATCTCTAAATCGTGGTTTTGGTATGAAGCTTTCATTTCACGTTATCCTCAAATGCGCCCTAGTGGGTGTTCCATTTTGTGACAGCGCCGTTGGCTGATTCGTTGTTTTGGATAATGTTGGCAGCTAAGTGCTTCAATCAGAAGAAACAAACTTTATCGACTGACCCTAACAACTGCGTAACATACCTTTCTATAGATAGCCGATCAAACGGAAATTTCCAATAGTGTAACCTTGTTCACTTTAGTGCTCGCCATTTTAAGCAAACGTTTGCGTCTTGTCATGCAAAAATCTATGATGTCGGCAAATTTTAGCAAAGAAAGTTTCCTGGACCGGATGATTTTGCGAACAGTTGTCAGCGATAAGCCCTTTTACCAAAAGGGGTTTGAGCAATCTTCAGGTTTGAGAATGAATTGTGTGCATATTCTGGCGATCAGATGATTTCCAGTTGACTCTTGTTGAAAAAGCCATCAATACCACCCAAGTTTCCTTTAGGAAACTTTGTTTCAAATGTGTCGAGTCGGTCAAACTTTTTTACTTGGTGCGCTTTTGAGTTTCAGATCGGCTATGCCAGAATGAAATGAAAGCAGTACCAAGGAGAGGTGAAATGAGTGATGAACACCAGGTGGATGTGTATCCATCGATGACAGTAGCGAAAGAGCAAGGGGCTGAGAAAGAGGAAAAGATTGAACCGTTGCAACTCGGCAAACGGTTGAAGGATATCCGGATGTCGCTGGGTCTGACGCTGGAGGAAGCCAGCAAAAGAACCGGTCTGGCACGTTCGACGCTGTCGAAAATTGAAAATGAGCAGATCTCTCCGACCTTTCAGGCAATGCAGAAGCTGGCAATCGGGCTTAATATTGATATTCCGCAGCTGTTTGCGCCGCCGAAACAGATTGTCGCTACGGGCCGGCGGGACATTACCCGGCGGGATGAAGGGAAGCCGCATCCGACTTCGACTTACGAGCATGAGCTGCTGGCGACTCAGCTGACTAAGAAAAAGATGATGCCGTTCAAGTCGCGGATCCGGGCACGTCAGTTTGAAGACTATTCGGATTGGATCCGCCATGACGGGGAAGAGTTTCTTCTGGTGCTGTCGGGGGAAATTACGTTCTTTTCCGAGTTCTATGAGCCGGTCAGCCTGAGTGAAGGCGACTCTGTCTACTATGATGCCACCATGGGGCACATGCTGGTCTCGGTCAGTGAAGAAGATGCGCTGATCCTCTGGGTGACCGCCTCTTAAATTGCGGTTCCGGTGTCAGGTTTTTCACTGTCATTGTGAAATTCTGTGATGTGGCACAATTTGTTCATCAGGAAACTTTGTTTACTATAAGAAAACTGGTTTAACATCACCGCAACAAACGATAAGGATAATAGCCGCACAGCTCGCGGTTAACGGAGTAAAACGTATGTCTCAAGAATTACTGGTAACACCGCTACATGCACTACATATCGAAATGGGTGCAAAAATGGTTCCTTTTGCTGGCTATGATATGCCTGTGCAGTATGCGTTGGGCGTTCGGAAAGAGCATATCCACTGTCGTGAAGCGGCCGGGCTGTTTGATGTGTCTCACATGGGCCAATTGCGTTTGCATGGTGAAAATGCAGCCAAGGCCCTGGAAGCGCTGGTGCCGGTGGATATTATCGACCTGCCGGCCGGGAAACAACGTTATGCGTTCTTTACCAACGAGCAAGGCGGTATCCTGGATGATCTGATGGTCACCAACTTTGGCGATCATCTGTTTGTTGTGGTCAATGCGGCATGCAAAGCGCAGGATATCGCCCACCTGAAAGCGAATATGCCTGCCGACGTCGAGCTGGAGCTGATTGAAGATCGTGCGCTGCTGGCGCTTCAGGGGCCGAAAGCGGCAGAAGTGCTGGCGCGACTGAACCCGGCTGTCAGCGATATGGTCTTCATGGATGCGGCCAAGGTTGAGCTCATGGGCGTTGAGTGTCTGGTCAGCCGTTCAGGCTACACCGGTGAAGACGGCTATGAAATCTCGGTGCCGGCGGACAAATCGGAAGCGCTGGCGCGTGAGCTGTTGTCGCAAGCGGAAGTTGAGTGGATTGGTCTGGGCGCGCGTGACTCACTGCGTCTGGAGTGTGGTTTGTGCCTGTATGGCCACGATATCGACACCACAACTACGCCGGTTGAAGCGAGTCTGCTGTGGGGGATCAGCAAACCACGTCGCGCTGACGGTGAGCGTGCAGGAGGCTTCCCGGGTGCTGACTTGATCCTGGAGCAGATTAAAACCAAAGATGTGTCGCGCAAGCGTGTTGGCCTGATTGGTCAGTCGAAAGCGCCGGTGCGTGAAGGCAGCAAGCTGTTTGATGCTGATGAAAACGAAATCGGCATCGTCACCAGCGGTACCTTTGGTCCGACGAAAGGTGCTCCGGTAGCCATGGCTTACGTGAAAACTGAGCTGGCAGCGATTGGTACCGAAGTCTTCGCTGAAGTGCGCGGCAAAAAACTACCAATGACAGTAGAAAAAATGCCATTCGTACCGCAAAACTACTACCGCGGTTAACTATCTTGTTGAATTAAAGACGAAAAAGGAGCCTTGTGCTCCTTTTTCTTTATTGTGCGCCGAGCATGGCGTTGTTCTAGGAGGTGAAAGTCCTCTACGGGCTCAGTCGAGCGAGAACCGTTAGCCTATGCAAGGGTGCCCACCGTGAGGTGGGATCTGAAGGAAGCAAACGGCAAAACTTGGGTGTGACGAACAGAAACCTGATAGTAGGCCAGTACAACTTGGGTAACCTAGCAATATATAGAACAGCCCAATGCCTCGACGGGAAGTGTGTACGGGTAAATCAGGCACAGCCAAGGGAAAGAACAACGTCTTACCTCGGGAGATCTTACGACCTGTCTCGGATGAGACTAATACAACAGTGATGTTGTGTGACGGGTAATAAGAAGTCAGCAGAAGGCATAGTACCTTGGGGAAGTACAACCCAAGGGAAGGCCGGAACTGAATATATCAAGAAGCAGTCACTAGACACTCAATCATGTGGGGTCATAGCAAGATGAGCAACATCTCTACGTACTACTGGGCAACACCGCAAGTGACGCTCATGGCCACGAAGAATGACAAGCATGATCGGCGTAGACAGGAGGACGAGTCTTGGTGATCTCAACTCAGTTGATGGAGCGGATCTGCTCCTCAACAAATCTGAACCAAGCCCTGAGAAGAGTGAAGAAGAACAAGGGATGTGCTGGGGTTGATAAACTCGACATAACAGCGACTATCTCGATGCTTCGGCAGTCTTCTAATGGGCAAGCGCTCCGCCAGAGCCTTCTGGACGGGAGCTACCAACCGCAACCCGTTCTGGGTGTAGAAATTCCCAAACCTAGCGGGGGAGTGAGGCAGCTAAGTATCCCAACTGTACTTGATAGGGTAGTCCAACAGGCCATTACCTCAGTACTGACAGATATCTACGAACCTCAGTTCTCAAGCAACAGTTATGGGTTCAGGCCTAACCGCAGTGCCCACCATGCATTGGTGGCAGCAAGCCACTACATCAGGGAGGGGCGGGGTTATGTAGTCGACATAGACCTGGCGAAATACTTCGATACTGTGAACCACGATAAACTGATGCACAGGCTATCGGAGGACATCACAGATAAACGGGTCCTGAAGCTGGTCAGGTCATACCTACAGGCAGGCATAATGCGAAACGGGTTAGTTGAGCAGAGGCAACGAGGGACGCCACAGGGTGGACCATTATCTCCGCTGCTATCAAATATCGTATTAGATGAGTTGGATAAAGAGCTTGAGCGAAGAGGGCATAAGTTCTGCCGATATGCAGACGACTGCCAAATCTACGTGCACAGTGAGGAAGCCGCCAATCGAGTAAAAGCCTCAATCACGGAGTTCTTGGAGCAGAAACTGAAACTCAGGGTTAACCGTGAGAAAAGTGCGGCAACGAGAGTGACAGAGCGGACTTACCTAGGCCATCGCTTTCAACGAGATGGAAGCATCCATATCTCGAAGACAGCACAAACTCAGATGAAGAAGCGAGTGCGTCAAATAACGAAGCGGAATCGAGGGCGAGAGTTGAAGACAGTCCTAGTCGAACTCACTCAATACCTAAGAGGTTGGCAACACTATTTCAAGCTTGCCATACGGAAAAGCGCGATGCAGCGCTTGGATGAATGGATAAGGCGGCGCTTACGGTGCTATCGCCTCAAGCAGCGCAAGCGCAGATACAGCATAGCGACATGGTTACGCCAAGAGAGTGTAAGCGAACGCAATGCGTGGAAGCTGGCGATGTCAGATAAAGGGTGGTGGCACTTGGCTTTATCGCCCCAGCTCAATCAGGCCATGCCAATGAAATGGTTCAAGGAGATGGGTCAGTACTCGTTGCGAGATGGGTACGAGTCACTGAAAATATATTCGGAACCGCCGTATGCGACCCACGCTTGTACGGTGGTGTGAGAGGACGGAGGCCGTGAGGCCTCCTCCTACTCGATGTGATTTTGTCTCATAATTAAACAAGCGTCTTGTTCGAGGATCAGCTTCACTTAAAGAGGTTGAATGACCTTGGTGTGAAGACGATGAAATTGTTTGCATTTTTAACGGTAGGGTGTGCCATATTGATGGCGGTGACCGCGCAGTCAGAAAGCCTGTTGATGTCTTACGAAGAGTACATGGAACGTTGCACAGACACTTATGGACAGGACAGAACGACAACAAGTGTGTGTGACGCTCAGTATCAGGCCATCGAAAAAAAAGAACAGGAACTAATGGCCCAGGTTGATGATCAAGATGACGCAAGCCGTTCGTTGCAGTGGCAAGATCAGCCGGCATCAGCCGCAGATTGATGACGTTCCGGGACGATACCTGGGTTTGTCGACGTCATGAGTTGCCATTTGTTCAGGTGAGATTTAGTCGCAGCCGTTAGTATTTCTGAACAGCGGGCTCGATAAGGATGATCGAGGCTGACAAGGTTCGTAGATTGAAATGCAGGAGTGCAGATGAAAAATGTCTTCTTTGAAGTGTTGATGGGTATCGCAGCGATTACCGCTGCGATCGGGTTGTTTAACCTGGCTTGCACGGCAACGGCTTAATGGGTGCTCGCGTTTGAGCGCATCCAGAATCGTCCTCCCGACACGGCCGGGACAGCGCTGAATATGAAAAGCACCCATTTCGGGTGCTTTTTTCGTCTCTGGGCTGTCCGTTTGCCGGTGATGTCTTGCCGCCGCGTTAGGCTTCACGGGTTGCCATATCGGTGTTGCTCACGGCTGGTGCCTTGGGCAGGCAAATGACGGCTTCGACACCTTGGAGATCGTCCCGGTTCCTCAGCGCGATGGTGCCCTGATGAAAATCGGTAATCAGCCGGGCGATAAAGAGTCCCAGTCCCAAATGCGGTTTGGTCTGTTTGTCCTGGGGCCGGACTGAAACCATGGAGTTGAACAGCTGATCGGACATATTTTTCGGTAGCAGCGGCCCGCGGTTGCTGACCGTCAACAGCGCCATTGTCGTGGACTCCGTGAGACTTACCTCAATTGCGTCCTCATCAGTACTGAAGTCTTCGGCATTGGCGACCAGTTTATCCAGCAGCTGCGCCAGATAATCCGGCGCGCCGATCACCTCAATCTCCGCTTGCTTGATATCAAGTGAAAAACGTTGATTCGGGAAAGCCATCTGATAGCCGTGCACACAGCCCGTGACCAGTTCATTAAACGGAAATCGCTCTTTCTCTGCCCCTTGCAGGCTTTGCTCAATCCGGGTGGCTTCCGTCATGCTCGACAGAATAGTGCTCAGACGTTGAATGCCATCCTGAGCCCGGTCGATATAGCGCTGTGAGCGCTCATCCGTTGCCTGCAACGATAGGTTTTCAATCGAAGAGCGCACCACAGCCACCGGGGTGCGCAGCTCGTGTGAGAGCCGTGACGAGAGGTTTTCCAGATAATGATTATATTGACCCAGGCGGCCGACCATCCCAGCCAGACTGCGGGATAAATCGCCGATCTCATCGGTTTCTCGGGTTGGTGAAATGGGCTGTTGGATCCGGCCCTGGCTGTCAATAGCTTGCTCGGCTTCGTCGCGCAGGCGGCGGATCCGTGATGAGATTTTTGAGGCGAACAGAAACAGTGTCAGCGTGCCGATGAGGATAATGGCAATAATAGAATTGAACAGTTGCTCCAGCGCCCGGTTGCGCAGGGTCTGAATGCCGATGGTGGTTTCTTCGGCCACCACCGCGCCCATCACATTGTTATCGAGCCAGATCGGGTAGGCGGCGGCCAGGATCATCGTTTTGCCGTCGGCAGACGGACGCCAGTGGGAATAACCGCGTCCGGTAAGAGCTTGCGAGATATGTACCCCGCGGATCAGACTGGCATCATTGCCGGTGTCGATGAAGGGTTTCGGTTCAGAGAGCAGAAAACGGTAATAAAGCGGACGAAGAAAGCGTGCTTCAAAGGCGGACCACCAGGAATTGTCCTGACTGGCGTATTTGACCGAGGTAGACCAGACCCCGTTGGATTTCTGGATGTCGCCGGTTTGTGCCAGCACCCGCTGGTGGCGATCAATCACCCATAGCCGGGTACTGGTATGACCCATGCCCTGGAGGATTTGCTCTATTTCCGGGGAAGGCACCAGGACCGCTCCGAGTCGGTGTTGATGAGAGGTGTTGGAAGTGCCGATAATGGCATCAATTTCGCGGTTTTGTCTGTTGTTCACATCGTACAGGGCAAAACCGAGTTTGTTGCCGATAAAGGAGAGCGGTAGGCGGAGCTCAATGTTGTAGCCTTCCGGGGTGGTTTTCCAGTAGCCCTGGATTTGCGTTTGGATGCTCAGGTTGGCCGAATCGGTAATATCGTCCCGGATTTGCCAGGCATTGACCCAGCCGTCTTCGTACGCGGCGATCACGTAGCGGTAGAATTCGCCATCGGGCGAAGTCATCGCCAGGATTAGGTGGTCGTTGCGATCAACCCGGGTCGCGTTTTTACGTCGCAGGATTGGATGCTCGTCACTGACGGCAAAGCTAGCGTACAGGTAACCATCATACTTTCCAATCATATGGCGAAAGTGGATGCTGTTATCCATATACGGACGGCGGCTGAACTGTACATACTCACGACCGTAGTGCAGCATTTTGTCGTCATAGTCGGTCCAGTCGTTGAGTTTGCCATCGAGCTGGATCGGATTATTAAGATCAAAGGCATACAGATCCCGCCCGACTTTGACCGATTCCAGGAAGCTGGCCTGATCGCTGAACAGCTTAGGTCGTTCGTTTAGTGCGGTGGCGACCGCACGCGTGGTACCAATCAAGGTCTGTTCCTGGCCCTGCCGCAGCAGTTGCTCCATTTCCTGAATGTACTTGTAGCCGATCCAGGGCAGGACCAGCAGAAAGCTGGCAATCAGGATCACTTTGGTCCGCAGGCCGAAGGTTGGCTTTGGCAGGGCACTGAGCCATGTATTTATTCGCCCCATCGGTAACCCATGCCGTAAACCGTGCTGATGCGATCAAAGCTGCTGTCAATTTGAAGGAATTTTTTCCGGATCCGCTTGATATGCGAGGTGATGGTGCTGTCATCAACCACCACTTGCGCTTCATCCATTAAATCATGGCGGCTTTTAACATGGCCCGGTCGTTTGGCCAGGGCGTACACCATCCAGAACTCGGTGACGGTCAACTCGATTGCTTGCTGATCCCAGAACACCTGCATCTTGTTTTGGTCGATAGTCAGGGAGCCACGCTCTATCAGGGTTTCTTGTTCCGAGGGCGTGGCGAGTAGATCACTGCGCCGGAACAGAGCGGCGATGCGGGCAATCAGGTGAGGCAGGCTGATGTCTTTGGTCAAGTAATCATCTGCGCCCATCCGCAGGCCGCATACGGTATCAAAATCACTGTCCCGGGCTGTCAGGAAAATAATCGGGATGGTCGGCGACATCGCGCGCAGTGCCTGGCACAGGGTAAAGCCACCATCGATTTCATTTTGCAGACCGATGTCGATGATCGCCAGATCCGGCAAGCATTGTTCAAACGCGGCCTGGGCATCCGGGCGGTTATCGAATCCCTGAACCTGGTAGCCGTGTTTTTCCAGGACATCCATGTAGTTTTCGCGGATCGCGGTTTCATCTTCGATAATGGCAATTTTCTTCATAAGGCATTTTCGCTGCTTGAGTACGGATCGTTGTGCTCGATCCGGTGGCAAATTGTGGCAATGTGCTGACTATACATCAAAAAAAACACGATAAAAGGTAAGGGCTGCGATTGCCCTTTTTTTGCCACAATTGATCAGCAGATTGCCTTTTTTTGTCCCCAGGATAGCCAGATCGGCTTGGTTAAATGAACTCATCAACAGCAGCGAAGCACGAACTTCGCCACTTATTTACCGATGAGGAAGACACCATGAAAAAGCAGCTTATTTCTACCCTAATCGCCACCACACTGATGGCCTCGACTTTCACGACGTCTGTTCATGCGGACAGTGTGCAGTCATCTGATCACCAGCAACAAAGCAGCTATAGCGTTGCAGAAGATGAACAGCTGATTGGCCTCGGCTCAGGCGCAGCAATGGGCGCGGTGATCGGTGGCCCGGCAGGGTTTGTGGTGGGGGCTATTGTTGGTGGGATTATCGGTACTGCCGTTGGGCAGGACAGCTACATTCAGGCGCAGGATGAAGAAATGTCATCCCTGACTTCGCGCAATGCTGAACTTGAGCGTATCAGCGCAGAATATAACGACTCGCAAATGGAACTGGCGCGTTTACAACAGGAAGTGATTCAGGCCCGAATCGCCGAGCGGGAGCAGGAAGCCCGTCAGATTGACCTGGGTCTGGAAATGAACGTGCATTTCCGGACCGGATCGGCAGTGATTGAGCCGCTGTTTATGGCGCAACTGGATGAGTTGGCAGAACTGATGAAGCAGGCCCCTGAAGTGAGCTGGGAGCTATCCGGCTATGCTGATCGCCGGGGCGATAGCATGAAGAACTATGAGCTGTCCAAGCGCCGTGTTGAAGCTGTTCGCACTTACCTGGAGCAGCACGGTGTTGATCCCGAGCAGGTACTGGCTTCTGCATTCGGTGATCAGGAGCCTTTGAAAGCAGAGCAGAGCTTTGAAGGGGACTTCTTCGATCGACGCGTGACCCTCCGCAGTACTCAAATGGCTGTTCAGACGGCGAATGCAAACTGACAGAACTTGAGAAAAAGGTGAGCAATGAACCATGAAATAACAAAGGGAGCACCGGGTTGGGTGCTTCCACTCTTTATTCTGGCATTACTGGTTTTACAACTGGCGGTGAAGTCAGGGGATGTGCGTGCGCAGCAGATTGATATTTTGCATGGTGAAACCTTAAAAGCCTGGCAATCGCTGGATCTGCCGGCACGCAAGGTTGCGGTAGAGGAGCATGCAGATGTTCTTGGATGAGCAACAATGGATCATGGTGCTACTGAAGATTTCCGTGCTCCACTTGAGTCTGATTTATTGCTAGAAACCGCTGGCTATGAACGGGAATACAAGTGGAGGAGAACAACAGGCCGGGGAGTCTTCGGAGAATTTCACGAGCGGCCAAAGCGAAGCACCATGTGCCGCGCGTGAATTGTTCGAAGCTGTTATGACTGACCCGACAACACAGTTCTCAGACGCTCCTGAACCACTTCGACCAGCAGATCCGGTTGGAACTTGGAAATAAAGCGATCACAACCCACTTTTTTCACCATAGCTTCATTGAAGCTGCCGCTGAGTGAGGTATTCAGGGCAATATGCAGGTCTTTCATCCGCGCATCACTCCGGATTTCATGGGTGAGCTTATAGCCATCCATCTCCGGCATTTCGGCATCGGTAAACATCATCAGCAGTTCGTCATTGATGTGTTTGCCTTCGTCGCACCATTGCTTCAGCAAGTTCAGGGCTATCAGGCCGTTACTGGCTTCAATGATCTGCAAGCCTAATTGAGACAAGGTATCGCGGATCTGAGCCCGGGCAGTTGAAGAGTCATCAACAATCAGGACCTTCTGGCCGTGGAAATGGTTGGCGATTTCGTCATCCAGCACACCTTGTGAAATCTGGACGTCATAATCGATGATCTCCGCCAGCACCTTCTCGACATCAATAATACTGACCAGCCGATCAACCCCGTCACGCTGCAATTTGGTAATAGCGGTCAGGTAGTTGTTGCGGCCGACCTGGCTGGGTGGTGGCTGAATGTCTTTCCAGGTCATATTCTCAATATTCATCACCTGGCCGACCAGAAAGGCTTGAACGGTGCGGTTATATTCGGTGATGATCATGTTTTGCTCGCCGCCGTTGTCTCCCGGACGCATCCCAATCGCCTGGCGTAAGTCGATCACCGGAATTGACTGACCGCGGGTACAGGCGACACCGGTAATACTCGGGTGAGAGCCGGGAAGGCTGTTGAGCTTGGGCAGCTTCACGACTTCTTTGACTTTGAATACATTGATCGCAAAGAGTTGGGCAGTATTGAGTTGGAAGATAAGTAATTCCAGGCGGTTTTCACCGACAAGCTGCGTACGCTGATCAACGGAATCGAGAATATTGGCCATAATGTGCCCGACTGCTCTTAGAATTGTTAATTACTTCATCGGATTATACGGGCCTCATTCCAGTATTGTCACCCCTTTCTTGGAACCGGATCGGCACTTCGCGATGTCGGCAGCGGTTCTGTCTCACTCAATATGAGCCCGATCACACATGCGATTGGATTTCCTTAATTCAGGGCCGTACGACAGTCCGCAAAGCCTGTGTAGGGTCACTTTTTTTGGTTGCCAAAACCTGAATCTTAAATTCCATATTTAATAAATGAATTTATCGATTTGGTAATGATTCATGCTGATTTTGTCAGATAAATTTGTCTCGAATCGAAATAATTTTAGGTTAAATTTGTATCTGAAAAGATAACTTACAAGCTGAAACAACGTTAACACTGTTTTAACTTAAATTTGTTGAAGGTAATTGATTCATGTGGTTAGGGTGTTACAAAATGTAAACTGATGAAAGTGAAGTTATTTTTGAGCACTGCCACCTGAATCAGGTAGTATGAAAAATGTACAAGTCATGGGAAAATACCCCGGAAAAGATAATTTCTCTCGAAAGTTCTGTTATTCGTAAATTTGACTGGGGTGGGTTCATGAAGTTCGTGCTGATTTTTTTACTGTCTACTGCAGGTGGTGTTCTTTCCGGCGAACATTTTCATTCTTTTATGGCAGGTTTCGGTGTGGCCGCAATGGCGGTTGGCACGGGATACTGGCTGGCATTTCGCTGTTCAACCCGCTATCCGCAACTCGCGTTGCTGATGCTTCTGATGGGAATGATGGCGAAAATGGGTGTGACCGTTGCCGGGGTGATGTGGGGCCTGGAAGCGAAGCTGATAAACTCGCCGATCGTCTTTGCGCTTTCCTATCTGTTCTTCTCGATTGTGGTGACTTACTTGTATTCAAGACTGCGGGAATTCCAGATGACTCGGGTAAGCGCTGCGGCTGAGACTCGTCCTGGCGAGTTTGCGACCCAGAGTTAAGGCGTAGCAGAACTACTCACCAGAGATGGTGTTTTGCGCAGGCAGTGAGCGCGTAAAGAGAAAGCGAGCTTCAGGGCTCGCTTTCTTGTTTGTGCGCCGAGCATGGCGTTGTTCTAGGAGGTGAAAGTCCTCTACGGGCTCAGTCGAGCGAGAACCGTTAGCCTATGCAAGGGTGCCCACCGTGAGGTGGGATCTGAAGGAAGCAAACGGCAAAACTTGGGTGTGACGAACAGAAACCTGATAGTAGGCCAGTACAACTTGGGTAACCTAGCAATATATAGAACAGCCCAATGCCTCGACGGGAAGTGTGTACGGGTAAATCAGGCACAGCCAAGGGAAAGAACAACGTCTTACCTCGGGAGATCTTACGACCTGTCTCGGATGAGACTAATACAACAGTGATGTTGTGTGACGGGTAATAAGAAGTCAGCAGAAGGCATAGTACCTTGGGGAAGTACAACCCAAGGGAAGGCCGGAACTGAATATATCAAGAAGCAGTCACTAGACACTCAATCATGTGGGGTCATAGCAAGATGAACAACATCTCTACGTACTACTGGGCAACACCGCAAGTGACGCTCATGGCCACGAAGAATGACAAGCATGATCGGCGTAGACAGGAGGACGAGTCTTGGTGACCTCAACTCAGTTGATGGAGCGGATCTGCTCCTCAACAAATCTGAACCAAGCCCTGAGAAGAGTGAAGAAGAACAAGGGATGTGCTGGGGTTGATAAACTCGACATAACAGCGACTATCTCGATGCTTCGGCAGTCTTCTAATGGGCAAGCGCTCCGCCAGAGCCTTCTGGACGGGAGCTACCAACCGCAACCCGTTCTGGGTGTAGAAATTCCCAAACCTAGCGGGGGAGTGAGGCAGCTAGGTATCCCAACTGTACTTGATAGGGTAGTCCAACAGGCCATTACCTCAGTACTGACAGATATCTACGAACCTCAGTTTTCAAGCAACAGTTATGGGTTCAGGCCTAACCGCAGTGCCCACCATGCATTGGTGGCAGCAAGCCACTACATCAGGGAGGGGCGGGGTTATGTAGTCGACATAGACCTGGCGAAATACTTCGATACTGTGAACCACGATAGACTGATGCACAGGCTATCGGAGGACATCACAGATAAACGGGTCCTGAAGCTGGTCAGGTCATACCTACAGGCAGGCATAATGCGAAACGGGTTAGTTGAGCAGAGGCAACGAGGGACGCCACAGGGTGGACCATTATCTCCGCTGCTATCAAATATCGTATTAGATGAGTTGGATAAAGAGCTTGAGCGAAGAGGGCATAAGTTCTGCCGATATGCAGACGACTGCCAAATCTACGTGCACAGTGAGGAAGCCGCCAATCGAGTAAAAGCCTCAATCACGGAGTTCTTGGAGCAGAAACTGAAACTCAGGGTTAACCGTGAGAAAAGTGCGGCAACGAGAGTGACAGAGCGGACTTACCTAGGCCATCGCTTTCAACGAGATGGAAGCATCCATATCTCGAAGACAGCACAAACTCAGATGAAGAAGCGAGTGCGTCAAATAACGAAGCGGAATCGAGGGCGAGAGTTGAAGACAGTCCTAGTCGAACTCACTCAATACCTAAGAGGTTGGCAACACTATTTCAAGCTTGCCATACGGAAAAGCGCGATGCAGCGCTTGGATGAATGGATAAGGCGGCGCTTACGGTGCTATCGCCTCAAGCAGCGCAAGCGCAGATACAGCATAGCGACATGGTTACGCCAAGAGGGTGTAAGCGAACGCAATGCGTGGAAGCTGGCGATGTCAGATAAAGGGTGGTGGCACTTGGCTTTATCGCCCCAGCTCAATCAGGCCATGCCAATGAAATGGTTCAAGGAGATGGGTCTGTACTCGTTGCGAGATGGGTACGAGTCACTGAAAATATATTCGGAACCGCCGTATGCGACCCACGCTTGTACGGTGGTGTGAGAGGACGGAGGCCGTGAGGCCTCCTCCTACTCGATTATCATCCGGCAATCATTGATGGTTCCGCGCTGCAGCGTTGTGGCCCATGTGACAGCAAGTGATCAGACTTTCTGAATCCCCATCTGAAACACATGATGTACGTCGTTATTCGGGGTGAGCAGGGTGATATTGGCTTTATAGCCTGCGGCGATTTTTCCGTACTGATCGTCGATATTCAGGGCACGAGCCGGGTAGAGACTCGCCATGCGGAAAGCTTCTTCCCGGCTGAGGCCGACTTCATGGATCAGGTTGTTCACCCCTTCAATCATGGTGATTGCTGCGCCGGCAATGGTGCCGTCTGCATAGTGACATTTCCCACCCGTTACATAAGCTTTGGTTCCGGCCATATCATACTCTGTCATGTCCGTGCCTGCCGGGGTCACCGCATCGGTGACCATAAACAGGCGATTGCCCAGGACTTGGTGGGCAATGCGTACCGAAGCGAAATCTGAGTGAATCCCGTCTACGATAATCCCGGTATATGGCTTCTTGTCAAAGATGTAGCCCACGGCACCCGGCTCACGTGAGCCAAACGGGCTCATCGCGTTGTAGAGATGAGTCGCCATGGTCACGCCATGCTTGGTGAGCAACACATCGTAGCTGGCATTGGTGTGGCCCATGGAGACAGTGATTCCGGCTTCGGTCAGGATGTCGATAACGGACTGATCGCAGTTTTCCGGCGCCAGGGTGATCACTTTGATTTTATCGGCATGATCAGCCAGATAATAGGCGGTCATCTCATCGAGGTGGCGGATATGGATGGGATCATGTGCGCCTTTTTTCTCTGTATTAATAAAAGGGCCTTCCAGGTGCAGGCCAAGGATGCCCTGAGCCTCCCTGTTTTCAACATCGCCAATCAAATCAATGACCTTGCGCATCGGCTCTCTGTCACTGGTGATGAACGTTGGTAAATACTGGGTGGTGCCGTGCCGCAGGTTGGTCTGGTTCATGATATCCAGAGTCGACTGCCGGATATCGGTATTGAGCAGGACGCCCCCACAGCCGTTTAGTTGAATATCAATAAATCCTGCTGTTGCCGTCAGGCCGCTGGCATCAATGGTTGTTTCAGGCAACGGGGTATCTTGCATGGGACCTACGGTCTGAATCGTATCGCCTTTGACGATGATCGCTTGGTCGCTCATGGTGCGACTACCATCAAAAACGTCAACGTGGGTTATGGCAAACATAGGCATCTCGTTCATTAAGCCGGACTCACCTCGAAGCTTGTGGCGCTTGATTGCGCCGAGCGGATGTACCTCGAGGACCAATTAACTTATTTTTCCCTTTGAAATAAGATAAGGCGCACGGAAAGCAGAGTCAATACTGAGGCGAGAAAACTGTTTTGTATGTCAAATTATATGCAACGTTCAGGGACCTGTTAACAAAGTTGTTGGGCGGGTTCCACTCCTGTGGGTATTGATATCGTCAATCAAGGCCGGGCCGCGCTCGGATAACAGCTTGCGTGGCGGTTGGAGAAGCACCAGACCCGTGCCTTCAATCTGCCGGGTTATCTCGCCTGTGTCTTGCTGATTTTTGTGTTTTTGCGTTGGCGATGATCTACTGGTTTGCTGCTGGCATCGGGCGGCGTCTGGTTGATGCCGGTGAAGCAATTCACCGGCTTTTAGTTGTGCGCCGAGCATGGCGTTGTTCTAGGAGGTGAAAGTCCTCTACGGGCTCAGTCGAGCGAGAACCGTTAGCCTATGCAAGGGTGCCCACCGTGAGGTGGGATCTGAAGGAAGCAAACGGCAAAACTTGGGTGTGACGAACAGAAACCTGATAGTAGGCCAGTACAACTTGGGTAACCTAGCAATATATAGAACAGCCCAATGCCTCGACGGGAAGTGTGTACGGGTAAATCAGGCACAGCCAAGGGAAAGAACAACGTCTTACCTCGGGAGATCTTACGACCTGTCTCGGATGAGACTAATACAACAGTGATGTTGTGTGACGGGTAATAAGAAGTCAGCAGAAGGCATAGTACCTTGGGGAAGTACAACCCAAGGGAAGGCCGGAACTGAATATATCAAGAAGCAGTCACTAGACACTCAATCATGTGGGGTCATAGCAAGATGAACAACATCTCTACGTACTACTGGGCAACACCGCAAGTGACGCTCATGGCCACGAAGAATGACAAGCATGATCGGCGTAGACAGGAGGACGAGTCTTGGTGACCTCAACTCAGTTGATGGAGCGGATCTGCTCCTCAACAAATCTGAACCAAGCCCTGAGAAGAGTGAAGAAGAACAAGGGATGTGCTGGGGTTGATAAACTCGACATAACAGCGACTATCTCGATGCTTCGGCAGTCTTCTAATGGGCAAGCGCTCCGCCAGAGCCTTCTGGACGGGAGCTACCAACCGCAACCCGTTCTGGGTGTAGAAATTCCCAAACCTAGCGGGGGAGTGAGGCAGCTAGGTATCCCAACTGTACTTGATAGGGTAGTCCAACAGGCCATTACCTCAGTACTGACAGATATCTACGAACCTCAGTTCTCAAGCAACAGTTATGGGTTCAGGCCTAACCGCAGTGCCCACCATGCATTGGTGGCAGCAAGCCACTACATCAGGGAGGGGCGGGGTTATGTAGTCGACATAGACCTGGCGAAATACTTCGATACTGTGAACCACGATAAACTGATGCACAGGCTATCGGAGGACATCACAGATAAACGGGTCCTGAAGCTGGTCAGGTCATACCTACAGGCAGGCATAATGCGAAACGGGTTAGTTGAGCAGAGGCAACGAGGGACGCCACAGGGTGGACCATTATCTCCGCTGCTATCAAATATCGTATTAGATGAGTTGGATAAAGAGCTTGAGCGAAGAGGGCATAAGTTCTGCCGATATGCAGACGACTGCCAAATCTACGTGCACAGTGAGGAAGCCGCCAATCGAGTAAAAGCCTCAATCACGGAGTTCTTGGAGCAGAAACTGAAACTCAGGGTTAACCGTGAGAAAAGTGCGGCAACGAGAGTGACAGAGCGGACTTACCTAGGCCATCGCTTTCACCGAGATGGAAGCATCCATATCTCGAAGACAGCACAAACTCAGATGAAGAAGCGAGTGCGTCAAATAACGAAGCGGAATCGAGGGCGAGAGTTGAAGACAGTCCTAGTCGAACTCACTCAATACCTAAGAGGTTGGCAACACTATTTCAAGCTTGCCATACGGAAAAGCGCGATGCAGCGCTTGGATGAATGGATAAGGCGGCGCTTACGGTGCTATCGCCTCAAGCAGCGCAAGCGCAGATACAGCATAGCGACATGGTTACGCCAAGAGGGTGTAAGCGAACGCAATGCGTGGAAGCTGGCGATGTCAGATAAAGGGTGGTGGCACTTGGCTTTATCGCCCCAGCTCAATCAGGCCATGCCAATGAAATGGTTCAAGGAGATGGGTCTGTACTCGTTGCGAGATGGGTACGAGTCACTGAAAATATATTCGGAACCGCCGTATGCGACCCACGCTTGTACGGTGGTGTGAGAGGACGGAGGCCGTGAGGCCTCCTCCTACTCGATTGTGGGCTATTTAATCAGGCTGAGGATTTCTTTGAATTGTCCCCCTTCGGCAACGGCTTGCAACTCAAACAGGACCATCTCGGTACAGGTGAGGCTGGCACCGGCCTGTTGCAGCTTGTTGAGGGCAATTCGTTTGTTGTTGGCCTGACGTGAGGAGACCGCATCGGCTACAACCTCAACATGGTATCCGGCATCGAGCAGCTCCCGGACTGTCTGATAAACACAGATATGCGCCTCAATCCCGGCCACAATCACACTCTTGCGCCTGGTTGCCTCTAATGCACTGACAAATTCCGGTGACTTGTAACAGCTGAAACTGTTTTTGGCGATTGGCTCCTGATGTGGCAGGTTGTCGGCGATCTGCGGAATTGTCGGTCCGAGTTTATTCGGAAGCTGCTCGACCCAGACGACGGGAAGTTCTAGTACCTTGGCCCCCTTAACCAGGACTTCTAAGTTGCTGAACAGGGTATCCCGCTCATCCATGAGTTGTGCCAGCTTGCCCTGAACATCGACAATGACAAGCGTGGTCTCGTTCGCATGAAGCATGATCATGTCCTTTTGTTAGCTTTACAAACAGTTAGCATAGCGGGTTTTGCCGGCTTCTCTATGCGATGATCGTCTAACTGTGAGCCGGACCCGGCTATCATCACACAATTAATCCCGTTGCTTGAAACCAGAAAACTCGATACCCGCCAGGCGGGCCATCTCATAGTCCCAGGTTGCCAGGTCATCTTTATCGAACTGATTGAGATGACAATGTCCACAGGCGCGTGCCATCACTTGCATCAATTCTGTCGAAGCGGTGAGAAAGTTAGTTAACTGATGCGCCGCTTTCTCTGGATTCAGCTTCTGGCGCAGATCGGCGTTTTGGGTTGCGATTCCGGCCGGACAGTTGTTGGTGTTACAGATCCTTGCGGCGACGCAGCCGATCGACTGCATCGCACTGTTGGCGATCGCAATCCCATCGGCGCCCAGGGCCAGCGCTTTGACAAAATCCACCGGCGTTCTGAGGCCGCCGGTTATGATCAGCGTGACTTGATCCGACATGCCCTGTTTATCGAGAAAATACCGCGCCCGGGCCAGGGCAGGGATGGTCGGGACGCTGATATGATCGCGAAAAATTTGCGGAGCCGCCCCGGTTCCGCCGCCCCGGCCGTCGAGAATGATGTAATCAGCACCAGCTTCCAGGGCAAAGCCCATATCCCGTTCAATATGATTGGCGCTGAGCTTAAACCCGATCGGGATTCCGCCGGTGAGATCGCGGACATGATTGGCAAACTCGGCAAAATCAGCCGCAGTTTTCAAATCGGTGAATGTGGCAGGCGAGATCGCTTCGGTGCCGGGCTCCAGGCAACGGGTTTTGGCGATTTTATCAATGTTCTTGGCTGCGGGAAGATGGCCACCGGTGCCGGTTTTTGCCCCCTGGCCGCCTTTGAAGTGGAAGGCCTGTACTTTGGGGAGCAGGCCTTCATGGTAGCCAAATTTGGCGCTGGCCAGCTCGTAGAAATAACGGCTGTTCGCTTGCTGCTCTTCAGCCAGCATCCCGCCTTCGCCTGAGCAGATCCCGGTGCCCGCCTGCTCAGCCCCCATTGCCAGAGCGGTTTTGGCCTCTTCGGATAGGGCGCCAAAGCTCATATCGGAGATCAGCAGTGGAATATCCAGCACCAGCGGACGCTTGGCTTTGGGGCCGATGACCAGTTCTGTGCCGACTTTAGCCTCATCCAGCAACGGCTTGGTGGCCATTTGCGCTACCATGATTTGAATATCATTCCAGTCGGGCAATTGGTAACGGGGTACGCCCATGGCGGTCATCGGGCCGTGTTTTCCCATCGCGGAAAGGCCTTCCCGGGCCAGTTGGTGAATCAAGGCGACGGTCGGCTCTTCTTTGGTCGCTTTGGCTTCTGGCATGGCATGCGCGTCGGTAGAAGGCCCCGGTCCTTCTTTCCCGATGTCATCGGCAATGAATTGTCGATGGGTGCCGTCACAGAAGGGGGCATTCGCGGTGTGTTTGCAGGCACACAGGTATTCGTCGCTGCTTTTCTCGGCTTTGAACTGCATCGGGGTGAAATCCGTCCCTGAATGAGAGCCGTCGCAGAAGGGTTGGTTGGCTGAACGGCCGCAGCGGCAGAAGTAATATTCTTTCCCTTCAACTAAACTAACTTTAACAGGGCGGTTATTGGCAACGACAGGCTTGCTCATGAGTCTCCCTCCATCCAACTGCTGATATGGACGCACTTTTTATGAGTTTGTTGATAGAGTATGGGGGAGAGCGGGAGAATTTGCAGACACGCGCTCTTTACAGTCGCACCGATTCGGGGAACAATGGGCGCGCATTAACTATTAGGTAACGTTTGTAGAATTATGGCTGAGAAAAAAGCAAACCCTTTGACCGATTTGATTTTTAACGTCATTGTCCCGTCAGTTGTTCTGATGAAGCTCAGTGGTGAAGAGCACCTGGGTTCATTAGTGGCACTGCTGGTGGCACTGGCATTTCCCGTGGTCCTGGGTGGCTATGAGCTGATTAAGTACAAAAAGTTTAACTTTATCTCGTTACTGGGGTTTGTCAGCGTCCTGCTGACCGGTGGTATCGGCTTACTGAAGTTGGATGCCCAGTGGCTGGCTGTGAAAGAAGCGTTGATCCCGGGATTGATTGGGGCCGCTGTGTTTATCTCCACTTTTACTAAGTATCCGGTTGTCAGCAAAATGTTGTTCAACGACACGGTACTGAATCTGGATGTGATCAAGCGAAAGCTGGCAGAAAACGGTAAAGTGAAAGATTTTGATCGCTGCCTGATGAAATCCAATTACCTGTTCTCAGGAACGTTCGTGTTTTCCTCTGTCATGAACTACGTTCTGGCGACCACGATTGTCACCAGCCCTTCCGGCACACAGGCCTTCAATGAAGAGTTGGGTAAGATGACACTGCTGAGTTATCCGATGATCGCGATTCCATCTATGGTGATGATGATGGGGATCTTCTACTTCATGTGGCGTCAAATCCGCCAGATGACGCAGCTGGAAACCGCACAGATTTTCAAGACCCAGTAAACTCGCCATCCGTCGATTGCCCAAACCGAATTTGAAACCAGCCTTCGCGGCTGGTTTTTTATCGTCTGGCGCTTGCCTGTCGCCGTGATTTAGCGCACACTTTGCCCGTTTCTGATATAACATTAGGTTTGCGATTATGGCTTCAACAGCAGCAGCGCTTCATATTCTGGTTAAACACAAAGAACAAGCCGACGACATCCTGAAGCAATTGAAAAAAGGCGCGAAATTTCAGACGCTGGCAAAGAAATACTCTACTTGCCCATCAGGCAAACGGGGCGGCGATCTGGGTGAATTTCGCAAAGGTGCAATGGTTCCGGCGTTCGATAAAGCCGTTTTCACCGGTAAAGTACTGGAGCCAATCGGCCCGGTGAAAACCAAGTTTGGGTATCATATTATTAAGGTGTTGTACCGGACGTAGTTCGCATTCGGGTATCTGTGCTGACTAGGGCACAAATTGACACAGAATCATGGACCCATTTGATGGCAGGGACAATTTAAGCTGCTCTCGCTTTGACCTGCCATATCTGACTCGCTTCTGCCCCCATTATGGGTTACGCCTCGAAGTTCGAACAAATATGTTCAGGTAACTTCGATATGCAAAAACTAATAAGTGGCAAAAGCAAGATCTGACCCCACTGGCGATACTTGCCAGACTGCGAACACAGCCGCAAGGCAAGATTCAAAATTAGTCGAAAGGCAATTTAAAGAAGGCAGAGTCAAGAGCTCTGCCTTCTTTACTAATAAACTAAACCCACGC
Organism: Photobacterium atrarenae; assembly: GCF_024380015.1. Classification (NCBI taxonomy): domain Bacteria; kingdom Pseudomonadati; phylum Pseudomonadota; class Gammaproteobacteria; order Vibrionales; family Vibrionaceae; genus Photobacterium; species Photobacterium atrarenae. The sequence goes on from NZ_CP101509.1 coordinate 1,653,394, forward strand.
GGATAACCTTCTCTCTCTGGTATACAATGTAAAAACTCTAGTAACCTCCTCAAAGAACATAATCTGAAACCAAGTATGAGTCGCAGAGGAAACTGTCGTGACAATGCCGTAGCGGAAAGCTTCTTCCTGCTTCTAAAACGTGAGCGGTGAATGGACAACCTCATCTGAGCCTGAAAGTATTTTCCAGAGAGGCTCTGAATCAATTTGGAGAATGTAACCCTATTCTGTTTCCTTCTGAATCAAGGAAAATGGCAAAAAATCCACTTTCGTCAGCATGAGCTGTTTTAGGGATAATGATTTCACCGCGATTCTTCACCACTTCATCAAGAATGACCTGAAGGTTGTCTCCCCCGTTTAGGTATATAGTCACGCCACTTGACGAAGGCTGAAAACCTTCTTCTTTTAAAATAACACCAGTCACTAACTGATCTTCATAAGGGAATATGCCCATTTCCATACCCGGCATTTCCATTCTTTCTATATTGATGCCCAGAATCGCCTGGTAGAATTCGATTGCTCTTGAAATATCTAATGCTGGAATTTCAAAAATAGAAATATAACTGTTCATACCTTCTCCACTTTTATTCATGCTGAATCGCCTTTTTTCTGGTTCCATCCGGTCTGTACTGTAACTAACAGTGTAGCCAAAAGCTAACATTACAACGCTAAGACCCAATATTGTTTACTCTTGTAGCCTCACATCTACTCATTGAAATACTAAGGAAAGGTTATGTAGTCAATGGAAAAAGAAATTGTAAAAATGCGACAGATTAAATTCACTTATAGAAAATAGAAGAAAGAGTCATGTTTTCATTCCCTAGAAATTCTTTTGGGCTGACTCCGGTAAATTCTTTGAAATCTTTGATAAAGTGCGATTGGTCGTAGTAATCATTCTGATAAGCGATGTGGGTAAGGCTTTCTTCTTCGTTAAGCATCGCTTTTAAGGCACTTTGAAGCCGAATCAATTTACCTAATTGTTTCGGACTGACGCCAATTTTTTTTACGAACATCCTCTCAAGTTGTCTTCTTTTGGATAAGTCTTCTTTGAGGATCTTGCTAATCGACGTACTTCCCTTTGTTGCGAATAGAGTATCTATTGTTGTTTTGAGGATATTATCAACCGTCGTCTGTTCATTGAGCTTATTCAGAAGAAATGACTCGATTATCTTTATTCTTTGTTTCGTATCTGCTGCGTTAATGATATTTTGTTCTAATTTTTTAGCCGTTTTTTCCTCGAACAACTGAGCTAAGGGTGTCTCGGTATTTGCCAATGTCTTGATAGGTACAGTCACAAAGTTAGCAAAGCCATAAGGGTAAAAACGGATGGCGAATGTGTCGACATACCCCGTCGGCTCAATATAAAAAGGGGCGATGGTATGACCCAGCACCATGGCTCTGGGCTGTATAATAAAGCTATCTTCAGAGGTATATCTTTTTATATCGTCCCCAAGAATGAATGCCATTTCAATGGTGCCGTCTGGAATGATTCGTTGTCTTTGGACGTCATCCGTTTTAGGGACTTCCAAAGTCCAGTAGCAACTGATTAGCGACTCTAGATCTGGGTGTGGCTGAAAGGTCTGATAATTCATAAGTGCTTTAATTCCCTATGTTATGCCGCCACCAAGGAGGCTTCCATCAATCATCAAATAATATTTCAAAAGAAACAGAGCCGTCTACTTCGCTCTCCACAAACTCAACTTATCAGAAGGAAATACTTTCGAATTCATACCCTAACACATTTTTGTCCAGAAGCTTGCTATGACACAACCCACAACATCTCACGATGATCGTAAGTTATGGCTGCTGGCGGGTTTGGGTCGCAGTGGTTGACTGATGCCTATTCATCAAAGCCTGCATTTTCGCGAATTAAATCAATTGTCTGTTTGCTGTGAGGGCGTACACTTTGAATGAAAGGTAATCGAAATGCGGTGAATAGAATGAAACGGATATCAGTCTTCGGCTTCGCGCTCCTGGCTTTGCTTGGATGCGGTGAACAGGTGCCGAGTGAGGCGCTGGGAACACTGGAACGTGACCGCGTCACGTTAACGGCGACATCCAGTGAAATTGTTCGTGAGCAGCCCATCAAGGAAGGTGAGTTTGTCACGCAGGGGCAAGTGCTGGTGAAACTCGATGATAAACAGCAGTTGGCTGTGCTTGCCAAAGTGAAAGCGGAGGAAGCGAAAGCAGCAGCGTACCTTTTGCGGCTGACCAACGGGGAGCGCCCGGAAGATATTGCTGCGGCTCAGGCCAGTCTGGTTCGTGCTGAAGCGACCTTGCGCGAGGCCAACAGCAACTACCGTCGGATTGCTCGTTTAGTTGAACAACGGCTGGTGAGTTATTCCGAACGGGACAAAGCGGTGGCGGAGCGGGATTCGGCGCAGGCCGACTATCAGTCGGCGCGGGAGAACCTGGCGAAATTAACCAGTGGCGAACGGCCGGAAGATATCACCCAGGCCAAAGCCGCGCTGGACGCTGCCCAGGCGGAAGTTGTGTTGCAGCAGCAAATTCTGGATGATTTAACTGTGGTGGCGACACGGGACGGAGTACTGGACAGCCTACCATACAATGTTGGGGAGCGGGTCAGCAGCGGGAGTATTGTCGCCGGGATCCAGGCCGATACCGTGCCATATGCCCGGGTGTATGTGCCGGAGCCTTACCGGGTCAAACTGCAAGCCGGAGATGAGCTGACAGTTCATATCGATGGCTTAGCGCAAAGCTATACCGGCACGTTGCGCTGGATTGCCACCGAGCCTGCGTTTACGCCGTATTTTGCGCTCAACGAGCAGGATCGGGCCCGCCTGGTTTATCTGGCGGAAGTAGATCTGCCGCAGGAAGCCAAGAGCTTGCCGGCCGGGGTGCCGGTGCAGGTGGAGATGCCGCGATGACCGATTATGCCATTGTTGCCAACCAGTTGACGCGTAAATTTGGTGATTTCACCGCCGTCGACAGCCTGGATCTCAAGGTGCCGAAGGGCAGTATATATGGCTTTTTAGGCCCGAATGGCTGCGGAAAGTCGACCACCATTCGCATGCTGACCGGGCTGCTTAGCCCGACGGCCGGCACGGTTGAAGTGCTGGGGCTGGATATTCCCCGTGAGGCTGAGGCCCTGCGGTTGCGTATCGGCTACATGACACAAAAATTCTCCCTTTATGAAGATTTGACGGTGCGGGAAAATCTCGATTTTATCGGCCAGATTTTCGGCATGACACGTAAAGAACAGAAAGCCCGAATCGAAGAGCAGCTCTCGACCTACGGCCTGAATCGACTGGCCCGGCAGCGTGCGGGCAGCATGAGTGGCGGGCAAAAGCAGCGTTTGGGATTGGCGGCAGCGACCATGCATCGGCCCAGCTTGCTGTTCTTAGATGAGCCGACTTCTGCGGTCGATCCGGAAAATCGCCGTGATTTCTGGGAAAAGCTGTTTGATCTGAGCGATCAGGGCACCACGATTCTGGTGACCAGCCACTACATGGATGAAGCTGAGCGCTGCCATGGCCTGGCGATTATGGAAGCCGGTATGGTCCGGGCTGACGGCGCGCCGGAAACTCTGATGAACAGCATGGGCGTCAATGTGGTGGAGGTGCTGACTGATCAATTGCGTTCGCTGAAAACGGATTTGTTGCAAAAACCGGAAGTCCGTTCTGCCGCGCAGTTGGGAATCCGACTACGGGTGCTGATTGATGAACGTGTTGCTGAGCCGCTGGCCTGGTTAGCGGCTGAGTTTCCCCATTTAGCAGATTGTGAAATGACCGTTGCCCGGCCCAGTCTGGAAGATGTGTTTGTCACCAGTACCGGGGAGGGACGGGAATGAAGAGCGTGTTTCGGATCAGTGCCATTATGGTCAAAGAGTTCAGGCAACTGTCCCGTGATCGGATCACGTTTGGGATGGTGGTGATGATCCCGCTGATCCAGTTGTTATTGTTTGGCTATGCCATCAATACCGATGTGCGAAATATTCCCGTCGCCGTGGTGGATCAAAGCCACACAGCGGTGGGGCGGGTGATCACCGAAGCGGTGAAAGCGACCCAGGTGGTGACCGTGACCCACCACTTTCCGACGGTAGTGGAAGCGGAGCAGGCCATTAACGCCGGGCAGGTCAGGGCCGCGTTGGTGCTACCGTCCGATTTGACGCAGCGTATTGTCCAGCGCAAAACCGTGGGTCAGTGGCTGGTGGACGGTTCCGATACTATGGTCAGCTCGGCGCTGTTGCAGCTGCAGCGGATGCCGTTGCAGGATTTAGCGAATTATCAGCCGCCCCGCGCATCAACCTTTGAAGTAGCGCTGTACTTCAACCCGTCCCGGCGTTCAGCCGTGAATATTGTGCCGGGACTTCTTGGGGTGATCCTGACCATGACCATGGTGCTGTTTACCTCGGCGGCGATTGTCCGCGAGCGGGAGCGGGGGAATTTAGAGTTGTTGATCACCACGCCGGTTCGGCCGCTGGAGTTGATGATTGCCAAAATCATTCCGTATATTTTCGTCGGCCTGATCCAGGTGGGGATCATTCTCGGGCTGGGACACCTGATTTTTGATGTCCCGCTCAATGGCGCATTGTCTCAATTGCTGCTTGGCACCTTGCTGTTTATCGCGGCCAGTTTAACCTTGGGGTTGATGATCTCCACCGTGGCGCAGACCCAGTTGCAGGCAATGCAAATGACGGTGTTTATCCTGTTGCCGTCGATCTTGCTGTCCGGGTTTATTTTCCCTTATGAGGCGATGCCGGATGTGGCGCAGTGGATTGCCGAAGTGCTGCCAGCCACACACTTTATGCGCATGATCCGGGGCATTGTGCTGCGTGGCGCTGATCTGATGCTGTTGTGGCGAGACGCTCTGTGGATGGTCGGGTTTACCATGCTCGGCTTGCTGCTGGCATCACTTCGGTTTAAAAAATCACTGGATTAGTCTGCGGGCAGTACTTGCCATAGGTTGGACATCCGGTTGTCATGCCGGTGTGGTGAGATGACAGGGTGAACTAACCGGTGAGGGAAAAAGGTGGCCAGTCAATATCGATGAAGTTCACAATTGAATGGGGGTAAAATTGCGTGTTTTCAGCACTGGCCACCAAAGAGCAACAAAGTACAATCGCTGTCGGCAAGTTGATTGCCGTCACAATCGGGTTACGTGTTGTACCTGGTGATTGTTACGTTAAAATAGGAAGTTAAAAACAGAACAAATAAAATATTAAGGTTCCTCTTTTATGAGCAGTCAGCGGCTGAAAGCCCAGTTCCAGCGTCTCTACAATCACTTTTCCGGCGAAGATTGCGAGACGAATTTGCAGGATATTGCCGAGGTCCTGTTCTGTACCCGCCGTAATGTACGGATGGTGATCAATAAAATGGTGGAGAAGGGCTGGATTGAATGGCAACCCGCGGTCGGTCGGGGGAAGCAGTCCAAGCTGGTTTTCCATAGTTCGGACACTGAGCTGCAATACATGCATGCGCGTAAGCTGGTGGCCGAAGGCAAACTGGAGCCGGCGCTGGAAACGCTGGGCAACAATGCTGATAAACTGGCGCAGCTGATCCAGGAGCAGCTTGGTCATACCACGGCGCAAGGGCGGCAAATCCTCCGACTGCCTTACTATCGACCCTTCAGTAATTTGAACCCACTGCACCCGTTGCGTCGCTCTGAGCAGCATCTTGTACGCCAAATTTTTAACGGTCTGACCCGGATTAATGAGGAAAAAGAGGAAGTCGAAGGGGATTTAGCCCACCACTGGGAAGCCCTGTCCCCGCGGCACTGGCGCTTTTATATCCGCCCGGCGGTGAAGTTTCATGATGGTCGGCTGCTCGATAGCCAGGATATTATTGTGACCCTGGAGCAGGTGCGAAAACACCGCTTGTTCAGGCACCTCAGCCAGATCGATTCGCCGTTCAGTAACACCATTGATATTCACCTGAGCCGGGATGATCATCGTTTACCTGATTTAATGGCCAACTTGCTGGCGGTGATCCAACCGGCGGATACGGATCATGACAAAGAAAATGAGCTGTTTCCGATCGGGACCGGCCCGTACCGGGTGATCCAGAATGACAAGCAGCGCTTTAAGCTCGAGGCCTTTGATCAGTATTTTGGCCTGCGGGCTTTGATTGATGTGGTGGATATCTGGATGCTGTCGGAAGTGGCGTCCTGTTTTCTTCAGCCGATGACCGAAGGCAGTCAACTGCAGGAAATGACGGTATCGGCCCGACTCAAGCTGGATGAAGGGTGTAACTATCTGTTGCTCAACCGGATCGACGGGTTGGCCAGTCAGCAGGGATGGCTGGATTATTTGCGGACCCACCTGACCCCGCTGAACATTATGCAACGTCTGCAACAGGACAAGATCGGCGATTTTCGCCTGATCAATGCTTACGGCCTGCTGCCGGGCTGGGCCCATATCCCGCTGAATCAGACAATTGCACCGCCGCCGTCAAAGCGCATGGTGACCCTGGCTTATCCGCAGCAGCATCCGGTGTATCCGCATGTTGCGGAGGCTATTCGGGATATCCTTTCAGCCGATGGGATTAAACTGAAAGAGCTGGAGCTTTCGACAGGGGAGATCTTATCGGGCAAACATGCCGATAAAATCGATCTCTGGCTCGGTGGCATGAGCCTGAGTAATTATCGCGATGATGCCATTTTGTCCTGGTTCTACAGCTTTGATCATATTGCCCGGGTGATGCCGGAAGCTGAATTTGAAGCCTTGGATCAGGCAGTGGTGCGCTGGCGCGCTGACAAGCAGCAGCCGTCGCCTTGTCAGCAAATTGGGGCGAGCCTGGTGGAAAGCGGGCAGATCCTGCCGCTGTTCCATAACTGGCTCGGCGTCGATAACAATGGTTCAATCCAGGGAATGCAATCCAATTCAATGGGCTGGTTTGACTTCAAATCGGTGTGGGTCAAACCGAGTCAATAAGGGCTATCCGGGCTCTGTTTCTGTGGGTATTGATTGTCATAATGCTGGCATCAATCGGTCATTGTTTTGTCATCCTGAGTGATTACAAAGAGAGGGTTAAAGCGAACCCATGCTATGGAAACCTATGCGACGGAGAAGAAATGATGCTTGACTTTGAACCGAAAGATGTTGATTTGGCGGAAGAGAACGGTTGGGATGATTACCAGGAAGATATTGATCTGGATGTCGAAGACTGGCTGGATAATGAAGATCTGAATGATGTCGAGTAATGACTGTAGCTGGTGGTCATCGCATGCACCAGGGCAGAGTTGATCTGCCCTGATTTGTGATCCCTTCTATTGGTTGGCTGTCAGCTCCGGTTTCCAGTCCTGACGACTGAACCACTGTCCAATCGGACGCCATACCACATCGATCATGGATTTGTACCACGGTGCTTCGATAGCAGCTTCAGCAGCGAGCACGGGTTGCTCGGTCAGCAGCTCATCATTGAGGTACCATTCAACTTTCCCCACTTGCTGACCTTTCTCAACCGGCGCTTCAAGATCGTTATTGTAGAAAATCTTGTATTCGATATTTTTCCGCTGCCGCCGTGGCACGGTGATCGTCCCGCCATCGGCCACTTCCAGGCTGATATGAGACGGACTGCCATACCAGACTTTCAGCGTATCCAGCTCTGAAGGGCTGAACTCTGGTGTGACATCCTGGAAGAAACGAAATCCCCAGGTCAGGAGTTTTTTGCTCTCGTTACTGCGGGCACTGACGCTTTCGGTTCCCATCACGACTGCGATGAGGCGCTGGCCACTTTGCTCAGCAGAAGAAACCAGGCTGTAGCCGGCCTGTTTGGTATAACCGGTTTTGACCCCGTCCACATTGAGAGAGCTATCCCATAACAGCGCGTTGCGGTTTCCCTGTTTAATCTTATGAAAGGTAAATGACTTTTCTTTAAATAGCGGATAGATCTCAGGGAGTTCCTGAATAAAAGCACGGGTCAGCAGGGCCATGTCATAGGCCGTTGTGGCCTGTCCGTCGGCATCGAGTCCGTGTGGGTTCGCGAAGTAGGTATTCTCCATGCCCAGCTTTTCTGCGTAGCGGTTCATCATTTCAATAAATGCGGCTTGATGGCCGGCGACATGTTCGGCCAGGGCGACAGTGGCGTCATTGCCGGAAGAAATGATCACCCCCCGGTTCAAATCATCCACGCTGACTTCGTCGCCGACATCAAGAAACATTTTTGATGAGCCGGGAAATTTCTGGCTCCAGGCGTTTTCACTGATCACCACCCGATCATTTTCGGCGATATGGCCGGATTTTAACTCTTGCCCGACCACGTAGCTGGTCATGATTTTGGCCAGGCTGGCCGGGGCTAACGGAATATGAGCATTCTCGCTGGCAATCACCTGGCCGGACTGGTAGCTCATCAGTACCCAGGCTTTTGCCGCAATTTCAGGTGGAGTCGGCACCGCAGCATTGGAGGCCGAAAAGGCCGGCTGGCTTAGCCATAATGCAGATAGCAGAGGAAGGCCATTCAAGAATTGGCTCAGCAATCTGTTCAGGAATCTTTTCATGAGTCTCATCAAGGTCATAGCTATCAGCCCTTCATTGCATCGAATAACTCTTTATTGAGCTTAGTAAAAACTTGCAATAAGCAGGACTAATTTTACTTGCTAGCTCCGTGGGAGACAGGGTGAGGTACAATCCATGTTACATCGGCGTTAATGCTTTGTTGTTGTCTTTCATGAACTTGTCGCGTTGTTCACGGTAATATCACTGGGGGATGTGTACACTGGCCCAAGGACAATGACTCAAGGAGTTGGGACAGAAATGAAAGCAAGATATCTCATGATGATACTCGCTGGCTGCCTGCTGGCCTCGCCGGCGGCCCTGGCCGTTGAAGCGGGAGCAGACTTGACACAATCGACAGTCGGCTATGTCGCGCTGTTGGTTTTCGGTTTCGCGTATTGCCTGGTCATGGGGGAGGAGTATTTACAACTGCGAAAATCCAAACCTGTGTTACTGGCTGCCGGGATCATCTGGCTGATGATAGGCGTGGTGTATCAGCAGATGGGCCAGGCAGAAGCTGCGAAAGCAGCCCTGGAGCATAACTTGCTGGAATATGCCGAATTACTCTTGTTCCTTTTAGTGGCAATGACATACATCAATGCGATGGAAGAGCGGCGGCTGTTTGATGTGCTGCAATCCTGGATGGTCAGTAAAGGCTTTAATTTTAGGGTGCTGTTCTGGCTCACCGGTATTTTGTCATTCTTTATTTCTCCTGTTGCCGATAACCTGACCACGGCATTACTGATGTGTGCGGTGGTGATGAAAGTGGGTGGCGATAATCACCGGTTTATCAACCTGGCCTGTATCAACATTGTTATTGCTGCCAATGCGGGTGGGGCATTCAGTCCGTTCGGCGATATCACCACCTTGATGGTTTGGCAGGCTGGCTTGGTTTCTTTTGTTGAATTCCTGGATTTGTTTGTGCCATCAATGGTCAATTACCTGATCCCGGCATTTATTATGTCTCTGTTCGTGCCAAAGACGCAGCCGGAGGCTGTGAGTGAGTACATTGAGCTCAAACGCGGCGCACGACGCATTGTCGTGTTGTTTATCCTGACCATTGCCACAGCTGTTGCATTCCATGGCCTGGTTCATTTTCCGCCGGTGATCGGGATGATGATGGGCTTGGGGTACCTGCAGTTTTTCGGCTATTTTCTTCGAAAAACATTGCCGGGCTCCCTGGCTCGTAAGCGAGCTGTGGCCTTGGCGAACCACGATGAGGCGGCGCTGAAAAGGCTCGGTTCAGTCGTGCCGTTTGATGTCTTTAAGCGGGTTTCTCATGCCGAGTGGGACACGCTGTTATTTTTCTACGGGGTGGTGATGTGTGTCGGTGGACTGAGTTTGCTGGGCTACCTCGGTATGGCATCGGAAGTCATGTATACCCAATGGAACCCGGTTTGGGCCAATGTCATGGTGGGTGTGCTTTCTGCGATTGTTGATAACATTCCGGTGATGTTCGCCGTTCTGAGCATGCAGCCTGATCTCTCTTTGGGGAACTGGCTTCTGGTGACGTTGACAGCCGGAGTCGGCGGCAGCTTGTTGTCGATTGGTTCCGCTGCCGGAGTGGCACTGATGGGGGCCGCACATGGTAAATATACTTTCTTTGGCCACCTGAAATGGATGCCGGTGATTGCGTTGGGCTACATCGGGAGTATCGTCTGCCATTTGCTGATGAATCAGCATCTGTTTTGATGACTGGCTAAACGACATGACTTGAGCGGCGGTCAATTTAAGCGTGCAGCGTATCAGCGACTGGCTGAGCGCTGCACGCTTTTTTAATCCTTTCCATGATCTTCCTCATAAATCATGTTGAATATTTGTGTTGTTTTTGTGAATTCTTATCCCGTTCATGATGGGTTGGCTAAACTTTAAATGGTTGGGGATATCGTGGAGGCAGCGATTATGTTAGCTGAACATCGGCAGTTTATCCTGCCAGGGCAAAAAGAATTACATGCCAATATCAAAGTGATTCCAACGGGTGAGCTTGAAGTCAATATTCAGGAAGAAGCCCATCAATTTCAAGCTGAGTTTGAAGAGCTGTATTTTTATACGGCAGGCAACAGTACGGAACTTGTTTGTAGGGAGCAACTTGGCTCTGATGCGGTGCGTTGGCAATTGTACTTGGCGAATGAAGATGCCAGAGAGTTGGCGAAATTGATTGAATTGGCAGAAGAAGAGTTTGAAATTCTGATGCGGGATCTCTGAGTTTCGCAATAATATTGAACCTAAAGAATAATAAGGCCTTGATTTTTATCAAGGCCTTATTTTTAGCTCATTGAATCTGTTATTCAGATTATTATGCACCTTGTTTTGTACTATAACTCATTATGAGCTTGAGGGATAAACTGTGATAGAAACCCATAATAAAAATGTCAGAGTCATGTCAGCGAATCACGAATAGGTCATCAATAACATAAACAGTCAGGGGACGGCTATGGTTAAGAATTTAAGTCTGGGTGTGAAGATCGGGATAAGTTTTTCTGTCGTTCTGGGTCTGTTATCGATTGTGCTGACGATTAGTATTATGGCCTTCAAAGAGACAGAACAAGGTATCGATAATTATCGAGAGTTAGCTCGCGATGCTAATTTAGCCGGCCGCCTCCAAGCCAATATGTTGATGATGAGAATGAATGTGAAAGATTTCTTGATTACTCATCAGGCGCGGGATCTGGCGCAATACCGGGATTATCAGGCGAAAACGAAGCTCTTTCTTGCTGAGGCCAAAACTGATATCCAAAATCCGGAACGGGCCGCCATGATCAACCAGGTGGAGGCGTCAATTCAAACCTATCATCAGGTGTTCCAGCAAGTCATCGATCGGGTCACCCGGCGTAATGATGTGCTTGAACAACAGTTGATTCCTGCCGGCGAGGTGATGGGGCGCACAATTTCAACGATGATTAATACATCATATGAAAATGGCGAGAGCCGTGCGGTGTTTCACGCTTCTAAAGTTCAGGAAAAACTGTTGCTTGGGGAGATGTATGTCAGTCATTTTCTGAACAGTAATCGTCAGGAAGATTATGAAAAGGCTGTCAACACACTTGGCAATGAGTTGACCACACAAAGTGAATTTCTGCGTGCTGCGCTGGAGAGTGATCGCCATCGTCAACTGCTGGCTCAATTTGAGCAAGCGCATCAGCAGTATCAAGCAGGTTTAGCGACTATTCATATGGTGATCGAAGAGCGTAATGCTTTCATTAACAACCAATTGAACCGGATTGGACCGGAAGTCGCTGACTTGGTTGAAGCGGTGAAGCTGTCCGTGATGCGGGATCAGGATCAGCTCGGTCCTTTGCTCAAAGCCAGGACGAAAGGCAGCATCAACTTGAATATGTTTTTATCATTTGCTGCGGTTGCAGCTGGTGTTTTGGCGGCCTATCTTCTGACAGTTTCAATTACCCGGCCGATTAAACAGGCTGTTGAAGCGGCGAAGCAGTTAGCTTCCGGGGATTTAACGCTTCATATTCCAAAAACCGGACAGGATGAAACAGGTCGCTTGCTGGTATCGATTCAACATACCAGTGATCAGCTGCGCAGTATGATCACGACCATCTCTGGCGCCAGTACCGAACTGGCTTCAGCAGCTGAAGAGCTAGCCGTTACTACAGAGCAGGCCAGTCGCGGTATTGTTGAGCAGGAGCGAGAGACGGAACTGGTTGCGACAGCGATGAATGAGATGGCAGCAACTGTGCACGATGTTGCGGATAATGCGGCAAAAGCAGCGGATGCCGCGAATAAGGCGGACACTCAGGCTGATGCAGGTAGTCAGGTGGTCAGCGAGACAATTGCATCCATTAACCTGCTCTCGGAGCGAGTGAGTGATTCGTCCGAGAAGTTGCATGAGGTGGAGCAGGAGGTACTGAATATTGGTCGTATCCTCGATGTGATTCGGGAGATCGCGGAGCAAACCAATTTGCTGGCGCTGAACGCAGCCATTGAGGCGGCACGAGCGGGGGAGCAGGGGCGCGGCTTTGCGGTGGTTGCCGATGAAGTTCGCGTGCTGGCGCAGCGGACGCAGGGCTCGACGGAAGAGATACAAACGCTGATAGAGCAATTACAATCAGGCATGCAAGATGCTGTTGCCGTGATGCACCAAGGAAAAGAACAAGCCGGGCGGAGTGTTGCCCAGGCTGGTGATACCGGTGCTGCGCTTCAGGCGATTACCCAAGCCGTTACCCAGATTAGTGATATGAATATGCAGATTGCCAGTGCAGCGGAACAGCAAAGTTCTGTAGCGGAGAGCATTATTGAAAATGTGGTGAATGTGAAGCGGATTGCTGAGGAGAATGCAGTGGCAGCCGGGCAGAGCAAGAATGCCAGCAGTGAGATCGCACAGCTCTCAGAACAGCTGAAAGCGCTGGTGGCACGTTTTCGTGTTTAGTGACTGCCTGTTCATGTTTCGTTCATGCTTCGTTGGTTACATTGGCAACATGATCAGGCGCGACAGGCGCTATAGCTATGAGGCAGTTATGAAGAAATATATTGCAAGTGCGGTTTCCCTGATGGTTGGACTGGTTGTTCTGGCGGTTGCAGGTGTGCTTGCCGTTGCCATGATGATCACTGGTTTGATTGCATTGCCTTTTGTCCGAATGAAATTGAAACGAGCGGCTGCGGCAGCGGCACAAGCGAACATGGCGACCTGGAAGCCGGGAGCAAACGGGACTGTAATTGAAGGTGAGTTTGACAATATCACAGGTAAAGCGACATCGTAACGCAGTACAGGTCAAAGCGAACATAAAAACGCCAGCAATGCTGGCGTTTTTGGTTCCGGCTTGCAGAAAACTAGTCCTTAAATTCGGAACTTGCTGACTTCAGAGTTCAGGTGCTGGGCAATGTCATTGAGTTCTTCCGAAAGTCTTTGTGCTTCGTTGGCTTCACCGGAGAGCTGATCGGAGACATCATTAACGGCCTGGGTATTTCGGCTGATTTCATCGGTGACCGCACGCTGCTCTTCCGCGGCGCTGGAAATTTGGGTCGCCATGTCTGAAATCTCCTGAATGGAGGTTGTGATCTGCTCCAGAGCGCGAGTAGCATTGTTGGCTTCATCCACGCTGTTAGTCGCCAGGTCCTGGCTTTGTGACATCGTCTCCACGGCATTGTGGGTATTGCGCTGCAGCGTTTCGATCATGCCGCGGATCTCTTCTGTAGAGCTATGGGTGCGCTGCGACAGCACGCGAACTTCATCGGCAACTACCGCAAACCCGCGTCCTTGTTCCCCGGCCCGCGCCGCCTCAATCGCTGCGTTCAGGGCCAATAAGTTGGTTTGCTCGGCGATATCCTGAATCGTCGACAAGATCGCATTAATTCCCTGGGCATTGTGTTCCAGCTCTTTGATGATCCCGGAAGCATTTTCGACCTGATCGGCAAGATCCGTAATGGATTGCTGATTGCGCAGAATCACTTCTTTTCCTTCGTTACAACTCTCCTGGGATGCAACCGCAGCCCCGGCCGTTTGCTCAGCATGGCTGGCAACTTCCTGCGCCGTAGCGGACATCTGATGAATGGCCGTCGCAATTTGTGAAATCTCATTGACCTGTAAGCTCAGTGCTTCGTTGGTTTGCAGGGCTAGGTTATGGCTGGATTTTGCCTGCTGCGAGAGCTGATCAGATGAGCCTGAAATACCGGAAACGGCGCGATGTAACTTTTCAATAAAAGCGTTTACATGTTTGCTCAGGCGGCCAATTTCATCATCTTTGTCGAACTGGATCCGGCGGGTCAGATCACCGTTGCCATGCGACAAGTCCGCCATCGCTTCGGACAGGGTATCCAGTGGTTTCAGCGCTTTTGAAATCAGGAAGGTCGCGATGGCCAGTGTCAGAAGCAACTGGACAACAGCGCTGATAAGGGCATCGGTTAATGCTTCCTGAACCGGTGCAAATGCCAGTGATTTGTCGATGATCAGGGAAAAATACCAGTCGGTGCCCGGAACCTGTTTGATGCTGATCAGGCTCTCGACGCCAGAAACATTCAGCGTTTCCATTGCAGAGCTTGCTGCGGCTTGCTGGATAAAGGCCGAATCGAATGCAGCGCCCATGTCCGTGGTTGGCTTGAGGGTCAGCGATTTGTCCGGGTGGGCAATAATAGTGCCGTCACGGCTGAAAAGGCTAGCGTAGACGCCTTCTTGCTCGATCGCCAGAATATCGGACACCAGCATCTCAATCGAGACGTCGCCAGCAATGATGCCGCTGTTCATCGCGGCACTGAATGGCTCGGCCAGCGAGACGATGAGTTTACCGGAAGCTGCATCCTGATACGGCTTGGTGACGATCAAGCCATTCTTGGCTGTTGCAGCCTGGTACCAAGGACGCTGACGCGGATCATAACCATCCGGGAACGTTACAGGGGTTCCGGTGATCATTTTCCCTTGCTTGGTACCGACATAGACTAAATCGAATTGCCCGGCATCCATGGCTTGCGCCAGAGCTGGGATCGGTTCCGCACTTTGGTGAAAGCCTTTGACGGCGGCGCGGACAATCGTGCTTTTATTGTCCAGCCACTGGCTGATGGTACTGATGTTGGATTGTGTGAGTGATTGCGCTAGCTCTTGAGTTGATCGGGTGGTTTCTTCAGTCAGGCGCTCACGAGTCAACCAGATCTGAATGGTGGCGGTCAACAGAATGATCCCTGCGAAAGTCAGGGCGAGTTTATTTTTGATAGAAAGATTCAAACTTCCATTCCTCTTGTGTTTACGGGAATTTGCGTGGCAATGCATAATTGCACATATCGCGAACTGTTTTATTATTTTCGTCCATGAACTGACTCGCTGGCGGTTCACTCTCCTCAATACGGTCATTTATTAATTATTGTGTCACAGAATTGTTCGCTATGGTGAATTTTTGCGACAAAATATTTACCTGATTAGTATGATCTATACTTAGGTATTTGTAATAAATATAACTTTTGGTCAGCGGAAAAGCAGAGGGGTGTTTTAATCGGGGTAATGTTGGCCAATGCAGTCAAGAAATTTTGACAGGTCCTGATTGCGGGCAGTAAAGCGGTAACTCATGTTCGAGGCTTTCAGTTCGATGTGTCCCTGATCTTGTCTGAGTAACCGGGTGAA
The DNA here is from genome assembly GCF_024380015.1 of Photobacterium atrarenae. Lineage (NCBI taxonomy): Bacteria > Pseudomonadati > Pseudomonadota > Gammaproteobacteria > Vibrionales > Vibrionaceae > Photobacterium > Photobacterium atrarenae. The sequence goes on from NZ_CP101509.1 coordinate 1,668,906, forward strand.
TACATCAAACGCTTGTTTATCACTGGTGCCGCCTAGCAAAACAAGCCGGCTGACGCTGTATTGATTTTTGTACTTCCGCCAGTTTGCAGTAAAAACTTCAACCGGCTGGCCGCTGCGGTAATAACCAATATTTTCGAATCCACTTGGATGGGAGATATCTGCCTTTAAGGCGATATATCGCTGCCGGAGCGGGTTCTCTGTAATGAAGGCCAGTTGCAGGCCGCTTTCAAATTCCTGTTGTTCATTTTTTTCCAGATGGTACAAGTCCAGCCGACAACTTTTCTCATTCAGATGAGTCGTACTGGTCGGAACGATTTTGGCCAGGCTCGGACCGGAAATCAGCAGTAAGCAAGACACCCAGCAAATTTTTTGAAAAAGAGCGAGAGATTGCATCGACTTCATCCTTGCTAACAACAACGATTCAAGGTTCAGACAAAGCTTAGCGATTAGCTGAGTTGCTCAGTGTCTCATTTCATAAACATTCTACGATCTCTTCATATCTACGATCTCTTCATAATAGAACGACGCAACATGTCCAATCGTGAACCGCTGAATCAAAGGTTCAGGGGTTGAAGATTTTCGCTTTGACCATCCGTCGGTATTGGCTGGGCGTCATGCCAAACTGCTGCTGAAATCGGGTCGAAAAATGGTAGGCGTTCTTATAGCCGACTTGTTCGGCAACATCCTGAGTTGACATTCCGAAGTCTCGCAACAGCTGCTGTGCCGCTTCCATCCGGAGCTTTTGCAGGTATTGATGCGGCGTCTGTCCGACTTGATCGCTGAACTTACGGTTAAAGCTGCGCAGTGGAATGCTGCATTGCTCGGCAATGATTTTTGCAGTGATCGGGTCGGCAAGGTGACGCTTCATCCAGTCCTGGGCCAGGGCGATTGACTCATCAAACTGGAGCTGCCCGCCGATTTGGTAAAACGGTTGCTGGGTGGATTTTGATATTTCATGACCAAAGTGAGTCTCGATAATCGCGGCAATTTTCTGTCCGAAATGTTCGGTAATCAGGTAGAGGATCATCTCTGTTTGCGAGTTGATACTGCCGGTACAGAACAGGCCGTTTGCAGCAGTAATTGAAGCTTGCCGGTTGAGCCGGACTTTCGGGTAGCGCTCGGCAAATTTATCGTAGTAATACCAGTGGGTGGTGGCGACCTGATCATCAAGCAGTCCGGTCTCGGCCAGCCAGGTGACACCGGTGCCGGTGGCGACCAGTTGCGCCCCTTGCTGGTATTGATGTTTGAGCCAGGGGGCAATCGCCGGTGTATGGCGCAAGGCAGCGAGCGGGTTCCCCCACATGGGCGGCAGAATAACGATGTCAAAGGTTTGCCGGCTGCCAAAGGTGGTATCCGGTTGCAGTTTGAGACCGGCGGAAACCGGCGGTGGCGTCAGGCTCGATGAAATCACTCTGAGCTCGAACGGGTTGTCTCTTTGTTGCTGGCGCGGCCTGAGGCTGGCGGCACTGCTGAGCATTTCGGCGGCCAGTGAAACCCCGGTAATGAGTGCTTTATCGTACAGGACAAATCCAACTTTCATGGTCACACTGGCCTCTGGATGGCATGAATTTGAGTAATTTTGGCATGTTTTTGAGGTGAATGAACAGTGTAAATCATTAACCTATACCTATCTTTACGAATTGAAGCAGGTACAAGATGGCGAAGTTACCTTTGATTGTCGGGCTTGGCGGGATGAATGCCGCAGGCCGCAGCTCCGGATTTCACAGCTACAAACGCATGATTGCGGAGGTGCTCCCGGCGCAAGAAATGACCTCGACCTGGCAGGACTTGGCACGCCGGATGGGGCTGACCGAAAGTGACGATGTCACGCCAGAGCTAATTGAGGCAATCAAAGCGGGAACGCTCATTCGCCGGATTGACTCCTTTGATCCGGATCAGGTGCGGCATCAGTATCAAGCCAAGCTGAACGGGGGTGATGAGCAAATTGTTTTTACCCTGCGCAGATCAAAATTACCGACGCAAATCCCGGAGAACTGGCACTTAGAAGCGCAGGGTAGCCGGGTGAAAATCACCGTACGCGGTGAGCTGGGCGTGCTGCTCGAAGATCGAACGACGTTTCCGGTCACCAGTGGCGGGAATATTCCGGCTGGGTTCGATCCGGGCAAGTTGTACAATTCTCGTCACCACCCGCGTGGCTTGAAGCTGAGCGTTTATGGGGCTTCAGACGCGCTGAACTCACTCGGCGTTGAGTGGGGGGACGTTCAGGCCCATATCCGACCGGATGAGGTCGCCGTATATGCAGGCAGCGCGCTGGCACAAATTGATGATCAGTCGCTTGCTGGGATGCTCGCCGCACCGCTGACCGGGGGACGGGTCAGTTCGAAAATGATGGCGTTGTCGTTTGCGGAAATGCCTGCGGACTTCATTAACAGTTATATCATTAATAGCGTGGGTTCGACCGGCACCAATATGGGCGCCTGTGCCACTTTCCTTTATAACCTGCGCCAGGGCATGCGGGATATTCAGCAGGGCCATGCCAAAGTCGTGATCGTTGGTAATGCGGAAGCACCGGTCGTCGCGGAGGTGATGGAAGGGTTCCGGGTCATGGGCGCATTGGCGGAAGATGAGCAGCTCAAAGCGCTGGACAACAGCGAAACGGTGGACAACCGCCGCGCCTGCCGACCATTCTCCAGTAACGCCGGATTTACCATGGCCGAATCGGCGCAATTTGTGGTTCTGATGGATGATGCGTTGGCGCTGGAACTTGGTGTCACGATATACGGCGCCGTGGCGGATGTGTTTATCAATGCCGATGCCAACAAGAAGTCTATTTCTGCTCCGGGAGTCGGGAATTATGTGACCGTTGCCAAGGCTGCGGCGCTGGCTCAGGCCATCCTTGGTCCGGAAGGGGTTAAGCAGACCTTTGTTCAGGCTCACGGAACCGGCACGCCGCAAAACCGGGTAACGGAAAGTCATATTCTGAACGAGGTGGCGAAAACTTTCGCCATCGATCAGTGGCCGGTGACGGCGATTAAATCTTACGTCGGCCATTCGATGAGTGTCGCTGCCGGTGATCAATTGATTGCGTCGCTGGGAGTCTGGCAATACGGCTGGATCCCTGGGATCAAAACGATTGATCATATTGCTGGCGATGTGCATCAGTCACACCTGAATATTCTGTCTGATCATGTGTTTGCCGGTGAGCACGGTGAAGACTACAAAGCCGTGATCATCAACGCGAAGGGCTTTGGTGGCAACAATGCGACCGGCCTGGTGCTATCACCGGCACAAACCCTGGCCATGCTGGAAAACAAGTATGGCGAGTCGGCGCTTCAGAACTATCTGGGCAGAAACCAAGCGGTGCGCCAGCAGGCGGCGGCAAATGATCAGGCGGCTTGTGCCGGACAGGAGACGATCCGCTATCACTTTGGTGAGAATGTGATGGATGAAAGTGCGGTAACTCTGAGCCAGGACGCGGTTGTGTTGTCCGCGTTTGAGCAGGCGATTACTTTGTCACAGCATAATCCGTATGCCGATTACAGTTAACGCATAGGGTCAGCATATACGCAGTGGACAGTATCCGGATAGGAATCTGTCCTAAATTCCCTATAATGACCGGCTCAATGCATCATCTATGTTGTGACAGGCGGATACCGGAACCTGTCGGAGCCGGTCAGCTCAAGGGAGAATTTCATTGGCGAATATCATGTTGGTCGCAAACCTCAATTGCGATCGCGTTCTGACGCTGGATAAGCCACTGTCAACCGGCGGACGTCATCATTATCAGGATGGCGGTCGTCGTTTAGGCGGCGGTGGTGCAAATACCGGCCTGGGGTTGATCTGGGCAGGGCACCACGTTGCCCTGGTCAGTCAGGTCGGCAAAGACGAGACCGCAGACTGGCTGCTTGCCGAGGCGAGCCTGCAAGGGCTCAATTGCAGCCTGTTACACCGTCATGATATGGCAACCCCTGAGTTGCTGCTGGTGATGACCCCGGATGGTGAGCGAACCATTATCCGGCCGCACCGACCGCCGTTTATCCTCGGCAGCCCGCCTGATTTTACCCGCTGGGATGTGCTCTATTTCAACTCTTCTGCCCAAGGCTGCGAAGCATGGGCACAAGCGGCGATGCCGCATTGTCTTGTGGTGGCGCAACTGGCCAAAGACGAACGAGTTCGTCCTTCTCATGTCCTTATTACCTCAAAAGATGACTGGCAGGGGCGATCTGATTTATCTCCCTGGCAATACGCCCGCCAGATTGCCGGTGAGAGCTTGCAATATTTCGTGGTGACCGATGGTGCCAATGGGGCTGTGGCGTATAGCGAAGAAGCGGAAGTGGTGATTCCGGCGGTGCCTGCGGAAGTGGTGGATACCACTGGTGCCGGCGATGCGTTTGCCGCGGGCTTGATTCATGCGCTGATCAGCCAGAGTTCAATTCAGCCCGCATTGGAAGAAGGGGCGAAATGGGCAGCTTGTGCGGTGAGCACATCAAGCTCAACGCCAGGGGAAGCGCTGAAACAGCAACTCAGTCTGTCTTTGTCTTCGGGGAACTAACCGCCCCGGCAAGGATTTACTGGGCCGGGGCGGGGAAGGATTGATTGAGCTGAGCTATTTCAGCGTGAACTCAGTAGCCGTAGCGGGTGGCTTCGAAATTATTCAGCAGGCGATGCACTAAGTAAGTTGCAAGCAAGGTCACAATAATCGCAAACACAATACAGCCGATTCGGTATAGTGCGCTGAACATCAAATCATTGGTCGGTGTCAGGTACTGTCCAAACAAAATCCCCAGCGTGGTCAGCGCGCCAAACCCAACCCCGGAGCCGCTGGCCTCTTTGACATGCAAATAGCTAAACAGCATGGTACCGATCCACAGCAGCGGGATCACCAGCAGCAGAAGACTGGACCAGTCATACAGGAAGAGCTGGCCGACCAAACCAAACGTCACCCCAAGTATTGTGCCCATGGCCCGTTTTCTCGCCGAGCCCAGTGCTCCGTTCCAGTTCATCGGAAACAGCAGTAAAATGGTGGTTGCCTGCGCCGACATGGAATCACTCAAATCCAGAACCTGAAACACCAGAAACGAGAGTGTTGCCAGTGTGGCACCCAGTAGCGCTTCATGCCGCATCCGATGTGAGCCCTTCGGCTCGGTCGAGCGAGGCGGTGGCTGACGTGGCTCCGCATCCGGGATTAAAAAAGTGACCAGATAAGCGATGATCACCGACAGCGTGCCAGCCAGCAGGTTTCCGACAATCAATTCATTCAGATCGACATTCGGGTAGCTGGCAAAATGGAGCATGATGCTCAGGCTCAGTACGCCTGTGGCGCCGAACAGAAACAAGCTGCCTTTGGACATACAGGCGAACTTGTATAAAAACAGGCCGAAGACGATCAGGGTCATCAGCCCCGGATGGCTGCCGAACAGCCCTCCAAGGATCCCGACTTCCAACGCGCAGACCACCCCGGAAGCAAAGAGCTGCCGGGCGGCGTGCAGCGACATCACCGGTACCATGCCCAATAACAGCATCGGCAACACGGTAAAGAAAACCCCGTAATTCCAGCCGAAGATTTTACTGATGGTGAATCCCAGCGTTGCGCCGCAGGCGATCCGGACGCACTGGCGTAGATCATTTTCGGATAAAGGGTGCTCCCAAAGCCGCATGGTGCCTCCGGTTAGTAGATGTAGTGCAGGGTGCTCAGGAATTTAATCTGGGCAAAAGCCAGCCATGACAGCAGGGTACCGTCCGGCACCAGTTGCACCGTCGCCCGTGCGCCAGCCGGTAGCGGTTTTTCCAGTGTGTCCTGCATCGTCAGATGCAGACGCATCCGCTGTGCATCACGAACCCAGCGGTTGGATTCAGTTGGGGTTGCCAGGTTACCGTCGGCACTGAACTGACCGTTGCTGACTCCGGCATCCAGGCTGCTGATCTCTGCCGCATAAACCGTCCCTGGTCGGCTGTCGAAGGCAATCAAGGCTTTGCTGTGTTGATCAAAATGGCGCAAGCTTTTTTCACGGAAATCGGCAATGATATCTAACTTGGTATCCACCAGAGCAACCAAAGGTTTACCAGCCGCAGCATAGGTGCCCGGCTCAAGTTGCAGGTTGGTGATCACCCCATCATGTCGGGCAGTCACCTGGGTATACGAGAGATTCAGCAGGGCTTTTTCCAGCTTGTTCTTGGCGACGCGGATATTGATGTTGGTGTCATCCTCGGCACCACGATTGACTTTCAGCTCTTTCAGGCTGGCCCGTGCAGCCGTCAGATCGGCTTTGGCGGCTGTCGCGGCGCTGATGGCGTCATCACGAAGCTGGCGGGAAGTACCGTTGCGCTGAAAGAGGGTATTCAAACGGTTGGCTTCACGGACTTTCTGCTCAGCAATAATTTCACTGGCGGTCATCTTGGCTTCGGCCGCCGCGATGGATGCATCCAGTTGATCGTTGTTTTTGATGGCTTGGGCCAGCTGTAAGCGGGCTTCGCCAACGGCCAGCTCAAACGGCTGCGTGTCGATTTCAAACAGCACATCGCCTTGTTTGACCGGCTGGTTGGTATGGACATACACCTTGCTGACCGGGCCATTGACCTGCGGTGCGACCTGGGTAACCGTCCGGGTTGCCATTGCTTGCGGCGTCAGCGGAACGGCCAGATCAGCCACGAGGAAATAGGCGAAAGTCAGGACAAACAGGATGATGCTGTGTTTGATCCAGCGGGCAAATTTCTGATCAGGTGTCATAAAAAGATTACTTCTCCGTCTGTACGTCGTTGTTATTGTTCGGTGTGGGTGTTGAGCGTGTTTAAGGCATTTCCGGCAATCAGTTCCAGCGTGCTGCTCATCTTGACCAACTCTTCGTCGCTGAGCCCGGTCAGTAAACTCTGCCGGACTTGCAGGATCCGGGTTTCCATCTGTTTGAGCAGTGCGCGGCCTTCGTCGGTCAGGCCGACAATGCGGGCGCGTTTATCGTGCTGGCAGCTGTGACGCACGATCAGCGACTGTTCTTCAAGCTGTTTTAAGGTGCGCATTAAAGACGCCAGTTCAATCTCCAGCGCTTCCGCCAGAACCTTCTGGCTGACGTTGTCGCCCAGCCGTTGCAACTTCCACAGTGCAGTCCAGCGTGGGTGAGTGAGCCCCAGCGGCGCTAGCTCCTTGTCCGCAACCATTTTCCAAAGGCGGGCAACCCGCGCCAGCTGCTCAGCGAGCGATAAGTTTTGCAGCAGATTGATGTCTTTGACCATGAGAGACGCCTTTAATACTTAGCAAGCTAAGTAATATACTTTAGTTAGCAGGCTAAGTAAATGGTTGTGAGGTATATCACACAATTGTGCTTCGGGTGGGATGGGTAAAAAGGTTGGAGATAGGAATGCTTACTTTGCACGGTTCAACTGGGGACTGACATTACTGTTTGGTGATCTAACTAACTGAAAAATGGTCAAATTGTGGCTATAGTGTGTGAAAAAGCAGTGCGGTAGCTGAATAAAACCGAGCAGGCTGCCTAATTGGCTGTTAGCTTATACATGGAAAGTTATGAAAATTCGGGAAATTGTTGAAGAAACACTAAGAGATTCAGGAAGTGGTAAAAGCGCTGACACGTGTGCCAAGTCCATACTATGCAACTTAATAAAAGAAAATGAGCCTTTCCAAGCCATCGAGTTGAAGAGCTTAGAACACCTATTGCTTATGATGAAAGAGTCGACCTTTCCTCATGTTTATGGAGAAGGTGGCGTATTTTATTTTTCTGCATATTATTTTCATGATGGTAGATATCCGGTAGGTCGAAATTATTTCATCCGAGAGGCGGACTTGCTGAAAATTGCTAGGTTGCATGCTTACTTCAAGTCCAACGGATTGGAGCTGCCTATCATTCCACCTAATCAGCTTGGAAAAAAGATAAGTCAAGATGGCTTTGAAGCAAGAATACGGGAGTTTAGGCAGCGGCAATCTCGCGAAACAGAAATGTTTAAAGACTTATTTGAGGGGCGTTCACAATCGACTTCCGTAGAAAAGTCTATGTTTCTTAATTCTCCTGGCTGCCTTGTTTGTGGTGATAATAATTTTAGGATGATGTGTTATACGCTGAGTGCGACTAAGGGGTTTATGGTTGGATTTAATCTATGTGACAACCATATGGAGGTAGCTATATCTGAAAACAGTCTACTTGAGTACTTGGCCAAACTATTCAAACAACCACCACCTTTTCAGTTAGTACCTCTAAAAGCTAAAGAGCATTTTGAACTGGTTTTATCATGGCTCCCCAAGGAGTTAGGTTGTAAAGTCGAAAAGACTAACGCAAATACTATGACACTAGTAAGACCATCAGGGTTAAAAGGGATTTTCAGGCTAGACTCGCCTGGAAATTATGCCTATATGATTTTCGGATCAGATGGCAAAGAGGTTGCTCGAATTGATTCCGCTGATCATCACAATGTCAATTTTGGCCCTGACCACTTGCATGTAGATTTAACTAAGAAAAAGGGGAAAATAGAGTCAAGTTTCACTATTGGCAGCCCTTTAATTGATACAAAGAAAATACTAGAACTTATTGAGTTAAAAGAGGCTGAGTTTGAAAGCTAACAAATTGCTGCACTCGGACACATACAGCTACGCTCGCTTTTGTGTGTTGCTACGCTCCATATCATATAAAAACGCTCTCCGCAGTATGTGCCGGTGAGTAAGGCGTTAAATTACAGGAGGAAAATTTGAGTAAAACTTTAGATAGGGAAGACGGTGTAGAAATAGATCACGATACCAATGAAATTCTTCCTGCGATTAGAAAAGAGAATGATATCGAAGCTCTGAAAAGCCTGTTTAGGATAGCGCTCGCTACGAGAGATTTTGAAATCACACAATTGGTTCAAAGAAACAACTTTTTTATGATCTTTCAAGGCGTACTATTTGCTGGCGTAATGCAATCCGCTCACACAAAGCCTTTGGTTAGTTTCTTAGTTTGTGTAGTTGGCTTAGTTGTATCTTTATTTCAAGTAGGCATGGCAAGTGGTGCCAAATTTTGGCAAGAGTATTGGGAGGAAGCCTTAAAAGAAGTAGAGAAAAAACTGCTTTTTCGGCTGTGCGGGCCTGAAGCGCAGCGAAGCTACTTGCTTGCATTGTTTCACGATGACAGAGCGACATACAGGAAAATAGTATCGCGTAGGCTCAGTGGACATAAAGATAGTTTTATGTCTATATCATCATGGTTGATCATGAAGCAGTTTTCAGTGAGTCGAATTCCCATTTATGTTGGCCTCACACTATCGGTTGTTTGGCTAATTATGATCGCAGCTGTTGTTGATATCCAAGTATCAGGCTTTTCCTTTGAGATAATTGGTTTCTGAGAAATTGTAATTTAACAAATAAGGATACGTGTCGCGCAGCCGACACTTCTATCCGGGTGTTGAACAAGCCCGGACGGCCTTATTAAGCAAATTGCTCGGTTAGGATTCGGTGGGGGTTGCGCCCGCGGTTTTCTTCAGGGCGATCGCAGCCGGGAAGTGACCACAGTGTGTTTCACTTCAATGGGTTGGCGCCTGATTCAGTCTTGCGTTGGCTTCCTCCTCGTTGGTGATGCTACGCTATTCTCCTTATTCTGTTTGCCTTGCGGCTACCCCGTGAAAGCAACGCAAATCGCGACGGCGTCATTGAGGTCGTGATATTGTTTTGTAGATCAATGCCTTGCCTTGGTTATCCTCACCGTGGATACTGAAACGATGTTTGGCTAAATCAATGCCATAGACAGATGGTGATATGGTGGCCTCCGGTAATTAAGGGATCAGACTTACTAAGAATGGCAAAGCCTGATGAGGGGGAATCCATGTCATTCGTTAGCTGTTTGGAGGAAATAATGAATTCAAAGGAAGTCGTCCTAGCTTTTTGGGATGCAATGAACACTAATGATTTTGCTAAAGCTAGTGAGTGGCTTAGTCCTGATTTTGAAGGTTTCTGGCCTCAGTCTGGTGAGCTTATTATAGGCAGAGACAACTTTGCAGCTCTCAATTCCTATTATCCGGCCAACGGTGTTTGGGAATTTGAAATTCATTCGGTAGTTTGTGACGGCACAACAGTTGTTACAGATGTCTCAATTACAGATAGTGTCCAAAAAGCACGAGCTATTACGTTTCATACCGTTGAAAATGGGCTAATCAGTAAGCAAAAAGAGTTTTGGCCAGACCCAATGGAACCTCAAGAGTGGAGATCAAAGTGGGTAAAGGTTGTACAAGAATAAGCTACGCATCTAACAAATGACTATGGCGTCAATAGCTAAATTTACGCTGTTTTTGCCTACCTGACGTAATCGTGCAGCATCGCATTGAGGATGACACTATCCTCAACTGAGTAGACTAAGCGGCAACCTGATTGCCGCAGTTTGATTTGATGCATGTTGTCAGCACCGGAAAGCCTTGAAGTGGTACATATAGGTTTTCTAAGCGCCCAATCAGCTTTGTTATAAACTGTTGCTGCAGGGTAGAAGCAAGCTTTTTCCACTATTTGAGTGTGCTCTTTTTGAATTTAAGTTCATCCTCTCACCCTGTTATCGGGCCACTATCCATTGATTGTCGAGCTTAACTTGTTCAAATAATTCGAACAAGTTATTAGTCATGCTCGTGTTGTTGCATTTTTGTCGGTGGGTTAGCTTACTCACTAGGTCAATCATAAACATTAAGGGATAGAAATGACGGCATTAACAAGCGGTATACACCATGTAGGGCTAACAGTCTCCAATTTAGAAGCGAGCGCGAAGTTTTTCACTGAATTACTTGGTTGGAGCGAGGTGAAAAGAAATCCTGATTACCCTGCTATTTTCGTCAGTGACGGGAAAATTATGCTTACATTATGGTCTTCTAAAACGGATGCTCCGGTGTCTTTCGATAGAAAAACCAACGTCGGCCTGCATCACTTGGCGTTGCAGGTTGAAAGCGAAGGAAATCTAAATACCGTTTATGAAGTACTAACAAAAGCGGGTATCACTGTTGAATTTTCTCCGGAGTTAGTGAAAGAAGGGCCAGCAAAGCACATGATGTGTTATGACCCGAGTGGAATTCGAGTGGAATTTTTCTGGAGTGGAGTGTCGGAATAGTCATCATCGGTTTCACTTCAGTATGATTCGCAACGCGTGACATTTTTGTTGCGCGTTGTGTTTTGTGTTCCAGGAGATGACCGTGATGATCTTTGCTGCGGATAGTGATACTTTGTTCGGCCAAATGCCATAGACAGATTGTGATAGGGTGGCCTCCGGTGGTTTCGCCATTAGACTTCCCCTGTGTGGTAAAGCATGATGAGGGTGCATTTCATTCGTTATGTTCAAGGAGAAAAAGCACCATGCAAGGATTCGGAAATGGACTTGATGAGCAAGGATTTATTCAAAATGTTTACTCTCCAGAGTATATCCAACCTGAGTTTCAATCGGTTGTTGAGTCTGTAGTGAATGAATTGAGGCGTCGGCTCCCGAATCAGATTGATGGAATTTATTTATACGGTAGCGTACCTAGAGGTAATGCTGTTCTTGGTAAATCCGACTTAGATTTGTCCTTGGTCCTTAAGCGTCCAATTATCGAAAGTGATCGTGAGGTTTTCAAATATATATCTCTTTCGTTACCTCAATCTCATCCAGAGATTAGTAAGTTAGATATCGACCCTGGCTGTGTTGGTGAGGTCATGCAACCTCAAGAAATATACCACTGGCAATTTTGGCTAAAACATTGCTGTTGCTTCATTTGGGGGAATGATTTATCTCAACAGTTTCCACGGCAACGGCCAAGTATTGAAATCGCTAATGCGCTTAATGGGGATCTTCTTGAATTTCGAGACCAAATAGAGGGTCGGATGGAAGCAATGCATGCAGATGAAGTCAGTAAAGTTATAGGTAAAAAACTACTAAGAGCCGCCTATTACTTCGTCGCAGAAAAAGATGGAAGTTGGTATACAGACTTAGGTCAATGTTATCAAGTCGCAGCCCGGTATTATCCACATCTGAGTGATGAACTTAAAATGACTTACGAGTTAGCTAGTGGGTATTATTCATCCAAAGAGGACGCCATTCAACTCCTAGAGCAATTGAGTCAAAAGTTAACATCATGATCTTAACCTGGCGACTTTGTTACTCATTACCGATGGTCGGTGATCTTCTCTACCAGAGTATTGAACTGTTCTGCTTCATCATAAGGTTGATTGTTCTGACATCATAGAGGGGGGGGATGTCATACTTGACGACAGCACACTGATTACGGTGTAGTGGGGATTTCCGGTGGACTCAAAATCCCCCTGTTCCGGGCGGTATGTGAAAGGAGTATAAAATGGAAGCCAGCACCATCAAGAACGTTGTTTTCGACATCGGAAATGTAGTCGTCCGGTGGGCTCCACTTGAAATTACCCGGCTGACTTTCGGAGAAATTGACTCAGTTGAAGAGCGAGCTCAATCAATCTTTCAGTCTGATATTTGGTTAAATCTCAATAAAGGCTTTATCTCTGAGAGCGAAGCAAAATTTCACTATCAGAAAGTGCTTGGCTTATCTGAGTTAGAGTGCGAGCGTCTGTTCTACTATGTGAAGCAAACACAGTTACTTATCTATGGTTCTGTTGATTTAATCAAGCGTGTAAAAACAGCAGACTATCGGGTTTTTGCGCTCACTGATAATGTGCATGAAATAGTGTCCCATTTAAAATCGACTTACACGTTTTGGGATTTGTTCGAAGGTGCAACAGTTTCTGCTGAAGTCGGGTTGTTGAAGCCTCAACCGGAAATCTATCAATCACTGCTGACCCAATTTGGCCTTGAAGCTTCTGAAACTGTGTTTATTGATGACATGCCATACAATGTCGAAGGTGCTGAATCGGTTGGTATTGCTGGAATTCAGTTTGAAACCTCTGCCCAATGTGAAAGTGCTTTGAAAGCGCTAGGTCTGTCTTTTTAACAAATTGAACTTTCACAGAACTGCACGCCATGAGATGAACGACCAACAGTGAATAACATTCCATTTAATGCATGAAAACAAAAAGGAAGTGACGTGGAAGTCAGGTTGGGAAGACTGTCGGATGTCAGGTGCATCACTGATATCTTTAATTACTACATTGAACATACCAATGCTCGTTTCGAGACGGCGCTGCTATCTTATGAGAATCGACAAGCGTGGTTTTCTCAGTTTGCTGGCGATTCCAAGCATCAACTTTTTGTAGCGGTTGAAAATGAGAATATCTTAGGCTTTGCGTGCTCACAGCCATACAGAGCAACGTCGGCATTTGAAGATACGGTTGAAGTTACAATTTATCTGGCTCCTGAAGTAAAAGGAAAAGGGGTCGGTACGCTTCTGTATTCCAAGTTGTTCGAAACACTCGCTGAACAGGGTGTTCATCGTGCTTTGTCTGGCATCGCGCTGCCAAATGATGCCTCACTAGTGCTGCACAAGCGTTTTGGTTTCAGGGAAGTGGGTGTGTTTCAAGAGTATGCGAAGAAAAATGGTCAGTACATTAATTCGATGTGGCTGGAAAAAGCGTTTGACGTTGAGTTCGCTCGATAACAATAGGGGAGCGCAGTTAGCAGCCATCCTGATAGGTTGACACCATGCTTTGTGTAGCAAGTATGCTGACAATGAACTGATTGCTCGTATGATATTGGTTGTGTGAGAATGGTCCGAGATATTATCATGACTGATGGTTTGCGTTGAATCTGTGGCTATCCGATCTTTTTTAAATTTATGTTTATAACCATGGATGATGTGATTTTATGAGTAAATTTCAGTTCTTTTGTAAGCCGAGCACAAACCGGCAAGCGTTTACTTTTTTGAACTCGGCATCTGAGACCTTCCTGCAAGAAAAGGAACAATTGTTAGCACAAGGGTTTGAAGTCGAGAATGAATTCATTTATGCCGATACCGAATCTGAAGCCGTCGAGAAATTTAAGTCCGATTACCTCTGGGCGATTGAGGAGTATACGATATCAAACCCTGCGTCCGGTGTATTTTATCAACTGGTTCAGTTAGCTAAATATATTTCCAGCATCTTCCGGAAAAGGAAGTGATGCTACGCACTTGGCACAGGCTTTTCGTTGTCCAGTTGCCATGAATTATATCGCTTGGGCCTGAACGGTCGTGCTGCTTTGGTTTGAAATTGTTGTGGTATGGTGCCTTTGGCTACTGATCTTTGGCGATATATGCTGTGCAACACAGAGGTGGAAATGGATATTTTAATAGAACAGGAAGTGGCGCTGCATCAATTCGAAACTCGCCAAAATAGAGATGAAGTGGCCCGGTTGATTCACCCCAGTTTTAGGGAAGTCGGCCGATCAGGCACAAGTTTTGATTTCAATAGCATTCTTGAAATGATGACGGAAGAGCAGGCTTCTAGCGGTTATATTCATTCACAGGATTTTGAGCTCATTCAACTGGAAGCCTCAGTATATTTACTGCTTTACAAATCAGCCTGGGTGGATGAGGCTGGGAATGCAGGTCACTTTTCTAAGCGATCTTCCATTTGGTCATTTACAGGTGAAAACTGGCAGTTGAAGTACCATCAGGGGACGCCTTGCGAAGAGTTTGAATTTTTCCCTTAACATCAAGCGCGCTGAAGGAAGGGATTTATCACACGGAAAACGGAAAGCATAGAAGTGACAGTCAGGTACTGAGGTGCTTGGTTTTGAAAGTATGCCTTTTGTGAGTGCTGTGCAAGGTTAGGTTACTGGCACAGAAAAATGCCGCAAGCATCAGGCTTGCGGCATTTCAGGGTTACTTCTTCAGCTTGGTGACTTTCGTCCGGCTTTTATTCAGCACGGCACGGCGAAGGCGGGCACGGCGCTCGGCGTCAGACTGCTCGCTCGGGTTGTTGGTCCGGCCACGGCGGTCACGGAAAGCTGGCTTGGTGTGCATTTTCTCCAGCAGGGCGTCACGGCTTTTAGGCTCATAGCCTGCCAGCTGGATCCGACGAATGCGTTGTTTGATTAGGTTTTCTACCTGAACCAACGTCAGCTCTTCTTCGCGGCTGACGAAGGAGACAGCGTGGCCTTGCTGACCGGCACGGCCGGTGCGGCCAATCCGGTGCACATAGTCTTCCGCCAGGAACGGCATGTCGAAGTTCACCACGTGCGGCAGCCCCTGAATATCCAGGCCGCGGGCAGCCACTTCGGTGGCGACCATGACGCGGGCTTTCCCTTCCTTGAACTCATCCAGCGCGCGGCGACGGGCACTTTGTGCTTTATCGCCGTGGCACAGTACGGCTTTGATACCGTCCAGTTTCAGCTCTTTCACCAGTTCGTTAGCGGTTTCTTTGTAGTTCACAAACACCAGCACCTGTTGCCAGTTTTTCTTGCCGATCAGCTCCGACAGCAGTTCGCGTTTGCGCTCCTGGTCGACCGGGTAGACAACATGGGCCACGGTCTCAGCAGTGGCGTTTTCCGGGCTGACCGAGATTCGTTTTGGTTTGCGCAGGATCTCATTGGCCAGTTTGTTCATCTGGCTTGAGAATGTGGCTGAGAACAGCATGGTTTGCGGCTGGCTGCGGATATCGCTCATGATACTCCGGATGTCGGCGATAAAGCCCATATCCAGCATGCGGTCGGCTTCATCAAAGACCAGGAATTCGAGGTTGGCCAGGCTGACATTGCTCAGATCCATATGCTCCATCAGTCGACCCGGAGTCGCGACCAGGATATCCAGACCTTGCTCCAGTTTTTTCTCTTGTGATGCCATTTTGGTGCCGCCGTAGATAGCCGCAACCTTCAGGTCGGTGTATTTGCTGTAGTCTTCAATGTTCTTGGCGATTTGGGCAACCAGCTCACGGGTCGGCGCAAGGATCAATGCGCGAACATTAAAGCGGCTACGCTGCTTCGGGGTGTCGAGGATCTGCTGGATAATCGGCAGTGAGAATGCTGCCGTTTTACCGGTGCCGGTTTGCGCGTTGGCAAGAATATCGTGTCCGCGACGAGCGTGTGGGATCGCTTGTTGTTGGATAGGGGTTAATTTCTCGTAGCCACACTCATCGAGCGCGCGCACTATGTCCTGAGAAAAGTTTTGTGATGCAAATGACATTCTTTGTTCCTAAAGCAGACGGCTGAGTCTGACAAAAATATGGTCGCTGATTATAGAGGAATAATTGTAGCCTGTGGGGAGAATTTCATGTGATTGGCGGATATTTGCCCGTATTGACGGCTTTTGATGGCTTATTGGTGCGGATTACGGTAAACCAACGGGCTTGGTGGATTATCCGGATGGTTGTGACTGCAACGGGCTGAAAGTTCAGTAATTGTAAATGAGATCACTTCTCACCTTCATGGTTTTCGGTAACATTCGGGAGCGTTAAGTCAAAGGATAAAAAAGATGGATGTAAGTCGTCGCGAGTTTTTAAAGTTATCAACCGCCATTGCCGGTGCTATGGTGTTGCCGGCCTGTACGTTGAATACGGCCCGCCAGACACAAGACGGGTATTATTATGAACTGACTGCGGAGCCGGCGACGGCGGAGCTGGTACCCGGGTATCAGACTGACGTGCTGGGTTTCAGCGGACAGATCCCGGCCCCGACCATTCGGTGTCGTCAGGGTGAAAAGGTTACCATCCGGTTCACCAATAAGCTGAATGAACCGACGACGATCCACTGGCATGGGCTGCGGATCCCGATTGAAATGGATGGCGTGCCGTTTCTCAGCCAGCCGCCGATCATGCCTGGCGAAACCTTTGTTTATGAATTCACCCCACCGGATGCCGGAACCTTCTGGTATCACCCGCATATGAACAGTGTGGTTCAACTGGGAATGGGGCTGGTCGGGGCGATTGTGGTCGAAGAAGCCGAGCCGGTTCAGTTTGATGCTGAGCAAGTGATGCTGCTCAAGCATTGGCATCTGGACGAACAAGGTCGCTGGAAACAGCTGATGGTGCCAAGGCTTAGCGCCCGCATGGGGACGCCGGGCGAATGGGGAACCGTGAATGGCAAGCATGAGCCGACCTACGAGTTGCCGCAACATGCCATGACCCGCCTGCGTCTGGCAAATGTCGACAACACCATTACCTATCCGATTGCGGTTGAAGGCATCCAGGCCTGGATTGTCGCGATTGACGGTAATCCCGTCCGGGAGCCGATGAAGCTGGAACAGCATAAAATCGGGCCGGGAATGCGCCTTGATCTGGCGGTTGAAGCGCCGGCAGCCGGTCAGGCGTTCCAGGTGGTTCAGATGAAAGGGCGGTTTGCATTTCCGATGGCGACCTTCCGCTCGGTCGGCTCAGATCTGGTTCCGGGTAAGCTGATTCCATCCATACCTTTGAACCCGATCCCAGCTCCGGATCTGGCCAATGCTGAAGTACGTCACTTTGTGTTCGAATGGGAAGGGGCGGTGACGCCCGCTAGTGCGAATGGCAAGACGGTGCCGAAGTTCTGGCTGATGAACAAGCGTGCCTGGGAAGGGATGAGCAAAGCAAATATTCCGGCGCCGCTGGCTTCGCTGGAGCAGGGCAAAACCTATATCTTTGATCTGAAAAACGTGACCCAATATCATCACCCGATCCACTTGCATGGCCATACGTTTACCGTGCTGGAAATGGATGGCAAGCCAGTGGAGCCGTTCCATACTGATACGGTGTTACTGGGGAAAAACGGCCATGCCAAGGCTGCGTTTGTTGCCGATAACCCGGGGCGCTGGATGTATCATTGTCATGTGATTGAACATATGAAAACCGGCTTGATGGGCTATATTGAAGTCGCTTAACTGGGATGTGTTGACGTTTCTGAAGGTTGCCGGATACGCCATCATATTGGTGAAAAGCACTGCAAACACGAACGTCAAACCGGATCTGATGAAGTTCGCTCGGTATGAGCCGTGAAAAGCCGGTGTATCCGGTATATACTGTCAGCCGGTCAGCCCAGCGGCATATATCTGGGTTGAAAATGCGAATGTGAAGGTAGCAGCATGAATTTAAAGCAAGAGCTTCAGCGAATGAATAACCGTTTGGATAAGTTACGCCGTAAACGGGCTGGAGCGAAAGAGCGGGGCGATGAGGCGATTGCCGCGCAGGCGAGTGAAGAAATTGAAACGCTGACAAAAAAACTCACCAAGGTGAAGAATCAGCAACAGCGTCAACTCGCCCAAAAAGGGACCGATGTGAAATCGCTGCCGTTCAAGCGAGCACTGACCAAAGCCGAGCAGGCTGATATGGGTAAACTGAAAAAATCTGTCAAAGGTCTAGTGGTGGTTCACCCGATGACGGCACTTGGCCGTGAAATGGGTATCACGGAAGTGACAGGTTTTGCGCCGAAGGCGTTTTAATTATTGATAGATACTATTAAGCAGTGCCAGAGGTAAGGCTTCCGGCACTGCTTTTTATTTTGAATACTGGGCGGGTGTGCTTTGGCATGTTTGAGCAAAAGTTGACCACCTGCCTGGTATCGTGTCCAAACTCTGTAAAGAACAAGGAACCATTGAATGAAGCTGGCTGTTCTGGATCAAGCGCTGTTTGATCACCTTTACCAAGATATCCATGAATTCCGGACAACCTTTGATCTGGATATCGAAAATCCGTCCAGCCTGGATGATCAGGCCGATACGCTGCATACTTCTCTGGCTGTTGAAGAGATGACGGAGCTGGCTGAAGCGGATTCCTTGGTTGAGCAGGCTGATGCCATCGTCGATTCGGTTTATGTCCTGATGGGCCGTTTGGTGCATCTGGGTGATAAGCGTGTTGAAGACAATATGGGGATCAGCTACTTGATTGATCTGCTGCTGCAAATTGCACAGCGCCTGAATTTTGATTTCGTGGCCTGCTGGGATGAAGTGCACTCAAGCAACATGAGCAAAGTCTGCCGCAATGAGCAGGAATTTGCAGATACAGAAGCGCACTATGCCAAGCAAGATGTTGCGCTGCATGCGGTGAAAAAGGGCGAATACATTATTGCCAAGTGTGCGAAAGACGTGAATTTGGACGGTAAGGTCATTCGTCAGGGCAAAGTCCTGAAGTCAGTGTATTACCGTCCGGCGAACCTGGTGCAGCTGGTCACGCAGTAATCTCGTTTTTTCAGACGACAAGCAGTGGCTCTCGATCAACCTGGGCTGCTGCTGTCTGGTTTCTTTGCTTTAGCTTGATCACAAAAGCCCGTACACTACCCAGCCTGTATTTCTTTACCATCGGGTTTCATGGGCGCTTCTATCTCTAACTCTAATCATTCTTCTAAAGCATTCCCGGGCCTAGGCCGTCAGTTGTTCAACATGACCTGGCCGATGCTGTTCGGGGTTCTCTCCTTAATGAGTTTTCAACTGGTCGACAGTGCCTTTATCGGGCAACTCGGTGTTTTGCCGCTGGCGGCGCAGGGCTTCACCCTGCCAATGCAGATGGTCATCATTGGGTTACAGGTCGGCTTAGGGATCGCAACGACGTCCTTGATCTCTCGTGTACTCGGGGCTCAGGAGATCATCCGGGCCAAGCAATTAGGCGGGTTGGTTGTGCTGGTCGGGGCGGTAAGTGTGTTCCTGATTTGTGTGCTGATCTGGCTGCTGCGCGGCCCGATCCTGTCGTTGTTGAGTGCGCCGGCGGATGTGTACCCGGTGGTTGAGCAGTACTGGCCGATCTGGCTGATGAGTGCCTGGACCGGGGCCATGCTTTACTTCGCTTACAGCTTATGTCGGGCGAATGGCAATACCATGTTGCCGGGGATCATGATGATGGTCACCAGCATATTGAACATGGTGCTCGATCCACTCTTCATCTTTTACTGGGATATGGGCCTGGTCGGGGCGGCCTGGGCAACCATTGCTGCGTTTGGGGCCGGCCTGCTGGTGGTTTTCCCGTTGGTACTGAAACGCCACTGGATGAGCTTTCACTGGCAGGAACTGGATGTGGGTGCTTCGGTCAAAGAGCTGGTTCACATTATGGCGCCGGCGATGATGAGCCAGTTGTTGCCACCGCTGTCATCGATGCTGGCAACCAAGCTGGTGGCCGGGTTTGGCGCGGCGACCGTTGCGGCCTGGGCATTGGGCTCGCGATTGGAGTTTTTCTCGATTGTGGTGGTGCTTGCCCTGACCATGTCGATGCCGCCGATGGTTGGCCGCATGCTGGGCGCGAAAGAAATCGGTAAGATCAAAGCGCTGGTCGGCCTGGCGGTTAAGTTTGTCCTGATCTGGCAATTGGTGATTGCGGTGATTTTATTGGCAACATCGCCGCTCCTGACCGATTTGTTGTCCAGCGAAGCATCTGTCAGTGAGATCCTGGCGATCCATCTGACCTGGGTGCCGATCAGCCTTGGTCCGCTTGGGGTCTGCATGTTGATGGTGTCGATTTGTAATGCGCTGGTGCTGCCGATGCGCGCTTTGGTGATCTCCGGCTTGCGTCTGTTTGTCTGTTTTTTGCCGTTGTTGTGGATCGGAGCCCAGTGGGCCGGGATCCAGGGGCTGTTTCTCGGTGCGATGCTGGGGAATATCGCAGCCGGTTTGACCGCCTGGGTGCTCTATCATCAGGGGATCCGCAAAGCGAGTGCCAAATATTGCGCCCAGGAGCCGATTTAGAGCGGTTCTCAAGTGATGACTGTTGCGTCCGGCTTGACCGGGCGCAGTGCTATTTGGCTGGTTTAATGAAGAAAAGATCAGGATTGGATCACACCAGAGTCAACAGCAGCGGCGTTCCTTGCTATGATGCTGACTGAAAAACAAATAGAAATAGGATCTTGAGTTCATGGGCACATTTACCATCGACAATCAAACCATGCATTTTGTGGACAGGGGCGAAGGACCGGTATTGGTTTTTGGTCACAGCTACTTGTGGGACAGCGCCATGTGGGCACCGCAAGTGGAAGCACTGAGCCAGCACTACCGCTGTATTGTGCCGGACTTCTGGGCGCACGGTCTGTCTGACGCCCCCCCGGCAAAAACCCGTAGCCTGCGTGACTATGCCGACGACATTCTGGCGCTGATGGATCACCTGCAGATCGAGACATTCTCTGTGATTGGCCTGTCGGTTGGCGGGATGTGGGGCGCGGAGCTGGTGCTCAAGGCGCCGGCGCGTGTTCAGTCGCTGGTGCTGATGGATACTTTTATCGGCTATGAGCCTGAAGTGGCTCGGGATAAATATTTCGGTATGCTCGATAGCATCACCGAGCTTCAATTTGTGCCTGAGCCGCTGCTGGATGTGATCCCGCCGATGTTCTTCTCACGCAACGTTAAGGAAACCAATCCTGAACTGTTCGCGCAGTTCCGCCAGCGACTGACCGAGCTGAAAGGGCAGAAAGCGGTGGACATGGCTGCGATGGGCCGGATGGTCTTTGGCCGTCGTGACACATTCGATGATGTGGAACAACTAACCTTGCCGACCTTGGTGATGGTTGGGGCGGAAGATGGGCCGCGTCCGCCGCTGGAGTCCCAGCTGATGCATGATGCGATTGACGGCAGCCAGTATACGGTGATCCCGGCTGCGGGCCATATCAGTAACCTGGAGCAGCCGGACCTGGTGACTGCCCGGTTAACGGCATTCCTGGCCGAAGCGCTCAGCTGAGATTTCGTTGCGCAAGGTGGTAGCGTGGAACGCTAAGTTATCGTTCGTCAGTTATCGCTCAAAAGGCATCTCAGCCGGCCATGGCCTGAGGTGCCTGATTCTGCTGAATAAAAGCGATCGAATGCTGGTTAAATTCATCCGGTTGTTCGACATTGCAAACATGGCCACAATTTTCTAATTCAGTCAGGCGACTGTGCTTGTGCTGTGTGACCATTTCTTTCACCGGTTTAATGAACATATAATCATTGCCGCCCATCAGATACAGGGTTGGGATCGCCAACTCTTTTTCCTTGAAGTACTTCATCAGCGGGTTGACGTCCGCCGCCAGTTTGAACCAGCGTTTGAACTCTTTCTGGCACAATTTCCGCGCTTCTCGCACAAACAACAGGCGCGATTCTTTCTGGGTACGCTGCGGCATCACCACATAGGCAAACAGCTGATACAGCCACATATACGGAATGATGTGCTTGCATAAGTTTCCGGCCTGAACCAGCAGCTGCGAGCGGGTGTTCAGTCGGGTAACGGCGCCGCCCAGTACCATACTTTTCACCCGCTCCGGCGCAAGTTCTGCCAGGGTACGGATGATGATGGTGCCGAGGGAAATGCCGACAAAATGCGCCGACTGGATCTTATGATGATTGAGAACCTGGAGGATATCCTGAGTGACCGTTTTAAACGTGTACGGGTTCTTCATCATGTCCTGGAACATGGTGTTGGATTTGCCGTGTCCGCGTAAGTCCAACAGCAGTAAATTGAAATGTTGTTTGTAGGCTTTAATCTGCTTGAACCAGATAGAAGAGCTACCGCCGGCGCCATGAACAAAGACAACCCAATCTTTGCTGGACGGGTGGTGGTATGTTTTGTGAAACAACAGGGTATCTGACATTGGGGTCCTTAACTTGTCACGGCGATGCGAGATTGAACACAGCCGGGAAAGTCTAGCACAATCAGAGAAGCAGTTTTATGTGTGTTCGAGTGCGTATGTAAAAAGGCTAGCCCCCTTACTTGTCAGGTAAACGGGGGCAGTGCTTTGTCTGGGGGATTATAAAACCTGAATGCGATCGACCTCAATTTCCGGCGTCCGGCCGCCTTCGTATTCACCGTACAGGCGGAGTCGGGTAGAGGCATTGATGGCTTGTGGCAATTGAACGTCGTCATCCACTTCCACCTGAATTTCACCGGTGGCGTCGCTGAAGATAAAGGTGTCGGCATTGATTTGCTTTACCAACTGGCCTTCAACCACGGCATCCCGCTCGGTCAGCATCCCGGTATCTTGCAATAGCTCAGTCACAGTAACGGTTTCAACCGGGCCGTGATAGGACAGCGGTGTTTGTTTTGCCTGATCTGCCAGCACCAAAGCTGGGGTCATGATGGCGGCGGCGGTCAGGGCGATAATGGTCTTTTTCATGATGTTCTCCTCGTGTTGATGAGACCATTAAACAACAGGTGAACTGAATAAAGCGTGAGGCGTAAATTCATCCGGGGTTCATCCGATTCATTACTCGGCGCTAGTCAATGGATTGAATATTTAATTGACAGCCGAGGCGATAGCCATTAGGTTGAAAGCATGAAGACATTATTTAACCAACAGCGAATTATCATCATCATTCCATAGGAGTGGTGGGTTGCTGTTGTCAGAATTTTAAAACCCGCCCAGGAGGCGGGTTTTTCATCACTGCATCTTGGGCCCAAATGAAACGAGGCAGTGATGAGTACATCCCGAGACAATCTATCCAGCGCAGGTGATGCTGGCGCAAAGCCGGCCGCTCAGGCGAATCAGACCGACAACCAGTCATTTTCCTTTGTCGATGCAGAGCACGCCGTGCTTGATTTTTGGCAAAAAAATCAGGTGTTTCACCAGTCACTCCGGCAAACGCAGGACAAGCCTGACTACGTGTTTTACGACGGTCCCCCGTTTGCGACCGGATTGCCGCATCATGGACATCTGGTTGCGTCCACCATCAAAGATGTGATCCCACGTTACTTCACCATGAAAGGCTATCATGTGCAGCGCCGCTTTGGCTGGGATTGCCACGGGCTGCCGATCGAGCACGAAATTGACAAGTCTTTGGGGATGTCGGCCAAGGAGGCGGTCGAGAGTCTCGGGATTGCCCGTTACAACGATGAATGTCGCGGCATTGTGCAGCGCTATACTCGCGAGTGGGAAAAAACCATCACCCGGTTGGGACGTTGGGTCGATTTCGAGAATGATTACCGCACCATGGAGCCCTGGTATATGGAATCAGTGTGGTGGGTCTTTCAGCAGTTGTGGGACAAAGGGCTGGTGTACCAGGGGGAAAAAGTGGTGCCGTTCTCCACTGAGCTTTCCACTGTACTGTCGAACTTCGAGGCCAGCTCCAACTATAAAGATGTGCAGGATCCCGCGGCCACCGTATTGTTCAAACTCGCCGATGAGGAAACGTATCTGGCGGCCTGGACCACCACGCCCTGGACGCTGCCGTCCAATATGGCGCTGTGTGTCGGCAGCGACATTGCTTATGTCAAAGTCCACGATCGCGAGGCAGGGGTCACCTTCTGGGTCGCCGAGTCACGTCAGGAGGCAGTGTGTCACCATCGCGATGTTGAAGTGACGGATCGCTGTCTGGGCAGCCAACTGGCCGGAAAACGCTATCAGCCACTGTTTGATTATTTCGCCGACATGGCACAAGAAGGGGCGTTTCAGGTCCTGGCGGATGATTTCGTCTCGACCGACAGCGGCACCGGGATCGTCCATATGGCACCGGCATTCGGGGAAGACGATCAGCGAGTTGCCAAAGCGCATGGCGTGACCGTGTCACCTTGTCCCCTTGATGAGCGTGGCCGGTTTACCGAAGCTGTTCATGATTACCAGGGCTTGTATGTGAAGGATGCCGATAAGCCGATCCTTCAGGCGTTGAAGTCACGCCAGCAACTCTATCGTCAGGAAACGCTGGTTCACAGCTATCCGTTTTGCCCGCGCTCGGATACGCCGATTATCTACCGGACAGTGCCGTCCTGGTATATCCGGGTCGAACAAATGCGTGACGCGCTGGTCGCGAACAATAATCAGATCAACTGGGTGCCGGAGCATTTGCAACAAGGCCGAATGGGGAAATGGCTTGAAGGCGCGAAAGACTGGGCTGTGTCGCGCAATCGCTACTGGGGTACGCCGATCCCGGTTTGGGTCAATGATGAAACCGGGCAGCAGCGCTGTATTGGCTCGCGCGAAGAATTACAGCGCTATACCGGTGTCTTGGTAGACGATCTTCACCGTGATCATGTGGATACACTGACGTTCACGGTGGAAGGCGAGCCCGGCGTCTATCGCCGGATTGATGAGGTGCTGGACTGCTGGTTTGAATCCGGGGCGATGCCGTACGCGCAGGTGCATTATCCGTTTGAAAACAAAGCACAGTTTGAATCGAATTTCCCGGCCGCTTTCATTGCTGAAGGGGTCGACCAGACCCGGGGTTGGTTTTATACCCTCCAGGTTCTGAGTCAGTGCATGTTCGGACAACCTGCGTTTAAAAACGTCATCGTCAACGGCATTGTGATGGCCGAAGACGGCAAGAAAATGTCGAAGCGGCTGAAGAACTACACCGCGCCGGATATTCTGATGGAAACGTATGGCGCAGATGCACTGCGTCTGTACCTCATCAACTCCGGTTTGGTTAAAGCGGAAGAGCAGCGTTTTACCGATGCCGGGGTGCAGGAAATGGTGCGCCGGGTGTTGCTGCCGTGGCTCAATGGCTACAAATTCTTTGCCACCTATGCGGAGCTGGACGGTTGGCAGTGGTGCGAGTCAGCGAAAGACAGCGATAACATCCTGGATCAATGGATCCTGTCACGTCTGCAAACGCTGACGCAGACGGTCAATGACGAGATGCAGCAGTACCGGCTGTACAATGTGGTTCCGGCGCTGTTTGACTTTATTGAGGAGCTGACCAACTGGTATATCCGTCTCAATCGCTCTCGTTTTTGGGAGGCTGGGATGGACCGCGATAAGGTGCAGGCCTATAGGACCTTGTTCCGCTGCATAGATACCTTTGGCAAGCTGATGGCACCTTTTGCCCCATTTCTATCTGAGCATTTGTATCAGGGGCTGAAGGTGTTTCGAAGCGGTGCGGATGCGCCGATGTCGGTGCATTTGTGCGACTATCCGCAAGCAGAGTTGTCTTTGACCAAACCCGCACTGGAAGCATCGGTAACTCGCTTGCAGCACCTGGTTGCGATGGGACGGCAGAAGCGTAATGATCTGAAAATCAAAGTGAAAACCCCACTGAGCCGGATCACGGTGCTGCACAAGAAAGCAGACGTGCTGGCCGATGTTCAGCAGCTGTCGCGTTATATCCAGAGCGAGCTGAACGTGAAGCAAATCGACTTTAGCGAAGAGGAAGCGGCTTATATTGACTTCTATGCCAAACCGAACTTCCCGGTGCTCGGCAAGCGGTTGGGTAAAGCGATGAAGCAATATACCCGCTTGATCGAAGCGTTGACGGATGAGCAACTGGAGCAACTGCAGGCGCAGGGAAGCATTGAACTGGCGGGCCAGAGGTTTACCGATCAGGAGATCGTTTTGTATCGTCAGGCCAAACCGGGAACCCATGCCGTTTCCAATCGCTTTATCTCGCTGGATGTCGACCCTGAGCTGACGGAAGATCTGATCGCGGAAGGCGCGGTTCGCGAGGTGGTCAGCCGGATCCAGAAGCTGCGGAAACAGTCTCAGTTTAACGTGGACGACCGGATCCGGGTGTCGCTGTATGCGCCAGAACAACTGGCGGGATGGGTCAAGCGCCATCAGGACTATCTGACGGAGGAAACTCTGACCCAGGAGCTGATCTTCAGTGAATCGCCGGATGAACAGTCAGTGTCGTTCAAGACCGAACACGGCCAGATTGCGATTTCAGCTCATGTCCTGGTTAAGAGAGCTGAGTGATTAACGTCTGAACCGGATCATCGGATGGTATCAATCGATTGATTTCATCAGGCAGTTAATAAAAAACCGGAAGTTCAGACTTCCGGTTTTTTGTGCTTGTGTTGGCTGATTGTGGATCAGATGAGTTCAGCCAGCATGGTGTCTGAATATTCAACCAGTGGCTTACCGGTTTTAACCCGCTGCACATAGTCTGGATTAGCGATAAACGGGCGACCGATGGCCAGCAAATCAAATTGATCTTTGGCAATCGCTTCGCTGCCGGATTCAGCAGTATAGCTGCCGACCCCGACCAGCGTTTTACTGTAACGGGCACGGGTATAGGCCGATGCGGTGCCTTCCAGGTAGTCAAATACCGTGCTGTCGTCGAAAATCCCGATATGCACGAAGGCCAGGTTGCGTTGCTCCAGCTGGGCCAGGAAGTAATCAAACACTTGGCGATCACGGGCATCTGTCTCCATGTTGAAGTAGGCTCCCGGAGAAATCCGCAGTGCGGTTCGGTCTGCGCCGATGCGTTCGGCAATCGCATCAACTACGGCGAGCGGAAAACGAGCCATATTTTCCGGTGTTCCGCCAAACTCATCCTCACGCTGGTTGCTGCTGTAGTGCAGGAACTGATCAATCAGATAGCCGTTCGCACCATGGATTTCGACGCCGTCAAACCCGGCATCGATCGCATTGGCGGCTGCCTGGCTGTAATCCGCGATCAGCTGTTCAATTTCTTCATGGCTGGCAGGTTTCGGTACGGTATAGCTGAGCTCACGCATCCGTGGCACGGTGCCTTCGACTTTCACGGCGGACGGCGCCAGCACAAATTCCCCGCCAAAGAAATGCGGGTGGGCCACCCGGCCGGTGTGCCAGAGCTGAGCAAAGATCTTGCCGCCTTTGGCGTGGACGGCGTCGGTCACTTTGCGCCAGCCCGCAATTTGTGCCGGAGAATACAGCCCCGGTGTGTTTGGGTAGCCCTGACCATCCGGGCGGATGATCGTCGCTTCTGAGATGATCAGGCCACTGTCAGCGCGCCGCGCATAGTACGCAGCCATCGTATCTGTCGGGACCAGATCGTCGTCGGCCATACAGCGGGTCAGCGGTGCCATCAGAATTCGGTTTTGCAGGGTCAGGGTATCGTTGAGCGCGTAGGGTTGGAATAGGTTATCAGTCATGGTGGCTTGTTCCTTATATCTTGAATGCCCATTCAAGATAGTATTTTTTGAATTATTGTTCAAGAAAGATTTTTGAACAGTTATTCAAAATGGCTTACAATCCGTATGGAATCATAGTTAAGTACCAGAGATAGCCTATGCGCAGTGCAGAATTTGACCGAGAATATGTTCTTCGGGCGGCAATGGATGCCTTCATTGCAAAGGGATACAGCAAAACCAGTATGAAGGACCTGAAAATAGCCACCGGTTTACATCCCGGTTCGATTTATTGCGCCTTTGAAAACAAGCGCGGCTTGCTGTTGGCCGCATTAGAGCATTATCGTGAAGAGCGTAGCGCGGAATTTGCTGCATTTTTTGAGACGTCCACGTCTGTGATGGCGGCGCTGGAACGCTACCTGGAACACATTGTTGAAGAGTGTGAGCGGGAAGAGATTAAGGATTGCCTGCTGCAAAAGGCATTGAGTGAACTATCTCAGCAGGATGATGAAGTCGAAGCGGTGATCAGTGAGATGCTGAACCAATGGCAGCAGGGGTTCACGGAAAAATTCCAGTTGGCGCAGCAGCAGCAAGAGATTGCAGCTGACAAGGACTGTGAAGCGCTAGCCCAGTTTTTAGTGATGGGGATCTACGGTATCCGGACGGTTTCGCACACCCACCCGCCGAAAGGCGCGTTACACCGGTTGGCTACGCAGTTGCTGAACGCGATTCGTGGTAGCGATCTGTAAGTTGATGTTTTTCTCTTCACTGGCACGTTCGTGTTTGGGTTGATATGGCACGCTGACCATTGAGGGCCTGTCTGCACTCCCTTACAATGCATAGATCAATCACGATAAGATATGAGCGGTGAAACGTGGAATCTGAGCTGAAAGGAACGGAGCTGATCCTGGGTGGCGCACGTTCGGGCAAGAGCAGCCTGGCAGAGCAGCTGGCGACTGACTCCGGATTGCCCGTGATTTATGTCGCAACCGCTACGGCCGGTGACGATGAGATGGCAGCGCGCATTGTTCAGCACCAGTCGCAACGTCCTGCTTCATGGCAATTGGTCGAAGAGCCGCTGGATCTGGCGGCTGTGATCAAGCGCTACAGCCGGCCTGAGAATTGTTTACTGATTGATTGTCTCACCCTGTGGCTGACCAACTGCCTGTGTGCGGAAGGTGCGACCGATGAGGACTGGCAACAATACAAACGCGATTTTTTAAATGCATTATTGCATGCCGAAGGCCGTATTATTCTGGTAAGTAACGAAGTCGGCCAGGGGATTGTGCCAATGGGCGAGCTTTCCCGGCGTTTTGTCGATGAGAGTGGGTGGCTGCACCAGGCCATCGCCCGCCAGGCCGAGCGCGTGGTGTTTGTGATCGCCGGGCTCCCCCAAGTACTCAAAGGACCGGCATGGTAATACCAATCTCAATCAATATCTGACCATTTTTAGTGGCTAAACTTATCAACTGCTGCGTTGGAAATTTTGTAATTAGAGCAACTAGTTACGGCAATTTCCGCCTTGCATTTGGTCATTTTCTCTCACGAAAAAGTAGGTCATTTACTGAATAAGATTGGTGTAAGGAGAACAACATGAATCAGACATTGACCACTCGAATTGATATTTTGCGCCATGGGTTGCCGGAAGGCGATGGTTGCCTGCGGGGCCATACGGATTTTCCGATCACGGCTGCCGGCCTGAAGCAAATGGCGGCGGCTGTCGACGGGTTGGTCGATGTCGAGCAGGTGTTGTCGTCCCCGCTCAAGCGCTGCAGTCATTTCGCCGAGCAATTTGCCGAACGCTTTTCGTTGCCGATTGAGCAACTTGAGGTGTGGAAAGAGATGGACTTTGGTCACTGGGATGGCCAGAGCAGAGATAGCCTCTGGCAATCTCACGGGGAGGTGCTCAGCCAGTACTGGCAGGATCCCTGGCAAAGTACGCCGCATGGTGGGGAAACCTTGCAGGCCTTTGATGCCCGGATT
Organism: Photobacterium atrarenae; assembly: GCF_024380015.1. NCBI lineage: Bacteria > Pseudomonadati > Pseudomonadota > Gammaproteobacteria > Vibrionales > Vibrionaceae > Photobacterium > Photobacterium atrarenae. The sequence continues at coordinate 1,698,337 of NZ_CP101509.1, forward strand.
CAGGGGGCCTGGCAGTCGTTGCTGGACAGCCATCGTGGTAAACGGCTGCTTCTGGTGACCCATGCCGGGGTGATGAAGCAACTGCTTCGAATCCTGCTGGAAATGCCGGAGAGTTCCTTGTATTTGCAGCGGCTGGATTTACCTTATGCGGCGCGTTACCGTGTCACGGTTTTTCATGATCAGCATGGTGATAGTTGGCCGCAGATCCAGTGGCCAACGCAGCAGCAATATGAATCTTGGTAAGTCATTCAACGCTGATCAATTCATTGCCGGGTAGGGTAAAACACAATTGCGATAGACAGAATAATCAAGAAGTGAGAATCAAAACATGCAGTTAACGACGCAGGCGTTGATGGTCCAGGGGACCACGTCGGATGCCGGGAAAAGTGTGCTGGTGGCCGGTTTGTGCCGGGTTCTGGCGCGAAAAGGGATCCGGGTTGCGCCGTTTAAGTCGCAAAATATGGCGCTCAATAGTGCAGTGACCCAAGACGGCGGCGAGATCGGCCGGGCGCAGGCGGTGCAGGCTCAGGCGTGCGGCATCGAACCGACGGTTCATATGAATCCGGTGTTGTTAAAGCCGAATACGGACATTGGTGCTCAGGTGATTGTGCAGGGCAAGGCTCTGGCGGACATGGATGCGGTGGGCTATCACGGTTACAAGAAAGTTGTGATGGGGCCGGTAATGGACTCATTTCAACAGCTGCAATCCCAATACCAGACCGTGGTGATCGAGGGGGCAGGCAGTCCGGCGGAAATTAACCTGCGTGAAAACGATGTTGCCAATATGGGATTTGCCGAAGAGGCCGATGTTCCGGTCATTATCGTGGCCGATATCGACCGTGGTGGGGTTTTTGCACATCTTTACGGCACGTTGGCCCTGCTGTCGGAATCGGAACAGAATCGGGTGATCGGGTTTGTGATCAACCGGTTCCGGGGGGATATCAAACTGCTGGCCCCCGGACTTGACTGGCTGGAAGAAAAAACCGGCAAGCCTGTGCTCGGGGTGCTGCCGTACCTGCATGGCCTGATGCTGGAAGCGGAAGATGCGATTAATGTTCAGCAGGTGGCGCCGGCTGCGCAGCAGTTGAAAGTGGTGGTCCCGGTGCTGACCCGGGTCAGTAATCATACCGATTTTGATCCGCTGCGGATGCATCCGCAGGTCGATCTGCAATTTGTCGGTAAAGGTGAGCTGCTACCACCGGCCGATCTGATCATTATTCCCGGCACCAAAAGTGTGCGCAGTGATCTGGCCTTTTTGCGCGAGCAAGGCTGGGATCAGCAAATTGCTCGCCATGTACGCCTCGGCGGCAAATTGATGGGTATTTGTGGTGGTTATCAGATGCTGGGCGAGTCTATTGCTGATCCAAATGGTATTGAAAGCGAATCTGGAGAGAGCCGTGGGCTGGGTTATCTGCAAACCTCAACCGTGTTGGCGCCGCAAAAGCAGCTGAAACGAACCCAGGGCCAGCTGACGATGCCGGATCAGCAAGCGGTGCCGGTGCGCGGGTACGAGATCCACGCCGGGGTGACCGAAGGTGTCCGCTCGGATGCGCCGGTGCAATTGACCGATGGCCCGGATGGACAGATCGCGTTCAACGGCCAGGTGTTCGGGACCTATCTGCACGGCATTTTCGAACAGCGCGAAGCATGTGATGCAATTCTGGCCTGGGCTGGACTAACTGCGACCCAAACCCCGGACTTCGATGTACTCCGCGAGCAGCAGATTGATCGCTTGGCTGATGCGATTGAGCAGCATATGGACTTAGCTAGGTTGTGGCCCCAGTGGCAGGACAAGTTCAGCGCTGTCTGAATATGAATCTACTGTTTGCAGTGTCCAAAGCGGTTTCTTTGCAGGAGCCGCTTTTTGCTCAAAGCGCAACGTTCGCCTTCTGGCTGTCGGTATGTTTGACGCTGGCAGTTTTTCCTTCTCGATGCGACCCGCCGTGTGAGATTCAAATTAAGTATCTTCTGATATACAACCTCATGCGCTGATTTTCCAATGTGTTGATCGTGGGAACGTTCCTCAACTTGCTGATGACCCCACCAAATTAAGCGCCTCCCGGTCGATTTTTGTTCTATCTCGTTGATTGTAATTTATTTTCAAATACTGATTGCACATCTCGGTTGAAGGAGATAAGTTAAAGTCAATTGGAAGTGGTATTTACTGTCAACAAAGTCTGTATATATATATTTACACGTTGGCGGGTGAGAGTAATACGGGAAGTAGAAACATGCATAAAACTGATGACGTACGCATTCGCGAGATTAAAGAACTGTTGCCACCTGTCGCGGTGCTGGAAAAGTTTCCGGCCACCGAAACCGCGTCTGAAACAGTATTTCAGGCCCGACAGGCGATCCACAACATTCTCAATGATGAAGATGATCGACTGCTCGTCATCGTCGGTCCTTGCTCAATTCACGATACGGAAGCGGCACTGGAATATGGTCAGCGTCTGAAGGCGCTGCGTGAAGAGCTGAAAGGGGAGCTTGAAGTCGTCATGCGGGTTTATTTTGAAAAACCGCGTACGACCGTGGGCTGGAAAGGCCTGATTAACGACCCGTACATGGACGGCAGCTTTCAACTGAACGATGGATTGCGGATCGGGCGTAAGCTGCTGCTGGATCTGACTGATAGCGGTGTACCGACGGCGGGTGAATTCCTCGATATGATCACCCCACAGTACATGGGCGATTTGATCAGTTGGGGCGCGATTGGTGCCCGGACGACAGAATCTCAGGTTCACCGTGAACTGGCATCAGGTTTGTCTTGTCCGGTCGGCTTCAAAAACGGTACCGACGGCAACATTAAGATTGCAACCGATGCGATCGGCTCATCCAGTGCGCCGCACCACTTCCTGTCTGTGACCAAGTATGGGCATTCGGCGATTGTATCGACGGCCGGAAATGAGGATTGTCATATCATCCTGCGTGGCGGGAAAGAGCCAAACTACGATGCTGAACATGTATCGGCCATTACTGCTCAGCTGGAGAAAGCCGGCCTGCGCCAGAAAGTGATGATTGATTTCAGTCATGCAAACAGCTTGAAACAGTTCCAACGTCAGATGCTGGTAGCCGAAGATGTCGGTGAGCAAATTGCAGCGGGCAATCAGGCTATCTTTGGGGTGATGATTGAGAGTCACCTGGTTGAAGGGCGTCAGGATATCGTTGAGGGACAAACGGCCACTTATGGTCAGAGTATTACCGATGCCTGTATTGGCTGGGAAGACACAGAGAAGGTATTGCGTCAACTGGCAGCCAGCGTGGCGAAGCGTCGTGAGGCTCAGTAAGCAGCAAATTATTCATAACTGATGGCCAGTCAAGCAAAGCCAGGCATCTGCCTGGCTTTGCTTTTTATCGCAATGCGCCGGAGAAGCGGCGTCGCGCTTTATTCTCAAACAGTTTTCCTGCGCTATTTCTGTTCACTGACTTACTTTGATTGGTATTAGCTAGCGGGTGGGTAGTTTTTGAACATTTCAAACACCTGCTCGTCAATGAATGCTTCCCGGGATGAAGGCGTCATGCTTTCGGTTAACTTGCGCTGCGAGACAGCGCGCCAGACGATTTGGTTGCTCTGGTTGTCGATGAGTTCAACAATCAATTTGCCGTAGGTATATTCGCGATATCGTACAGGCGTGCTGTAGGCTACTCCTATATGCCGATATCCGTAACCGAAGCCGACGCTTGTGCCATAAGATTGAAAATCGGACTGTTGACGAATGTAGTGTTTGACAGTGAGATCGGCATTGTCTCCCTGCTTGAGCCCTTTACTGTGAAGCTGCACGGAAATGGCTTCTTCGACTCGGGAGTCGTCCAGGCTGATTACATAACTGCTGTGGCCCGGTGCAAACTGATAGGTTTTGAATTGATCGTAGTTGATTTGGGTATTGTAGTCCGTGGTTACCGGCGCACTACAGCCTGCCAGAATCAGGGTTAGGAGCAATAATCGAAGAAATGGCAACATAATCGGAAACCTCATGAAATCCTACGATCTAGTATAGCAATCGCACCTGAACGCTTTCTGTCCTCCCGAACAGGGATGGCGTTGACAGACTTTAGGTTTATATCTAATATCGCCATTCGACGATGAGCGAAAGAGTAGGGAAGCATGGGGTGTATTACCGGGTTGGTCGGCGTAGAAATTGATGAAGCGAAGGAGCAGACGCTGGCTGCGGCCGCAAAGGCGATTGCTCATCCTGCGCGCGTCCGAATCCTAAGGATCCTGACCCGGCAGCAAGGCTGTCTGAACAGTGATCTGGTAGGTGAACTGGGACTGGCGCAATCAACGGTTTCTGAACATTTACGGATCCTGAAAGCTGCGGGATTTGTAACAGCAGAATCACAGCCACCGCGAACCTGTTTTACCGTCAACCGGCAGAAGCTGGAAGAATTTCGAGCGCTGTTAGGTTACCTCTAGCGGTGTATATCAGGTCACGGGAGCGTGACCTTTTTTACGAGTTGTCCAATCGTGAATCGACGATTAACTATGTAAGTGCCCATTTGATTCGGTAGACCCACTACGGAATCAAATGGGTATCAAATAAATGCGGATGAACCGCCTCTAACAGTGGTGAAAATATGGGGATTTTTGAGCGCTTTTTGAGTGTTTGGGTCGGACTGGGGATGATTGCCGGTCTGGTTGGGGGCTCGCTTCTGCCTGAGCTATTTACATTTCTGGGTGAGCTGCAATATGCGCAGATCAATTTAGTGATTGCTGTGCTGATCTGGCTGATGATTTACCCGATGATGATGCAGGTTGATTTCAAGGCTGTGGCGGATATTCGCCGTCGTCCGAAAGGCCTGGTGATTACCTTGGCGGTAAATTGGCTGATCAAGCCATTTACCATGGCCTTGCTGGCGATGTTTTTTATGCGCCATGTGTTCGGTGACTGGATCTCGGCCACCCTGGCAGAAGAGTACATTGCCGGGATGATCCTGCTGGGGGTTGCACCGTGTACCGCGATGGTGTTTGTCTGGAGCCAGCTGACCAAAGGAGATGCGAACTACACGTTGGCCCAGGTGGCAGTGAATGATCTGATCATGGTGGTTGCCTTTGCGCCAATTGCAGCGTTTTTGCTGGGGGTGACTGAAGTCACAGTGCCTTGGGACACGCTGTTGTTGTCTGTCAGTTTATTTGTGGTGGTTCCTCTGGTCGCTGGTGTGCTCACGCGTCATTTTGTCCGCAGTGCCGAGAAGCTGGATAAGATATCAGCGACCATGAAACCGATGTCGATTGGTGGCCTGGTAGGCACCGTGATCCTGTTGTTTGGTTTTCAGGCCCAAACCATTCTGGATAATCCGGTCGACATCGTATTGATTGCGATCCCATTGTTGATCCAAACCTATCTGACGTTTGCGGTTGCTTATATTTGGATGAAGAAGTGGCAACAGCCGCATTGTGTTGCGGCGCCGGGCAGTATGATCGGGGCATCAAACTTTTTTGAGTTAGCAGTTGCGGTAGCGATTAGCCTGTTCGGTATTCATTCAGGGGCTGCGCTGGCCACCGTGGTTGGTGTGTTGGTTGAAGTACCGGTGATGCTCTCACTGGTGGCTTATGCCAACCGAACCAAGCGGCAATTCGAGTCGAGCGCGGCTTGAAGGCTTGGCTGAATCCGAGATAACCAGAAAAAGCGCCAGCCTGCGGGCAGGTGCTTTTTCGTATGGGTTGACTGTCATTGTCATTAAAACTCTGCGGCGAGCTGGAGGGTGACGGTATCGGCTGATTCACCGGTACCACCCTCAGAGGCCTCATAGTCCTGATCCCTTGCCCACTCTAAAGATACGGCGGTGTTGTCCTGCACATTGACAGAAAGTGCTGCCAGCATCCGCTCCTCAGGGAGCTCCAGCGGAAGCGCCTCATCGGTCCCTTGATAGCCAAGCGCGATCGTTGCATGACGTTGGTTGATCATAAAATGGTAGCCCAGCTCCAGGTTCCAGGCGCTGGGCTTGGCACCATTTAAATTAAACATCAGCACATTGGACTCAAATTCACTCAGTGCCGATGTGTACTCGCCGATCATGGAAAAGGGGCCGGTGTCCACTTTGGCAAACCAGTTCCAGCCGGCGGTGTAGTCATTGACATTGGGGCTACTCAGGACATTTTGCAAAGTATCAGAATCTCCGATGTCATTGAGATAGCTCAGTTCGCTGAGGAAAATTGTATCGGCAGCCTCTGTCTCCAGTCCGAACTGGACACCCCAGTTGTTGATATGATCATTGCCGTCCTCTTTGTTGGTACCATTGAATACAAAGACACTGGCATAAAAGTCGCTTTGGGCGACGCCGGCCAGGAACGCAGTGTCTCTGGTCTCGGACATATCTGAAGTGAGTGTGCTGGAAACCATATGGGTCTCAAATACCCCGAATGGCAGATAAAACTGGCCTCCGGACAGATACCATGGGGCACGGGGCGGGGAGATATGGATCGCTGCAACATCGATTTCCAAATCGGTGCCATCTTCTTCATACAGGAAAATGACTTCGCCATGAACCCAATCGCTAATATCGGCAGTGATCCCCAGCTCAGCGGTGGCCAGGACGAGATCACTGGTCGAGTCGCCGAGATACGGGCGATGATAGCCGGCTTCTACCTCGATGAGACCACTGATACTGACGTGTTGGGTCCAGCTGTTTTCTAAAGCTGAACTATAGCCATCGGATTCTTGAGCAGCCAACTGTTGTTGGAGGTTTTCGATACGGCTTTCAAGCTCGGACAGGCGTTGCTCAGAAGCGTTGGCGTAACTGGCGGAAAATAGACTGGCGATAGAGAGTATTGTGGCAATCGTCTTCTTCATTGCTCGATCCCTGATATCTAAATAATGCGCAGGATTATCTAGCCACACAAAAAATGAGGTTGCTTTGTATTTGTTATGTATATGAAGTCTAGAACAGCAAGCACGATGGACCAGTGTTATGGTGCTGAGACTGAGTATCAATGTTAAGACTTTCAGGGAAAAAAGCACTTGTTCGACATGCAACCTACGGAATTGGATGGAATGCCAGGTTTCTGGGTTTTAGCGTTTATCAAGAGATGAGTGTGCTGCCAGTTCGAATCCGTCATTGAATTTAATGGAGCGGGCAGGATGTTGCTGTAGTTCAATCACGGTTTTATCACAGTCCGGGAACAGGCAATAGATGGTGTATTCACGATGTAAGCCGTTCTCGATGAAGGCGTCGAGAATCATTTTGTTATCAGCGTTCAGAGCTCGTCCTTCCACCTCAACTACTCGCGGATTGATATAATCTCAATATAGTGAAGGCTCGTTGCCTGCGTGTATCATGGCTAAGACGTTTGGCGCCAATTAATGGAGGCAAATCAGCAAATATGAAATTCAGTTTTAACATGGAAGATGCCAGCCAGGTTTTTGTCGGAGCATTTGCTTTAGCCGTCCCCATTTCTTTTTCGGAAGAAGCCTGGCGATTAGGAGAAACGCTCCCCATGAAAAATTTGCTGATGGTATTTATCTTGTCCGTTTTTTTCTTGGGGTTCTTTGCCTATGAAAGTGTGTTTCAGGCCGATATTCGCCGACGTATACCTGTCTTTATTTTCCGGATTGTGGTGGCCTATTTGATCACGGCTTTTGTCGTCTGCCTGGTGCTTCTGGCACTCGATAAACTGCCGTTTCTGTCGGAGCCGTTGTTGTCATTCAAGCGTATTGTGTTGATAGCGATGCCGGCATCTATGGGAGCGATTGTGGTAGACAGCTTTGATAAAGAGTAATGGTGTGTTCCCCTGTTTGAGTGTCGGTTATTAACGCTGTTCTGTGTCGGTGCAGGCTGGTGATTTATTGTTCTTGTGTTAATGTGTTTCTGGACTGACCAGATAAAAGGGATTTGGCATGGGATGGAAAAGAATTGTTGTCACAGAAGCACAAGGGATTGTAACCGTTGCATTAAATCGACCAGATAAATTGAATGCGCTGGATATGGTGATGTTCCACGAGCTGGACGTGGTAAGCCGCCAGCTGCGAAAACGGCGGGATGTTCGGGCGGTGATCCTGACGGGGACTGGCGGCACCTTCAGTAGTGGGCTGGATATAAAAAGTATTGCCACCGCACCACAAAAGGCGCTGCGTTTATTAGCTAAGGTATTACCCGGTAATGCAAACCTGGTGCAGCGGGTGTCCAGAAACTGGCGGCGGATCCCCGCGCCTGTGATTGCGGTGCTGGAAGGGCGCTGTTTTGGCGGTGGCTTGCAAATTGCGCTGGGAGCTGACTTTCGGATTGCTACCCCGGCGTGTGAGCTATCTATCATGGAGGTTCGTTGGGGGTTAGTACCGGATATGGCTGGTTTGCTGTCACTGCGGGAAGTGGTCGCCAAAGATGTGGCGATGAAGCTGACCATGACTGGGGAGATTGTTTGTGGCGAAACCGCCAAACAACTGGGGCTGGTCACTGAAGTTAGCGAGCAACCTATGGCAGCTGCGGAGGAATTTTGCCTGCAACTTCAACAGGCCTCGCCGGATGCACTGGCGGCCATTAAACGCACAACCAACCGATATTGGCAGGCCAGCGAGCGTCGGTTGCTGGCAGGCGAAACTTTTAGCCAGATCCGGCTCTTGCTGGGTCAGAACTTCCGAATTGCGGGCAAGCGGCAGCGTACTCAGCAAGACGAGCAATATCGTCCGCGCCAGCTTTTCTGGTAGGGGAGCAGACTTTAGGTGATTCGCCGGAGCTTCGGGGCTGTCAGGATCTCACATCAGGATCATGAACAGGCTGCGCAATCGCTATATACTTGAAAGTAAACCAGCCGGGTGAGGAACAACAATGCGGCAAAGTGATATTGACGCAATCAAAGTCATTGGGTTTGTCTGCCTGTTTACTTTGGCGGTTCACCTGATCAATGTGTTCCTCAAAGGGCAGCTCAATGACTACGGTTTATTACCGCGTCATTTCAGCCATTTCACCGGTATTATCGCATTTCCGTTTTTGCACGGCTCGTGGGGACACCTGTTCAGTAACCTTGTCTCATTTGCCGTGCTCAGTTATTTGTTATCGCGGTCAGGTCTGGCCCGCTTTATGGCGATTTTTTTGATTAGCTGGATTGGCAGCGGGATTGGGGTCTGGGTATTTGGTCGTATGCATTACCATATTGGATTGAGCGGCATCATTTACGGCCTTTGGACCTATTTGCTGATTTACGCAATTATGTATCGCAGCCTGAAATCAATCGCGATTGCGTTGATTGTGATGTTTCTTTATGGATCTATGGTGTGGGGATTTATTCCAGCTCATGCCTGGGTTAGCTATGAAAGCCATTTTTTTGGAGCGCTGGCCGGGGCTATTGCTGGTTTTTATTATGCACGAAGAGATAAAGCTCGGGATCAATTCGCTTAGGTGTCAGGATGGCGAATTGAATAGTGCAATCATTTAACCTGACAACAGTGGATAAGGAGTCGGTATGCTGGTGACGTTTCACAGTAAAGCGAGTGGCGATATCGTGATGTTTGGTGATATAGCCAAGCAGATGCTGAAAATGATGGGGCAATGCGAGAATATTCCCGGTGTGATTGAAGCCGAGCAGGTATCGGATGCTTTGGCCCATCTTCGTCAGTATATTGATCGCGTTCATCAACTAGAGCAGGCTGCACAGGAATGCGAAGAGGCTGCTTCGGGTACGTTGCCTGGGGATGATGAGCTGGATGAAAAAAATGCCGAGCCGGTGATCAGCATGGCAACCCGAGCCTTACCGCTGGTGAAAATGCTGGAAGCGGCGAAGAAAGAGCAGTGCTTTGTGATGTGGGAGTAATGAGTCTTTATCCTTAGAAGGCCTGCCAGCCTGAGCGATTGGGGCGGCGCTCCACTGAAACATCAGAACCTTCTCACGTTACTGAACAATATGCAGCGGTGCAAATGGATCATCGCTCGGATCATTGACCCAGATATATTCGGCGTTGATGGCGGTTTTTTCTGGCGGTCTCTTCGTCGATGAGATGCGCTATCAGTGCCAGCGACAGATCCATCCCGGCAGCTCTACCGGAAGCTGTGCCGACTGTACCGTCAATGGTCCAGCGAGCAACCGGAGACCAGTTCACCTCAGAGTCGATGCCGGTGACCCACCGGTAGTGCTGTTTACTGGTTGTGGCGGCTTTGCCTTTCATCAATCCCGCCCGGGCCGCCAGCGCAGCGCCGGTTCCAATCGTGCAAATATAAGTTGTGTGTTGGCAATGTTGTTTCAGCCAGTCGATCAACGCGACATTCTCCAATGCCGATTCGCAGCCGCTACCGCCAGGGATCAGCAATATATCGCTCTGGATGTCATCGTCGATGTGGCAATCCGGACAAAGTGTTGGCCCTTGCATACTGGCTACCGGTTCGTCAATCAAAGAAAACATCTGGATCGAAAACTGCGCCGGTAGCAGACCAAACATTTCCAGCGGCCCGCTAATTTCCAGAAGATCGAACTGCTCATAGAGCAGGGCGGTGACGGTGAGGGGACGCGAAACTCGGGTCGATTCGCGCTCTGTCGATTCGCTTTCAGTCATAGAGCCTATTCATGCTGAACATACACTCTTGAAAGCATAGTGCTCATCGATTCAAGACGTGATCGCAGCACAGCGAATGACCCGTGATTTACTTTGGTATTACTTCAGGGACAGCCCGCCATCAATTACTAACGTATGACCGACAATATAACGACTACTATCGCTGCACAGCCACGCGATGGCTTCGGCGATTTCGTCCGGTTCTGCAAACCGCCCGGCCGGAACCAGCTTCTCGACATCCTGACGGATCGTTGGCGCGTCGTGTTGCTTTTGCTCCCAACGCGGGGTCCAGGTAACACCGGGGGCGACCGAATTGATCCGAATGCCGGATTGAATGGCTTCCAGAGCGACCGAGTGGGTCAGACCTTCCAGTCCGTGCTTAGCTGCGCTGTACATTGCGGCACTTGGGGTTGGCCGCAGGCCGTTAATGGAACTCACGTTAACGATGGCACCGCCAGATGACATCAGGGTTAGTTCATGTTGCAGGCATCGGGCGGGCGCCCAGAGATCATCGACCAGCGTCTGGAACAGGTCGTCTGTTGCCACCTGGGCGAACGAACCGCCGGATTGTAATTTCGGCGAGGCATTATTGATGGCGATATCCAGCTTGCCATAGTCCGTCTTGATCGCCTCAAACATCGCTTGTGTTTGCTCTGGTTGCGTGAGATCCACCACTTTGAAATCAACGGCGCTTAACTGCGGATGCTGTGCAACAACAGATTGCCAGTGGTCGGGATCCCGGGCGCAGGTGATGACGGTATGCCCGGCTTGAACCAAGCGTTGTACTGTGGCAAGGCCGATGCCTTTACTGCCACCCGTGACCAGTGCAATTTTTCGTTCCATGCGTTGTTTCTCCTTAGCTTTAATTTAAATTGTCACGGCGAGTTCTTTGTTGAGAGGCATTCGCCCAGTGATGCTGTTGGATCGTAGGCAGAGCGGCTGTCGTAACGGCAGCCGCAGGGAACAAACGGTTGGTGTTATGCAAGGTTGGGGGCGTCGTAGTCCTGTGGTTCGTCGGTGTAGATACAGACATTCCACTTTTCTGCGGTTCCGCTCTCCGCTTCACAGTGCTCGGCAAAAAATGCTTTGATTTCTTCGCGCTGGCAGTGGGCTTCAAACGCGGCCATATCAGCCCAAATTTCATTGAAGGCGATCGGGTAGGACTCGCCTTCGGCAAATGGGCTGGTGATGTGGCGGGTGACAATATATTGCAGGCAGCCCTCTTCGCGCAGGGTATTGGGCTCGAGCGCCTGCAGTGCGGTAAACAGTGCCTGCTCACATCCGGGTTTGGGCTGGAACTGGGCGATGCAATACACTTTCTTTGACATGGTCGATGTCCTTATCTGAGTGAGTGTCGTGAAAAATGTTTTTAAAAAGGGTAGCGCACAGAGAAGGCCAGGATATGATTTTCTATGCCGGTGATCCGCCATTCAGCGCCCATCGAAAAGGCGTCGCTGGTATGAAAACGGGCATGAAGGGACATCAGCGACAAGTCGTCGTGGGCTGAAATGACCCCCACTTTTCCTCCGGTTTCAAGATACGGCAGGATCCAGGCTGACAGTCCGAGGTTGAGTTCAGAGGACACTCGGCCCAGAGCTTTGTCGTTGTCCTCATTTTTGATGGACAGCAGTTTCACCTGACCCGTGATATCCGTAAATTGATTCACCGGGGCATTGAAGCCGAAGCCACCGCCGAGCACCCAGTCATCTTCGAAATGACTTTCTGCTTCCACAATGACATGGGCATTTTGGTGGATTTGCTGGCTAAATGCTGCGCCAATTCCGCCGGGACTGAGTGGTACGCGGACCTCAAAATAGTTATAAGGGAAATTTGCGGCATTCACAGCTGGGCTTAAGCCAGCCACTGATAACAGGGCCACACAGCTCAGCAGTTTCGTCGGCGTCTTTACATTCATGAATAAGTTGTTGCATTTATTTGAGATCCATTAGAAACGATTATGCCAAAATTCATCACAGCAAAGCTATGTGAAATTTGTTGATTGGGTGAAAAGTCATTGACCTTGAGGGACTTTTCACAGAATAAGTCGAGCAGCGTCACTTTCTTCGGCCGTTTCCTTCCGGGCTTACGCAAGACGTTGATGGGGCAACGCTTGCTTCAGAAGCAAAAACACCACGCCCGGAGGAGCGGAGCGAGGTGTTTGCGATATCACATCTCAATGTCGATACAAGCGCGTGTCGGCGTTCAACTGCCTCAGGCGCTTAGCGCCTGCTCCAGATCGGCCAGAATGTCATCGATATGCTCAATGCCGACCGACAAGCGGATCATTTCCGGGCTGACGCCGGCCTGCCGTTGCTCGGTTTCACTGAGCTGACGGTGGGTGGTTGAGGCCGGGTGGCAGGCGAGGGACTTGGCATCGCCAATATTGACCAGGCGTTTGAAGATATTCAGACTGTCGTAGAAACGGACCCCGGCATCGTACCCGTCTTTGAGGCCAAAGGATAAAATCGCTGAAGGTTTGCCGGCCATGTATTTCTCGGCCAGCGGGTAGTATGGCGAACTGGAGAGGCCGGCGTAGCTGACCCAGCTGACGTTCGGGTGTTGCTGCAGATACTCAGCCACCTGGCGGGCATTGTCGGTATGGCGCTCCATGCGCAGCGACAGGGTTTCCAGGCCCTGCATCAGCAAAAAGGCATTCATCGGTGATAAGGCAGAGCCGGTGTTTCGTAGTGGTACGGTCCGGGCACGGCCGATAAAAGCAGCATCGCCAAACGCTTCGGTGTAGACCACACCGTGATAGGACGGCTCGGGCTGGTTAAAGACCGGGAAGCGATCTTTATGCTCGGCCCAGGGGAACTTACCGGCATCAATGATTGCGCCCCCCAGGGTGGTACCGTGGCCGCCGATATATTTGGTCAGCGAGTGCACGACGACATCAGCACCATGGGCAATCGGCTTGCACAGGGCCGGTGTGGCGACGGTATTATCGACGATCACAGGGACGCCCTTGGCGTGAGCCAGCTCCGCCACGCGTTCAAGGTCGATGATATTGCCAGCCGGGTTGCCGATGCTTTCGCAATACACGGCCTTGGTATTGTCGTCAATCAGCTCCGCCAGGCTTTCCGGTTTGTCATCCTTGGCAAAGCGAACCTCAATGCCTTGCTTGGGCAGCATGTGGGCAAACAGGGTATAGGTCCCCCCATAAAGCTGCGGGGTCGAAATAATATTATCCCCGGCTTCGGCCAGCGTCAGGATGGCGTAGTTGATAGCTGCGCTGCCCGCACTAACCACGAGGCCGGCAATACCGCCTTCCAGGGCGGCCAAGCGCTGCTCCAGGACGTCATTGGTCGGGTTCATGATCCGGGTATAAATGTTGCCGGGCACTTCCAGGTTAAATAAGTCTGCTCCGTGTTGGGCGTTATCAAATTCGTAAGCGACGGTCTGATAGATAGGAGTCGCGACAGATTTGGTCGTTGGATCGGTTTCATAACCGTGATGGATGGCCAGAGTTTCGTCTTTCATGTGTCTTCCTTGAGGTCCGTAAAGGCGAATGGTTGTGATGGTTGAATACTCCAGTATGGCAAAGGCGAGGGCGGAAAACTTATAGCCGGATCTCAGGAATCGATTTGTTGAAGTGTAATCAATAGGTTTTTGACTGGGTGTTATTTTCTGTTATAAGTCAGTTGGTTGAATGTTTCATCGTTGATCTTGGTGGAAATGTCGTCTTGCTATACTTACAGCAACAAAGATATTGAGGTGGGTGTGATGAACAAGATTTTCTGCGTTTTGATACTGTCTTGTATCGGATTTGGGTTATTGGGCTGTTCCAATAATCCGTATGGTGACTCTTATGGTGTGGCGGATACCCGGACTGTCCAGCAAGTTCGCTACGGTACGATTATGAAAACAGAGCCTGTGACCATAGAAGGTGAAGGTGAAGTTGTCGGGGCCGTTGCCGGTGCCGCGATCGGTGGTATTTTAGGATCGAAAATTGGTGGTGGTTCGGGCTCGGATATTGCTGCCATTGGCGGCGGGGTACTCGGTGGTGTCGCCGGGACCAAAGCGGCCAAGGGTGTAACTCAGCGACAAGGGGTGAACCTGACGATAAAAATGGACGCGGGGGATACTATCGCCATTGTTCAGGAAGCCAATCCAAGTATGGTTTTCCGAGTCGGCCAGCGGGTTCGGGTCAATATTGATGGTCGTACAGCCCGGGTCGTTCCGGAGTAGATATCAAAGGGATGCTGGTGAGCAGACACACCTTGCCTGCTCGTTGATGAGGAATTTCACTCATCCGCTGAATTGTTGATCTCTCAGGAAAACTTCGCCAAGATGCTGATCACTGAATAATAAGTAGATAACAACATGATGACTTACCTCTCTTGCGTTGAACTGGAGCCGGAAAACGTCGCTGCTTCTGCGGCGGTGATCTGGCTGCATGGCCTCGGCTCTAACGGCCATGACTTTGAAGCGATTGTTCCGGAGCTGGAGATGCCCGCAGATGCCCCGGTTCGCTTTGTCTTTCCTCATTCCCCCTCAATGCCCGTGTCGGTGAATGGCGGCGTGGTGATGCCGGCCTGGTATGACATTCTTGAAATGGGGGCCGGGCGTCGCCTGAATATGGATCAACTGATCCATTCAGCTGGTCAAATCACTGCGCTGATTGATCGCGAAGTTGCCCGGGGCATTCCCAGTGAACGGATTGTCCTGGCAGGTTTTTCCCAAGGGGGCGCCGTCGCCTATCATGCTGCGCTGAGTTATCCTCATAAACTGGCGGGTTTGCTGGCGCTTTCAACCTATTTCCCGACTTCGGACCGGATCACAATCACTGAATCCAATCGCACCATTCCGCTTGAGATTATGCACGGCAGCTATGATCCCGTCGTGTTGCCTGTAATGGGTGAAGCGGCTGTTGAGGCGCTTGAAGCGGCAGGTTGTCAACCAAACTGGCGCACGTATCCGATGGAGCATCAGGTCTGTATGCCGCAGATCCGTGATATTTCCGCCTGGCTGAAGCAGGTTCTGGCATTATAATTAAAAGCTGACACGGGCGCTTATTGTCGATTCGTCCGCTCTGCTAGTGATCATTTTGGTGCGACAGGGTAGAATCGTCCGCCTAATTGCCGCCGGGGCAACGGGTTCTGGCGGCGCCACTTCAGACGAAAGATCTTGCTATGCACTCCCCGGAACACTGCTTTACGCCTTTTCAGCAATCGATAGACCTTCAGACACTGCCGGAGCGATTCACGTTTCCGTTTTATTACGAACCCCATCCACTGTGTTTGCAGGCGGCGGCAGAATTGCAGCGCCACCTGGTAACCCAGCGTAACTGGCAACACAACTTCGGTTTGGACGGGAATACAGAAACGGCAACAGGAAAGATGTTCGGGGTGCTGGTGGTGCAGAACGCACAAGGTGAGATCGGCTACCTGTCGGCATTTTCCGGGAAGCTGGCAGATCAGAACCTGCTGCCTCATTTTGTCCCGCCGGTGTTTGATATGCTTGCGAAAGACAGCTTCTTTTTGGCCGAGCAGGTCGAGATTAACCAAATCAATGCCCGGATAGAAACGCTGGAAGCGGATCCTCAGCTCGCTGAACTGGCAGCTCAGCTCAAGGCGGCTCAACAGCAGGCTGATACAGAAATTACGGCGCTGCAGGGAGAGATCGTTGCAGCCCGTAAAATTCGCAAGCAGAGACGGGCCGAAGGAGAGGCGACCCTGGCTGAAGATGCTTTACAGGACCTGTTGGCGGCACTGGGGCGGGAAAGTATTGATGAAAAGTATCGTGTCAAGGATCTCAAGCGCCACTGGCGCGAGCAGGTCTCTCGGCTTCAAACCCAATATGATGCCCTGGTTACACAAATTGAGGCATTAAAAACCCAGCGCAAACAGCAGTCTTCTGCTTTGCAGGCGAAGATTTTTGCGCAGTACCGCTTTTTAAATGCGCATGGTGACGAAAAGAGCCTGGGCGAGTTGTTTTCTGCGACGCCGCAGGGGATCCCGCCGGCGGGCGCGGGTGAGTGCGCTGCGCCTAAGCTGTTGCATTATGCCTACAAGTGGGGGATGAAGCCGCTGGCGATGGCGGAGTTCTGGTGGGGGCGCTCGCCGAAATCAGAAATTCGCCAGCACCAAAATTTCTATCCGGCCTGCCGGGGCAAGTGCCAGCCGATCCTGGCGCATATGCTTGAAGGGTTGGATGTGGACGAGAACCCGATGCTGACCAACCCTGCTGCCGGTAAAGCGCTGGAGTTTGTTTATCAGGATGAAGCCATGGTGGTGGTAAACAAACCGGCTGAATTTCTGTCTGTTCCCGGCAAAACGATTGAGGACTCGGTGTATTTGCGGATCCGCGAGTGCTTCCCGCAGGCAACCGGGCCGCTGATTGTCCATCGCCTGGATATGTCGACGTCCGGCCTGATGGTTCTGGCGCTGACCAAAGATGCGAACAAGGCGCTGCAACAACAGTTTATCCAACGTACGGTGACCAAGCGTTACGTAGCCCTGATCGAGGGTGAGGTGGATCAGGATGAGGGCGAAATCCATTTGCCGCTGCGTGGCGACATTGATGACCGTCCGCGCCAGCTAGTGTGCCGTCAGCATGGCAAACCGGCAGAAACCTACTGGCAGGTTGCTGAACGTAAAGCAGGCCGGACCAAAGTTTATCTCTACCCGAAAACCGGACGCACCCACCAGCTCCGGGTTCATTGTGCGCATGTAGACGGACTGGCGTCACCGATTGTCGGGGACGATCTGTATGGGGTTCGGGCAGAGCGTCTGCATTTGCATGCTGAGTTGCTTGAGCTGAATCATCCGGTGACCCGGGAGCCGATGTGCTTCCAGGCTGAAGCGGAATTTTGATAGCTTGATGTGGCAGAGTCGGCCATAACACGTATGGCCGATGTTCGTTGTCGATGAGGGTTACTTGCCGGCAATTTTCGCCGCGAGCAGGCCTTGCAAGGCGTAGATGTTGGTTTTGCCGTTAAATTCGAGCTCAATCGGTTCATGCAGGCCCGAGACCCAGATTTTCAGCTCAGCATCCAAATCGAAATGACCGTTGCTTTCAACAGTGTACTGCGTGATCGATTTGAAGGGAATTGTGCGATATTCAACTTTCTTTCCCGTGAGTCCTTGTTTGTCAATCAAGATTATCCGGCGATCGGTCAGCACGATCATGTCACGGATCAGCTTGTACGCCAGCTCGATCTGCTCTGCCGGGCCGAGGATGGTGGCAAGCTCTTCTGTCGCTTCCTCAATCTCCATTTCGCCTGCATTGCCTAAAATGGCGTCAAATATTCCCATTTTTTTCTCCGTTCATGTCATTGATTCAATACAGACTCAGTTTAAGGTAATTACAAGTTAAGCGACTGAGTGCATATTCACATTAAACACAAAATTTCAATAAGGTGATAAGCACCCAATAATGACGGTAGATTTTTGACTCTAGGGTGGGGGTTCGGTATCAAGCGCCCTGTGCCATTTATTCTATCGAAAACATAATAATAAAGGAATTCAGGTGAAACCAAACCAATTGACGTCACAATGGCTGACATTCAGTAGTGTTGGCCTGCTCGTGGCGTGTGGTAGCGATGGCCCGGGTGCTACTGAGCAAGTACGGATTGTAAAGCCACTGAAGGCTGCTGAGTACACGCTGACATCACAGGCATCCGTTGGCGGCATGATTACCCCGTCTGCAGTGTCTGTGGTTGAAGGGCAACAATATATTTTTAGTATTACGCCGGAAGATGGCTATGTCCTTGATACCGTCACGGGCTGTCATGGTCAGTTGACTGGGAGTGATTATCAGACGGGAGTGATCACATCTCCGTGTGAAGTGCGGGCTTCATTTTTGACACATGCTGAAGCGGCGGTGAAGCGGGAAGATCATACGCTGGCTTCCGCAGATGAATTGATTGATTTCAGCCGAGAGCAAATTCAAGTTGCGCAGGCCAAACGACAGGCATTGGTTGATACGCTGTACCAGAACGTTGGCAGTACGATTGCCTGGCATCCGAGCCACGACAGTATCACGCTGTCGAGCTTCCTGCCGGCGCATACCATGATGGTGTTGCGCTCGACGCAGGAAGAGAAGGGGAAACCCTCAGCGAAAGGGCTGGTGTATGTCGGTGAGCAGGCCGGCCACCGCTATGCTGCGATGGCGGCGAATATGTTCGCTGTCGATAATTCGGCGCAAACGGATCAACTGCTGAAAAACCTGCTTGACTGGATGACGGGCGGGGCCGGAGAATCGAAGCCGCTTTCGGTCGTGACCACTCATATGTCGAGCCATCGTGACAGTTGGTATTTCCCCCACAATGAAAAAATCCGGGCCTGGCTGGAAACCTATTACCCAGGACGACATGTTATCAATACCGCAAATCGTTGCGAGTACAGTGATTTAGCGAGCTGTATTCAGCAGCAGAAGCCTGATGTCATTGTCATGAGCGATGTGGATCGCAACGGTCAGGGTAGCCCTGCCGGCCAGGCAGTAGTTGAACTGGCCCGAGCGAATCATATTCCACTGATTTATGTTAACCATGAACGATTTGCCAGTCCGCTGGCCAAACCGGTATTCCGGTACATGGGGTTGCAGGCAGAAGGCAACTACTGGCCTGAGCACTTGGCTAGTGATTTATCGGTGCAAAGTTTAAAAGAAGGCGATGCGCAGTTGCAGGCTGTTGATCATCTGCTTGTGAATCTGAAGCGTGGGCACTTCGATCCGCAGGCGCTGGAAAACTGTGATCGTAATTTTATCTACTGTAATGACACAGCGTTCAATCTAGCCTTCAGAAATGGCGCGGATTGGTTCCGCCAGGCGGCAACCGGGTTGGATACAAGCGGCATTCAGGCATTTTCGAGTGAGCATTATGCCTTGATCAAAGCGGGTCTGTTGTTGGCCGATAAATACCGGGCCGCAATTGACTACCCGATCACCCCTAGTGAGCCTGAGGCCTGGCAGCAGGCGATGTTCGCCGACTGGGTCGTGAGCTATGCCCGAACCGGGAACCTGGCACAGCCGGATCTGGGAGAGTTCATCATTGATGCTTCTCAGGTGAGAGCCGGACATCAGGCGCATTACGCATACCCGGCCACTGAAACGGATATGCAGGATATTTTAGTGCCGTATTCACATCAATGGACGACAACCGGGTGGTACGCTTTGCCGGGGCAGCCGATCACCATATCCCGTCAGGGCAGCAGTGATGCGCGCCTGACGATCAAGCTGAACTACCATCGCAGTAACACCAATCGCACCTATCAGACCAAAATCTATCGTGGGCCACTGGAAGTGATGCAGCAGCGGATTACCGTCGAAAAAGGTGACAGCGTGACGTTTTCAACCCCGTATGGCGGCCCGATATACGCCTATCTTGAGGGGAGTGCTTCGCCGGTTTCGGTGACCCTGAAAGCGAGCGGGATCGCCAAGCATCCGGCGGTGTTGGATTTTAGTGATCCGACCCAGATCAGCCGCTTTAATCAGGCACTTGAGACCACAGAACTGCCACATGTGGATCTGCGCACCGATGGGGCGGAGCAACATTTACGTCGGGATCGCTTCTTGGATGCCCTGAATGATGAAGTACCCACCGTGAATGCATTGCTGAAATCGATCGAAGAAGATCATCTCAATTCTGTCTATACCCTGGCGGGTTACAAGGTCCAGGGTAGCTCGCTGACTGAGTCTTTGCCGGATGACGTCAAAGCGGTTTGTCAGAACCTGTTTGGTGCCACGGACTGTTTTGATCCGGCGCTGCATACCCGTAAGATAATTCAGCATGCCAACTATGATCAGAATGCCCAATGCGGGAGCGGTTGTAGCGGCAATCCATGGGATGCGGCATGGGAGATCTCTCCAACCAGTTGGGGTGATAATCATGAGCTGGGCCATAATCTGCAAACCAAGCGCCTGAATGTGCATTATGTCGTTGCTGCCGATAAAGAGAACTGGCGCCAGTACGGCTCGCGGGCCGGGGAAAACTCGAACAACATTTTCCCGTATTATGTGAAGTGGAAATCACATTATGTGCGCGATGGAAAAACCACACCGCTCACTGATGGTCATATGAACCATAAAGATCTGTTCTATGTCTTTATGTCGGACGCGGCACAGGTGAAAAACAGCGCGGGTGAGCGGGTGGTGCTCAATCGTAACTGTGAGGTGATGGACGAAGGGCAGGATCGCTTTACGGTACCGTGGCGAAGTAATGACTATGCGGTGCATAACAGTTATCGCATGGCGTTTTATATCCAGATGGCGTTGCGTGCGGATCAGCAGGTAATGGCCTCCGGCGATAAGCTGAGCAACGGTTTCCACCTGTTTACTTTGCTGTATCAGCACAGCCGGATCTTTGGTCAATACGCGGCGAATGAATCCGATTGGCTGGCCCACCGTGCTCAGCTTGGGTTTAGCGGCTTTGATTATCAGCACAGTACGTACGGAGATAAGACAGTAAGCAGCATGCCGGGGAATGACTTTATGCTGGTGGCGCTGAGTGTGATCACCGGCCAGGACTGGCGCCCATACTTTGATATGTTTGGGTTGCATTATACTTCTCTGGCTGCGGACCAGGTGAGTAAGAATACAACCAAGGGTGCCGTTCCTGTAGGCATGTATGTGCTTGAAGATGACTTGCCGCCAGGATCGATGAGCACCGGACTGGATTTCTTAGCCCTCTCTGAGACCGATCCAACGACCCGTTGGCCAAGAAATAATTCTTCACCGAGCCAATGTGATTCGTTGTGATGGTCTGAGGAATTTGCAATACAAAGGCTGACGGGATGTCAGCCTTTTTCATGACATTACCATTTTGGGCACATGAACTTTCTTGCCTGCGCGCTACCGGAAAAAAACGAACTAGACTTGATATGAATCAATCGCCAACAGTCGGTGTTTTAATTGATTGAATTTTCTTAACTTAAGGTGACCGGGAGGCCAGGTATGGTGGGACAGTTGAGCGTGTTTTTTGACGTGCTGGCAGCGGGGTACTCACGGGCGGCCACGCGATGTGTCCTGGTGCTGGCCGGGGTGTTGACAGCATGGTCGGCTGGGGCCGCCGATACCTTGGTCAGCGTCCGGGTAAAGGAGCCCATTAAGCTGGATGGCGTCGCAGAGAGTGTCTGGCTTAAGGCCACGCCACTCACTGTGGTTCTCGACCAGCGGGTTTATCAGCCCAGAGGTGAATCAGGCATCACCTCAACGTCGGTTTCGGTCCAGTCGCTTTATGATGATGAACATGTTTACTTTTTTATTCAGTGGGACGACCCGACCCGAAGCCTGGCTTTCATGCCATGGGAAAAACAGCCGGATGGCCGCTGGCAGCGGTTGATGAGTCCGGATCAATTCGGCTATGAGAACACTTACCATGAAGATAAGCTCAGCCTGTACTGGAACATCAATACCCAGGGGTTTGATACCCAAGGCTGCGCAATCGCCTGTCATATGGCAGACAGCCGCGGTTATGTTGCCGACGTTGAACAGAGCCAGCCCGGGCGGAAATTTACCGCTCGTGAGGATGAAACACTGGATGCCTGGGTGTGGCGCGCGGTCAGAACCGGGAAAACGGTTCAGGCTGACGATCAGTATGTCGATGCCACGATTGATCCGGCGGCCAATCTGCGCTGGGGTTTGAAAGGAGACTTCGTCACGGGCGGCGGTTACCAGGAAAACATGGCGGAAGCGACCCAACAACCGGTGATGGGGGATCGGGTGTGGGATGCAGTTCAGGCCTACGCTTTGGGTCCACAGCAACAGGTGCCGCTGGTGGACACTTTTAGTTCCGGTGATCGGCTGGCCTCTGTGCTGGTGAGCCCCTTTACCGGTTCGCGGGGAGATATCAGTGCGCAGAGTAACTGGAAGGATGGCAAGTGGCTGTTAGAGCTTAAGCGTAAGCGGGTGACCGCAGGGCATAACGCCAAAGTGCAGGACGTTCAGTTTTCGGAGCTCTCGCAGACTTATTATTTCGGTCTCGCAGTGTTCGATAATGCCCAAATGAGTCATTTATACAGCCCGGACGTTTTCCGGATGAAATTTGCGCCACTGGGGCAATAATGGCGGTTGGTGGTATCAAACAAGCCGGACGTTGCCGGCTTGTTCAATAGTCTGTCGTCCAAAGTCATGGGTGTTTTGATTACGATTCATTGTCATCTTTTGTCGTGTCGTCTCGGTTGACGTCTTCCTGGCGATGACGTTCACGAAGCGTATCATCGGATTGCTTTTCAACCAGGTTGTCATCGGACTGCTCTGGTTTGGGTGAAAAGATATTTTTTAGCCAATCGAACATAGCTTAACCTTAGTGTTATCCGCACGGTGTTTAACACCTTATAAGCTTAGTCGTTCACATGTTTATTGTGGGCTAATGTGGCGACTCGGTGTGTTGCAGCCAGTCGAAGAGTAAATCCAGTGATGCAGTCTGCAGGTTTTTCGGCCTGATCAGGTAGTAGCCATTCCCTGACGCGACGCTGTTGGGGTTTGGCATCACCAGCCGACCGGCATCCAAGTCGGGCCGGGCCAGCGTGATATCTCCAATCGCAATCCCAAACCCCTGAATGGCTGCACTCACTGCCAAATCCAATGTTGCAAAATGCTGGTTTTGCTCACTCAACTGGATGGCTTGCCCAGTTCTTCCCGGCATCGCATCATGCGAGTCAAGCTGGCTCAGCCACAGCGACCAGTCACTTTTTTGCGGCGTGGCATGCAGCCAGGTAAATGCCCGCATCTCTTCTGCTTGGAGCGGGCATTCGTGGGCGGCCAGCAGCGCGGGAGAGCACACCGGCGCGAGCAGCTCCTCAAACAGTAGGTAACTGGTTAAGTCTTTCTGCTTGGGGGGCTGGCCGTAGCAGATGGCAGCATCAAAAGGCTCACGGGCAAAGTTGATGCTGTGTTTGATCGCAGAGGTCAGCTCAACATCAATATCCGGGTACTGCTGCTGGAAGGTCATCAGCCTGGGCAGCAGCCAGGAAGTAATACAACTGGGCACTTTTAATTTAATTTGTTGCTTTTCATTGGTGATCTGATCGACTGCCCGGTGAAGTTGATTGAGGGCATTTTCCACCAGCGGCAGAAATTCCGCCCCTTTTTGGGTCAGGGCCAGGCCGCGTGCATGGCGGTTGAACAGGCGAACATTCAACCGGGATTCCAGGCTGCTGATCTGGCGGCTGACGGCACCCTGGGTCAGGTTGAGAACCTGGGCTGCGGCTGTGAAGTTTAACTGTTGTGCAGTGACTAAAAAAGACTGCAGCTCTTTCATGGTCGGGGTACGGATCATTGCTCTTTTAGCCATTCAAAAAACTCATAGCTAGTATGCAGAGATTTCGATTCTTAAATCAATCGGGCTCTGCATATAATTGGTAAAAAGAATGTTAACGGATATAAATTCACTAATTTTGTTTATAAATTCGTTATCTTGATGGTTGTTAGCGATAATATTCGATTCTCGGAGGTGGTTGTGGAAACACTGGCATCACGCCTTGTTCCTGAGGCAGTAAAAAATCTCATACCCTACCAGTCGGCACGCCGGATTGGTGGCCAGGGTCATATTTGGCTCAACGCCAACGAGCTGGAGCAAGGGTGTGACTACGGGGAAGGCTCGGGAGCGTATCACCGATATCCGGATTTCCTGCCGCACCAGTTGGCAGAGCGGTACCTGGCGTACAGCCTCAACGGGCGAGAGGTTCAGGATCTGGAAGCGCTGGCGGTACGTGGCGCTGATGAAGCGATTGATCTGCTGGTTCGGACTTTTTGCCAGCCGGGTCGCGATAAGGTTCTGGTGTGTCCGCCAACATATGCGATGTACGAGTTCTGTGCCGAGTCGTTTATGGTTGAGGCAGTGAAAGTTCCGCTGTTGGATAATTTCCAGCTGAATGTGCCGCAGATTTGCGCGCAATTGCCGCAGGCGAAACTGCTGTTTTTATGCTCGCCGAATAACCCGACCGGAAATGTGATCAGGCAGGAAGATATCCACGCGATCCTGGAAGCCAGCCAATCATCAACGTTGGTGGTCGTGGATGAGGCCTATATTGAGTTTGCGCCGGATACTACTGTGGTTGACCTGATCGCACAGTACCCGAACTTGGTGGTGATCCGTACCTTGTCGAAAGCCTTTGGCCTGGCGGCGGTGCGTTGCGGCTTTTTGCTGGCCGATCCCGGTGTGATGACCTACGTCGCCAGGTTGGTTGCCCCTTATCCGATCGCTGATCCGGTCGCACAAATCTCTCTCAGCGCCTTGAGTGAAACCGGTGTGGCTCGGATGCGGACACAGACCGCATCGCTGATTGCGGTACGGGACTGGTTTATTGATCAAGTACAACAGTTACCGATGGTTGAAACAGTCTATCCGTCGGCGACAAATTTTGTCCTGATCCGTTTTCGCGGGCCGGAGTGCATCTATAGCCATTTACTTGATCGGGGCATCGTGACCCGTAATCAGGCGCACGATCCGGCGCTGAATCACTGTGTTCGTATCTCGGTGGGATCGAAAAACAGTATGCTCGAAACCTTAAATGCATTAAAAGAATATAACTAGAAGAGGGATCTGACGATGAAGAATTTAATTGGCATGGGCCTGATGGTGGCCGCAATGAGTGTCAGCAGTGTTCAGGCTGCGCAGCAAAAACCGGTTCGCCTGGCATCAGACTTTACCTATCCGCCGTTTAACTACAAGGACGCTACGGATACTCCGCGCGGCTTTGATATTGAGATCGCCGATGCCCTGTGTGCTGCGGCTGAGCTGGAATGTACCTGGGTGACCATGAGCTGGAATGGTCTGATCCCGGCTCTGTTGTCCCGGAAAGCGGATGTGATTATGGCATCGATGCGGATAACGGCTGAGCGCAAGAAACGGGTGCTGTTTACCGATAAGTATTATCAGGCCCCGGCTCGTTTTGTCGGTCAGGCGAATGCCGGACTGGCGATTGATAAATCCAGCCTGAAGGGCAAGCGGATCGGGGTCCAGCTGGGGACTATCCATGATCGCTATGTCACCGACAAGTTTGGTGATGTTGCAAAGATCCAGCGCTATACCGGCCAGGATGAAGTGTACCTGGATTTACAGAACGGCCGACTGGACACAGTATTCGGTAATGCTGATCAGCTCAGTCTGGCGTTTTTGGACAAAGAGCGCGGTGAGGGATTTGTATTTGTCGGTGACGCGGTCACGGATCCAGCTTATATCGGGGAAGGGACCGCATTGGCCCTGCGCAAGCAAGATAGCGAGCTGGCAGAGAAATTTAACCGGGCGATCCAAACCATTCGTGATAACGGCACGTATGACAAGATTGCAGCGAAATATTTCACCTTTGATATTTATGGTGATGAATAATACCAATCGCAGTAAATAACGGGTGATCCTAGCTTGTGTAAATGCTCGATAACTGCGTTAGAATTTTTGATTGTAGAATAACTAGTTATCAAGAAATTCTGCCTTGTTCTCAAACATTTCTCCTGCGCTATTTTTGATCATTGACTTACTTTGATTGGTATAACCTGCGCTGCGCCTTAACGAAGCAGCAAGTTTGAACAAAAAAACAGCGCTTTTGCGTTGTTTTTATGTGGCGCTGTGACATTGCTAACTTTGTCGCTTCAATGCAGATGATCAGCGGCTACTCCCTGAGATACTGTATGCACTCTTGTTTATAACGGGTTTGTGTCGATGAAGGATTTGCTGGGGTTTGTCGTGCTCGCCAATGGTCTGGCCGGTGCAGTCGTGTGGCTCAGCGACCGTTTTTTGGGGTGGCCGGCGGTTCATTATTTTTCAGATTTTCTGTTCTTCAGCGCATTGCTTTTATGGGCGCTGGCCGGACTGATGTGGGATGGCGGCAGGCAAGGGCGCTTTTATGATCGGGACCGCGTTGCCAGAAAAGTGCAGTCGCTGGTGACGGATTTTGATCATGGCCAAAATAACCTTGATGAGTTCCGGGCCAATTTTCACACCGGCTTAAAACTGTTCATTGCAGGTCTGGTGGCATTGTTTGGTAGCTTTTTGCTCAACCAGATGTCTTAGCGGGTTGCTGTTTGGCGCCAATCCAACATACCGCGCGAGCAGCACACATCGGGCGGTTTGCTGCTCCCCGTGCGCTGAACTAGGCTTGGGAGTATTGCTGGATAATCTCTGATGGCCTTCGTTGTTGATGTGTAATCCTGCCGATGATCTTCATGCGCCGCGCTCGCGAACAGCCTGGTTCCGTTTTTACGAAGAGCTGAATGATTTCTTGCCCAAAGCGCAGCGAAAAGTGCGTTTTCCCTACGCCTTTACCGGGAAACCAGCCATCAAAGATACCCTCGAAGCGATTGGCGTCCCGCATACGGAAATTGATTTGATCCTGGTCGACGGCCGGTCAGTCGGCTTTGACCATCAGCTTCAGGGCAACGAACAGGTTGCTGTTTATCCAATGTTCGAGTCGTTCGATATTCAGTCCATGGTACGACTGCGACCGAAATCGCTGCGGGAATCCCGGTTTGTGGTCGATGTCAATTTGGGAAAACTGGCGCGTAAGCTGCGGCTGCTCGGCTTTGATACTTTATACAGCAATCAATTCGATGATGATGAAATCGTGGCCCTGTCGGTGGCGCAACAGCGTATTATTCTGACCCGGGATAAATTTATTTTTAAATACCGGGCGGTCACCCATGGTTACTGGGTACGCAGTGATCGCCTGGATGAGCAGCTCCATGAAGTCATCGGCCGTTTCCAGCTCGAAAACAGCTTTCGTCCGTTTACTCGCTGCGCCCGGTGTAATGGGCGGTTATCCCCGGTGGCACGGCAGCAGGTGATTGGCCGGGTGCCGGAAAATACCCTCAGGTATTACACCGAATTTTTCCAGTGTCGGGGCTGCCAGCATCTCTACTGGAAAGGCACCCATTTTACCCGTATGACACAATGGATGCGTCAGTTGCAGGCCTCATCCAAAGCATTTGCCGACTAGGCTTATGCCATGGGCCCTTGCTGCTGCAACGAGCGGGTTGATGGCAGCAACGGTGGAGGAATCAGTATGAAATATAATGCAACTGAAGATCTGCTGCGTTCACATCAGCCGGAAGTGATCCGTAAGCGCCTGGCACAGCCGCCGGAGTCTCAGAATATCTCCGATGCCGTACTGGGCGGAATCGACGGCTGTGTCACGACCTTTGCCGTGGTTTCTGCGGCTGCGGGGGCCGGGTTACCGGCATCCGTGGCGGTGATCCTCGGGGTCGCCAATCTGCTTGCCGACGGATTCAGCATGGCGGTCAGTACCTATGAATCCCATCGGGCAGAGCAGGACTATGCCCAAAGCCTGCGGGAAATGGAAGAAGCGCATATCGATTTGGTACCGGAAGGTGAGCGGGAGGAGATCCGCCAAATCTTCATCAACAAAGGCTTCGATGGTGAGGTGCTGGAAACCATCGTGGATACAATTTGCGAAGATCGCAAATTGTGGGTTGATACCATGCTGGTGGAAGAGCATGGGGTGAACGATCAGGCGTACATCAATCCGCTGGCTTCTGCCGGCGCGACCTTCCTGGCTTTTCTTGTTGTCGGGGCTGTTCCCCTGCTGCCTTTTTTGACCAGTGCCTTGACCTTAACTCAGCAGTTTGCCCTTAGTACAGCGCTGGCAGCGCTGATGTTTTTTATGATCGGGATGCTCAAAAGCCTGGTATTTAACCTGCCATATTTATGGTCTGGTCTGCGGACACTGGCGATGGGCGGTGCTGCGGCCAGTCTGGCGTTTGTGTCCGGTTACTTGCTGCGGGAGCTGTTCGGTCTATCCGGCTTCTAGGAGCGGCGATCTATTCGCTGCGGCTGAGATCGGTTTTGATCAGGTGCAGGACAGCGACATCATGCCCTACCGCGAAGCGGACCGTCCAGACATTGGTCAGATGGCCTGCCACCGCCGGACTCAGATCTGCCAGGCCGGAGAGCAGCGCGTCAGAATCCGTGAGTGGGAAGCCATCGATCGTGCAGACATCCAGTTCTTCACACCAGGCGTGCAGCGCCGATTGCTCGTCGCTTGACTCGACTTGCGAGAGGTAGGTTGCGCCATCATATTCTAGCACCAGGGTATACACAGCCATGCCTTAGCTTCCGGTTTGCCACTGGCATCGATGCGGTGTTGCAAACAGCGACCGCCGTCTGGCTCAGTCATCTCGAATCATCGACTGGGTGTACCAGCATGTCAGTTCGTGATCACTGCTGACCAGATTGACCACAACTTCACCGTAGAGTCGCCAGCCGTCTCCCATCAACTCGTTAATTTTTTTCTCAAAATCAAATTCATGTTTGTCACAGACAATTTTGTACTGCATATGTTGCCTCCGGCTGACTGTGATTGGCCTTTGCTTTTCGCTGGTGGTCCTGAATCCAATGGCATTGCTTTTTAAGGATAGCTAGAAAATGTTCGGTGGGCGGCACAAGGATAAGAAAAAAGCCAGCAGAACGCTGGCTTTTGAAGTTGTGCGCCGAGCATGGCGTTGTTCTAGGAGGTGAAAGTCCTCTACGGGCTCAGTCGAGCGAGAACCGTTAGCCTATGCAAGGGTGCCCACCGTGAGGTGGGATCTGAAGGAAGCAAACGGCAAAACTTGGGTGTGACGAACAGAAACCTGATAGTAGGCCAGTACAACTTGGGTAACCTAGCAATATATAGAACAGCCCAATGCCTCGACGGGAAGTGTGTACGGGTAAATCAGGCACAGCCAAGGGAAAGAACAACGTCTTACCTCGGGAGATCTTACGACCTGTCTCGGATGAGACTAATACAACAGTGATGTTGTGTGACGGGTAATAAGAAGTCAGCAGAAGGCATAGTACCTTGGGGAAGTACAACCCAAGGGAAGGCCGGAACTGAATATATCAAGAAGCAGTCACTAGACACTCAATCATGTGGGGTCATAGCAAGATGAACAACATCTCTACGTACTACTGGGCAACACCGCAAGTGACGCTCATGGCCACGAAGAATGACAAGCATGATCGGCGTAGACAGGAGGACGAGTCTTGGTGACCTCAACTCAGTTGATGGAGCGGATCTGCTCCTCAACAAATCTGAACCAAGCCCTGAGAAGAGTGAAGAAGAACAAGGGATGTGCTGGGGTTGATAAACTCGACATAACAGCGACTATCTCGATGCTTCGGCAGTCTTCTAATGGGCAAGCGCTCCGCCAGAGCCTTCTGGACGGGAGCTACCAACCGCAACCCGTTCTGGGTGTAGAAATTCCCAAACCTAGCGGGGGAGTGAGGCAGCTAGGTATCCCAACTGTACTTGATAGGGTAGTCCAACAGGCCATTACCTCAGTACTGACAGATATCTACGAACCTCAGTTTTCAAGCAACAGTTATGGGTTCAGGCCTAACCGCAGTGCCCACCATGCATTGGTGGCAGCAAGCCACTACATCAGGGAGGGGCGGGGTTATGTAGTCGACATAGACCTGGCGAAATACTTCGATACTGTGAACCACGATAGACTGATGCACAGGCTATCGGAGGACATCACAGATAAACGGGTCCTGAAGCTGGTCAGGTCATACCTACAGGCAGGCATAATGCGAAACGGGTTAGTTGAGCAGAGGCAACGAGGGACGCCACAGGGTGGACCATTATCTCCGCTGCTATCAAATATCGTATTAGATGAGTTGGATAAAGAGCTTGAGCGAAGAGGGCATAAGTTCTGCCGATATGCAGACGACTGCCAAATCTACGTGCACAGTGAGGAAGCCGCCAATCGAGTAAAAGCCTCAATCACGGAGTTCTTGGAGCAGAAACTGAAACTCAGGGTTAACCGTGAGAAAAGTGCGGCAACGAGAGTGACAGAGCGGACTTACCTAGGCCATCGCTTTCAACGAGATGGAAGCATCCATATCTCGAAGACAGCACAAACTCAGATGAAGAAGCGAGTGCGTCAAATAACGAAGCGGAATCGAGGGCGAGAGTTGAAGACAGTCCTAGTCGAACTCACTCAATACCTAAGAGGTTGGCAACACTATTTCAAGCTTGCCATACGGAAAAGCGCGATGCAGCGCTTGGATGAATGGATAAGGCGGCGCTTACGGTGCTATCGCCTCAAGCAGCGCAAGCGCAGATACAGCATAGCGACATGGTTACGCCAAGAGGGTGTAAGCGAACGCAATGCGTGGAAGCTGGCGATGTCAGATAAAGGGTGGTGGCACTTGGCTTTATCGCCCCAGCTCAATCAGGCCATGCCAATGAAATGGTTCAAGGAGATGGGTCTGTACTCGTTGCGAGATGGGTACGAGTCACTGAAAATATATTCGGAACCGCCGTATGCGACCCACGCTTGTACGGTGGTGTGAGAGGACGGAGGCCGTGAGGCCTCCTCCTACTCGATTTGAATAAAGAGAAATATTAATACCAATCAATGACTTACTGTGATTGGTATTACAGGCGTTTTGGTTGACGATAGGTACGGCCGGCTGCCTGGTAAATATCCTTGAGCTTGAGATCGAAGTTATCATAGAAGAACCAGGCGACAAATTTGATAACGTCGTCACCATCATTCATGATCCACTCCGCGAATTCTTCTGGTTCGCCTTGCTCATTTTCCTGCATCGACACATGATAAATGCGCTTTTCACCGTCGATTTCTGCCAAGCGGAACTGACCGGTCAGGGCTGCCGCGGCTTCAGCTATTTCCTGATCTTCACAGGATTTTAAGGCGTTCAGAACTTCAGGCATAGTGCTATGTTGGCACAGGGATTTAACCAAGGCTTCAAATTGATCTTGTTGCATTTCTTTTCAACTAATAATATTGATAGTCCTATTGTAGCAGTGACCGCCTTGTAAAGGAAAATGAAGGAGTTATCAATGACAGGCATGACGGATCTCAACCAGTTACTGCGTCATATGCAGCCCCGGCTTCGCGATGGCGAGTATGTGTTTTGTACCACAACGGCGCTTGATGATGCGCTGCTCGTCCAGCTCAAACCGTTGGCGACGTTTCGCGAAGATGAAGGGCTGACCCTGATACTGGAAAGAAACCTCGCCCGGGAACATGGGTTTGAGGCTGGATCGGTTTTTCGCGCGATCACCCTGACGGTGCATTCCAGCCTGGAAGCGGTCGGGTTGACCGCGGCTGTCGCCGGCAAGCTGGCAGAGAAAGGCATAAGCGCCAACGTGGTTGCGGCTTATTACCACGATCATATTTTTGTTCAGGCGGAGAAGGCGCAGCTTGCGCTGGACGCACTGGCTGAACTGAGTGCCCAGTGAGATCAATTGAATCAGTATCGACCATTGACTAGTTGATCGCTGCCGTCGGGTTGTTTGATGTTGCGTTTGAACGCATTGAGAGAATGATAAGGAAAATTATTGATGGAATTACATACCCTGTTACTGTTTGCACTAGCTTCTCTGACCCTGAATTTGATCCCGGGCCCGGACGTGGTTTATATCTTATCGAATACCATGAAGGGGAAGGCTTCGGCTGGTACTCAGGCAGCGCTGGGACTGGGTGTAGGCTATCTGTTTCACACCGTCGCAGCAGTGTTTGGTTTGTCGGCCCTGATCCTCAGCTCGGCGTATGCGTTTATGGTGGTGAAATACCTTGGAGCGGCCTACCTGTTGTATCTGGGCATTTGTGCGTTGAGAAGTTTTGCCCGCGGCGAGTCCAAGTTGGCACTGGATGATAGCCAGGCAGGAAATCAGAATATTTTCCGCCAGGGGGTGATTGTCAGTATCCTGAACCCGAAAGTGGCGATGTTCTTCCTCTCGTTTCTGCCTCAGTTTATTGATACCTCGCTGGCATCGTCACCCACCCATCAATTGTTGATCCTGGGTGTGGTGTTCTGTGGTCTGGCAACCTTGTGTAATGGCGTATATGCCATGCTGGGAAGCTGGGTGCTGGGCAGCCCGCAGGCCTCGCGTTTTAGCCGGGCGATTGAAGGGGTATCCGGGTTACTGTTGATTGGTCTGGCGGCGAAAATTGCGTTCAGTAAAAACAATGTCGGATAATGCGGCTTCACGATAGACATAGCGAGAATATCATGAGCTCAGATCAAACCTGTTGTATGGTGATGACCACCTTTGCCGATGAAGCGAATGGCCGGGCCATCATCCATTCCCTGATTGGAAAGCGATTGGCGGCCTGTATCCAGGTGCAGTCGATTGAGAGTTACTACCACTGGAAAGGGGCGGTCAATCAGGATCAGGAGAAACTGATGATGATTAAAACCACCGTCGAGCTATATGAGCAGGTCGAGGCAGATATTCTCGCTAACCATGATTATGAAACCCCGGAAATTATCCGGCTGCCCATTACTGCCGGGCTGCCGGATTATCTCCATTGGATCCGCTCGGAGTGTAATACCAATCGCAGTAAATAACTGGTCATCCTAGCTTGTTCAAATGCTCGATAACTGCGTTAGAATTTTTGATTGTAGAATAACTACTTATCTAAAAATTCTGCCTTGTTCTCAAACATTTTTCCTGCGCTATTTCTGAACACTTACTTACTTTGATTGGTATAAGCCATAGCGGATCCGAATGTGCTCACATATTCGGATAATTAGGACCACCGCCGCCTTCCGGCGTTACCCAGGTGATGTTCTGGGATGGATCCTTGATATCACAGGTTTTGCAATGAACGCAGTTGGCGGCATTGATCTGAAACTTGGGTCTGCCGTTGCTGCTCACTATCTCATATACCCCGGCCGGGCAATAGCGCTGGCTGGGCTCTCCAAATTGCTCTAAATGCATGCTGAGCGGCAAACTCTCATCTTTGAGCTTCAAATGACAAGGCTGGTTCTCCTCGTGCTGGGCGCCTGATAAATACACCGATGACGGTTTATCAAAGCTGATCACCCCGTCGGGCTTCGGATATTCGATTGGCTGGCTTTTTTCCAGTGGCCGCAGGCATTCATGATCGGCTTTGCGATCTTTCACTGTCCAACGCAGCCGGTGTTTGAGCCAGTTATGCTCCACGGTGGCCAGGGCGCCGCCGATAATGTTGCCGAATTTATGGATTTGAGCCCCGAAGTTTCGCGCTTCATCCAGCTCCTGGTAGAGCCAGGACTGTTCAAATAACTGCTCGTAGCCTGGCATGGTCTGGGCGAATCCCTGGTTGATCTCGGCAAATACCGCCTCGGCCGCCAGCATGCCAGACTTCATCGCGGTATGGCTGCCCTTGATTTTGGCAAAGTTCAGCGTGCCGGCGTCACAACCGACAAGGACGCCGCCCGGAAATTGTTGCCGGGGCAGGGAGTACAAGCCACCTTTCGTAATGGCCCGTGCACCATAGGCAATCCGCTGGCCGCCTTTGAGATATTGATGATACAGCGGGTGATGCTTCATCCGCTGAAATTCGTCGAACGGGCTGAGGTACGGGTTGTGATAATTGAGATCGACAATCAGTCCGACGGCCACCTGGTTGTTTTCCAAGTGGTAGAGAAAGCTGCCGCCGGTGGTGTCTGACTGGCTTAATGGCCAGCCGACCCCGTGCAGCACAAGCCCGGGCTGGTGCTGATCGGCGGGGATCTCCCACAGCTCCTTGATCCCCAGCGCGTAATGCTGCGGTTGTTTATCGTAGTCGAGATCGAAGTTGGCGATCAGCGTTTTGCCCAGATGGCCGCGGGCCCCCTCGGCAAAGATGGTGTACTTGGCTCGCAGCTCGATACCCGGCTCGAACGTCTGTTTGGGCTCGCCCTGTTTATCCCGCCCCATATCTGTGGTGATTACCCCGGCAACGGCGCCTTGCTCGTTGTAGAGCACTTCCGCTGCGGCAAAACCGGGATAAATTTCTGCACCGAGTGATTCGGCCTGCTGGCCCAGCCAGCGACAGAAGTTGGCCAGGCTGATGACAAAGTTGCCATCGTTTTTCATCGGCTCTGGGGTGAGATTGAGCGGGAAGTTCAGAAAATTGTGCTGGTTGGTGAGGAGACAAAATTGATCCTCGCACACGGCGGTGTGGAGTGGGGCATCCAGCCGCTCCCAGTCCGGAAACAATTCATCCAGGGCCCGATGTTCGAACAGGGCGCCCGAGAGAATATGGGCCCCGACTTCCGCCCCTTTTTCAACCACGCAGACGGATAGCGTCTGGCCGTTGTCCTCTGCCAGTTGCATCATGCGGCAGGCGGCGGAGAGGCCGGCAGGGCCTGCACCCACAATGACAACGTCAAATTCCATGCTTTCTCTTTCCATGTCTTCTTTTCCTATGCGTTCATTTTCCATGCAAAGTTTCCTGAACATCCGAGGCAATATTGGTAACTATAGTCCAGTTGACGTAAACGTAAATTCAACTAGGCTCAAAGAGTATCCGTTCTTGGATATGTCGGTATAAGTCAAGCCTTTAAGTCAACTTCGTGCTGGCTGTGATCAAAGGTCTGGCGGGGTTCCGGCTCGTGTTTACAGCATGTTGACAGTAACTTTAATCTGAAAAGGAAGACATCGTGAAAGTACTGGTAGCGATAAAACGTGTGGTGGATCCATACGTCAAAATCAGGGTCAATCGTGATGGCACTGGGGTGGAAACAAATAATGTCAAAATGGCCATGAACCCATTTTGTGAGATCGCCGTCGAAGAAGCCGTCCGGCTCAAGGAAGCAGGCATTGCTGAAGAAGTGGTTGTGGTCTCAGCCGGTGATTCATTGTGTCAGGAGCAGTTGCGAACAGCATTAGCCCTGGGGGCCGATCGGGCCATTCATATCGACACGGAAAACAACCTCGAGCCGCTGACAGTCGCCAAGTTGCTCAAGGCGGTGATGGAGAAAGAGCAGCCCGGCCTGGTGCTGCTGGGCAAACAGTCGATTGACTCGGACAATAACCAGGTGGCGCAGATGCTGGCGGCCCTGACCGGACGACCTCAGGGCACCTTCGCATCTAAGGTAGTGGTTGAGGGTGACGCTGTCACGGTAACCCGCGAAGTGGATGGCGGCCTGGAGACCCTGGCATTGAAATTACCAGCCATTATCAGTACCGACCTGCGTTTGAACGAACCGCGTTATGCATCGTTGCCGAATATCATGAAAGCGAAGAAGAAACCGATGGACAGTGTGCAGCCGGCCGATTTAGATGTGGCAATCACCCGGCATCAGGAGATTCTGTCGGTCTCGCCACCGCCGGAAAGAGCGGGCGGTGTTCAGGTAGCTTCCGTCGCGGAGCTGGTCGATAAGCTGAAAAATGAAGCGAAGGTGATCTGATGGCAACATTAATTATTGCGGCACACCACGAACAGTCCGTGCTGCCGGAAACGTTCAGAGTGATTCACGCGGCCCAGTCATTGCCAAAACCTGTATCGGTACTGGTTGCCGGGAGCGGATGCAGCGTGGTGGCCGAATCGGTGAGCCGGATCTCCGGCGTCGATGAAGTGCTGCTGGCAGATGATGTTGCTTATCAGCATCAACTGCCGGAGAACCTGGCTTCGCTGGTGGCAGCGCAGGCCGGACGGTTTAGCCATGTACTTGCCCCAGCGACGACGTTCGGGAAAAACCTGATGCCCCGGGTTGCTGCGCTGCTGGATGTCGGTCAGCTGTCAGATGTCACTGCGATTGAAAGTGAAGATACGGTGATCCGGCCGATTTACGCGGGCAACGCGCTGGCCAAGGTGAAGTCGCATGATCCGATCAAAGTGATGACCATCCGCCCGCCGGCATTTGATCCTGCACCGGAGCAGGAAACACCGGTCGCGATCACGTCACTGGATGCCGCTGAGCCGACTGACCTGTCTCAATTTATCAGTCTGGCTGAGACCCAAAGCGAACGGCCGGATTTATCGGTTGCCCGGGTGGTGATCTCAGGAGGACGGGGGCTGGGCGACAAAGAGAGCTTTGCTCTGATTGAGCAGCTGGCAGATAAGCTGGGTGGGGCGATTGGTGCCTCGCGGGCGGCGGTGGATGCCGGTTATGTGTCGAATGATTTACAGGTTGGGCAAACGGGTAAAATCGTGGCGCCCGAGTTGTATATCGCGGTGGGGATCTCCGGGGCAATCCAGCACCTGGCGGGGATGAAAGAGTCCAAGGTGATCGTGGCGATCAACAGTGATCCGGAAGCGCCGATCTTCCAAATCGCAGATTATGGTTTGGTCGGCGATTTGTTCGATATTCTGCCGCAGCTGATTGAGGCGGTTTAGCTGTCGCTGAGACTCCCCTAATCCAATATTCTCCAGCCGTGCTGCTCGGCCATTCTGAGCAGCACGGTTTTTTCTTTCATCTGCTCAGCGGTCAGCCAGTTGATAAAGTGCGTGACATCGTCACTTTCAGCTGTGGTGTGGTAGAAGTACATCCACTGGCTGTTTGCGACAATGGCAGCGTGCTCGGGTAACATCAGGTAGCCTTGCTCCAGCTCATGGACCACCAGCATCAGGTCAGTGATCGCCACGCCCTGGCCGGCGAGACAGGAGGTCAGCGCCATATCCAGGGTGTTGAAGGTGAGCCCCGGTTGATGGATCTGACTCGGACGCTGAATGCTCTTCAGCCACAACTTCCAGTCACTTTGATCTGAGGTCGGATGCAAGCGGGGATAGTTCAGCAGTTCATCAATCGAGACCGGTTGAGGACTCTGGGTCAGCTGGCCGGAATAGACCGGGGCCAGGTACTCTTTTCGCAGAAAATGCTGCTGATAGCGGCTCGGCGGCTCATGTTGCATGTTATAGATAGCCACATGATAGTCATCTTCGTCCAGCATCAGCTCTTCACTGGTATGTCCCATACTGGATGAAATCACAATATCCAGCTCCGGGTGTAATGCTTTAAATGAATGCAAGCGGGGGATCAGCCACCGTACGGCAAAACTCATCGCGACTTTTACTTTCAGGGTGCCGGTTTCCTGGGCCCGGCACTGTTTAATGGTGCGGTTGAGCTCACTGTACTGCCGGGTCAGCAGCAAAGCGATTTCCTTGCCTTGCTCGGTGAGCTCCAGGGCCCGGTGATGGCGGATAAACAGCGGAAATCCTAAACTTTCTTCGAGTTGACGGATCTGGCGACTGACAGCACTTTGGGTCACATTCAGCTCACTGGCGGCCAGCGTAAAGCTCAGGTGGCGGGCGGCTGACTCAAATACGCGCAGGCCATTGAGGGAAGGGGGCAACAAGGCATGTCTTTTTTTCAATTCCATCTGCAAATTCACTCTAGCTGGTGTTGCTCTTGGATGAGTTTTTAGAATGCAACAGTACTATAAATGTCGTTTGAAAGGCAAAGTTTTACCCCTTAGAGTAGCGAGGATAAAAGTAATGCCTGTTTCGAACAGGTTATGGTTTGATTTTTTGCCTTGCGTTGTGAGTATTGAATAAAACATGAAAAAGTTGGTCACGCTTGCCGTACCGCTGATTATTTCTCAGTTGGTGGCCCAATTATTGATTTTTACTGATGTCTGGATGATGGCCCAGCTCAGTATTATGGCGATTGCCGGTGGCGGCCTCGGGGCAACGGTGTATTCGATCGTGTTTATTAT
Organism: Photobacterium atrarenae; assembly: GCF_024380015.1. Taxonomy (NCBI): domain Bacteria; kingdom Pseudomonadati; phylum Pseudomonadota; class Gammaproteobacteria; order Vibrionales; family Vibrionaceae; genus Photobacterium; species Photobacterium atrarenae. Next base: position 1,736,135 of record NZ_CP101509.1, read on the forward strand.
TGCCGGCAGCACCGTTGGTTGCGTCGCGAACTTGATCGCCATTGCCTACGGTAAGCGGGCAAGCCAGCCTGCGCAGGGAGAGCAGGAGATCCGTGCTGCGGTAAAAGGCGGGGTATTGTTGTCTGTGATCCTGACGCTGGCGTTACAGCCGGTATTTTTGCTGATGCCTGAGCTGCTGGCGATGGCCGATCAGGATCCGCAAGCCCAGCTACTGGCTGTTGATTATCTGGATGCCCTGAAGTGGTCGATGTTGCCCACCTTGCTCCTTTTGGTCCTGCGTAGCCTGGTGAGTGCGTTTGGCGATACCCGCTCGGTGATGGTGATGTCTTTGGTGACGGTGGCGCTGAATGTGCCGCTGAGTTATCTGTTTGCTTTCGAGTTGGACATGGGGCTGGCCGGCTTGGGCTACGGCACGTCGCTGGCGGCGTTGCTGGTGATGATTGGTTATGGCTATTGGGTGTTTCAGCAGCCGAAATATCGTGATTATCAACCGTTGCGGCAGTTCCGTGAATATCGGGTTGGGATGATGCTGCCGCTACTGGGACTCGGAGTGCCGATTATGATCGCCACTTTGCTTGAACATGCGCTCTTTTCCGGTGCCGCGTTACTGGCGGGCACGCTGGGCGCGGTTTCGCTGGCGATCCACCAAATCGCGCTGCAATGCCTGAATCTGTCCTGGAATGTGGCATTTGGCTTTTCCCAGGCCGCTTCGATCCTGGTCAGCCAGCATGTGGGTCGCCAGGAGCCGCAGTTGGTCCGACGCTATGCTTATCTGGGCATGTTTTTGGTCACCGCAGTCAGCGCGTTTTTTGGGATTGCCGTCAGCGTGTGGCCGGAGTTTCTGACCCAGGTCTTCAGCGTTGAAGGAGATGCTCTGGCGACGGAATTAGTGGCGGCCTTGCCGAGTGTGATGATTATGGTGGCGCTGTGCTTTGTTGTGGACGGCTGGCAGCTGGCAGCGATCAGTATTCTGCGCGGGATGAAAGTGGTGAAAGCGCCGACGATATCAACGGTGATTGGTTATTGGCTGATTGGCCTGCCGGCTGCCTGGTACCTGATGAAACTCATGGGACTGGAAGGTGTTTGGGCCGGTTTAGGAATTGGCCTGGCGATCACCGGGGTAATGTTGGTGAGCCTGCTGTACCGCCACCTGAATCATTTTGAGCGCCTGGTGTTGCAGTCACAAGGCCAGCCTGAACAAGCGCGCTCGGCCCAGCCTGAGTCGGGCCCATCAGGACAGCAAATCCCGGCGGAAAGCACATCAGCGGTGCTGACTTAGTCGAATCTAGCTGGTAGCAATGCGCCGTTGACAGGTCATCGAGCAATGAAGAAAGCCGGAAGTAATTCCGGCTTTCTTGTTGTGCGCCGAGCATGGTGTTGTTCTAGGAGGTGAAAGTCCTCTACGGGCTCAGTCGAGCGAGAACCGTTAGCCTATGCAAGGGTGCCCACCGTGAGGTGGGATCTGAAGGAAGCAAACGGCAAAACTTGGGTGTGACGAACAGAAACCTGATAGTAGGCCAGTACAACTTGGGTAACCTAGCAATATATAGAACAGCCCAATGCCTCGACGGGAAGTGTGTACGGGTAAATCAGGCACAGCCAAGGGAAAGAACAACGTCTTACCTCGGGAGATCTTACGACCTGTCTCGGATGAGACTAACACAACAGTGATGTTGTGTGACGGGTAATAAGAAGTCAGCAGAAGGCATAGTACCTTGGGGAAGTACAACCCAAGGGAAGGCCGGAACTGAATATATCAAGAAGCAGTCACTAGACACTCAATCATGTGGGGTCATAGCAAGATGAACAACATCTCTACGTACTACTGGGCAACACCGCAAGTGACGCTCATGGCCACGAAGAATGACAAGCATGATCGGCGTAGACAGGAGGACGAGTCTTGGTGACCTCAACTCAGTTGATGGAGCGGATCTGCTCCTCAACAAATCTGAACCAAGCCCTGAGAAGAGTGAAGAAGAACAAGGGATGTGCTGGGGTTGATAAACTCGACATAACAGCGACTATCTCGATGCTTCGGCAGTCTTCTAATGGGCAAGCGCTCCGCCAGAGCCTTCTGGACGGGAGCTACCAACCCCAACCCGTTCTGGGTGTAGAAATTCCCAAACCTAGCGGGGGAGTGAGGCAGCTAGGTATCCCAACTGTACTTGATAGGGTAGTCCAACAGGCCATTACCTCAGTACTGACAGATATCTACGAACCTCAGTTCTCAAGCAACAGTTATGGGTTCAGGCCTAACCGCAGTGCCCACCATGCATTGGTGGCAGCAAGCCACTACATCAGGGAGGGGCGGGGTTATGTAGTCGACATAGACCTGGCGAAATACTTCGATACTGTGAACCACGATAAACTGATGCACAGGCTATCGGAGGACATCACAGATAAACGGGTCCTGAAGCTGGTCAGGTCATACCTACAGGCAGGCATAATGCGAAACGGGTTAGTTGAGCAGAGGCAACGAGGGACGCCACAGGGTGGACCATTATCTCCGCTGCTATCAAATATCGTATTAGATGAGTTGGATAAAGAGCTTGAGCGAAGAGGGCATAAGTTCTGCCGATATGCAGACGACTGCCAAATCTACGTGCACAGTGAGGAAGCCGCCAATCGAGTAAAAGCCTCAATCACGGAGTTCTTGGAGCAGAAACTGAAACTCAGGGTTAACCGTGAGAAAAGTGCGGCAACGAGAGTGACAGAGCGGACTTACCTAGGCCATCGCTTTCAACGAGATGGAAGCATCCATATCTCGAAGACAGCACAAACTCAGATGAAGAATCGAGTGCGTCAAATAACGAAGCGGAATCGAGGGCGAGAGTTGAAGACAGTCCTAGTCGAACTCACTCAATACCTAAGAGGTTGGCAACACTATTTCAAGCTTGCCATACGGAAAAGCGCGATGCAGCGCTTGGATGAATGGATAAGGCGGCGCTTACGGTGCTATCGCCTCAAGCAGCGCAAGCGCAGATACAGCATAGCGACATGGTTACGCCAAGAGGGTGTAAGCGAACGCAATGCGTGGAAGCTGGCGATGTCAGATAAAGGGTGGTGGCACTTGGCTTTATCGCCCCAGCTCAATCAGGCCATGCCAATGAAATGGTTCAAGGAGATGGGTCTGTACTCGTTGCGAGATGGGTACGAGTCACTGAAAATATATTCGGAACCGCCGTATGCGACCCACGCTTGTACGGTGGTGTGAGAGGACGGAGGCCGTGAGGCCTCCTCCTACTCGATTTGTGGTTGGCGTTAGCGCATGCGAAAGACATCGGTTTGTTTGTCTTGCTGCACTTCGGCAAAGCTGCGCACAAACGGTCCTTGCTGGCGGATGCGGGTTGGTAAGGTGTCAATAATACGTTTGGCTTCGGCTTTGGTGGCGAAGTCACCGTAAATCACAGCGTACCAGCGGTTGCCCAGGCTGCGCTTCCAGTTCACCCAGATTGGGTCCTGTCATTTAATATCCCGGATATAACCACGGACATCGCGCTCTTCACTCAGCGCCAGAACCTGGATGGTATAACGGTTAGGGTCCAGGTGGCCATAGGCTTCCTGGGTCGTCATTGCGCCGACACATTGGCTTGGGCCGTGGGTTGTCGGATTTACATGCTTCTCTTTGTTACTGGTTTTATATCCAGTATGTTGGCAGAAGCGGTCACGGAATTCAACGGCTTGCTTGACGTGTGTGACCGCCAGAGCTTTACTGGCCAGCACCTAACCAGAACGTGGTGAGCTCTTTTTTCATGATAGGCCTACTTCCATGAGTCATGAAAAAAAACAATCGTGAAAACAGACTATGTAAAGAAAATTCCTGCCTGCTCATTGTCGGGATAATCTCGCTTCAAATCAGCCTGTTCGCCTTCAAATTGCCGAGGGGTGTATCACCTGAAACAAAATTTCGCTTTTGGGGATGACGATTGTAGCTTCTCTCGAATAAACTGTATATATATACAGTTTCTTTAATCGTGGAGCGAGTGAAGTATGGCGGTATTTCCTGTTTTCATAGAGTCCATTCCTTGTGGCTTTCCATCACCGGCAGATGGCCATCAGGAAGAATTAGATTTGGATGACTACTTGATCCGTCACCCGAATGCGACGTTTTTTCTCCGCGCGTGTGGCGATTCCATGACGGGCGCGGGGATCTATGACGGGGATCTGCTGGTGGTCGATCGCGCTGAAGCCATAGTGCCCAATCGAATTGTGATTGCCCGGGTGTATGATGAGTTCACCTGCAAGCGTCTGGTCCGGCACCAGGAGCAATGGTGGTTAAAGGCTGAAAATCATCACTATCAGCCGTTTCCCTTGCCGGAAGACGCGGAAATCTTCGGGGTGGTGACACGCAATATTCATAATTTGCTGGATTGAAGGCGTATGAGTGCAGTGTTTACAGGCTATCGGGATCAAATCTGGGCATTGGTGGATGCCAAAAGTTTCTATACCAGTTGCGAGCAGGTATTTGATCCGGCACTGGCGGGAAAGCCGGTGGTGGTCTTGTCGAATAATGATGGTTGCTGTGTGGCGATTTCCGAGCAGGCCAAAGGGCTGGGGATTCAGCGGGGCGCGCCTTGGTTCAAAGTCGAACGGGAGGCACGCAAACTGGGCGTGCAGGTTCGTAGTTCCAATTATGTGTTGTATGCGGATATGAGCCGACGGTTTATCGAAGAGTTGTCCCGCTTTTCACCCCAGGTGGAGCAGTATTCCATCGACGAAGCCTTTGTCCGTCTTGATGGCATGAGCCATGAGAATTTAACCGAGTACGGCAAACAGATCCGGGACACGATTGATCGTCATCTCGGTCTGGCTGTGCGGGTGGGGATTGGTGCGACCCCCACGCTGGCAAAATTGGGCAATCAGGCGGCGAAAACCTATGAGCAGCGGTTGGAAGGTGTGGCTGAAATTCGCACTGAGCATCAGCGGCGTTGGTTGTTGCAGCGAACCGATGTGCAAGACATCTGGGGCATTGGGGCAAAAATGGCGACCCGGCTGCGCACGTCCGGGATCACCACAGCACTGCAATTGGCCGATCAAAACCCGGCGGATATGCGCCGGCTGTGGAATGTAGGCCTGGCCCGCACCGTCCTCGAATTACAGGGCGTGGCCTGCATGGCGCCGGGGGATATTGACGAAAAGCGCAAACAAATCCTGTCCAGCCGCAGTTTTGGCGTCGGGATCAGTCAGCTGGATGAGCTCAAAGCCGCATTGGCATTTCATTGCCAGCGCGCTGGGGAAAAACTGCGTCAGCAGGGCAGCCAGGCTGGGGTGGTCAGCCTGTTTTTACGCACCAACCGCTATAAAGATTTACCGCAATATAATAAGAGCACGGCGCGGGTGCTGGCTTGCCCCAGCCAGGATACCTATCAGTTCTTGAATTCGGCGATCGAACAGCTCCATGGGATATACCGGCCTGGCTGTGAGTATCAGAAGATCGGAGTGATCCTCAATGATTTGTCCGATGTGCAGCACCAGTCTATTCAGTTGGATATGTTTGACGCCAGCACCCTGAATGAAGTGAAGCGACGCAAACTGATGGCAATCTCTGATCAGCTCAATGCCCGCTACAAGAACGGTGTGAAACCAGCCTCGGTGATTAGCTCGACCAACTGGCATATGCGCCAGGCTTTTCGCTCCAACCGCTGGACAACGCGGCTGGATGAGCTGCAAGTAGCTAAGTGTTGAACAACGTGAGGGAAAGCAATTGATTCGGGTAAATCAAAAAAAATAATTTGCAAATACAAATGACATTTGTTTTTATTCGCGCCATTGATGGTTTTGTTAAATGCTATAAATGGAATTTGTAATGAAAACAATGTTTATCCGACACCCGCTGGCTCTGGCGATTTCACTTGTCGTGGCCCCAGCCTTGGCTCAAAGTGATGCCCAGAGTACAGAAACGCTGACTGTCTATGGTCAGGGCTATGAAGGCTATGCTGAGCATATGCCAACGTCGGGGATGAAAACGGATCTGGAATGGCTGGATGTGCCTCAGTCCGTTTCCGTGGTGACCGGAACAGAAATCAAAGACCGGGGCGCGGTGCGTTTGGTTGATGCCCTGGATGGTGTCGCAGGGGTGAATAATACGCTGGGTGAGGGGAGCCGGGATCAGTTCGTGATCCGCGGTTTTGATGCGCTCAACGATGTTTACCGTGACGGACTGCGGGATGACGGAAATTTGCAATCCTACCGTAGCCTGGCAAATATTGAGCGGATTGAAGTTGTTAAGGGGGCCGCAGGCGCATTGTATGGACGCGGCTCTGCCGGAGGCTTGATTAATTTGGTGACTAAACGTGCCAACGGGGAAAAGTTCACACGCTTCAATGCAGGTGTTGGCAGCAACAACCAGTTTGTGGGTCAGGTTGATAGCTCAACATCACTGTCAGACAGTGTGAACGGGCGCGTGAACCTGGAGTACCGCGAAGGTGATTCCTATGTCGATCATGTGGATTCACATGATTATTTTATTGCGCCAACCTTGAGAATGACACCCATGCAAGGGCACACGCTAGACCTGGATGTGGAGTATGCCTACCAAGAGCTGGTCCCGTACCGGGGCGTGCCATCGAAAGACGGCAAGCCGGTTGACGTACCGGTGGATACCTTCTTTGGCGGCACGAATGACTATCAGAAATCAGACAGCCTTCGTCTGGCGGCCGACTATGAAATTGAGTTTAACCATGCGCTGACATGGAATAATCGTGTTTCCTGGAACAAGATAGAGCTGGAGCAAAAAGGAACCCGGCAAGCGAGTGCCGCTGTGACCGGGGATACGGTTGCACAGACCGTCAATAACTTTGGCTATGATCCGCGCACCACGACCACGCTACAGTCCGAGTTGGTCTGGGATACTGGCGCGAACCAGCTTCTGCTCGGGGCTGACTACAACCGCATCGATATTGACCTGACGCTGGCCAGCGATAAAACGCTGCCGGGCAAAGATATTCACAACCCGGCTGCCGGACCGACGCCGGATCCGGGCTTTAAACCGTTTCGGGACAATGTAACGGAAACGACCAGTTTATATATTCAGGATGTATACACCCTTGGTGACCTGTCCCTGATTGGTAACGTGCGCTACGACATGATGGATCTTGAACAGCAAAAGTTTGGTCAGGAGAAAGAATCACTGAGCGATGAGAAAATCAGCTACCGCGCCGGCGCTGTTTATCGCCTGACGAGCGATGTTTCAACGTATGCGACATGGGCCCGTTCATGGCAGCTGCCTTATGCCGGGATCTATATTAATCCGAAACTGGCAGAGTTTTTCCATACCGACCTGCAAGAGCTGGGCTTGAAAGCGTACTTGTTGGATGATTCGTTGATGCTGAATGCTGCGCTGTTCCGGATCGATCAGGAGCAGCCTCAAACCAATACTGACGGTGATGTCATCGATAAAACAGAAGCGCGTCATCAAGGGGTTGAGCTTGAGATCCGTGGCCAGCTGACTGAGCAGTGGAATGTTTCTGCCGGCTATAGCTACCTGGATGCTGAAGATAAGGAGACTGGGAAGAAACCAAATGATGTCTCTGATCATTTGTTCTCTCTGTGGACTGCATATCAGCTGGATGACTACTGGCGCTTCGGCGGCGGGGTGAAATATGTGGGTGATCGTTTTGCCGGCAATAACGAAGCGGTTGCGCTGGGAGATTATACCACAGTCGATCTGATGGCTGAGTACAGCATTGGCCGTCACCTAGTACAGCTGAATGCGTATAACATCCTGGATGAGAAGTATATCCTGGGCGCGACAAACGGGACCTCTGGTCTGAATCAGATAGGTTATGGTGCACCTGCAGAGTTCATGCTGCGCTACGGTTATCAATTCTAATCACAATGACAGGCAACCCTCAGGGGTTGCCTCTTTTCTTCGATGCGGTTTCGAGCCAGCTGTTTTCTTGACGACTATTTAAAAACAGAAATATCACTATTGTAAATGATTGTAAGATTTGTTTTCATTTGCCACCTTTGGTGATGTCACTGAAATAGCTGATTTATTTCCTAAGCAGCAGTGCCGTTGGGTATTGGTCTACAGGTCAGGCCTGGGTGGATTTAACAATAATAGAAAGGAGTGTGAGACGTGGGTCAGCGAGCATATTTTGTTTTTGGGTTGTTAGTTACGTTGCTGGGGAGCCTGCTCTCCAGTGCTTCGGTATCGGCGGCTGATACCAGAACTGATACCAGAACGGTACGAGGTGAAATCGGAGAAGTGACGCTGACCGGGACGCCGACGCGTATTGTGGCGCTCGAGTTCTCCTTTGTCGATGCAATGGCTGCTGTTGGTGTGGCACCTTTGGGGATTGCTGATGACGGCAAGCCGGAGCGTCTGATCCCAGCGGTGAAAGCTGTTGTCCCGACCTGGCACTCTGTCGGTTCACGTTATCAGCCGAGTCTCGAGGCAATTGCTGAACTCAAACCGGATTTGATTATTGCGGATTTGGAGCGACACAGCACCATTTATCAGGACCTGAGCCGTATTGCACCGACGCTGGTTTTGAAAAGCCGGGGAGAGACCTATCAGGAAAACCTTGAAGCGGTGATCACGCTGGCGAAAGCCATTAACAAATCACCAGAAATGGCGGCGCGTCTAGCGCAGCACCGGGAAACTATGGCGGCTTTTAAGGCGGAGATCCAGGCACCAGGTACGGTTCAGTTTGCGGTGCTTTCTGAGCGCGGCATGTGGATGCACGGCCCCGCGTCTTATGCAGGCAGCGTATTGGATTCACTGGGCATCAAAGGCCCGATCCCGGAGCAAACTGAACAAGCTTATATTCCAACCAGCCTTGAGCAACTGCTGGCGGCGAATCCTGACTGGCTGCTCATTGGCCGCTATTCGGAGCAAACCCCCCTGGATGAGTGGCAATCGAGCCCGATGTATTCGCTGCTACGGGCGGTAAAACATGACCGGGTGGTCGAAGTGTCACCAGGCCTGTGGTCCCTGAGCCGCGGGATGCTGGCAGCAGAAGGGATGGCTGAGAATATTACCAAGCTATTGAATAGTCAGTTATGAGTCGTTCGCCTTCGGCAACCGTCAGCGTTGCTTCAAGTAAATCGCTTTCTTTTCAATGTCTGGCAAGGTGGGGCCTGATGTTGGCCTTGGCCGGCAGTGGGGTCGTTGTTGGTCTGCTTAGCTGGTCCAGCTTCTCCCTGCAATTGTCAGACCTCACGGGCCTGGTCCTGGCTTACAATGAAGCCAGCATTGCCCAGCAACTGATCTTCAATATCCGCCTGCCGCGGGTCCTGTCGACATTGATGATCGGGGCCAGTCTGGCTGTCGCCGGTGTCCTCATGCAGGGCGTGACCCGAAACCCACTGGCGTCTCCGGCCATTTTGGGGGTGAATGCCGGGGCTGCTTGTTTCATGGCCCTGTCTGCCATTGGGGTTGCGGTGATCAGTGAGCTACATCCGCTGCTGTGTGCCTTGTTTGGCGGAGCCCTGGGCGGGTTGATGGTGATCGCGCTCGGGGGATACCTGAGTGGTAACCGAATTAATCCGGTCCGCCTGGTCCTGGCCGGGATCGCAATCAATGCCCTGTTGGCCGGGCTGACACGGGCCGCGCTGATCATCGCTGACGAAATGGCCTACAGCATTATTTACTGGCTGGCTGGTTCGGTGGCGGAGGCTGGTTGGCAGCAATGGATGCTGTTGTGGCCGGTCTGCTCTGTGGCGTTGTTGCTCTCTTTTGCACTTGCCCCTCAGCTCAATACTTTGGCATTGGGCGATGAAGTTGCCGAAAGTTTAGGGATTGGTTTAGGCAAAGTCCGCTTGCTCGCGATTGTCGCTATTCTTGTGCTGACCGCCGCTTGTGTGGCGGTCGCCGGTCCTATCGCCTTTGTTGGCCTGATCGTGCCGCATGTCTGTCGCGCTGTGGTCGGCAGAGATCACCGAATATTACTTCCATTTGCCGCGCTGGGCGGCGCTGTTCTTCTGGTGTGGGCAGACGTACTTGCTCGCGCGATCGGATTTCCGGCGGAAACACCGGTAGGTGTGGTGACGGCACTTATTGGGACGCCTTTCTTTATCTTTTTATCCGCCAAAGGACGTACCTAATGCAGATGGCATTGTCGAAAAAGCCCATCGGGTTTGCGGTATTCGGACTCATCATTGCCGGAATTACCAGCTTGTACACCGGTGTGATCAATTTAGATACCGGGCAGATCCTTGAGGCTTTGCGCAACGGGGGAGAGCATGACTTTGTCGTCAATCACTACCGGTTGCCGCGGATGGTACTGGCAATGCTGGTCGGTGCCGGACTCGGGTTGTCCGGCGTTCTGGTTCAGGGAGTGATCCGAAATCCGCTGGCTTCTCCGGATTTGATGGGGATCAGCGCCGGGGCCGGACTGGCCGCAACCGGCTTACTTGTTTTCTATCCGCAGGCACCGCTGTGGTTGCTGCCTGTCGCGGCAATCTCCGGCGGGTTGCTTGCTGCGTTGATGATCTACGCTACAGCGATGCTGACGCATCCGACACCCGCTCGGCTGGCACTGACCGGGGTGGCAATCAGTGCGTTCTTGTCCAGCGGAATTGATTTTCTCCTGATCGTGCACCCTATTGAAATTAACACCGCTATGGTTTGGCTGACCGGCAGTTTGTGGGGACGAAACTGGGAGCAGTTCCCACTTCTGTTTGCTGTGATGTGCTTGTTGATCCCGATTGCTTTTTGGCTGGCGTGGCGTCTGGATGTACTCGGAAGCGGCGAATCCATTGCCAGGGGACTGGGCGTTCATGTCACTCAGGTACAAGCGCTGGCTTTGATCGTGTCTGTGGTACTGGCCAGTGTCAGTGTGTCGGTGGCCGGCACCATCAGCTTTGTCGGCTTGCTCTCTCCCCATCTGGCGAGATTGTTGGTCGGCGGCAAGCACGCGGTTCTGATCCCGATGGCTGCATTGATTGGCGCATTACTGGTATTGGTGAGCGACATTCTGGCACGGGGGCTCATTCCGCCAACAGAGTTCCCAGCGGGGATTATCACTTCGGTGATAGGTGCACCTTACTTTATTTATTTGTTATCACGGTATAAGGGGTGGTAATGCTGCATGCGATGAATGTTTCGGTCGGGTATGGCGAGAAAGCAATTCTCAATAACCTGTCGGTGACGATCCCTCGGGGAAAAGTCACGGCACTGATTGGTCCGAATGGTTGCGGGAAGTCCACACTGCTGAAAACGCTGTCACGGGTCATCTCACCATCATCTGGTCAGGTTCAATTGAACGACCGCCCACTCAGCAAATGGGCAACGAAAGCAATCGCGCAGCATATCTCCCTGTTGCCGCAGAATTTACTTCATCCCGAGGGGATCACGGTTCGCCAACTCGTCGAGTACGGACGTACGCCGTATGTGTCTCATTGGGGCCGGCTGAAATCCGAAGATCGGCACATTGTCGAGCAGGCGATGGTGCGCACTGGCGTTGATGAATTTCAACACACGCTGCTTGATGGCCTGTCAGGCGGACAGCGGCAACGGGCATGGATTGCGATGATCCTGGCTCAGGATACTGAGATCGTGATGCTGGATGAGCCGACAACATTTCTCGATCTCTCGCACCAGATCGAACTGATGCAGATTATTCGTGATATGCAGGCAACCGGAAAAACGGTTGTTGTTGTTCTGCATGATCTCAACCAGGCGGCGCGATATTGCGATCATCTGGTGGTGCTCAAGCAAGGGGTCATCGAAGCTGAAGGAGCGCCCGAGGCCATTATGACCCATCAGTTACTGAACGATGTTTTTTCGGTGAAAGCCAAAGTGGTGGCTGATCCGGTATCCGGCACCCCTTTATGTGTGCCGTTATAACAATAAAAAGCTGCCGTTGGCAGTGTCATGGAAGCTGCTTGTGAGTGCAAGCATGATCAATTGAAGACGTAAGTAGGAAATTAAGCGTGGCGAAGAAAACTCAGACTCCACCCCATAACACCTGGAAATACTCATTGCTCGCCGGTTCGGTCGTTTTGGCCCTGAATGCGCAGGCCAGTGAATACCAGACAACCGATGAGGTCATGGTGATCACCGGCAGTGTGATTGGGACATCAAGCATTGAAGAAGTAAGAGATTACCCGGGTAACCGTACTGTTCTGACTCAGGATGACATCAAAAAGTCAGCAACCTTGTCAATTGACGGCGCCTTACAGCGGGTGCCTGGTATTAAGATCCAGGATGAAACAGGAACAGGGGTGCTACCAAATATCTCTGTGCGGGGCCTGAAAGCGAGTCGAAGCGGACATGCCCAGTTTTTGATGGACGGGGTGCCGATGACGCTGGCACCTTACGGGCATACAGGCCAGTCTATTTTCCCTTCCACGTTGAGCGCGTTAGATCGCATTGATGTGGTTCGGGGTGGGGCTGCGGTTCAGTATGGCCCGAACAACGTCGGCGGGGTGATTAACCTGGTGACCAAGCCGATTTCGCAGACGTGGGAAACCGAGCTCAGTAATAAATTGACTGTGTTTGAAGGCGGTGATGCGCCGTTGAATGACTTTTACTTGCGCACCGGTGGCTGGGTGTCCGATAGTTTTGCGATTCAATTGGAAGGTAACTTCCTCACCGGAGAAAGCTTCCGTGAGCACACCGATACCGACGTGAAGAACTTCCAGTTGAAAACAGAGTGGTTGGTCGACGAGTTACAATCCGTAGAAGCATTTGTACAACGCTATGATGCGGATACGCAAATGCCGGGGGCGCTGACTCCTACCGACTATCAGGCGGATCGCCATCAATCAACCCGCCCTCATGATAACTTTGAAGGGGAGACAACGCGGTGGAACGTCCGTTATACCCGTGATATTTCAACACTTCCATTCGCGGACCTGGCAGAAGCCGAAGTACTGCTGTTTGGCCACCATGCCAAGCGTAACTTTGAGTGGGGCTTTAACAGTGGTGATGGCCATTGGGCCGACCCGGGCATTGCGTCGACGCACTTGCGCACTTCTCCACGGACCTTTGATGTTTATGGGGTCGAGCCTAAAGTGAACTTCTACGTTGCGGGTACCCGCGTCAGTCAGAACTGGATTATCGGAACCCGGTTTGTCAATGAAGATATCGATTATAAGTTGACTCAAACCGCTTTCGCCGATGGGACCACGACCACGCCGCGTGACTGGAATCTGAAAACCGATGCCTGGGCGGCCTACGTCAGCAACGAAATGGGTTTCCTGGACGATACGTTGATGGTTACCCCAGGTTTGCGTTACGAATCCATTGATATGCGTTTTCATGATCTGGGCAAGGAAACGAGCGACGATAACCAAGTCAGTGAACTGTTACCGGGTCTGACCCTGGCTTATCACTTCACTGACGCGTGGGTTGGTTACGCCAATGGTCAGCGTTCATTGCGCGCACCGCAGATTGCTTATATTCGCGGCAAAGGTGAAGAAGGCATGGAGCTGGCGTGGAATTATGAATTAGGCGCCCGCTTTACCGGCGAAACATCGGCCTTCAATATCGCGCTGTATCGCATCGATTTTGAAGATCAGCTGCAGTGGAACAGCGGTGAGCAGTCGTTTGACAATATCGGTGAAACGCGTCACCAGGGGATTGAAGTGGAAGGCAGCTATTCGCCGGTCGCACTACCGGAGCTGTCGCTGCACCTGGCGTATAATTACCTGGATGCAGAGCAGCGAGAGGGGGAATTTGCGGGTAACCAGCTGCCATATACCTCAAAGCATCAGGTGATCTGGGATACAAGCTATGATTTCCGTGGCTACGAGACCACCGTATCCGGACTGTATTTCAGTGATGCCTTCAGCGATAACGCGAATACAGTCGATGAAGACGCCAGTGGCGCAACGGGTAGAGTTCCGAGTTATACCGTGTGGAATTTCAATGTCGGTAAAGACTTGTTTGCCAACGACAGCGGTACCCTGCGTGCAAACATCGCCATTAATAACCTGTTCGATAAAGAGTATTATTTCCGTGGCATTGATGTCAGCCCGGTTGGACGCTACCCGGCGCCAGGACGTTCCTACAGCCTGGATCTGAATTACACCTTCTAATACCAATCGTAGTAAATAAGGGGTCATCCTAGCTTGTTAAAGTGCTCGATAACTGCGTTAGAATTTTTGATTGTAGAATAACTACTTATCAAAAAATTCTGCCTTGTTCTCAAACATTTTTCCTGCGCTATTCTGATCACTGACTTACTTTGATTGGTATAAATGAATCAGCCAGCCCCTTCTCACTTTGGGAGAAGGGGCCTCTTTCCTAAAAGTTCATTCACAGATGAAGGGACAGCCCTCGTGTGAAGGCACTTATAAGCAACATTGGTTAAATTTTCTTTCGTTATAACCAAAACCTCTTTCATAGAGAGAATGGGTATTTTTCTTTCCCGTACCGGATTTTCGATAATAACCTCAGAGAGAAGGCTTCACCCGGGTATGGGTTGGGAAAGAGATGATGGGAAAATGGATCCTCGCTGTTTTAATATTAGTTGCAGTGTCCGTGATGACATCCGGATTGATCAGTGCGCTGGCCGATCTGGCAGCTTTTTTGCTGCTGTTGTATACCGTGGCCCGAAAAGCGGTCAACAAAGCCAAATATGCGAGCCCGTCGCATGTCACTTCAGGGACGGAGAGCAGCCCGTGCTCCGATCGGGGGCAATCTGATAAAATCGATATTGTCCCCTGAATAGCTCAGAAATGCATGTAACTGAATAAGTAAGATGTCAGGTGAGAATTAAAAAAGCGAGTGGCCCTGCCACTCGCTTTTTACGTTAGAAGGGGAACTTAGGGGGCTTCGTCATGAGAAGAATATCAGGTTCAGGCGAGCTGAATGTAGGCCAGTGAGCCGACACCGATGATCAACCACAACAGGATCCCCAGCAGTAATGGCTGGAACCCGGCAGCGCGAAGTTTCTGTACCGTGATGCCAGAGCCGATGAGAAACAGGCACACCACCAAAACACGTTTGGACACCATGAAAATCTGATCGTACAGCGGTTGTAGATCCGGTACCCAGTGGGCGAACAGGATGGCAAGGCAGTAAAAAACGATAAAAAACGGGATGCCGATTTTCTTACTATCGCCTTTGAACAACAGCGCACTGAGAAAGGCGACGGGAATGATCCACAGGGCCCGGGCAAGCTTGAGGGTGGTGGCGGTTTTCAGCGCTTCATCGCCATAGGCACCGGCGGCACCGACCACCGATGAGGTGTCATGGATAGCAATCGCCGCCCAGGTGCCGAAGGCGTGCTGGCTCATCTCCATCAGATGGCCCAGAGCCGGAAATAGAAACAGCGCGACTGAGTTCAGGACGAAAACCGTGGCCAATGCCAACGAAGTTTGATCGTCACGGGCATTGATCGCGGGGGCAACGGCGGCGATGGCACTGCCACCGCAAATGGCGGTACCGGCGGCAATCAAGTGTCCGGTTTTATGCTCAATCCGCAGCAGCTTGGTCAGCAAGTAACCGATGCCGAGCGTACAAAAAATAGAGCCAATGACGAGTCCGAGTCCTTGCTGGCTGGCTTCAATTGCTTGATCCAGATGGATCCCAAATCCAAGACCGATAATGGAATAGGACAGCAGTTTTTTGGTCAGGGCTGCCAGGTTGACTTGCGTCGGGACTAACCCGAGGCTGGCCAGAATGAACCCCAGAATCAAAGCCACGGGAGAGCTGATCATCGGAAACAGACAGACCAGCGCTACCAGGTAAAAGCTGTAACCAGAAGCCCGCGAGCTTTTAAAGGTTTGATAAAGCGACATCATTCGCGTACTCACCAAGGACGAAAAGAAAAGGTGCGGGCATTATACGAAGAAAATCACGTTAGATAGATTGAAATGTTTTGAAGGCAGGGTTAAGTAATGTTGAACATGTGGTGTTCTGAGCATTTGGTGTCCGCGCGTTAAAGCGCATGACTATTTCCTGACCCAGGCCCCGGCAGCATTTTGGACATAATGACCCGGCTCGGTTTTTCGAATTGCTTTTTGATAGGCCAGTCTGCCGACCTCTTCGGTGGTCAGGCCGTTGGAGACCGCAATTCGCTGGTAATTGGCTTTACGGATCCGGTTGACTGAGCTGACTAATTGCCGGACTTCAGAGGTGGTCGTTACGGTCACCGGTGCGATATAACCGGTGTTGGCTTCCCCCACCAGCCCCTGATCTTTTGCCTGTTGGAGATCCAGGGCATATGCGTTGAATGAGAGGCAAAGCGCGAACAAAAAGTACACAATTTTCTTCATGGCAATCTCCCTGCCAACTCAGAATACATCGTCGTCACTGAATAAGTCATCTATTTCCTTATCAACTTTAATTCGGATCTCATGTTCAATTTTAACATTGAGATTGACTTCGATGGGTTTTTCCGAGGCGGTGACCTGAACGGTCGGGGTGCAGGCTGATAACGCACTCACCATCGTGAGGACGGCCAGAACTGCAAGTATGCTGGTAAGTTTAAGCTGAATATCCATGAGCGACGACCATTCTTAGCCTTCATCTTAAAAAAGCGCAATCAATGCTACTCATCCACACCAAGCTGCTTTAAAAATTGACCTTCCAGCTTGGATGAATTAATCGCATTCATGGTTTTTATTAATGCTGGAATATCGTCTTCAATGTTCAGGTTGATATAAACAGGCTGACCGGACTGAAAGTCTGGATTTGCCCCTTTAAACCGTGAACGGGCTTTTAATTTTCCTTCTTTAGAATAGTCTACATCAACTGCCAAGGAATCGAATTTATAATTTTTGAGAATCTGGCTGATTCGTTTGAGACTATCGCTGGTGGAGGCCTGAATATTCTGATCAATGGAAGAGCCGGGTTTGTATCGCAGCACACCGCCAGGATAGCGCGAATGCAGTCGACCGTTGTGTATGGCCGGCAGTCCATCCTGAATCGACAGCGGTAAGGTGCCATCCAGAATCCCGGTTAGTTCAATATCCGGGTAGGCCAGCATTTCCATGAGCGCCTGAAGATCCAGATGTTGGATCTGGATCGGGATACGGTCGATATTGCGTAAGTCGCGGCTGCTCACCCCCCGGGTACTGATGGTACCGCCGAGCGTGCGGGTACTGGCCCGGTGCAAGGCATAATGATTGCGGCCGGTGTCAAACTCGGCCTGGGCAATAATATCTTCCAGCAATAAACCGATATGGAGATATTCAGTGCGGATGCTGAGTGGGAATTTGGAACGAATGCCGTCCGGGGTGATCTCTGCCGTCAGGGAGGCGTTCACGTCGGCAAAGTGGAACCCCCGCAGGTGGCCCTGGAGATGCTCGGTAAAGAGGCCGAATTCACCACTCAGCTGTTGGTGATGGAGCACCAGATCGGCATACAAGCTGATGTTGCCGCTGGTTAAGTCGTAGCTGAGCGGCAGTAAAGGCAAGTAATGATTCTTCAGCGATTGATGATGGGAAAAGTGAAGTTTGTGACGATGTAACTGAATATGGGTGCGGGCATTGCTGAACCGGGAGTTCAGTGAAAATTTCAACAGGGGGGTCTGCCGGGCATTGGTCAGCGTACCGGACAGGCGGGCGCTTTCTGGTTCCAGTTGCACGCGGCCATGGCTGAGAAACGGCGGAAAACGTTGGTTGTTTTGTTGAAAGTTCAGTTGCACCTGATAATCACCGTTGAGTGTCAGGTGGGGACCGTTGGGGCTCATCAGTAAGGTGCGAAGGGATAAGGCTTTGAAGTTGAGTGTGATATCTCCGTGATATTTCTGGACCGGCTGGCGGCTTTTCTTTTGCGCCTGTTCTGGCTGAGGCTCACCAATCAGCTTCTCCGCATTATAATCTGCATTGAGTGTGATCGGGGTCTCTGCTGTTAGGGTGAATTTCAGAGGCGCCGTCGCAGCTGACTGAGTGGCAGAGGTTGGGGAGAGGTTACCCTGTACGGGCGCCAGCTCAAGCTCGAGTTTGTCATTGTACAGTGTCAGATTGTCAGCCCGGGCGTTGAGCAATGCTGCGGGTAAGCGTGAAGATTCTGCGCCTGATAGAAGCTGCAAGCGCTCGGCTGCCAGTTGGTTTTGCCGAAACTGGGCAGTGAACATGTGGTTCGACCATTGCATCGCGAAAGCGCTGGCGAGTGTGAGGTTGCTGAGTGTGATATCCGGTTGCGGGGAAAGCTGTTTGAGGTTGGCCTGGAGTTTGCTCTCTGCGTGACACTGTAGCGTATCAAAGAACGTATCAAGCGTCGTCTGATGGGGCGTCGTATCCACTCGGGAAGTACAGCCGAGCTGGCGCAGCAAGACTTTGAGCTGGCCCAGGCGGTGGTTGACGGTCAATGGGGTCTTCATTTCAGCCATCATCAGGGACAGCTGCTGAGGGCGATAACGGGCTGTCAGTTGCAGCTCACCAGAACTGCTGAGGGACAGTTGCCGGATGGCCGCAGGCTTTCCGGGATGAGGCTGAACTGCATCACCCGGAGCAGGTGCAGGTAAAAGTCCGGGCAGGTTAAGGGCATATTTTCCCAAATGGATATCAAGTTGCTTGGGCCAGGTGAGCTTCAGCCGGTAGTCTGCCTCACTGAGCGCATCCGGGGTCAGGGTTGGCTGCTGTAACTGGGTCAGGCTGAGCGTCAGAGGCTGAGTCAGCCTGGCATGTGGTAAATCGGGTTTTGTCAGCTTGTTATTGAATACTCGGGTATCGCTTATATCGACCTGGCATTGGAGTGATTCAGGCAATGGTTGGTTTGTGTACAAACGGACCTGGCATGCCAGATGATCACGGCCATCAGATAACCGGGCCTGGAGCTGGTTGCGATCCTGCTCATCACTCTCCAGCGTCACTGATACATCAAAAGGTGTTGGTATCAAGGCTTTGCCGCGGAGTTGAAAATATGGCTCTGTGTGAGCGTCATCCGATGCCTGCTCTTTGGCGGTGTCATTGCTTTTGTCTGCGCCTTGGCTCAGCCCGCCCGGAGAATCTTTTCCGGGCGGGCTGAAATGCAACTGTGTCTGACTGAGCCAGTTGCCAAAACGAAAATCATCAATCCTGATCCGGCGGACCGGAAGCTGGTTCAGGCGGGTCATCAGGTATCCCAAATGCAATCCCGGCTGTTGTTGCAGCTGGGAAGGGAACTCGGGCAGTTGAGTCGGTTTGTCGATATGGAGTTGCGTCGCGCTTAACGTGATGGTGCTCTCTGGCTGGCTGAGGTTCATCGAGAACGAAGCGTTGGTGGCGATTTGAGAAAAATTCGGGATCACCGTTGGCCACTGCGGCGTGAGTTTGCGGATGTGTACTGTCAGCGGTATCTGCGGCGTCAACCAGCTGAGGGAAAAATTGGCGTGGTCGAACTGGAACGGATAGCGATTGTTATTTTGATCGCCGGGAAGCATGAACGCCAGCGCCCCCTGGCCGATAAAGCCGCTCAGGACCGGTTTGGGCTGGGTGGAAAGTACCAGATCGACATTGTTGATGCGCTGTTTGATTGCTTTTTCCTTGCCCTGTGTTTGGCCATGGGGTGCTTTTGCATGCGTGGACACGGCTGCGGGTGTCAGTGTGGTTTCAATTTGTTCAGCATGGGCACTGAACAGGTACGGTTTGGAAAGATGAATGAAGCGAAAGGCGGTATTGGTCAGCGTCAAGTGACCCAGTACGATGCCTTGCTCAGCCAGGGGGCGCAATAGGTTGGGTGCTAACCGGATCGTGCTGCGGGCTGCAAACAGCCGCCAGGAAGCATTGGAAATCGCACTTTGTTGTTCGACAAAATGCGCCAGTGAAACATGGTGGAAGGTCATCTGGTTACCCTGAATGGCAATCGAGACCTCTTGGATTGTCAGCCCCTGCTCAAAGCCAATGCCTGAAATAGCATTGATTTCGATCCCCTTACTGGCCAGCCAGGGTGGCACCAGGATTGCGGGAATCACGATAAGCCCGAGAATCAAACACAGACCATAAACAAACAGCTTCACCTTGCGGCTGTATTTTCTGCTGCGCTTGCCGGCGGGGGAAGCCGTGGGCGGTAATGTTTGGTCTACATTCATGAATACGGCTGCTTAAAGACTTTTCAGGTTAGGGGAAGATATGTCCTCCCTTCTAAGCATAAACCGGAACGGAAAAAGAGGTGAAAATGAAGCACCTAGGGTGCTTATTACTTCGCAAGGGGCGATGAGGCGGCGGCCTGCACCGCGATAGGTCAGCAATGGATTCGAATGCTATGCCGGCTGCGAATGTTTTTTATTGTTTTTTTCTCTCTATTTGCACGACAAATAAGTGGGCGGCCAAAACCGTATTGACACAAAACACCATTAATTTATCTACACGCAGCGGTAAATGCTGAATGAACGATTTGGATGGGTTGATCAAGAGTAGGAAAGCTGAGAGAAATTGGACTGCTCAACACAAAAATATCAAAAAATAAAAAATCATTAGGAAGTGATTATGACCGATGCAGCAAACACCCAGGTTCAACCCGTGAGGAGCCAGAATTTCAAACAACTGATCCAGTCGTTGGGGCCGGGGATTATGATGGCGACTGCCGCCGTCGGCGGTTCTCACCTGGTTGCTTCAACGAAGGCCGGGGCCATTTATGGATGGCAACTGGCTGCGCTTATTCTGCTGGTTAACCTTTTAAAATATCCTTTTTTCCGTGCCGGCGTTCAGTTCACGATGGGAACCGGGAATAGCTTGATCCAGGGCTACGATAGCCTTGGCCGGGGTTATCTGTGGGTCTTTACCGGACTAAGCATGATCTCCGGGATTGTGAATACCGCAGCGTTGGTGTTGTTCAGCGCCAGCTTGTTGGGGTACTTCCTGCCGGTAACATTGTCACTTCCGGTGCTGTCGGCGATTGTGGCGACCGCGTGTCTGGTGATTCTGCTGGCCGGACACTACAAAGCGCTGGATGGGCTGTCGAAAACCATTATGGCGGTTCTGGTGATTGCAACGTTGTCGGCTGTGATGATCGCGGCAGGGAAAGGTGCCGTGGCGCCGGCTGACTTTGAAGCCCCATCGGTATGGAGCATCGCCTCGATTGGATTTGTTGTGGTGATGATGGGCTGGATGCCGGCACCGATTGAAATTTCCTGCCTGACGTCGTTGTGGCTGAAAAGCCAGAAAAAATCGCAGCACGTCACACCGCAGTCGGCTTTGATGGATTTTAATGTTGGGTATATTGGCACCGCGATCCTGGCGGTGGTGTTCCTGGCGCTGGGTGCGTTGGTATTGCATGGTTCGGGAACGGAACTTAAAAGCTCCGGGATTGGTTTCTCCCATCAGTTGGTTGGCCTGTATGCATCGACGATTGGTGAGTGGTCCCGCTACCTGATCGCTGTGATCGCCTTTTTCTGTATTTTCGGAAGTACGATCACCGTGATCGACGGTTACTCGCGCGCACTGGCAGAATCGCAGTTGCTGCTGCAGAAAAAGCCGTTAGAGCAGCGCAGTTACCATAACGCCTGGATGCTGTTGGTCACGGCTGCCGCCCTGGCGATTATTTTCTTCTTCAGCTCTGCACTGATGCCGATGCTGAACTTTGCCATGGTGCTGGCATTTATGACCACACCGGTATTTGCGCTGCTCAATTATCTGCTGGTTGCAAACACGGCGCTGCCAAAAGCCTTGCAATGGAGTCGAACCATGAAATGGCTGTCCTGGGTTGGGCTGACCTACCTGTTCGGCTTCCTGGCCGTGTTTATCTGGTGGAAGTGGTTGATGTAAATGGATCAGCGATGCAGCTGAGCGCTGCATCGGCTGTCAGGCACTCTTTTCTCAAAGTCTCCGAAGCGGAGGCTTTGTTGTTTTTGGCGCAGGCTAAATCGGCCGGGTAAACAAGAGGCAGGGTGAAACTGAAATTTGAAGCGCTGAGTTCTATCACATTGCACGTTGTTGATTATTCATATTTTTGAATGAAATCAGCAGTTAGTGAGAAAAATCTCGGGGGAAAGACAGAGCATTTTGAATCGATATTCGCTTTGAGTGTATGGCCGACGTGATGTGATTGCGATGCTGAAGTCGCGATAACCTGTGCTTTTTCATGGGAATAGCACATGATTCTATGATACAAAGTGTCATCATCAGATGAGCTTGTCAGCCGGGAGAACAAGTGAATAAATTATTGTCGTTTGAGGCGTTGTTGGTACTGGATGCGATTGAACGTCGCGGCAGTTTTGCAGCGGCCTCGGAAGAGCTGGGTCGGGCCCCGTCCTCATTGAGTTATCAGGTTCAGAAGTTGGAGCAGGATCTGGATCTGGTTATTTTTGATCGCTCCGGCCATAAAGCTGCGTTTACCAAAGCCGGTCGCTTGCTTCTGGAGCGGGGACGCCAGCTTCTCACCGCGGCAGATGAAATGATTTCAGATGCTAGTGCGCTGGCCCATGGCTGGGAGCTGGATATCACCATTGCTTATGATGGTCTGATCCGGTTGGAGCATATGCTGTCACTGGTTGAGGGCTTGGCGAAGAAAAGTAAAACCCGATTGCGCTTTCAGGAAGAAATTCTGGCTGGATGTTGGGAAGCGCTGGCCCAGGATCGTGCAGATCTGTTGATTGCCCCGGCGCCCAGTGTTGCTCCGCCCGAGGTGAAAATTCAGCCGATTGGCAAGCTGGATTTGGTTTGGGTTGCTCATCCGGATCATCCGATCCACCAACATGACAACCCGTTGGATCCGGCGGTCAGGAAACAGTATCGAGGAATTGCTGTAGCGGATACTGCCCGCAACCTGCCGCCGCTGACGCACAATATCCTTGATGAACAGCCGTTGCTGACGGTCAGTTCAATGCACGACAAGCTGGTGGCGCTGAAAGCCGGAATGGGGATCGGCACTATGTCGGTTTGCTATGCCGAAGAAGCGATGAATCGCGGTGAGCTGGTGGTGATTGGTAATGATCCTGTGATTGAAATGGACATTGTATTAGCCTGGAATCGCAGCCGAATGGGAAAAGCCAAAACCTGGTGTATTCAGCATATCGAAACCTTGTGGAAAGGCACGCTGAACCAACCGGCTGAAGGCCATCAAAAAGGATAAATAGGGGCTTTGCTCCTCAAAGAATGAACAAGCCCCGACACAGCTAAACACTGTTTTCGTTGGGGCATGTTTGCATTATTTCAGCGGCAGCATCATCTCAACAATGCCGTCTTCCATCTGGATATCAATGCTGAACCCGACCTTTTGCGCCAGCATGATCATGCCCCGGTTTGAAGGCATGGTCATGCCGGTTAAGCGCTCGAGTCCTCGCTGACGGCTGTAATCAATTATCTTGGTCATCAGGATACGGCCCAGGCCAACCCCTTTCAAATCCGAACGCACCAGGATTGCAAACTCCGCTTCTTCATTCTCCGGATCCGACAAGGCCCGGGTCACGCCGATGATCTCTTCATCTTGTTGGCCATCGAGCCGGGTAATTTGCCGGGTTGCAACAAATGCCATTTCGCGGTCGTAGTCAATCTGAGTCAGGTTGGCCAGGGCTTCATGGTTAAACTCACCGACATCGGAGAAGAAACGACGATAGAGGTCATCCACTGAAACTTTGGAGATGAAGGCTTTATGCTTGGGCTCATCTTCCGGCAGGATGGGGCGCAGCAGAATTTCAGAGCCGTCTTTGAGAGTGACCTGTTGCTCATGCTCTTTCGGGTACGGGCGAATCGCCAGCCGGGTTTGTTTGTCCCCATCAAAGGGTTTGATGCTCATCGATACATCAATCACGGTCATCTCTTCGCCGGCCGCCAATAGCGGATGAATATCGAAGCTTTCAATTTCCGGACAATCAATGATGAGCTGGGAAATTTTGACCAGCAGTCGACACAGCGCCGGGATATCGATCCGTTCCGGAAAGCTGCGCTGTTTGATCTTGCCGGTTTTAATCGCATTGATCACCATGTAGCGCGCCAGGGCCATGTTCAGTGGTGGCAGGGCGACGGCTGCATCTTTGTGAATATCCCACTCGGCCGCATCTTCTCCCATGAAAATCACCGGACCAAACACCGCATCATGGTGAACGGAGATCCGTAGCTCCTGAGCACCGGAGCGGTTTGCCATGCGCTGCACCAACAGGCCATCAATCCGGGCATTCGGGTAATTGAGTGTGACCCGATCCAGAATCGCCTGGGCGCTGTTGGCTACCTCCGCCGCCGTGCGCAGGTGCAGCATCACCCCGTGGATTTCGGATTTATGGCGAATGTCCGGAGAGCGCAGTTTCACCGCAACCGGGTAGCCAATTTGTTCAGCAATGTGGGCCGCTTCCGCCGGATCGGTGGCAATCCAGGTCGGTAGCGTACTGAAGCCATAACTTTCCAGTACCGGCCGGACCTCATGGGTTTCAAGGTGCGAAGTGCCCTGGGCTAACAGGTGGTTAAGTACATCGTGAACATGGCGTGGATTGGCAGCGGTTTCACCGTAAGATACGGGTGTTTCCATCAATTGTTTCTGGTTGCGCCGGTACTCCACTAAGTGCATGAAGGCCGAAACGGCGCTTTCTGGGGTTCGGTAGGCCGGAAATCCGGCTTCAGTGAAGATTTGCCGTGACAACGCTGCTTCATTTTCACCGGCCCAGTTGCTGAGGATATTGAATCGCTTGGTTCGGGGATGAGATTGCAGAACATGAACCAGCCGTCTGGCAGTTTCATTTCCCGGGGCGATTGCCGAGGGCGAGTGCATGATTAGCAGTGCATCAAAGTCGTCACTGTCGAGCAGGATACGAATCGCTTTTTCATAGCGGTTAATCCCAGCATCTCCAATAATATCGATCGGATTGGCATGGGACCAGCAAGCTGGGAGCACCTCCGATAATTTCTCGACGGTCTCGGGGCTTAGCTGTGCCAGTTTTCCGCCGCGATCGGCCAGGGCATCGACCGCCATCACGGCCGGGCCACCACCATTGGTCAGAATGGCCAGCCGCTCGCCACGTAGCGGAACTGAATGCGCCAGGGTTTCCACCGCGGCAAAAAGTTCATGGGTGTTGTGAACCCGCAGCATTCCGGCCCGGCGAATGGCGGCGTCAT
This sequence comes from Photobacterium atrarenae, assembly GCF_024380015.1. Classification (NCBI taxonomy): domain Bacteria; kingdom Pseudomonadati; phylum Pseudomonadota; class Gammaproteobacteria; order Vibrionales; family Vibrionaceae; genus Photobacterium; species Photobacterium atrarenae. The sequence continues at coordinate 1,761,002 of NZ_CP101509.1, forward strand.
AGACACCATCGAGTCCAATCTCGCCACCAGTATGCAGATAGGCCGCTGCGCTGCCTGCACGGGTGCGGCCACTTTTCAACACCAGGATCCGGCGGTTGCGGGCCGCAGCCCGGGCGGCAGACATAAACCGGCGCGCATCTTTAATCGAGTCGACATAGAGCAAGATGGCTTCGGTTTTGCTGTCGCGACAGAGATAGTCGAGTAATTCGGCAAAATTGATATCGCAGGCATCGCCGAGTGACAGGAAGGTCGAAAAGCCAATGCTTTTGTTCTTTGCCCAGTCCAGGATGGTGGTACACACCGCTGCGGATTGAGAAATGAAAGCGATGTTACCTTGATTTGCCGCGACGGGTGAAAAAGAGGCATTGAGGTTCAACCAGGGCAGGATCAGCCCCATGCTGTTCGGGCCGACCAGACGCATACCGTACTGCCGGGCTGTTGTGAACATCCGGTCTTCTTCGGTCTCATTCTGGCCCGGAAAGACCGTGTTCATGCCGGCAGCTAATACTATGGCAACTTTGACGCCTTTTTCGCCGAGCTGGCGAATGACGTCTACATTTCGATGGGCATTGGTACAGACGATAGCCAGATCGGGCACCCGGGGTAAGCTGTCAATGGTCGGGTAGGCCAGTACTCCGGCAACGGCATCATACTTGGGGGTGACCGGCATGATGGGACCATGAAAGCTGCCGGCCAGAAGATTGCGGATTACGACGTTCCCGGCCCGGCTGGGGTTATCAGAAGCGCCAATCACAGTAATTGATTTAGGCTTGAGCAGTTTATCCAGTCCTTCCATAGCATCACCTGCAATATTTAAACGCTTTTCAGGAGTTTAACGGATCACGCCCGGAGTTTCTGACTAAAGTATGCGGGCTGTGACGGATGCCCTGGCAATCTGGCTCTGCTTCGAACGAAGAGGCTGGGGTGTGATTGTGGCAATTACGGCGAATGGGTGAGGGAGACCAGGAGGGCCTGCATTGGAGCCACGGTAACCGGCTTCCTGTGACACGTGGCGAAGAGTTATTGATTTTACTTGAACTTGCTCTTGATTGCGTGAAGGAGCGACGGCAGAATGAAGTCAGATTTACTATTTGGCAGAGTTAGAATGAAGAAAATTGCTGTGTTTGCCGTTGCCGCGGCATTAGTCGGGTGTGCATCAGACAGAGAAACCATCCAGATTGTCAGTGCATCATCTGAAGAAGTATACACGGCTGATCCGCTGCAATCGATCGCTTCGGCGACGTCGGCGCAGAATGAGCAGGCTGCCGTGGCGCTAGATGAAAAAGTCGTTGGCGAGAAGCCGGCGATGGTCACTGCAAAGCCGACAACAACGCCGAAACTCGTGCAGCCGGATCCTGTACCGGCCGCAAAAGTTGAGCCGAAACCGGTTCCCCCGGCTGCGAAGAAAAAACCAACTTATCAGTACGTACAGAGAAAAACGGGCGGTTATACCATTCAGGTACTGGCGTTGAGTCATAATAAAGGGTTTCAGCCATATCTGAATAAATTGCCTTCGGATCAGCCGGTATGGATGAATCAGAAGCAAGTGCAGGGGCTGCCTTGGTATACGTTGCTTTACGGTCGTTTCGAGACGCGTCAGCAAGCAGAACAAGCACTCAAGGCGTTGCCGAACGACGTTAAATCCTACGGCCCGTTCATCAGAAGTCTGGCGAAAATTAAATCTTCGTCCACCCCGAAAATGACAAAATTGAACTAAGAATGTTGATTGAAAAAGAGAGCTCCGGCTCTCTTTTTCTCTTTGTGCGCCGAGCATGGCGTTGTTCTAGGAGGTGAAAGTCCTCTACGGGCTCAGTCGAGCGAGAACCGTTAGCCTATGCAAGGGTGCCCACCGTGAGGTGGGATCTGAAGGAAGCAAACGGCAAAACTTGGGTGTGACGAACAGAAACCTGATAGTAGGCCAGTACAACTTGGGTAACCTAGCAATATATAGAACAGCCCAATGCCTCGACGGGAAGTGTGTACGGGTAAATCAGGCACAGCCAAGGGAAAGAACAACGTCTTACCTCGGGAGATCTTACGACCTGTCTCGGATGAGACTAATACAACAGTGATGTTGTGTGACGGGTAATAAGAAGTCAGCAGAAGGCATAGTACCTTGGGGAAGTACAACCCAAGGGAAGGCCGGAACTGAATATATCAAGAAGCAGTCACTAGACACTCAATCATGTGGGGTCATAGCAAGATGAACAACATCTCTACGTACTACTGGGCAACACCGCAAGTGACGCTCATGGCCACGAAGAATGACAAGCATGATCGGCGTAGACAGGAGGACGAGTCTTGGTGACCTCAACTCAGTTGATGGAGCGGATCTGCTCCTCAACAAATCTGAACCAAGCCCTGAGAAGAGTGAAGAAGAACAAGGGATGTGCTGGGGTTGATAAACTCGACATAACAGCGACTATCTCGATGCTTCGGCAGTCTTCTAATGGGCAAGCGCTCCGCCAGAGCCTTCTGGACGGGAGCTACCAACCGCAACCCGTTCTGGGTGTAGAAATTCCCAAACCTAGCGGGGGAGTGAGGCAGCTAGGTATCCCAACTGTACTTGATAGGGTAGTCCAACAGGCCATTACCTCAGTACTGACAGATATCTACGAACCTCAGTTTTCAAGCAACAGTTATGGGTTCAGGCCTAACCGCAGTGCCCACCATGCATTGGTGGCAGCAAGCCACTACATCAGGGAGGGGCGGGGTTATGTAGTCGACATAGACCTGGCGAAATACTTCGATACTGTGAACCACGATAGACTGATGCACAGGCTATCGGAGGACATCACAGATAAACGGGTCCTGAAGCTGGTCAGGTCATACCTACAGGCAGGCATAATGCGAAACGGGTTAGTTGAGCAGAGGCAACGAGGGACGCCACAGGGTGGACCATTATCTCCGCTGCTATCAAATATCGTATTAGATGAGTTGGATAAAGAGCTTGAGCGAAGAGGGCATAAGTTCTGCCGATATGCAGACGACTGCCAAATCTACGTGCACAGTGAGGAAGCCGCCAATCGAGTAAAAGCCTCAATCACGGAGTTCTTGGAGCAGAAACTGAAACTCAGGGTTAACCGTGAGAAAAGTGCGGCAACGAGAGTGACAGAGCGGACTTACCTAGGCCATCGCTTTCAACGAGATGGAAGCATCCATATCTCGAAGACAGCACAAACTCAGATGAAGAAGCGAGTGCGTCAAATAACGAAGCGGAATCGAGGGCGAGAGTTGAAGACAGTCCTAGTCGAACTCACTCAATACCTAAGAGGTTGGCAACACTATTTCAAGCTTGCCATACGGAAAAGCGCGATGCAGCGCTTGGATGAATGGATAAGGCGGCGCTTACGGTGCTATCGCCTCAAGCAGCGCAAGCGCAGATACAGCATAGCGACATGGTTACGCCAAGAGGGTGTAAGCGAACGCAATGCGTGGAAGCTGGCGATGTCAGATAAAGGGTGGTGGCACTTGGCTTTATCGCCCCAGCTCAATCAGGCCATGCCAATGAAATGGTTCAAGGAGATGGGTCTGTACTCGTTGCGAGATGGGTACGAGTCACTGAAAATATATTCGGAACCGCCGTATGCGACCCACGCTTGTACGGTGGTGTGAGAGGACGGAGGCCGTGAGGCCTCCTCCTACTCGATTTGATGCGGCCAACATGCGGATCGGAACGGGAGGTAAGATCAGCCGGATTGCGGGAGAATGTCTGGGATAAGCGAACGCTTTATCGGAACGCAATCGCAGATTTAATAGCCGCAAACTGTCAATTTATCGAAATTTTTCATTGTAAACTGCGATCCTGGCTGCCATCTGTTTCCTTTTTTGATTAACATTGCCGAAGTACTATCGATTTAGTGTGCGGCGCCCCAGCGCGCTGCGCAGCAATCATGATGACTGATAAGCGAAATTTATCAGTGATGAAGACAAGGGATGATAATGAGCTCAATCCACGTATTATTACTGTGCGGCGGCGGCAGTGCCGAGCATGAAATTTCTCTCATTTCTGCTAACTTCGTTGAGCAGCAGTTACAAATGCTTGATGACATCACGTACACACGCGTTGAGATGAAGCAGGACGGCTGGTTTGATGATCAGGGCTGGCCCTGCCAGCTTAACCTTGATCGCACCTTGCAGACTGAAGCCGGCAAAGTGGACATCAATTATGTGATCCCTTGTATTCATGGTTATCCGGGAGAAACCGGTGACTTGCAGTCATTCCTGGAGATCGCAAAATTGCCTTATTTCGGTTGTGATGCCCAGGCGAGTACCAACTGTTTTAACAAAATCACCACCAAGCTGTGGTTCGACGCGCTGGATATCCCCAATACGCCGTATATTTTCCTGAGTGAAAATAACGATGAGAGTCACACAAAAGCAGAAGCTGCGCTGGCGAATTGGGGGACCGTTTTTGTGAAGGCCGCATGTCAGGGCTCCTCTGTGGGGTGCTATAAAGTCACTTCCCCGGCAGACCTTGCTGATGCAATCAACCAGGCGTTTACCTTCTCAGATCAGGTGCTGGTCGAGAAAGCGATCAAACCCCGTGAGCTGGAGATTGCCGCTTACCAGTATGGCGATGAGCTGGTGATTACTAAGCCCGGTGAAGTGAGCTGCCCGGATGATCAGTTCTACACCTATGAGGAAAAATACAGCGCTGACAGTCACTCCACGACATCCGTTGAAGCTACAGGGTTGACCGAAGCACAGGTCGAGCAAATTCGTGGTTATGCCCGTAAAGCTTTTGTGCAGATGAAGCTGAAAGATCTGTCACGGATTGATTTTTTCCTCAGTGAAGAGAATGAAATATTGCTGAATGAAATCAACACCTTTCCGGGAATGACACCGATTTCAATGTTCCCGCAGATGCTCAAGCATCATGGTCATCAGTTCCATCGATACCTGGAGCAAGCCATCAAGTCTGCAGCTGTGTAATCTTTAGCCGGAAGGTTAATCCCTTCCGGCTGATGTGACGTTTCTTTGACTGAGTGTAATACTGGTTATAGATGCAAGTAAGGAACAACATGCTATCAGAGAAGCAAAAGCGTGAACGTTTTGTTGCATTACGTGAACGTAACTATCGGGCAAGCCTGCAGTTAGAAGGCTTTGATGTGGAGCCAGCCAAAGTAAACGCTGAATCTGATAGCACACCTGAGTCAGTCAAAATCGCCAAACTGAAAGAGCACTATGCGAGATAAATATGGTGTGACGCAGGACCCGGATTGTTACCCCGACAGTCCGGTACTGAAGAACCTGTTATCGATCCGAGATGAAGATGAGCTGGAGCGCGCCGAGCGGGACTTTACCCGGGTGCGGGCCGCGCATTTCGAACCTGAGTTTGGCCAGTTTAACTTAGCTTATCTCCAAAAAATTCACCGTATTCTGTTTCAGGACCTCTACGCCTGGGCCGGGCAGATCCGTCAGGTCGATATCACCAAGGGGCAAACCCGCTTCTGCCATATGCAGAATATTGAGCGAGAAGCTGAGCGCTTGTTTCAGGAGCTGGCTGAAGAGCATTACCTCTGTGGCTTATCTTTTACTCAGTTTATTCAACGCATTGCGCACTATTATTGCGAACTGAATATCATTCATCCTTTCAGGGAGGGAAACGGTCGGGTTCAGCGGATATTTTTCGAGATCCTGGCAATTAACGCCGGCTACGAAGTCTGTTGGGAAGGAATCAATCTCAAAGAATGGGTCGATGCCAACCAAATGGGTTATTTCGGCGAACTGAAACCGCTTGAGAAACTGTTTGAGCGGATCACTGTACCGATTGATCTGCAACATGGTCCTGGCGAGCATTGGACGGATAGCCCGCAGTAGTGGAAAACAGATTCCATCTGACGCACTATAATTTTATGTTTTGAACCCTCATTTTTCCCAGGGCTTGTGCTTAATGTACTTCGCAATTTCCTGATCATGGCGATCAGTATGGCCAACATATTGCGCCGGCATGGCTGGGCTTTTCCAACGGCCTTGCTCCTGGATATCAGGGATGGAAACGCCGGAGTCGGCTAAATCCTGTGCGGCGCCGACCCGCGGGGATTGGCCGGAAAACAGATCATTCGACGGCATGCCCAGTTCGTCACTGGCACGGCGGAAAACCCGGTAAATTGAAGAGTGGTCCAGTGGGAGTTCACCCAGATTACTGTGGCGATCAATGCGACGGAACAGGTAACCGTCCGTGATCATGCCGGCGACAAGCCAACGCTGGAGTGCCTTGGATGCAATGGCGCTGAGCGCGATCCGGGTGTCGGTGACTTCGAGATCAATGAGGCCATCGGGGTGGATATTCAGGTTATCGAGTGTTAATGCCGCCAACTCGCTGCGTTTGAGCATGGCTTCAAACGCGACCGACCAAATCGCAACATCACGGATGTCTTTGAGTTTTGGGGATGATTCGAATTGCTCGAGCAGACGTTGCAAGTGGGTGTCACGAAATGCAGCGGCATTTTTGTAGTCATCGTGTTTTTCAAGTTGCTGTTTTTGCATCGCCAGTCGAACTTCAGTTTGAGCACAAGGGTCGGGTAACTGATGGCAACGGTGTACTAAGGAAATCGTGACCATGTAACGCTTCAGACTCGCCAGTTTCCGGCTACGCGACATGTATTCAATGTATCGATGCACGGTGTCAGCCTTCGCGGGTAAGGGCTGAACATGATGCTCAATGCAAAAACTAAGAAAGTTATGCCAATCGTTTTTAAAGGCAACCAGCGTGTTACGGGCATATTGATTCTGTGTCAGTACTTGCCAAGGAGTGAGGGAGTCTTGGTACTTGCTGAATAGTTGAATGCTCTCCTGACATTGGTCTGGATCGTCGATTGGTGTAACTTTCTTTGCCATAATGATAAATTCACTTAACGCACTATAATTTTCAATTTAGCATAAACAACAAATATCTAGCAGAAAAACATTAAAAAAGTCACATCCTTTATAATTTATGGGCTTATCAGCAAGACAAATCCGTTTTAGGGTGCTTCAATAGAGTAAGAACGGAAATAAACTTATACATCAATTGTTCTGAGACGAAGTGCTTGATTTTGCTCAAGGTTTGAACAATTTTTAGCTCAAAGTAGCTGAGAGGCGTTAATGAAAAAAAGACTATTCCATCGCGGGCACAATATTGAAAATTCCTCAGGTGCACCGGATGGTTGGAAGACCAGTATCAATGGCCATCCAGTTGAAAGCAAGCTCACCCTAGTCAAAAAAAGTATCGACTGGTGGTGTGATATGAAAGCGTTTATGCCACCTGAAAAATTTGAAGGTGTCTCGACTCAAAAGCAGCCAGCTGAGCAAAAAGTTGAAGAATATCGCGGGTTTAAACTTATGAATGACAATGGCCAACCGAATGAGTGGTATGTCATTCTACGTGGTCGCTTGTTTAAAGGCTCACCGGCCGCCTTGAAGAAGCACCTCGACGCAGTGATAGAAAAAATGCAACAGCAGAAGAGGTAGGTGAGGGGACAAACAATCGAAACGCCCAATCAAGGGCGTTTCGATTTTCATGTGGGTTAATCGTCTTCATCTTTCTTATCGACATCAACCAGGTAATCACCACTGAGCCAGTTACGCCCAATCAAGAGTTTGTAGTCGAGCTTGCCACGGTCACGCAAATTCACCGAGACACGCTTATGCTCACCATTCCAACCTAAATCCATTTTTACAGCGTAGCGACGTTCTACGCCCTGAGCGTTGCGAATCTTACTAACTTTGATTATTTTCGCTTTATAAGTCGCTTTTTCGCCTTTTTCGTTAAAGGTTGTGAATTCAACCATATCACCCAGGTGATCTCGCATATTGTCGCTGTCACTGTCTTCGCCAGTCACTTTGATATCAACGGCGTGAATTGACGTTGTTTTTGCACCGGTATCAATCCGCGCCTTGTAATCGAGTTCCAGTTCATGAATTCGAATCGTTTCAACTTGGCCTACAATTGAACGACTCACGTTATCCGCGCGTTCTGCCAGCGCAAGGTTGGCATTGGTAGCAGAGAATAGTAGTAATAGTGCGGTTAGCAGAAGCTTTTTCACAGAGACTCCTAAATACATCTTGTTTGTGAATGACTGTAGACAAACAATCAGAACGTTTGTTCTTACTATACCAATCGTCCCTGGGATCGTATCAAATTCTAGTTAAAATTCAGAATCTTTCGAATATTCTCAAAACAAGATGGTGTTTGCGTAAACAAAACCGTTTGGAATCCAAGGGCTTGGGCTGTTTCAATATTTGCAGTGGTATCGTCAATAAACAGTGTTTCTGCCGGTACCAGGTTATACTGCTGCCTCAATTGATGAAAGATGTCAGGCTCTGGCTTTACCATCCGTTCATTGGCAGAAACGATCCCGCCTAAAAACAAAGAGATGAAACCATTACGTTCGCTCAACGTTTCGAAAAATGCGGTATTCATGTTGGTGAGGTAATAGAGCGCATAATGATAGCCGGCGATTTGATATAACAAGGCTTCGGTTTCATCAATCTTCACCAGACTGTCAACGACATGCGTCAGGAAGTCTTCAATACGGCCTTCTGATATACCGGTTCTGGCAGAAAATTTTGGAATACTTTCTGCCAGCAACATCGTGCCACGATCGAGAGACAGCCAGTCAGGATGACACAGAATCTTCGTGAGCAAGAGGTTCTGCTCCTCAGTTGAACTGGTGAAGGATTCGACGATTTCTTGTGGGTACCATTGAAAAAGGACGCCGCCAAAGTCAAAGACTACGTTTCGAATCATATCTGTTTCCGTTTCAAGGCCATTTATTGATAATATTTGGTCACTGGTGATCTGCAAGGTGGAGTATGAGAGTTACTACCAGGGTCACAAATCCAAGAAAATAGACGAGATTTATCCCAATGAATGATAACAGCCGCTTAGTGTTTTCAACTGAAACCGGTCGCATCAAAGAAGAGAAACAAGCGCCCGAGCGTCCTAAAGGTGACGGCATTGTTCGCATTCAGCGCCAGACCAAAGGTCGTAAAGGCAAAGGCGTTTGTATTGTGACGGGCCTGGACCTGGAAGATGCGCAACTCAAACTACTGGCTGCCGAGCTGAAAAAAGTCTGTGGCTGTGGCGGCTCGGTGAAAGACGGGACGATTGAAATTCAGGGCGACAAACGCGATGTGATTAAAGCCGCGCTGGAGAAAAAAGGCCATACTGTGAAACTGGCCGGCGGTTAATCGACATTGGCGACATCCAAAAAACAGCTTGGGAGTACCCAAGCTGTTTTTCTATGCTGGAAAAAGTGTTACTGGTTTTGACTCATTCCGAATAACCTGATGATTCGTTGCTGGATGGTGCGCTTCGAATCGTTTTAGTAATAACACCTGATTTTGAAACGCCAGGCAAACTGACCATTTGCAGCCGGGTTTAAAAATAGGTGTTAATTACCTATTTTATGGTAAATAGCCAATACTGTTAAATTGCCCGGTACTGGCTGTGTTATGAGAAGCAGAGGGGATGAAAGCAAGCGGTCTTAGGCTATGGATTTGCGTTTCATCTTTTTTATCTTACATCATATTTAACATAATCTATATAATGCGTACTAGGGATGTAAGATCTAGTTAGAAATGTCAGGTTTGAGCCAGATTGAAATGTCATGTTGTTCTAGCTTCAAAACACGCTTTATTAGCCGTGTTTGGAGCCCTTGGATGCTATTGACCATGACTGACAATGAATTATTGAGAATCAAACTAATCCAAGACATCTGTGATAAACGGATCACCGGTGTCGATGCTGCCCGCTTACTTAAGCTCAGTCCTCGCCAAGTTTATCGCTTGGTCAAACGCTTCATCGAATTTGGTGCTGCTGGTTTGGTTTCTTTAAAACGTGGTCAGCCTGGCAACCATCGTCATGATGAGAAATTAAAATTACAGACGCTGGCCTTGCTTCACCAACTGTATAGTGATTTCGGCCCGACATTGGCCCATGAGAAACTCGCCGGGACTGTCTCGGCGAACTGGTTCAGCTTGACGGCTCCCACCATGACTGGTTCGAAGGTCGCAGCGACAAATGCTGCCTCCTGGTGTTTATCGATGATGCCACCGGCCGCCTGATGAACCTGCGCTTTAGCGAAACTGAGTCAGCTTTCGATTGATCGCTTAGTCAAAGAAATGCGCCTGCAAGGCATCGATACCATCGAGCAAGCCAATGCCTGGCTCCCCGACTTCATCGCTGATTTTAACCGCCGCTTTGCCAAGCCGGCACGGTTTCCGAAAGACATGCACCGAGCGCTGTGGGAATCCACCGACGAACTGGATGATATCTTTGCATGGCAAGAGCTGCGTAAGCTCACGAAATCCCTGACATTTCAGTATGACAAGGTGGTTTACCTGATTGATCCAACAGAAGAAAACCAGCGATTGGTGAATCAAGTGGTCAAGGTACTTGACCGGCCCGATGGCACCATCGCCATCCAGTATGGCCATCGTAAACTGGCATTTAAAACCTTCGACAAGCTGGCTGATGTTGATCAGGGCCAGGTTGTCGAGAACAAGCGTTTGGGCGCCGTGCTGAAATTTGCCCAGGCCAAGCAGGAAGAATTCGAGCAGCAACAGAAACGCAGCCGCAGCAAAAAAGCGCCAAAACGTACCGCGCAACAACGTGCTATCCGGCAATTGGAAGCGCTGAACCCGGTACTCGTTCACCCTGAACAATTCAGAGCCAGCAGCCGGAAGAAACCCTGACTTCCCTACTCTACAGCCAGTTTCCGAGCAGGATGAACTACCTTGAGAAGAGACATTTGAATCTGGGAATCAAACAGGACATTTTAAATTAGGGTAAACAGAGGGTGGTAAATTTAACAATTAATGAGTCAGTCTGGAAACCCGCCGTAATATCGACATAAAAACCTTTAGAAACAGTTGGTTAAACTAAACTTTGCCGATTTTAAGCCCTTTGATTACCCGGTAGTTTTGAATGCCTGAGAACAAGGCCTGTTGGTCATGATGACATTTGTCGGCGGTGTTTGCCCGCTTGATAGATACCAATAATCAATAGCCTTGCAATCAATCGAGAAAAACTTAGATAAACCGATTAATTTTGCGAGGTTCATCATGCTGCATGAATCATTCAAACGACTCTTTTGGCTGACTTTCGACCACATCGACCAGGCGGCGGCGTGGTTTCATGTCCGGCCCATTACCGTCAAACGCTGGCTCACCGGCGAAGTTGACGTCAATCCGATGGCTGAAAAACTGCTGATTATCCGCGCCCGTGGCTACCTGCCGGATGATACCCGCTGGCAAGGTTTTCGGATTGATGAGGAATACTGCGTAATTGTCACGCCCGAGGGTCGCCGTTTCAGCCCCAAAGAGCTGGAATCATGGGCACTTCGGTTTGACGAGTTCCACACGCTGAAACGAATGTATGAGCTGGACTATGTGCCGGTTCGCTCCAATGTCGTCACGCCGCTGCCGTTCCGTGGTGGCCGTCGCCTGCAAGAACCACGAAGTGACACCGTGACCAAAGATAAAAAGAAGGCCTACCGCAAGGCACAGGCCAAACGTGCCAGCAAGTAGGCTCCCTCGCCTTTGGGTATGAAAAGGCCCGCGATTGCGGGCTTTAAATTAAACCTCAATACATAATTTCAATTGAGAACAACTATCTCCCCAACTTTCTGTTTGGACATTAACGGCTTTACCTTGGGATTTTATTGTGAACTTTTCGTGATTCTTGAGTGCATGTTCAAATTCAACTGGCATAGGCTTATGAAGGGATTTTAAATACAGTGACTTACCAATCTTTAAAAATTCATCTACAGCAGATTTTTCTGATGATGATCTATTTATAATTAAGCTTAACGTTAACTTTTTAACTTCATGGAACGTACCTGATATTGAATAATGCACATCATTACCACCAATGGATTTTTTAGGCAGAGCTGAAATTGTCATATAGTTTGATTGTGCATACCATTCATTGTCATACAAGTTCTTGTAGTGCTTGGTATTTAAATTGAATTCCTCAAGGAATGTATTGGCAAGGTATGGTGACCATCCATTTTTTGATGGAATAGTAGGAGGTTTTTCTTGAAGTCGCTTCATCTTCCTGATTAAGTGAATAGAGTCATTCACATCACTTATCGATGTTAGGTCCTTTGTAAAAAGAGTATCTGCCCACCACTCCGCTGTGCTAATTGACCCTCTGAAAAACAATTGAGAAATTGTTAATGCATATAGTCTTAAAGCCTTGTTAGGTATGGCAACTCTAACTTTATTTCTAACACCCTCATATCTAATATACACTGTAAGCAAGTACATATAAAGTAGTATAGCTATTGACAAAACAACTGGAACTACAAGATTATTAAAGCCCTTTTTGCTTATTACCTCATCAGGGTTATCAATCAGGCTGTATATTGCAAACACAATAATAATGGCTCCTGATAGCTCTATAAACCTGCTCAGCAACACCTTAATCTTATGATACTTTTCGTTTGTTTTTGAAAACTCAATCATCATGAAAATCAAGGTAAACACAGGTATTATTATTAGCTCCACAATAAAGTCAAATGTGTATGTGTTCACTAGAAACTGAATAAGGACGACTATTTTGAAGTTAGCTAACAGAGTGTTTTTAAAGTAATTCTTATCTTGCTTTATTTTGTTTGCGTTGAAGAAGTTGACAAGTGCAACAGTTACAATCCAAATGAATAAGTTCTTAAATTGACCGCTATCCCAGACATCTATTTTGGCTAACATTATTGATACTAATGAAACGTAAATCAACATCAGCCCTAAAGCGATTAAAATCGACTTATTGTAAACGGCTGAGAAGAAGCCTTTAATGGATGTTTGTATGATGTCGTTATCTTTACTTTTTAGGTACACCCAAAAGACAAAAACAAACATCCAAAATATTGTCGCTAATTCTCGGTTGTTCAGGACATCCAAAATATCACCTCCTTAAAAGAAACATCTTAATATGCACTTGGTGACTTAAGCAAGGATGGAGTTATTCTTTGTTATTTTTCCATTCTAATTTCATAATCCGCTTTTCATGCTGGGCCAGCATTTTTCTTAGCTCATCGAGCACGGTTTCGTGGGCTTTGACGGCCCGGAACAGCAGATAACACATAATCAGGGTTGGTGGGTCGATACCCAGCTCGGTAAACAGCTTAATCAGTTCGCCCATGCAAGCCCCCTAACCTATTTTTATGCCAATTCTCGATGGCCTGCCGCAGCATGCGGCGGAATCCAAACGAGTCGATATAGACCATTGCCAAGCCGTACCAGTAATACTCGGGCACCGTGTTGAGCGCGGCGAACCCGGCATCGACATGCGGCACCATGCCGGGCACAAAGCACAGAATCAGCGGCGTGGTCGTCACCAGTAACAGGTATTCGTCCTTCCAGCCACGCTGGGCAATGCTGAGTCGGTCCAGCTCGGCGGCGTTGTCGTCGCTGGTTTGAATCCGGCGGATTTTGGCCTGCGTTTTGGCTTCCCGGATGCGCTCGGTGCGCTCCCTCGCCTTCGCTTTGTTGGTCTGCCACTGCTGGAGAAGCGACAGGGTCGTTGCGAGCACGGGACAGCTTGAGCACCTGCGATTCCATTACCACCAAGTTGTAACTGGTGCTGACATTGGCGGCATAGCCCACCGCTTTAATGATGTAGCTGCCGGCAGCCATCGGTTTTTTGATGCGCTCAAGGTGGGCGAATCCGTTACCCCATAACTTTTCTAACCGCTGCGCCCACGCCGGGAACAGGTTTTGCGGCACCGACCAGCGCAGCACACATGCACATGCACATGCACATGCACATGCGGGTTCAGTATCTATCTGGTCTGTGTGAGATAAACAAAAGATGTTGGTAACCATGAATGACAAAGAGATTTTACGTCTGAGTGCTATTCGTGACGTATGTGAAAAACGTATTCGACGTTCGGATGCCGTTCGTATTCTTTCACTAAGCACCCGTCAGATCCAACGCCTGGTGACTCGGTTTCACCAAATGGGTGCAGCTGGGATCATCCATCAGCGTCGAGGCAAACCTTCATCAAACAAAATTAATGAGAATATTCGATACCAATGTCTCAATATTATTCGTGAATGCTATTTGGATTTTGGACCAACGCAGACCTATGAAAAACTCACTGAGTGCCATAACATTTCTATCTCATTGGAAAACCTGCGCCAATGGATGATCGCCGATGGTCTATGGGTTCCCCATGCCAAACGCAAACCCCGAATTTATCAACCGCGTCATCGCCGGGACTGTCTCGGCGAACTGGTTCAGATTGACGGCTCCGCCCATGACTGGTTTGAATGCCGCAGCGACAAAAGTTTACCTTATAGGCTCAGAGAGTCCATTTGATTAATGAGTAACACATGATTCAGCCATGTACGCTATTTATTGAGAGTTGTCCCGTAAGCTGAATAATTCTTCCTTTACATCATTTTTCATGTATTGATATTAGAGTTTGATATCCACTGACGCTTTCACAGGGCTTCATCTAAACATGAACAATAATCAAGAAACAGCAATGACTCAGGTCTACACACCAAAACAAGTGGCTTTCGGAGCACTCGGCGGCCCCGTTGGGATGCTGTATTTCATCTGGGCTAATTTTTCCATACTCAAAAAAGACAACCATAGCAAAGTAACAATCGTGCTAGGGATTGCCTTTATCATTTCACTCATATTTGCAGCTCCCTTCGTTCCCCAAAGTATCCCGTCGATTGCATTTACCCTTGTATATATCCTCGTAGCATACATGCTGTCTCAAAAGTTCCATCTCCGGAAAAGCGTGATCATTAAATCAGATAAGTACACATGCCATTCCAGCGTTCGTGTCTTATGTATCACCATTGCCTGCTTTTGGGCCTCTTATCTGGTTGTTACAGCACCGTTACACCTATTATATTCAATTGGTTTTTTCTCCGTATAGCTTAAGCCAGGCTGCCAAAGAAAGAGTCATGAGTTGATGGGCTGAAAGGTTCATCAACCCATACTGCTGATAATAGAAACCACCAAAATAAGTTACATTGTCACCCATCTAAGCCAGTTTAACGCCCTGCATCACTTCACTCAGTGGGTACTGGTACCCGACTTCCATTCTGGCCATGGCTTGGATAACTCTAGCCGCGGTATCATTATCACTCAAGTCAAGTTGCTGATGTTACCCTAATCCTGACCATTGGCTGACCAAATTGGCATAATGTTCGCTATTATTTTCATGGCTCGGTGCAAACGTATGAACGATATTGTAAATTGTATTGATATTGCGTCGTTGGTAACTGCGTAATATTCGGGTACCGGCTCGAAAACCATAAGTTGAACTTTCAAAAATGACGAACCGACCATCATGACCCAGTTGACCCTGCCATTGATTCTGCTGATTAAATTCAATATTCAAGGGATTATGATTACGAACACCTCGCGGTAAGCTTTTATTGTTACGTTTGGTGTTAAACGAAAGATATTTTTCCCACTTTCGGAACCGAAACAAACGTACTTGAAAACTGTGATTTAATCTACTTATCATTCTGTGAAACATATTAAAGATAACCACTGCTGCCATAACTTTAAGTCATTGATATACCATGACTTTATGATTCAAACGTGAACAATAGCTAAATCACACGCCTTTCACGAGTTTATCTTTGTAACGTTCACACGAATCATGTAAGCAAAGTTATCACTTGAGCTGTATCTATATCATTCAATGAAAATCATAAGTACTGCAAAAAATGATTAACACTCAATTTTTGAATTGTGTAGCTTTATCTTGGATAGAATTTTGTTACCTTTCTACTTACAATTTTGTTAATAACTTATTATGTCGTACAAATATAAATAGAATATAAAAGACCGATTAATAACCAAATAGTATACCCAGTGGCAATATTATGCCCATAGTTGAATAGAATATGTCACATTCATATGGTAGTGTGTTTTTGTGTGGAAATAATAACAAATACACATTTATAAATAAATGAGGGTGGTCATATGGATATCAAAGGAAATGATATCAACGGTTTTGATATTGATGTAATACATTTATATTTACAAGAAATTGCTAAAAAGCCATTGCTAACGAAATTTGATGAAGTACATTTTAGTCGAAAAAGTTTATGTGGTGATAAAAATGCAAAATCATCACTGATCGAAAGTAACTTAAGGCTTGTTGTTAGTATTGCCAAAAAGTACCGTGGTAGTGGCATGCAGTTAAGTGACTTGATTGACGAGGGAAATATTGGATTAATTACAGCAGTTGAAAAATTTGACCCTGAACGGGGCTTTCGTTTTTCGACCTACGCAACCTGGTGGATTAAGCAGACAATTGAGCGGGCGATCCACAACCAGGCACGGACAATTCGCCTCCCTGTCCATGTCTCCAAAGAAATTAACACCATTCTTCGAACACACAAGCAGCTCTTAAAAAGTACCAACCAGGAGCCGAGTCACGAAGAGATAGCGACCAAACTAGAGCGCAACGTTGAAGAAATATCATCTGTCCTGGCATTAGATGCACCTGTCATGTCGATTGATCAAACAGTCTCCGATGACAGCAATGCGCAGTCAATTTCTGCCTTCATCGCGGATGATGGCTCGAAGAAACCAGAAACGGTACTTGGGAACCAGGACGTTGCGAGTCTTGCCCTATCAGTGCTGGATTGTCTGAACGAACGTGATAAAGAGATTATTTGCCGCCGTTTTGGCTTGCTGGGTTATGAAGCGCAGACGTTACAGCAAGTTGCCGATGAAGTGGGCCTAACACGCGAACGGATCCGTCAACTTCAAGTAAACTCCTTGAAGAAACTGAGAAATAATTTGTTACGATGTAACTACGATTTAGAAGTTCTCTTCTCTGAAATCGCCTAATGGATTCAAAAGCGCGCTTGGATTCCGGCGCGCTTTGAACTCTCCTCTCACTTTCACTTAATTGACTTGTCTCCCAGCTCAGGTACTTTGCGTGCTGACTGGCAAAAGTACCATTCTTTACTATCTGGATTGTTACCGTCTTCGTACGCTCATGTAATTTTCGTGTGGAGGTTGAATGATAATGGCTAAAATCTGGATAACAGTCCTGTTGTGCCTGATGGTGAGCGGTGCTTATACTGCAGAGGCCAAGGGAAACTCGAATAATAAATGCCTGAAAACAAGAGAAAAAATAGAGAAGATTCAGAGTAAAATGCGACAAGGTTACACCAATAAGCAAGGCATAAAATACAGGAAGAAGCTCAAAAAGCTGTACAAGGATGAATTCAAGTACTGTATTTGAACGTCTTGAAACTGTACTGGCATCGACTCAGGCATGAGTCATACTTACCGTTATTTTGACGAAAAATTGAGAGCTCTCAGTGAGAAGTATCATTGTATTGCTATGCCTTACGACACTGGCCTCCTGCGTTAGTTACAGTGTGACAGAGTCTGAAATCCAGGAGTACTTAAACAGTCGTGCCAGCTATGAGCGAACCGTGGGGGTAAAGGGTTTTGCTCATGCCAACGTGAAGTTTAATGAGCTGAAGATCGGGATAGGCCGTGTGACTGAAGATCGGGTGAATTTAGATGCGAAATCTCACGCCAAAATCATGATCACCGGTCAGCCGCAACAAGAAGTGGCCATCCAGGCCAACTTCAGTGCCATTCCATTTTATGATAAGAGTGAGGGTGCGATTTTCCTGAAAGATTTGAAGGTAGAATCTCTCGATTTGACGCCAGACACTTTTACCAATTTTGCGACTAAACAACTGCTCTCCCCCATCATCGAGATGGTCGGTAATCTGATCCTTACCCAACCTGTTTACCGTCTCGATGATGAAGACATGAAACAGTCCTTGCTGAAAACAGCCCGGCCAGAGTTAAAAATCAAAAATCATGCTCTGGTGGTACAGATGTAATCTGTTGTATAGCATCTATTGTTCATTATATGGAGTCGTTGTTTTGATTTTGTAGCTATATAAAAAGTTATAGTGCATTAGGTTTAAAGACAAAGCAGCGGTCAATAGCCGCTGCTCGCTCATAATAGTGGTTAGATCGCAATGCTGTATCCACAAAATGCCAGGATCAATATCCAAACCGGGCACTGGCGATACTTTAACAGCGCATATCCGATGAATACCGCAACTAAGTCAAACGCAGAAGTTATTGAGGTTTCGATGACTGGAGAT
Source organism: Photobacterium atrarenae (assembly GCF_024380015.1). Lineage (NCBI taxonomy): Bacteria > Pseudomonadati > Pseudomonadota > Gammaproteobacteria > Vibrionales > Vibrionaceae > Photobacterium > Photobacterium atrarenae. The sequence continues at coordinate 1,779,113 of NZ_CP101509.1, forward strand.
ACGAATGCACTAGCTAACAGGCCAACGACACAAGCATTCACCAAGGTCAATGACAGCTTCAGTTTTGGATGAACCATTAGCGCATGCCATGCCGGCAGAAATGCAAACAACAAGAGCCCACCGGGAAGAAAAATGGCCAGGGTCGCCACAGCACTTCCCAGCACAGGACTGTCAGCCATCATCGCAGAGCCGAGGTAGCTTGCCATGGTGAACATTGGGCCCGGCACCAATTGTGCCGACGCATAGGCACTCAGAAATGTTTCCTGCGTCACCATACCATGCACCAAAGGTTCCAATAACGGCAGGACCACGTGCCCACCGCCAAAAACAAAACTGCCCGCCTGAAAGAAAGTGTTGAATAAATACGCCCATGGTGACATTGCGGCGATCAGCGGTAGCCCGAACAACAACAGGGTAAATACACTCAGTAAGAAAACGTTTGGTCGGATTTTGCTCTGTCGGTTCACCGCTGCTGCATCCGAACCGCGGCTAAAGGAGATCACGTAACCAAGCAGCGCAGCGCATAATATCGGGACAATCTGCCCTAACAGGCCGGTACTGAAATAAACACTCGCGGCAGTCGCAACTGCCGTAACCACGGTAATCACATTGGTCAGGTTTTTCTTAGCCATTCCCCATAGCGCATCTGCCACAACAACAACAGCCAACAGTTTCGCCGCATGAATCACACTGTCGATCACCGTGTTATCCGCAAATTGATGAGCGCCGATCGCAAGCCCGGTCAGCAACATGAACGATGGAAAAGTAAATCCGAGAAAGGCTGCCAACGCCCCCAGATAGCCTGCTTTCGAATAGCCAATATACATACCTAACTGGCTACTGGCCGGCCCAGGCAAAAACTGGCACAAGGCAACCGCCTGAGTGAAATCCTGATCACTCAGCCATTTACGCTGCAGCACAAACTCACGCTGAAAATAACCGATATGGGCCGCCGGGCCACCGAAGCTATAAAGCCCGAGGATGAAGAATCGATATAAAACCTGTAGATACATAATGCCTCCTGTGAGCCTGCATCATAGGACACTCCAGCGAATTGATGAAATCGTTCACCTTGATTAACCAAATTAATCACATCGATTTTGCAAAGATCATCGCCGATCAGATGATCATTCTGTACCAACTCAGGTGATAAAATTTAATTACAAAAACCACCAAGCACCATCCCCCTGGAGAAACAATGGTTATAAATAATTGATTTTAAAGGGTTATTTGATCTATTCCTTGTCAGGAGAATCAGTTAATTGTTCTAAACAAGCGCAGTTTCGCCTTCGTAAAAACAATATGGGGTCACAGGCTACAAGTAAGGCGCTTGATTTACCGGGTAATATTGATGTGACATTGTCACAGATTTTTTATAGCAGCATTTACCGGTTAATAATCAATGGTATAATTTCGACGTCTTTATTATGCGGTTCTCCCTTATGCTAGAAAATCTTCAACAAATGGTGATCTTGGCAACTGTCGGCCATGAGCAGAATTTCACCCGTGCAGCCGAGCGGCTTGGGATCTCTAAGTCTCAAGTCAGTAAGCAGATCCGGATACTTGAAGAGCGCTTGGGATGTCAACTGGTACAGCGGAGTACACGTGCTGTGGCATTGACAGATATCGGTCTGCAGTATTCTGAATATGGTCAGCAACTGCTCGACACCGTCAATGAAGCCGAAGCCATGGTGGCAGGTTACCGCAATGAAATTAAAGGGGTGTTGCGGGTAGGTATTGCCCAGTCGTTCGGCAATTCGCACATCACATCTGCCTTGGCTGAGTTTCAGAAGGCCCATCCGGATCTAGAACTGGAAGTGAGCCTATTCGACCACCGCCCTAACCTGCTGGAAGAAGGATTTGATTGCTGGGTGGCGATACACGAACATCCTCCGGAGGGGATGGTTGCCCGCAAGCTCGCGGATTGCCGGTTTGCCGTTGTAGCATCGCCGGAATATATCGCCATGCACGGGACACCAAAGTCACCAGGTGAACTGCGCAAACATAACTGTATTACCTACCAGAGCCGAGAGCGCAAATATGTGAATTGGGAATTTGTGCGTGATGGCGTTCGCCAATCAATTCGTGCTCGAGGCAACTATCGGATTGATAATGCGCCAGCCGTCCTTGAAGCTGCCATGTCAGGCCTGGGCATCGCTTATCTGGCAACCTACTTAATCACTGATGAGCTCGATACCGGAAAACTGGTCCAGTTATTACCGGAATGGGAAGCGGATGTTGAATTGCCGATTTACGCTGTCTATCCGCGTCGAAAGTACCTGGCACCTAAAGTCCGCTCTTTTATCGATTTTATGTCAGAGCGGATGTCGGTTCCCCCTTATCGAGAGCTCAATCCTATCACCCAGGGCTAAACCTTCTTCACAAAACAGTTGTGGATCTGGTCATTTGTTCTAAACCTAAAGGAGTGTCTTGTAATCTTTGGTTTAGCAATGCCATGTAGCCCGCAACTGTTTCATCGATCCCTCGCTTTGCTCTTGTGTGGTGTGCTCCTCGCGGCCTGTGGCAAAGAAGGTGACAAGGTCACTGGAAACCCTGTCCGCTCCAGCCCTCATGCGGTACCGCATGCCAGTATTCTGCTTACTGAGCTGCCGGAAATGCGACAAACCATTTACTTTGAAAAAGACAGCTATGCGCTTGAATCGGACAACCAACGAATACTGGACCCTATCGCGATTCGGCTGCGACAGCACCCCGATAGCTATGTCATCGTCATTGGGCACAGCGATGATAGTGGGACTGAAGAAGAGAATATTGTCTTATCTTACGAACGAGCTTTTAGCGTCGCGATCTACATTGCATCTGTTTTCGGAGTTGAAGAAGAAAGAATTCAGTTAGTTGCAGCAGGTGAGAGTGACCCGGTCACTGCTGGAAATACAGAAAAAGAGAGGCAGCAAAACCGACGCGTCGAAGTTCTTGCCCCACAGGTCATTGTCAGAACGCTGAGCCCGACATCAGAGCCCGCTTTTTGAAAGGAAATGATGGCAGCAGTCATCAAGAGTGCTGCCAGACATTTTACTGTTTTTTCAACGCCGGGAAGGCATACATTTTCTTCAGAATCGCAGCAACGCCATGCGGCAAGCCGGCCAATTTCTCTGCGAAACGGGCTTTTTCTGAATCGGTTGCCGTTTCATGTTCAATTCCCGCAGCGATATAGTTCGCCGGAAAGAGATAGTAGTTCGCTGCAATTTGCTGATCAATCGTTTCAGCCAAAGCTTCCGGCGTGTCCGCCGGCGACTGGATCACATCGCCAAAGCTGACGTGGATACGGCGTTTCTGGCCAACGATTCCCTGCACAATGCTCTCAATATCCTCGAACTCGCCCTTTTCGTAACGACCCAGCGTTTCTTTCTCATAAAGCTCTTTGGCCTTAGCCACATCACACGGATCATTCTCGTACGAAATCGCAACGGGGACAATCTTCAGGCCAGCCATAAATTCACTGAACGACTGTTTACGTTTCCGGCCTTCCATATAGAACATTTTAAGGATTGCAGGATCGGTTTTATCATCTCCGTCTTTTGCCCGACCTTCCTTCTGGGCGATCCAGATCGAATTCCCCGTTTCAAGGGAGTGAGAAATATAACCGGACAATAACCCCAGAGCTTTCATCATCTCTCGGGGTGCTTTCGCCGAACGCTTCACAATAAAGCTTTTATTGAGTCGCATCAGCTCTGTCGCACAAGGCTTTTTCAGCAGATTATCGCCAATGGCAATACGGACGGTGTTGAAATCATTTTTATACAGGCACCAGTTCACCATGGCCGGATCCATCGCGATATCGCGGTGGTTGGAGACAAATAAGTAGGATTGATTCGGATCTAGTTTCTCCAAGCCACTTTGGGTGACACCGTCACATGAATGGTCAATCGTCGCTTCCATATAACGTGCAACTTGCTTCTGCACGTCAGCCACTGTCTTCACATTCGACCATTTCCAGATCAGAAAGCGCTTGATTAAAGGGATCAGCAGCCACCCCAATACACCGGAAAATTGTGGAAAGCGATAGTTCAGAATCGCGGTTGTGAATTCTTTATCATTCACTAGACGCTCAATCGCTTCACTGACCTCTTCATCGTTGTAAGGTCGGATTTCTTTATAAATGTCGTTATTTGTTTGCACAATCATGTTTCATCTGTAATAAAAACCGCGCCATTTTACGCAGATTTATCGGTTTGCCCAATGACATGGCTCCAGATCACAAATGGTTGGAGGTCATACCACAATACAATGGATAGATTTCAGGCACCTTACCCCAGTTTTGAGCCTTGTGTCTGTTGTTAGCGTAGCAATTTCAGCCAAAAAAGCGCCAATTAAGGACAGATACCGGCGGTGTTATTGACGGTTTAGAGAAAACAGAACAATATGTGCGTGCTTTTTTGCCAGAGACTTACTATGAAACAAGCTATAGAATTTTCGCATACGCTTCAGCAGTTCCTCCACGTAGGCGCTCGTCGTAAGAGCCATATTTCCTATATGATTGTCGTTCATGAAGGTGCTGCGCTCATCCGGCTGGGTAAACAAGAATTTTTAGTACCCAAAGGCAAAGGATTCTGGATCCCTTTCAATTGTCTGCATGCCCTGACAGTGCTACCCAGCACACGCTATGACACCGTTAAATTCTCCGCTCGATTGACCACACCACAGTGTCAGGAAGCCGGTTTTTTCGCTGTAAGTCCATTAATTAAAGCACTGTTAAGTGAGTTACAACGTCACCAAAGCAAGCAAACTTTCCAAACAACACCAGGGGTAGAAAAAAACCTGCTGAACGTTATGGCCGATCAAGTCACGGCTCTGGCGGTCCATACAAACGCCATCAGTCCCGACCTGCCGCAGACAGAAATAGCTCAACTTACACGATTAATGAAAGGTGACAAGATCGCAGAGCCTTCAGCTTTGGATGTGCATCTGGGATGCTCGGTAAATGAGTTTGAAGCATGCTTGACCATGCGTGAAGCCCTGCGCTTGTCCCGCTCAGGTCGTAAATTGGATCAAATCGCCGAAGCGCTCAATATCTCCCCGCAAACCCTTGTCGCACTCGCACAACCGATCTTGGGCCACCCATTATCTTAGAGTGGCTCATCGAATGGTCTCGGTGACAATCGCGCCGAGATTCATTATTGGAAAGGGATTTCTACCTGTAAAAACAGATCGTCAAGATTTTCTTCGTGCCAGCGATAATCAACCCGAAACCTAGCAGAGCGACCATCCTCACCGCCAATACCCAGGCTCATTTGCAGACCATGGTTTCGAATCCATTGCTGCGCATCTTCAAGGGTCAGTACATCAACATCCTGGTATTTATCCGGCAGCCAAACACCGACGCCATAATAGGCTGATTTCGTATTTGAGGACAATACCGGGGACTCACTGTATCCGGACCAATTATCCCAAAATCCTTGTTCGCCCCGTTGTTCCTCCGCCAACGGCATAATTTTCTGGGTCGAGCGTTGACCTGCATCCGGGAAAGGAATCGCTTTCGCATGGCAAGGTTTTGAGTAAATCACTTGCTCCTGTACTGTCAATTGCAGAGATGCGTTTACAGACACGCTATTACAGCCCTGTGCCCACACCATGCCCATGGGCAACAAGCTGCCCCCTAACACGGCGGCATGGAAAATCCACTTACAATTCACCAAACTCATGCTTTTCTTACAACACTACAAACTACGGTTCCGGGTCATATTGAAAACGGTAACGTTCTCTGTCTTCGAGCATTTTAGCGACTCGTGGGGTCGTTAAATGTGAAACAGGCCTATTATTGACAATATTATCACGAATTTGAGTGCTGCGGATATTGACGGTTTCCGGACAGGCGAGTACCTGCCATTGGCTCAAAATCTCTTCTGCCTTAAAGAACTTCTCGAAATTCAAAAAGTTATCCGGCCCCACGACAAAAGTCAGTTGGTCAGCCGGCTGCCGCCGCTGCAATTCAGTTAATACGGCAAAAGTCGTGATGGATTCATTGCCTTTCGCCATCTCCTGCTCCATCCGGGATAACTCAAGATTCGGCAATCCTAGATCAGAAATAAAGGCCTCAACCAGATCACAACGGGCCTCAAAATCGATCATCACCTTGCCCCAAGCGTGTGCAAAACTTGGCAACAGCAGTACCCGGTCAAAATGTTTCAATCGCTCCAGTACAGTTTTATGACCTAAACTCGGCGGATTAAATGCACTGCCGAAGACGGCAATCGATGCTGACATAGCTAATATGGCCCTTTTTTATACCGATTTTTGATTTATTTGATTTTATCGTTTGTTCAGGATTGATCCTCTTAGAGAGTTATCGCATGATTTTGAGAAAGGTTTAATGCCAAGATTGAATTTTTTACAATTCGTCTGGCTATTTGATTAGAAAGCGGGCAAGGCCCTGAGGATTATCCCACCATGGAACAGCTTATTCGCGCGGAGATGCGCGTTTTACCAGAAATTGATGTCGATTTTGAAATTCAACGCCGTATCAGCTTCATCCAGAGTAAACTGAAGCAAACCGGTTGTAAATCCCTGGTCCTCGGGATCAGCGGCGGAGTCGATTCAACCTTGTGTGGGCGTCTGGCGCAGCTCGCCATCAACCGGTTAAACGATGAAAGCAACTCTCAGGACTACCAGTTCATCGCCGTGCGCCTGCCATACGGTGAGCAGCATGATGAAGACGAAGCCCAACTGGCGCTTTCCTTTATCCAACCGACCCACTCTGTCAGCGTCAATATCAAGAACGGTGTTGATGGCCTGCATAACAGTACGCTGGAAGCGCTAGAGAGTACCCCGCTGGCTTCGGAATGCCACCTCAAGCAAGACTTCGTCAAAGGTAATGTAAAAGCACGTGCCCGTATGGTTGCTCAATACGAGATTGCCGGCTTGGTGGGCGGTATGGTGCTGGGCACCGATCACTCTGCTGAGAATATTACCGGTTTCTATACCAAATTTGGTGACGGTGCCTGCGACTTAGCACCACTGTTTGGTCTGAATAAGCGCCAAGTTCGTCTTCTGGCTGCAACCCTGGGCGCGCCGGAAGTGCTTGTACAAAAAGTACCAACCGCAGATCTGGAAGAACTGGCACCGCAAAAGCCTGATGAGCACGCGCTGCTGGTTACCTATGATCAAATTGACGATTTTCTGGAAGGCAAGCCGGTTGAAGAAGAAGTTGCTGAACGTTTGGTCGAAATCTATCAGGCAACCCAGCACAAGCGCCAACCGATCCCGACCATTTATGATCAAGACTGATACCTATCTGAAGCGATATTTTCAGGTATCAGCAGTTTTAAGTTTTGATATTCAATAAAAAAGGGGCGTATAGCCCCTTTTTGATGTCGCAGCTCAGGATGCCTGGGAGCGACTCATTAAATTGTCCAATTCCCACCAAATTGCTTCACACAGTCCCTGACGATATACGGCCTGCTTAAAGCTCGAATGCTCTTCCTGATACACAGTGAAATAGGCTCTTTTACCATGCAAGCTGGCCCGCACATTCGCGAGCCGATCACAAGCTTTCACGATCAGAGCGATTCTGGCCGCTTCCTCGTCAACATTTAGCGCAGCCAGGCGCTGATGAATTTCCGCTTTTCGTGAATATCGATCGTCGAGTTTAGCATCACTGATATAGGCAACCGCATCCGCGACGATAGAGCCGAAATCAGCAGCCAGCTCATCCACACTGGTTGGCGTATCTTCAATGACATCATGGAGCTGGGCAACAACCATCGCATCAGTCCCGAACGGACTGGCAAGGTGAGAAACCGCTTCAAGGTGGACATAATACGGAACATTGCCATACATTTGGCCCTGATGCTTGGCTCTGGCTAACGTACGCGCTTTCAAGTACCGATTATTCATCCGTCCCCCTGCGTTAAAAACAATAGAAAAAATTACGTTTCAAGTGTATTTCAGCCTTGACGAATTTGCTAAGCCCTATTGATACAGTTGAGATTTTACGCACAATTTGATGGAAAAACAGGCACCGCTTGGTGCCTGTAAGAGGAACGTCCATCGCTGTTAATCAGCGTCTTCGTCGGTTACCTGTGCTTTTTGTTTCGCATCGGCTTCACGAATCTCATTCGCGACCATCATAATCGCCTGCCCACTGCTCATCCCCTGAGCCATGAGTTCATGGATTCGTTCAGCGGCTTGTTGCTGCTGCTCGTGCGTCAATGTTGGCGTATTATTCAGCATGACTGTTATTTCTACTCATGAAAAATGGAGCAACATTCTAGGCATAAACCGCTCTAATGTCACTAACCCGGTCGCCCGTCTACTCGCGGCCGAGTCAGGATCGGGGAATAAACCACCGTAAAGATCCCAAATGCACCCGCCCATAACAACGCTGACAGCACATATCCGCTAATTGCCATCGCCGGGAATAACATCAACAGTAGCGTGCGTGTCAAAGCCGAAAGCACAATCAGCACAAATCCTGCCACCATCCAACGCCGAATTTTCAGCGGGCGTCCGGTATGGCCCAGCGACACCCGGGCAATCATGGCCAGAATCATCGCACCTATGCCGCCGACCGTCAGAAAATGTAACGCGACGCTGTAACTAATGGAGCCAAACATTTGGTTCACGGCAAGGAGCAACAGGCCAAGGATCATAAACAGATAAGCAAAGTGAAGCAGCCACAATAGCGGTACTTTCAGCGTCGACCAGGTGCGCCAACGAGCAAACCGGATCAGGTTAAACACCCCTGTCGCGATTAACAAGCCGGGTAATGCGGTCTGACGAACCGCATCAGGGATGGGGAGCAACACACAGGCCAGCAACAGCCAACAAGGGAGCAGTGAGCAACGCTCGAGCCAGGTGACTCGGGTGATCTGCTCGGTTTGGGTACCGCGCCAGGTAAAGAAAGGGATCACCCTGCCCCCAACAACCAGTACAATCACAGAGATAGTGACAATGACCATCATGGATACGTTGTGCACGGTATCACTTGATACACCCATCGCTATCAAGTGAAAACGCGCATTGAGATAGGTCAGCAATAAGATCAAAGGCGAGAAAAACAAATTATTCCATTGCTTACGGACAACGATGGGCTTGGCCAGGAAATAAGCAGCCAGCGGCATCCACAATAAATCGAGCCCCATCCATAGATAGCTCGGGCTGGCAAAAAGTAACCCGGCCCGCGCAGCAAGCCAACAGGCAAAAATGCTGGCAAGGCGCCATCCTCTAACACCGGGATTACCGGTCCAGTTTTGTACCGCAGTCAGCAGAAAGCCAACAATAATTGCGCCGGTAAAGCCAAACAACATTTCATGGCTATGCCACCAAACCGGGTTGCCATACATTAAGCCGGATAGATTGATACTACCGGACCAGAACATTGCCCAGAGCAACATCGCGAGTACTGAAAATCCGCTCCCGGCAAGAAAAAACGGCCGAAACGCCAGACGGAACAACGGCGGAATTCGCTGCTCTTTGGCTTGGTCAATAATCTGCATCATGTGGCTACCTATCGAGTCACTTTAAACATGCATACATAATACACCTTAAAAGGTGTAATGAAAATACATCTTTAACAACAAATGGAAACCTGACGCCAGGAATCGCCTAGCAGATAAAACAATGCCACGCAGGCAAGGGAAACTTGCCGGCGTGGCATCATATTGACCAAGAAATCAATATTTCGGGTTAAAATCCAGGGTAGTCGACTGGACGGGTGATGCGCTGAATATCAAGAATTGCGATACTGCCTTGCCAGCGGCTCTCAATCAGGCCGACACTCAGCCAGTAGCGACCATCTGCGACATCAATCTCAGGTAAGGTTGTTGGTAAACGGCCATCGACATTTTCGGTCCACAGCGGTGTCCAACTGGTGTCATTGAGATCATACAGGCTCATCGACAGCACTTCCGACGGACAGGCCGGGTTAGGCAGGCCCCCCTGTTCGATTCGCCAGTTTTTACTGTCTTTCCAGCCAATCCGCTGCTTCGCCGAAGGCGAAGTCAGAACCACCCATTGATTGAGAGTCTCATCCTGGGCGGTCGTGATCGTCAGCTGATACAACCCTGCTTCAACAGGCGCTTCCAGCCGACGGGCTTCGGCATTGAAATAGCCTCCTTCAGCAACGCTCGGCGTCGCAACAATCAGATCCAGATCCGGCCAGCGCGATAGACGAACTTCTCTTAGCTCTGTTCGACTCGTCCCGTTGATCGAGAGCTTTAGCAACGTTTGATTCACACTTTGAATCACTTCCCGCTGAATCGCCAGGTTCGGTAACCAATCCGGCATGGCGACCTGAGACAGACTACGACCACAATCTTCCGTAATCGCCAGCCGCAACAACTGATTCAAGTTATCTTGCTGGGTTTCATCCGGTTGTTGTTGCCAGGCTTGGACAATGCTGCCAAAACTATCTGTCGTTTTACCTTCCAGTAAACGCTGATGAGCGACCGTGTAAACGTCCTGCCCAGTAAACCATCCAGCGGCAAAACTCGGTGCCGACAGCACTGAGTTCAAGAGCAGCAGTGAACAAGTGAAAGAGAGCTTTTTTTGCATTACTTCGATGATTTCATCCGGTAGCCGACACCTCGCAAGGTCTCAATTTCAATACCCGGTAACTTTTGTCGCAACTGCAAAATATGAGTATCGACCGTCCGCGTCGTCGGGTAATGATTATAACCCCACACCTGATCCAACAACTCATCCCGGGTAAACACGCGCCCGGAGTGCTTGGCCAAAAAGACCAATAGCTCGAACTCGGTCCGAGTCAGCACAATGACTTCTTCCCCTTGCCGCACTTCCCGACTGTCCAGGTCGATATCGATCTCACCGACAGAAATCACATTAGCGGCCTGTACCGGTTGTTCATCCCCACTACGTAAATGAACCCGGATCCGAGCCAGCAGCTCTTCTTCGGCAAATGGTTTGGTCAGATAGTCTTTCGCGCCAGAATCCAGGCCGTCGACTTTATCAGTAATAGACACCATCGCGGTGAGCAGGATCACCGGGACATGCTTACTCTCAAGCCAGCCATTCAGGTAATCTAACGAATCACCTTCAGGTAATTGGCGGTCTAAAACCACCAGATCAGCCTGAGACCATAAATCGGCTACTTTTGTTGCACAATCCGCGTAGAGGCATTCATAGCCTGCTTCTCGCAGGCTCTCGAGCAAACCAGCAGCTAAGTTTTGGTCATCTTCAACCAGAAGCAGAGTTTGATTCACACGGTATCTCCAAAATAAAAGTGGTAGGCGGACCTTGTAGTTTCATGCGTCCCCCCATTCTACGTATCATCGATTCTACGATTGTAAGACCTAGCCCCAAGCCTTTTTCGCTCACGAAGGGCTTTCTTAATCGAGCCCAGTCTTTCGACCCAAGCTGTCCCTTATCTTCAACTCTTACAATCAACTTTCCATCACGAAACGATGACGATAATGTGATTGGCGCAGTGCCATATTTCTGGGCATTGGACAATAAATTGTCGATACATGTACCCAGCCAATAAATATTGACGTAAACGGAACGGTCTTCATCCAACTGTAACGACACGTCTTCATAGGGTTCACTCAGGTATTCCATCCATTCATTAAAGGATTCAACCTGCTGAACACTTAATTCTTGCTGATTTGCCTGTAAATAATCTTTACTGGCCTCTGCCAGCTGGCGCAATCGCCTGGCGTCGTCAGTCAGCCGCCTGAACTCATCATATAGGCTTTCAGGCAAAGCATCAAAGTGCCGCCGAAAGCCTTCAACCGTCATCCCCAAGCTGGCAATCGGCGTTCGTAGCTCGTGCGTTAAGATCTGTAACACCAACATCCGCTCTTGCATGGCCCGGCGGCGGATCCGTAACCGGTAAACACCCCAGCCAACCAACAAGGTGATGTTGCCGACCAACAAGCCAACCAGCAGATAAAAGGTCAGCTGAGATTTATCTTCTTCCTGCCAGCAAATATTCCCGCTTTTGACCAGACAGAAGTCCGTTTGGTTCAACCGGATAAAATGCATGTCATATTTATTCAGCGCCAGCGACCAGGTCGGCTGATCATAAACATGGTATTCATTACCGTTTCGAATCCACAACTCGCCATTGGAGATAAAGGTTTTCGCCCCGGCAATGTAAACCTGGATTTCCTCACTACTCATCCGCTGCAACCGGCCCAATGCGGTGTTCGTCGGTGCCAGACCTCGCTCCTGAATATGCAAATAGCCGTTCAGCGACGCCTCCGCTTCCGGATGCTTTTCTATATACCGGAACGCATAACTACCACCGCCCGGATGAATATAGCCTGAACGGACAAACCAGCCCCGAGGTAAATTAGTGTTATTACAAATCGCCCGCGTAAAGACAACCGGATGCGTCACCAGCGGACTGACCGGCCAGGGCCCTTTACAGCTGATAGCATTGGCGTAAAGCCGTCTCAGGGATTTAAGCGGATATGCCGAAGATTGCGGTAATAAGCTAGATGGCAGCAGCAGAGGGTTGGGAAAACGACTTTGTAACTGCCTGAAATCATACGTCGCCAGGGGTTCACTGTTGAGCAACTCAGAACGGACTGCATCGATACGATCAGACAAGGTATCCGTTGACGCGAGGCTTCCCCCTGAAATCAACAGTGAAAACAATAAGGCATACTTTTTCATGTCGGCAAGTGTATCACTCAATTCAGGTGATATGTCAGCAAATTGTCATTCATCAAAAAGATTCATGCCCCTTTGCCCATAAAAAGTGCAATTGTCACGATTCCACTTTAAGAACAACGCATTAACCGCATCTTTTCCGCGATCAAAAAGGGAGCCCGAAGGCCCCCTCAAACACTTGATGAATGCTTGAATAACTTAGATATGCTCAAGGATCTTGTTACAAGACTCTTTCGCATCACCGAACAGCATTTGCGTGTTTTCTTTAAAGAACAGCGGGTTTTGAACACCGGCATAACCCGTATTCATTGAGCGCTTAAACACAATCACATGCTTGGCGTTCCAAACTTCCAGGACCGGCATTCCGGCAATCGGACTGTTTGGATCTTCCTGCGCTGCCGGGTTGACTGTATCGTTCGCACCAATCACCAGAACCACATCGGTCTCTTCGAAATCATCATTGATTTCATCCATTTCCAACACGATGTCATACGGTACTTTTGCTTCTGCCAACAGCACGTTCATGTGCCCTGGCAGACGACCAGCAACCGGATGGATCCCAAAGCGGACGTTGACGCCTTTCTTGCGCAGTTTCTCCGTGATCTCATGAACCGGGTACTGCGCCTGAGCCACGGCCATGCCGTATCCCGGTGTGATAATGACGGAACGCGCATCTTTGAGCATCTCTGCCACTTCTTCAGCAGAAGCTTCATGGTGCTCGCCCTGCTCTTCATCCCCGGTAGATGCTGAACCATCGGTCCCGAAACCACCGGCAATAACACTCACAAAGGAGCGGTTCATCGCCTTACACATAATGTAGGACAGAATCGCACCCGAAGAACCAACCAGCGCACCGGTCACAATCAGCAGATCGTTGGCCAGCATAAACCCAGCCGCAGCAGCAGCCCACCCCGAGTAGGAGTTCAACATGGAGACCACAACCGGCATGTCAGCACCACCGATGGAAGCTACCAGGTGATAGCCGAACGCAAATGCAATCAGGGTCACGACAATCAGTGCGAACATGGAACCTTCAGCGTTGACGAACATCATCAGCAACAGGAAGGAAACAATGACAGCTGCCAGATTCAACTTATGTCGGTGCGGCAGCATCAGCGGCTTGGACGAAATCAGTCCTCGAAGTTTACCAAACGCAACCACAGAGCCTGTAAAGGTAACGGCACCGATGAATACGCCGAGGAAGATTTCAACCAGATGGATGTTGAGCATCGCCCCGGTCAGGTCCCCATGATCCAGGAAGGTGTTGAAACCGACCAGCACCGCAGCCATCCCGACAAAGCTGTGTAAAATCGCGACTAGCTCAGGCATTTCGGTCATTTCAACTTTCTTGGCAAAATGGATACCAATCGCACCACCAATGATCATCGCCAGAATAATCCAGCCGGTGCCTTGCGCATCCGGACCGAAAATCGTAGCAATCAGTGCAATCGCCATCCCGGCGATCCCGTAATAATTCCCTGCGCGTGCTGTTTCCTGCTTGGAAAGTCCCGCCAGTGACATGATAAAAAGTACCGCAGCAACAATATATGCCGCTTGTACGATTCCTGCAGACATTTGTTACTCCTTTATTGATCTTTACGGAACATTTCAAGCATGCGCTTGGTCACGGTGAAACCACCAAAAATGTTGATGCTGGCAATCAGCACGGCAATAAATGCCAGGAAAGTCACCACCCCGATCCCCTGCCCAATCTGCAGCAAAGCACCAACAATGATAATGCCGGAAATGGCATTGGTCACAGACATCAACGGGGTATGCAGCGCATGAGTCACATTCCAAACCACGTAGTAGCCGACCACACAGGCAAGAACAAAGACGGTAAAGTGGGACAGGAACTCAGCCGGGGCAACATTCGCAACCCAACCAAAAGCGGCAATCCCCGCCGCCATCAGGCCGTACTTTTTCGCAGGCGAAACTGGCTCTTCTTCTTTTTTCTCAACAACAACTTCTTTCGTTGCTTGCTGAGGCTGAGCCACTGAAACTTTAATCGGCGGTGCCGGCCAGGTCACTTCGCCTTCTTTGATCACCGTCAGACCACGCAGCACTTCATCGTCAAAATCGATGTCGATCGTGCCGTCTTTCTCTTTACAAAGCAGTTTCAGCAGATTAACCAGGTTAGTCCCGTACAGCTGCGAAGATTGCGTCGGTAAACGACTGACCATGTCGGTATAGCCAATAATCTTGACGCCGTTTTCAGTGGTCACCACTTTATCGGCTTGCGTATACGCACAGTTACCACCGTTGGCGGCCGCCAGATCAACGATCACACTGCCAGGCTTCATCGAATCAACCATCTCCTGGGTGATCAATTTCGGCGCCGGACGACCCGGGATCAAGGCTGTGGTGATGATGATATCAACATCTTTAGCTTGCTCGGCGTACAAACGCTCTGCTGCCTTGTTGAAATCATCAGACATCTCTTTGGCATAACCGTCCCCGGTACTGGTATCTTCCTGAAAATCAACTTCCAGGAATTCCGCACCCATGGACTCAACCTGCTCTTTCACTTCAGGACGAACATCAAACGCGCGTACGATCGCCCCGAGGCTTCCCGCCGCACCAATCGCAGCCAAACCGGCAACACCAGCCCCAGCCACCAGAACCTTGGCTGGCGGCACTTTACCGGCCGCTGTAATTTGACCGGTAAAGAAACGACCAAACTCATGTGCTGCTTCCACGACTGCACGGTACCCAGCAATGTTTGCCATAGAACTCAGCGCATCCAACGCTTGAGCACGCGAAATACGCGGCACAGAGTCCATCGCCATCACATTGATTTTTTTACTCGACAGTTTTTCAAGCAACTCCGGGTTTTGCGCCGGCCAGATGAAGCTGACCAGGCTCGCGCCTTCTTTGATCAGTTCAAACTCATCAACTCCGGCATCCGGATCGGCCAAAGGCGCATTGACTTTCAGGATCAAATCTGACTGCCAGACTTCCTCTGTGGACACCACACTCGCACCCGCAGCTTGATAAGCCGCATCGTCGAAGCTTGCATGAATACCAGCATTGTGCTCTACCGCAACGCTGAACCCCATTTTTAATAACTGTTCGACCGTTTTCGGCGTCGCAGCCACTCGCGTTTCATTGGCGAGTATTTCTTTTGGCACACCAATTAGCATTATTATTCCCTGAACATTGGCAAAGAAGTTCTATTTTTGTATCCAACCCACTCGGTAATATCAAGTACCTTGTAGGAATAATACAAAACTTTCAAACATAAACGTCTCTATCGAACCCGGATGTTATCTTACAACCGAAATAAAAGAACGTTTAATACAGATGGACAGAGGTCAAACCTCAAATGAAGTTGGTAAATTTTCATCAAAAAGACGAATAAACTGCCAGTTCATTACAGGTAAACACTCAAATCATCCAAAAAAGTATTCTGAAACATCAAAATACCCGTTTTAAACACATCGAAGGGAGATGGCACAAGGCCAGAATTGTACGCTGCAACCAATCTTCCCTGATGCGCTATCCAACACGATTACTTCAGTTATTGCGCCTGCCTTATCAAAGCAATATGCCGGCGGCAGGTACCGACATATTTTTCACTCAAAAATCAGAACATACTCTCGCCGGTCTGATCAATGAACATTTTGGCTTTCTCGATCATGAAGATTTCCGCATCTTGCTTTGAAGCGAGCAGATCAGAACGAATGAAAGTATGGGTCTTCACCTCGCCATCAATTTCCTTACAAATCCGTCCCGCAATGCGGTACTGGCCATTTTCTGCGATCGGCTCAGGGTAAATCCGGTACCCTTCATATTCGACCGGCTCCGCTTCAACAACCTTCGGTTCTTTGTCTAATCCAAATAACTTTGAGAAAAAACCCACCTAAATATCTCCGTGGCTCGTACATATACTTTGGTATAATGCCATATTCTCATGAAAAGTAATTAAACGCAGATGAAAATCTCGCGAAAAACTCCACCATCATCACACACCCATCAGTTCAACATTTCATTAACACCCAGGAAAAATTTTACAAATAAAAAAACGCCAGCAGATGCTAGCGTTTATAAAATTAAGTGGCGAATGCTACCTTAGCGATATAATCCAATATCTTTTTGCAAGTGGGCAGGAAGCTCCGAAACGTTATATTGTTTAGGTGCAGACTCGCCGCCAAATAAAATATCCAATGCGTGTGCAATCAATCCTTTGATGTTAACCGCATAGGCCTTTTTCTCCATTACAACATTCGTAGCGATGGTATCAAAATTCAGTGCCTGTGCCATGATTGCCTCTCTTTGTTGTCATTCTGAACTGGAGTCATAATAACCGCTTCATTTTACTCGTAAAAATGACAATATTTCGATGTCAACATTAGATTTTCTAATTAGTTAACAGGCCGTTACAAGCATTTTCAACCCAACAAATAAACCATACACACAGATGAATAATTACCCACAAAACACGTCTTACGCTGAGATTTCAGGCACCCTCTTGCATTCATCGAATATTTTGTATAACAATATCGCAACAATCAATCAAAAGTTTAAACTATGCTAAGCCTGCTCTCGAAACACTCTTCATCATTACTGATTTTTGCAGCAATCATGGGCTTCCTCTTCCCGAGCGCTTCGGCTGAGTTGTTCCCCTTCTTACCCTACGTCCTTTTCTGTCTGATGTTATTCACCTTGATCGGGATGCATCAGGGTATGCTGATAAAATTGCTTGCAAAAGCAGAAATTTGGCTTTATGCCCTGTTCCATTCTATCGTCCTGTCTGTGATAAGTTGTACCATTGCTTTCCTTCTGGACGCGAGCAACTCGCTCTTACTGGCCATCTCAGCGGTTGCGGCCACAGGATCGTTGTTTGCAACCCCTGCGATTGCACGTTCAGTTGGGCTTGAGCCTTTAAAAGCGATGGCAATGACCATCGCCTCCACACTGCTGATGCCTGCCGTGCTGTATATTAACCTGCTGCTTTTTCAGGATGACAGTGTCACGCTCGATCTCAGCAGTTATATCCAGCGCCTGCTGATCTTTATTTTTGGGCCGATGCTGTTCTCTGCCCTCTGTTACCGGTTTGTGCCACATCAGGTTTTGCATCGTATCCACGGCAAACTATCCCAGTTCACCATCCTGTTGGTACTGGCTTTTCCCTTTGGACTCATCGGCTCGTTTCGTGAAACATTCGATCAATCAGTCAGCAGTGGCGTATTTTACCTGCTGACAGGCCTAGCGATTTGTGCGCTGTATTTTATCGCAGGCTATTTCTGTTATCGCCGCTTGGGTATCAACGATGGACTGTTAGCCGCGATAACTTCAGCTAATCGAAATACCCTACTTACTTTTACGGTTGCCGGCAGCTATCTTGGTCCGGATTTCCTGATCCTGATGGCCGCCATGCAACTGCCGACTTACTGCCTGCCGATGCTGGTCAAGAGCCTGTCACGACGCCTGAAAAAAGCGGAATCATTCAGCACGGCAGAGAGTACTGTACCTGAACATTCAGCCACAAAATCAGAGGTGAATTAGTCAACGCCCAGCTGTACACGAAGTCATCAGCCGGCTACTGAGTTCAAACTTATTACGTAAGATCAGCGCTTTCTCTTGCGTCAGACGAATGAGTTTTCTAAGATGCCAGAGCATTCTCAGGGCGGGGTGAAATTCCCCACCGGCGGTAGTTCAGGGTTCAAAAATGCCTGAAAAGCCCGCGAGCGCTTAATGACTTGAACGTGATTAAGGTCAGCAGATCTGGTTCAGTGTTTAAACAAGCATGATTCCAGAGCCGACGGTTACAGTCCGGATGAAAGAGGATCAGTGGAGGCTTATGCCTCAGCTATACATGACATACTGACGCTGAATTGCGTCGGCTTGCTCGCACCTATCTGTAGCACTATTTCAGTTGATCTGAAACGCTGAATTTCCATGCCCTGATTCTGGTATCTTTTATTTGGAGCTTTTTACCATGAATCAGTCTTTACTCTCCCCGATGGGGTCCCCATTTGAACGTGTTGAAGCCGGCTTACAGGCGATCCGTGAGGGCCGTGGCGTCCTGGTTGTCGACGATGAAGATCGCGAAAATGAAGGGGATATTATTTTTGCCGCTGAAACATTAACTCCAGCGCAAATGGCCATTATGATCCGTGAATGTTCGGGTATTGTCTGCCTGTGCCTAACCGAGGAGCGTGTCCAGAAACTCGCCCTGCCGATGATGGTTGAGAACAATACCAGCGCCAACCAAACGGGCTTTACCGTCACGATTGAAGCCGCAGAAGGTGTGACGACCGGCGTCTCGGCTGCTGATCGTGTCACCACGATTAAAACTGCCATTGCGGATGATGCAAAACCATCCGATCTCAACCGCCCAGGCCATGTCTTCCCGTTGAAAGCGAACCCGGACGGTGTTCTGGCGCGTCGTGGTCACACGGAAGCAACAATTGACCTGATGCGCCTGGCCGGCAGAAAGCCTTATGGTGTGCTGTGTGAGCTCACTAACCCGGACGGCACCATGTCACGCCTACCGGAAGTGATTGCATTTGGTGAGAAGTTCAATATGCCGGTGCTGACCATTGAAGATCTGGCCGCTTACCGACTAGCCAAAGAGGTTGCTAATTCGGAGCAACCTCAGGCTGTGACGGCTTAATCAGCACCAAAGCTCAAGCCGTGTTCTCATGCAACACGGCTTGTTTATCTGTTACCGCCACCACAAATCACAGCAGTTCTAAAGAATCCCGATAGCTATCTGATGAAGTAGATGATCTACTTTTTCATGACAGTAAATGGCCAAGTGTTTAATGAGATTAAACCCCAACGGCAGGAATAAAGTAAATCAGGATTGACCAGGCCGAAATCCAGCCCGTCACCATCGCAACATCTAACCAATCTTTGTTCATCACCCTTCTCCCTGTTGCCTTGTTCTGACATTCTTCTGACATTCTTCTGACATTGATATATATCGACCATCAATAGATTTCATTAAGGCTTTTTTTGCTTATTTTTTATTTCGCAAGGAAATACTGGCAATAATGGGAGATGGATCGAAAAAAGCGCCACAACCCTGACACTTCTGAACGATGAAACCCTGTTTTTCTGACGGTTATTCGACGCCCATCAATGATGGTGGCTGAGTACCTGTGCAACGGAGTCAGGCAACATCCTCCGAGCACTGACAAGGAATATAATGAATCAGTGACTCTTCCGGGGCCGTCAACGTCTGCCGTTCTGCCGCATAGTCCGCAAACGCATCTGCCATCGTCACTTCCAGCGCCTGTGGTTCAGCAATACAATCCAGTAAGGCGTCGTAACCCTCCTTTCCGGTTGCCGTATAACCGGACGAGATCGAGGTATATGTCACTTCATCTTGAACAGCAATCCAGTTGCCATTGCGGTACGTTTCAAGTTGCTCAATCCGACGACCAGCTTCGCCGCAACAGCGGTAGGTAAATCGTAAATTTGCTGTATATGGAAAGCTACCGGTTCCGGTCCCTTCGACCCCGTTATCAATGGCATTATTAATCGCACCTTCAAGCGCTTCCCGCACCCGGATCCCTTTGACCTGATAAACCATCAAGCCGATGGCAAACGGCAGTAGCTTACCGGCAATATCAGCAGAAGTGATCGGCCCCGGGTTCAGCGACGATCTCACGCCACCCGCATTGTGGATTGCGAAATCCACCTCATGGCCCATTTGGCGTCCCTTCCAGAGGAAACTATCGACCACCAACGGTGCAATATGACTCCCGCCGCGGCTATCTGGGATGCGGACGTGGCGCAGTGGCTCTCTAACTTCAGCAATATGCTGGGTCTGAAGTTCACGAACTGCCGGCCGGAACTGGGTGTTCAATACATTTTCAATGAACGGGTCCTTAGCACAAAAACGCACATTAGGCTGCGATTTCAGGTAGGCTTTTACGGCATCATGGATACTCTCTTCAAGGTGTTCACTGCGTGAAGCATCAACCGTAAACTGCCGGCCCAGCAATAGCTGGTTCACCCCACCCGCGCTGGCCACCGTGCCATCGGGGTTAAAATCCAGTTCCAGTTGCCCTAAAGCCAATGCGTTGCACCCAGCCTGAACAACACAGGTTCCGTCAACCATTCGGGCATACCCATCAGTGACACCGTAACCAATATTAGTGAAGTCACCTTGCATAGTATGGGTGTGGCCACCGATAATGGCTCCCAAGCCATCAACCTGCGTCGCAAGTTCCAGATCGCGCTCATAACCGAGGTGGCTCAGCAGAATGATTTTATTGATCCCTTGCTGGTGAATCGCGGCTATCGTTTTTGTCGCCACTTCTACCACGCCAAGAAAATCTGTATCCGGATCCGGATTGGCGATCCCCGCCATGTTTTCAATGGCCAGACCAAACAGGGCAACCGGCTCGCCAAACACCTCTTTGACGATATAACGGGCATGCCCGGCACGTTGGTCAAAAGCATAGACGTTGTCTTTATCGCGCAGCGGGTTTGGCTTCGTTTGATTTTCCCGGGACAAGTCCCAGTTTCCGGCCAATAACGGGAATTGAACCTGATCCATAAAATCAGCGACCGGCCCATTGCCCATATCCAGCTCGTGATTGCCTAGCGCCATTGCATCAATACCGATGGCATTGAGCAACTTGGCATTGGCGTAACCTTTATACAGAGAAAAGAACAGCGTGCCCTGAAAACAATCTCCGGCGTGGACAAACATGAACTCACGCTCTTTCAGATGGGCTTGTCGTTGAACATCCTTAACCGCTGAAGATACTCGGGAAAACCCGCCACAACTAGCATAAACCGATGTTTGCCCATCCAGAATGGACGCAGGCAGACTCAAAGAAATCGATGAAGGTTCAAAATGCGAATGTGTGTCGTTGATGTGGGCGATGGTAATTTTCGCTGAGCGGTTATTTGTCATATAGGCTAATGAACTCCGTATGCTGCTGTTGCTGCCTATGATAATACAATATGATGCAAATCACATAATTTCCTGCAACAATCTGTCGCTGAGGCTCTATTGATGATTATAGTTAGTCGAAGATAACGACAATTTGATGACAAGTGTGACTGGTTTGTCATGCCGGTATCCGGCTGAATGGCAAAGATGCGGATGACGTCCTAGAGAATGGTGATGAAATTCGATAGTACCGCGCGGGTACTATCGAAACGAGTTCGCTTACTGATAGCGACCGTGGCGCTGCAGAAATTCAATCTTATAGCCATCCGGATCCTGGATAAAGAAGAACTTAGCCAGCAATTGTCCTTCACGGAAAAACTCTTTAATGTCAGCAGGCTCATAACCAAAGTCAATCAGCTTTTCACGTTCCGCTTCCAAGTCGTCAACCGCAACCGCGATATGACCATAGCCGCTACCATGCGTATATGGCGCTTCAGTCCCGTGATTCCAGGTCAACTCCAGCTCCATATCGTTCTCTTCATTGCGCAGGTACACCAGGGTGAACCCCTCAAAATCCAGGCGCTCTGCAATATCCAGATCCAACGCGTCTTTGTAAAATTTGAGTGATTTATCCAGATCCATAACACGAACCATCGCGTGGATAATCTTAGCCATCTGACATCTCCAGTGGTGATTGTTGTTTTTCTTTCCCTTAAAGCCTCTGAATCCACAGATGAGCCTGGGGCAGTTCATTTGCCGGACTATAACAATCCCCTTTGCCGACAACAAGTGGTTGTCGGAAAATGGCGCTAATCACATGAAGGATAAAGACTTCTTTTCAAAATGTGAACTTTGCACCCCTGCTTCCCGATCGGGTGCTGTAAGCTAGAAGTAGAGGTGAGGTATGCATTTAAAGCGAATTGAAGTTTCCGGATTCAGGGGTATCAAGCGCCTGTCATTAACATTGAACGAGCTGACTGTACTCGTGGGCGAAAATGCCTGGGGTAAGTCATCGCTCCTTGACGCGTTAAGCATCGCGCTGTCGCCCGACGCCCAGCTTTATAATTTCAAATTTTCTGATTTTCACGTCGACTATGCCACCGGCCATACCAAAATGACTCAGTTGCAAATCGTATTGCATTGGGTGGAAGACTACCCCGGTGAGTATCAATTGCGCAAATACCGTGGATTCTCCCCTGTGTGGATCACAGATGCTGAAGACCGGCGTCACCTGTATTATCAAATCAACAGTGTCGTGAAAGACGATAAGATCACCACCTATCGTGATTTTCTCAACGACAAGGGAGAGCTGATCCCGTGTGATGAGACGGAAAAGCTTGCCCGTCATCTGATGGTGTTACACCCTGTCGTCCGGATCCGAGATGCCCGCCGGTTACGCAGCGAAGCTCACAAAGAGAACGGGCAAAACGGGAAAGAACGTGATGAACGCGCCCGGATCCAGCGCCGCCTCGATAATACCTGCGAGCGTCTGATGACCCGTCCCGGACATGTCAGCTCTGGCGAGCTCAAAAGCAGTATAAAAGCCCTGCGTAGCTTGATGGATCATTACTTTGCCTTTACCCCCCATAGCCGGGAGGCTAAGTTTGATCGCTCGCATTTCCCTGATCGGGCCCAGTATATGACCAACCCGCTTGATCAACTCACCCAGCCACAGATGACCAAACAAGGTCGATTAATCCTGATGGGCTTGCTCAACGCTTTTATTCGTGCCCGTGGTCCAGTCGAGCTGAAACGGATCTCCCGCCCCCTAATGATCCTCGAAGATCCGGAAGGCCGGCTTCATCCCACGCTATTGCACCAGGCATGGACATTTATGGCCAGCATGCCGATGCAAAAGATCCTGACCACCAACAGTGCGGATTTGACTACAGCCGTTCCCTTACGCTCGATCCGCAAGTTGATCCGTCAGCCGGATCGAACCTATGTTTACTCCATGGAGCAAACCCGGTTGAGCCGGGATGAAGAGCGACGGGTCACGTTTCATGTTCGGTTGCATCGCCCGAGTGCCTTGTTCGCCCGGGTATGGTTACTGGTTGAGGGAGAAACCGAAGTCTGGCTGTTTAACGAATTTGCCCGGATGAGTGGCTATAACCTGGCAGCGGAAGGCGTTCAGATCATCGAGTTTGCCCAGAGCGGGCTCAAACCTCTGATCAAAGTCGCACGCAGCTTGGGAATTGAATGGCATCTGGTGGCCGATGGCGACTTAGCCGGGAAAAAATATGCCGAAACAGTTCGCAATTTACTCGGCACAGATGCCGAGCGTCATCGCCTGACAGTGCTTCCGAACCGGGACATCGAACATTTTCTGTTTCACAATGGCTATGAACCGCTGTTCCGTCGGCTGGCTAATATGCCCGACAATAATCCCGCCTCACCGAAAAAAATCATTATGCGAGCCCTGAAGCGCCATGCCAAGCCGGATGTTGCTTTGGCCATGGTCGAGTACACCAGCGAGGATCATATTGACGACATCCCATTACTCCTACGCTGGATCCTCAAGCGTGTGGTAGCAATGTCACGAGGCATGGTTTAGCCGGGAAGCGCACCTTGAACCTACGACCGTTTCATAAAAGAAGCGCACAATGACGAAATACTGGACCGGCAAGCGCTACTGATCGCTATCGCTGGTCTGCTTTTCAAAAAACAGAGTGATGGTGCCGACCGTAACCCCCCATTTTTTCATCGTCGCGCGATTAAACACCCGCAGGTTATCCTGACGATACATCCAGTCATCAATGCTGATATCGTAAGTGGTTTCGCCAACCGGCACACGCAACACATATTGCCAGCGCAAGGCATGGCCAACCGATTGACCCGTCGCTTCACCGATCACATCCCCGGCACGCCCCACGTACTGACCACTGTCGAGGCCACGGTGAATCACCCAGGTCCGCTGTTGTTCCTCACCATCATCAAAGCGAAAGTCTTCATATAACGTCAGCTGATCTCCGGCGACCACACCGCGAATGTCAACCTCAAATCGCCGGGTCAACGTCCCCTGCCAGTCCTGCAACATCCCCCAAGCTTTCACTTGTCCGTCAAAGTAGTCATAGAGCTGAAAATCCGGGCTGGTTCCGCGGTAATCTTCAATTGATGAGGAGCACCCGGGCAAGCCGATAAAGCTCAGAAGCCCAATCAATACCACCCAGGCTTTCACGATTTTCCACTGCATAACGTCTCCTCAATTTACGTTATACCAATCAACTGACGACGTAGCTTCGGATAAGCGGTCTTCGGAGATAGCCAGATCTGAATAAATGATCGGGACATCTCCTTATCAGGCACTGTACCTATGATTCGGTTATCCTGATAGAAAACGCCGCCATCGCGATTAACGACAAAAATGAGCCGATCTCCTTTGCGGACATCCGGCCAGATATCAGCCAGCCGTGCCAGCCAGCGTTGACGCTTCTCTGCCGCGATCCCCAGGTGCTGCCACTGCTCATCGGTTGCTTCCAGTAAATCTTCCTGATCGATCTGACGCTGGTACTTGATGACTAACGCCAAGTCTTCCATCCCATGCTGATACTGACCACTTGGCGTTCTCAGCTCAGAATCGTAAATCACCCAAGGCCCCCACGTCAGCGTAGCATCCCCCACTGTTGGCCAGCTTTGCCAGGGTGTCATCGCCGCGGCCTGGAACCAGTACAGCAAACCAGCCACAATCAAAACACGCCTGACAATATGGTCCACGACAAAGCGAGCTGTACATTTCGTGTGAGCCCAGCCAGTTCGAATGAAACGATTCATAACGCCTCCTGTTTCGACACACCAGTAATACCAATCAAAGTAAGTGTTCAGAAATAGCGCAGGAAAAATGTTTGAGGACAAGGCAGAATTTTTGGATAAGTAGTTATTTTACAATCAAAAGTTCTAACGTCGTTATCGAGCATTTGAACAAGCTAGGATGACCCCTTATTTACTGCGATTGGTATAACTAAGCAGCTTCAACACCAACACGGAATACCCAAGCCAGCAAACCGTCAGAGCAGCCAGCGTTGGCAATATTCCCTGGGGCCAGGACACCGCACCCAGACGGTAACCGGCAAAATAGCTGACAACCCCGCCCACACCACCCAGCAAGACCACCAGCCCCGGGTGATAACGGAGCACAACCTCACGAATCATCCACACAAAAGTCCCGAAACCAAACCAGAGCAAGACCAGCCAAACCGGGATCCCCGGGGTATCAAACGCAAAAATGTCCAGCTGACTCAGGATAAAGTCCATCAAGATCCCGCAGAGCGCCAACGTTGTCGCAAATTTCCAGGTTGCCCGCCTCAGCCACCAGCTCATAAATAGCAACGCAACGAGAAGCCAGAGATAAGCGTTCTGCCCAATCACAGCGAGTAACCAGTACAGGTTAAACAACACACCAATCAAGACCAACTCACGGGTTGCCATCTTTCACCTCACCTTACTGACCCAACTGAAGTTCACGCGCAGCAGGTCACGACTCACGCCAGGCGGGCCGGCTGACCAGCAGTTGCACGGTACTGATACTGCGCTCTAAAAAACCGCCTTCGCAGTAACAGAAGTAATAGCGCCACATCCGAATAAAAGCTTCGTCATACCCTTGCCGGGATACAGCCTCAAGGCTGCCATTAAAACGCTGGTGCCAGTCCGCCAGAGTCCGGGCATAATCCATTCCAATATCTTTCAAATCCCGGATCACGAAGTCACTATTGGCTGTCATCTGTTGCGCCAGGACGGTCACGGATGGCAAGAATCCCCCGGGGAAGATATGCTTTTGAATAAAATCCACCCCTTTGCTGTAGCGCTCAAACCGCTGATCAACCATGGTTATCGCCTGCAATGCCAACAATCCATCCGGTTTGAGCAGGGACTGGCATTTTTGAATGTAAGTCGCCAGATATTCTTTCCCGACCGCCTCGACCATTTCGACCGATACAATTTTGTCGTATTGTCCGCTCAAATCGCGATAATCACTGCGCAGCAAACGGATTTGTTCGCTCAACCCTTCGTCTTCAATCCGCTGCCTGGCCCAGACATACTGAGCCTCAGAAATTGTCGTGGTAGTCACCCGGCAGCCATACTGTTTCGCCGCATAAATCGCCAGGGCGCCCCAACCGGTTCCTATTTCTAACAGATGATCCGACGGCGACAATCGTAGTTCTCGACAAAGTCGATCCATCTTGTGGATCTGAGCGTCTTCAAGTGTCGCGTGTTCGCTGTCATAAATCGCGGCGGAATAAAGCATGTTGTTGTCTAAGAAAATACGGTAGAAATCGTTGCCGAGATCATAGTGCGCCAGAATGTTTTGTTTCGCGGCCGCCTTATTGTTACGGCGGGTAAAATGCAGCCATTGATGACGCAAGGTGCTGAGCCAGCTCACCTTGGATTCAATCTGTTCCAGCACCGGCAGATTACGGGCAATCACCCGGATGACCTGAGTGAGATCCGGCGAATCCCACCACCCATCGATATATGCTTCGCCAGCAGCGATACTGCCGCCACCCAGGAGCCGCTGATACAATCCAGCATGGTGCACAATCAGCTGAGCCTGGCAGTTTGCTTCATGCTCACCGAAGAAGTGGGCTTCCCCTTGCTCGTCGACCAGCGTCAGCCCCGCCTCCTGCAATTGTTGTAGCCCTTTAAATATCACGTTTCGGGCTATCGCATGACGGCCTGAACGATTCAGTGCAAGCGGCTGTGATTCACTCTTAAACATGGTTATCCCTCAACGTTTGATTTCACGACGAACGCCGTGCTGCTTTCCGGTTTGTTCTCTCAGTTTTATTTCGCGTCGCATGACTATAAAAAGGCACCCGTTTCAGCCACAGCCGCAATGCCTGCCAGTAAATTCCCGCCACCACTTTCACCGTCTGAATCGGCGTTGATGCAAGTAGCCGCCATAGTGTCCGGGTGTTAAACGGCTGACGTTTCATCGCCATCGTGGCATCCAGCACTTTTTGCAGGCTGTGTTCAGATAAAATATCAATGTGAACAAACAAATGTTCATCGGGCGCTTTCAACTGCCATTGATAGCGTTGGGTGATCGGATTAAACGGCGAAACATGAAACGCTTTTTCGTGCTGCCAGGTTTTATCCATCCAGGTTGATTTGGCCGGAATGGCATAATAATGCCGTTCATTCCAAGGGGTATTACTGACCTCTGCCAGCACCCACTGCCATTGGTCCCGGGCGTCATAGAGGTAATACAGGTTCAGCGGACTGAAATAGAGACCGGCATACCGAAGCTGACAGAGCAGCATCACCCGCCCCTGCATCCGCTCTCCCGTCAGTTCAAAGACCTTGTCGATCACTTGTTGCTTCAGGGTACCGAGGCCCGGTTTTTCGTGGTGATCTCGTAAATGATGATCACGCAAGTAATCAGCCCCCCGGAAACGGGCCACATTCAGCAGACCGGTGCCAAATCCGGTGACCTGCTGCTGCAGTACGTCCAGCTCATCGAGATCGATCCACGGCATAAACATCGGGTAGCTGAAATTGTGGCTGACCGGGGTAAAACGGCGATGTCGAATACTGCCGACAAACAGGGCGCTGTTCATAACACCATTCCTGAGCTTTCAGGGTGGCCGGTCGGGTGCGGTTGCTGGGCCCGGGCTTCTACTCCGGCAACAACATCCAGCGCACTACGCACGCCATCTTCATGAAAACCGTTGTACCAATAAGCGCCGCAGAACCAGGTGCTCCGTCGCCCATTGATGACCTCGCGGGACTGCTGCGCCAGCATACTGGTGGTGGTAAACACCGGGTGGGCGTAGGTAAAGCGGCGCAGAATTTTTTCTTCCGCAATCTGACCACTCTGATTCAGGCTGACACAAAATGTTTCCGGCGCTGACAAACGCTGCAGAATGTTCATGTTGTAGGTCAGGCTGGCCAACTGATGTTCACGCTCTGCCGTTGGTGCACCGAGATGATAGTTCCAGGCCGCCCAGGCAGACTTGTTGTCGGGGAGCAAACGAGTATCGGTATGCAAGATGACCTCGTTATCCTGATATGCCATCGCCCCGAGGATCCGTTGTTCATCTTCCGTCGCATCGCCCAGTAAAGCCAGAGCCTGATCACTGTGGCATGCCAGGATCACCTGGTCATAAATATCGCTGCCATGCGCTGTGACCACTTTCACTTTGCCCTGATGACGAAAAATCTGCCGCACCGGATGAGAGAGCAACAAGCGCTCTTGGAAGGGGGCCACCAGCCGGTGGACGTATTCTCGCGAACCACCGGGAATCACGAACCATTGCGGCCGGTTAGTTACTTCCAGCAAGCCGTGATTACGGAAAAAACGAATAAAAAATTCCAGTGGAAACGCCCGCATGTCCGACAGGGTCGACGACCAGATCGCAGCCCCCATCGGCAAAATATAGTTTTCCGAAAAGTAAGTGTTAAACCGATTCTCCTCGAGAAACTCCCCCAGGGTACGGCAAGTCGCCGTCTTGAGGTCGACTTCGCGAGCCAGCTTGTTAAACCGCAAAATGTCGGCAATAAAGCGATAAAACCTGGGGTTGAGGTAATTTCGCTTCTGGGCAAACATGGATGAAAGGTTGTGCCCGTTATACTCCAGGCCATGTTCATCATTCTGTACGCTAAAGCTCATCTCGGTCGGCAAGCCTGCAATCCCCAGCTCTGCCAGCAAAGCCTCAAACCGGGGATAGGTCCGATCGTTAAACACGATAAATCCGGTATCAATGGCGTACTCCCCGCTGGGCAGGCTGACATCGACCGTGGCCGTATGCCCACCGATGTAGGCATTGGCCTCATACACCGTAATGTCATGATGGCGATGCAAATGCCACGCGCACGTCAGTCCGGAAATCCCGGAACCGATAATGGCTATTTTCATGATGTTTTCCCTGTCATTCGTTTGATGGCGGCGTACTGAACACGAAGCGGTAATAAAGCCAGCACTTTCAGCATCAGGCTAAATCGAAGTGGAAAATGGATCTCGTTTTTTCCCGCAGCGATCCCATGGCGGATCTTCTCGGATGCATACTGCACCGACACCAGCATCGGCATGGCAAAGTCGTTTTTATCGGTCAGCGGTGTTTTGACAAACCCCGGGCTGACCAGGCTTACTTTCACGCCACGCTGCGCCAAATCAATCGCAAGCGTCTTGGTAATATATGCAACGGCAGCTTTGGATGCGCCATAAGCCTCTGCACGAGGTAAAGGAAGATAGGAGGCCGTTGAGCCGACAATCACCAAATGGCTATTGGCATCAAACCGAGCCTGCAATGCTTCAATACAATTGAGCACCCCAAAAACATTGACCTCGAATACTCGCCGGCACAGTGCCACGTCAATCTGGCCATGCTCGATATACTCGCAAGTCCCGGCATTTAAGATGATGAGTTCCGGGAGTTGCGACACCCCCTCAAAAGCTTGCGTCACTGCCTGCAGGTCAGTCACATCAAAAGCCAGAGGCTGAATATTGGCACGGCTTCCGGCAAGTTCGACTAAACGTTCCTGAGACTGCCCGCATGCCAGCACCTGCCAGCCCTGCGCCGCATAATCTCTGGCTAACTGCGCGCCAATTCCCGAGCTTGCACCGGTGATCAATACCTGTCGCATGACTATAGCCTCGCTTTTATTTGACGAACCGCAGCGCCCAGTACCGGAACGCCCTCGTAAATCATTTCACCCATGTCGAAATAATCCCGATGACGGCTGATTTGGTTCTCCTGAATTTCAAGCCTCGAGCAGCCATGAACAGTACGCGACCGACCACCAGCTAAGCGCGGATGGCTAAAAATCATCTCCCACTGGACATAGGCTATTTGGCCATCGGTGAGGGTATCTCGGATCACAAACTGACATTCACGGACCGTACTGAACAGCCGGGTAAAGTAAGCATGAAGGTTGTCCCAGCCAATCACCTGATGCGCCGGATCTTCGAAGATCACATCCGGGTGATAGAGGTTCTCCAGAACCGAAAGGTGGTCTTTCGATAATTGACTGTAAACCTCAACAAATTGGTGGATAACATGATCCGGCTTGTCCATGGTGCACGCTCCTTAACTGGCGGCTTGCTTCATCGGCGTTCAGGCCTGTGCTTTTGCGGCCTTAAATTCCTCGATGGCCCTGAGCCGCGCCGCTTTGTGATCCACAATAGGTTTGGGATAATTCAAACCATTCGCCTGTGGCCATCGATGGGGCTCGTGGATATATTTATCCGGCACATCTTTGAGTTCATGTACCCATTTACGGATAAATTCCCCCTTTGGATCAAACCGTTCTCCCTGAGTGGTCGGATTAAACACCCGAAAATAAGGCTGAGCATCCGTTCCGGTTGAAGCTGCCCATTGCCAGCCGCCATTGTTCGATGCCAGATCGCCATCAATCAAATGAGACATGAACCACTGCTCACCGGCTTGCCAATGGATGAGCAAATCCTTGGTGAGAAAACTGGCGGTGATCATCCGCAAACGGTTATGCATCCAACCGGTTTCGCGTAACTGGCGCATTGCCGCATCAACAATCGGAAAACCGGTTTCCCCCTGCTGCCAAGCCGACAGCAACGCCTCGGATTCCTGCCAGCGCACATGCCTGGTCCACGGCTGGAAAGGCTGATCCCGGCTAATTTTCGGCCAGGCGACGATCAGGTGGCGATAGAACTCCCGCCAGATGATTTCGTTACACCAGCTAAACTCGCCACTGTCCGGCTCATCCAGACAAAACGGGTATTCCGCAAATAAGGCTGACAGGCACTGGCGTGGAGACAGTGCGCCTATTGCAAGATATGGCGACAGGCAGCTGGTGCCGTCGACCGCAGGAAAATCCCGGCGTTGATGGTAATCCGGCGCTTTCTCCAGACAAAAAGTCCGTAGGCGCTGGATCACGGCTTCCTCATCCACCGGCCAGTCCACGCTACTTTTTTCTGGGTATGTAAATGACACCGGTTGATCTGAGAACAACGCATCCGGCAAATTTTGCACAACCGGAGCCGGGCGGGCTTCCGGCTGGGGCGGTTGCTGGCGATATTGCGTTAACCACTGGCGGCGAAACGGCGTAAACACCTTGAACGGGTCGCCATTGCGGGTCAGTACCTCGCCGGGGGCAATCACACAATCATGATCAAACGCACTGAAGCACACCTGATGGCGGTTCAACAAACGGGCGGTTAAATCATCGCGCTGCCCTTCATTCCATTCATATTGCTTATTGGCAAAAACATGGTTGAGCTGATGTTGCTGGACCAACGCCAGCACTGCTTCCGGGATTTGATGAAAATCCGCTAATTCCAGTACAACCAGCGGAATATTCAGTGCTTTCAGTTGCTGACGTAACACCTCAAGCCGCCGCCGGATCAGATCCACCTGGATCGGGGACGTCTGGTGTTCATGCCATTGCATTGGCGTGGCAGTATAGAGTGCGATCACCCGCTCGCAACGCTGACAAGCCTCGCGCAACGCCTTGTTATCCACGACTCTCAAATCAGCCCGAAACCACACCAAACCACCAAGACCGGGCTGATGAGCTGACGGGCTCTCATGTACCGTTTGATTTGCCATGACGGCACTCCTCAACTTTGCTGAACCAGAACATCGTGGTGAATGGTGGCAATACTGCCCATCAACTGGATACTACAGTCAAGCTGACGCTGTAACGACACCAACTGGGACAACCCCTGCTGGCTGATCCGCTGCTCACCAAAAACAAATAAGGCCTCAACCTGAGATGCGGTCATGGCAGCACTAAGCCCCATTAACTTACTCTCCAGGTTCGGGAGAATTGTGACATCGTAACCCTTCTCTGCCAGCAGCCAGGCTTTTAGCCAGAGGCGGTAATGGACATGCTGGTCAAAGCTAATCAGGAAGCAGCGCTTCGCTGCGCGTTTTCTGGCCTTGGTGACTAATGCGAGGCACCGCTCGGTCATGGCAGATTGCCACAAGGCTTGCTGAATATTGGCTAACGGGTTATCAGCCCGCCCAATGGCCTGCTCAACCGGGTTCACCACCTGTTTGATAAAAAGCTCAGATGGATACTCCTTCATCAGCTGAGTCAGGAGCTGGTCCAGCTTTTTGCCTCGACAATCGAATAAAGCTGAAGTCACCGCCTCAAGGTGTTGTGCAGCCTGAGGTTCTGCTTGCGGTTTTTCCCCTTCGGTCGATTCATGCTCATCCAGCAATGGCCGCACCTTACTGATCGCCACGCCTTTTTCCAGCCAAACGACAATTTGACGGATTTTGTCGATATCTGCCTGCGAATACACCCGATACCCCTGCTCGGTGCGCATCGGATTCAGCAGTCCATAGCGACGTTGCCAGGCCCTGAGCGTGACCGGGTTTACCCCAGTCATTTCAGATACTTCTTTAATCGAAAAATATTGTTGTTCACAACCCATAACGTAACTTCAATTCCTCGGGATATGGATTTAAAAAGGTTTGCAACTGCAAATACGGATCAGGATATTCTTTGAGGTAATGCTGTATCAGCGCCAGCGGGGCCAGGATCGGCTGATTCCCCTCGCGATAACTCATAATCAGTGCTGCCAGCTCCTGCTTTTGCCCCTTGGTCAATGAGCGTTTGAAATAGCCCTGCAGGTGCATCAGCACATTCGTTTTATTGCTTCTGCTGGCGCGGTTTTTAATGGCATCCATAAACTGCTGACGATACTCAAGATAAAACTCATCCAGATCCCAGTCTTTGATCGATGCCACCATCCGGCCGAGCGCCTTATAAGCCGCCGGGCTGTGCGCCATCAGCACCAGTTTGTAGCGGGAGTGGAACTCGATAAAAGCATGGATAGATCGATGTTCCCGAAGCGACTGATAGAAATCATTCAGGGCATATATCCGGAAGACAAAGTTTTCTCGCAGAACCGGATCTTGCAGCCGGCCATCTTCTTCAACCGGAAGCCAGGGCATCCGCTGCATCAGCTCCCGCGTATACACGCCGACCGATCCGCCGGGCACCGTATTACCATTCTCGATATATAGCTTCACCCGCTCCATGCCGCACGTCGGTGACTTAGCACACACGATATAACCGCACAATGAATCAAAAGCGGGAATATGCTGATGGGCAAAAGATTCCATCGATTCGGTATAGTCGATCGACTTGTCTCTACTCGCAACCAGCCGCTCACTGCCATCGGATAATTGCAGTAGCTGAATCGCCGGACGAGGAACAGGCATGCCAATCCCAACTTCAGGGCAGACCGGT
Source organism: Photobacterium atrarenae (assembly GCF_024380015.1). NCBI lineage: Bacteria > Pseudomonadati > Pseudomonadota > Gammaproteobacteria > Vibrionales > Vibrionaceae > Photobacterium > Photobacterium atrarenae. The sequence continues at coordinate 1,812,738 of NZ_CP101509.1, forward strand.
TTAAAGTCAACGTACTTAGCCAATTCATCCACCACAAAACGATTCTGTTTGTGGCCGCCATCAAACCGGACCTTTTGGCCAAGGACACATGCACTGATACCCACTGAGATAGCCATATCTAATCACCTTGTACAGAATAGAAACTTGTACAATAAAGCTAGCGCAACATCACGCCTTATACAAGATAATTTTTTGTATAACCATAACCTCTTAATGCTGTCATCAGTTGTTCTGTAAACGTCGCTTTGCGCAAACAGTTCAGTGGTGGCTGACTCAACCGCCACAACACCTCGGTCTGGTTAACACGACTTGATGAATTTATATTCCACCTATTACAGTGCTACGAGGATGGGATGAGTTAAGTTATTAGCATGGTGTGATTGATCCAAGATAAAAAAATACAAGCAAAATAATCACCTAAGTCTAAAATTTTAAGAGATAGGCATATTAGTGCGGTCGCATAAGCGACAGGTTTTGTAAAGGAGCTGACTCATGCGTTTATTTATCTGGGCACTGATATTGTTACCGACTCTATTCAATGCGGCAATCGCATCAAACCGGCAGCAACCTTCATCAGTGGTGTTCTACTACAACACCATTGACTCCGTTCGAGAGCTGATGAACTACGACCGGGCCGTCGTCACCCCGGCGCTGATCACACAGCGGCAAATCGACACCCTGCACGATGCCGGAACCCAGGTGTTTGCCTATCTCAGCGTGGGAGAATATGACGGCAAAAACCTCCCTGTTCAGCTGCAGGATGCTTCTCCGGTCCGTAACAACAACTGGCAAAGCCATGTCATGGATTTATCTTCCGACGCCTGGCAAGCACACTTGCTCGCATTCGCTGGAGAGCATCTGGCCAAAGGTTTTGACGGCCTGTTTCTGGACACGCTCGACAGCTACTACCTATTTGCCAAGAGCGAAACGACACAAGCCACTCAGCAGCAAGCACTGATACGGATCATTGATGCTTTATCCAAGCTGGAAGGGAACCCCAAACTCATCCTTAACCGTGGCTTTGAAGTCTTGGAACAACTGAACGCTCCCATCCAGGCTGTTGTGGCCGAGTCGCTGTATCACAGCTACCACCCGCTTGATAACAGCTACCATGACGTCAGCAAAACCGACACCGAATGGCTAAGCAAACAGCTCGCACAAGTCAAATCCCTCGGACTTGAGGCGATTGTGATCGACTATATTCCCGGCCAGGATCGGGATGCCCAGAAAGCAGCAGCGAAGCGCTTATTAGCTGAAGGCTACACCCCGTATATCAGCGACGGCATGCTGTATGAATTTGGTGTCAGCACCATCGTCCCGGTTGCCAAGCGGGTGCTTGGCGTATTTGACGGTACAGAAACGTCTTACAACCGTTCCTTGTGTCATCGAATGATCGCCATGCCACTGGAGTACAATGGCTACGTGCCCGACTGTCGGGACATTAATACCGTGAACTTTGAGCGTCTAGACAGCAACCGCTACGCCGGCATCGTCGTCTGGCTTGAAGAGAGTACCTATAACAAGCATCCCCGCTTCCAGCAGTGGCTGGCTCAGCAGCTTCATCAGCAACCGCTCCTGTTTCTCAAGTCTCTGCCGACCCTTGCCTCCCTCAGAGCCAAATTAGGGTTACGCGAATCCGGTGAGTTCAATCCCCGGGTCCAAATCACCCAGGGCCAGGACTGGCTGACTTCGCACTATCCACTGCGCTTCAGTCAATTCGAGACCTATCCGAAATGGGTCAGTACCCAACCCGCGGTTCAGCCGCTGATTGAAGCCACTGACGGTACTACAACCCCCGCAGGGCTCCTGTTCAAAGCCCCCTGGGGCGGCGCCGCTCTGCTGCCGCTGCCTGTCACGGTGTTGGCCAATCAAAAAGAGGCCTGGTATATCGACCCGTTTCGGTTGATCGATGAAACCCTCAACTTACCCCCGATTCCGGCTGCGGATGTGACCACTGAAACCGGACGGCGGATCCTGACCAGCCATGTTGACGGTGACGGTTTCCCCTCAATCGCCTGGTTCCCGGGTAAACCTTACACCGCTGAAGTGCTGATGGAACACGTATTCAAGCCCTATGCGATCCCGCAAACAGTCTCCGTGATTGAAGGGGAGATCAGCAAGGATGGGCTGTATCCAAAGATAAGTGCCGAGCTGGAAGCCATCGCCCGGCAGATCTTTGCTTTGCCCAACGTTGAAATTGCATCGCATACCTTCAGCCATCCATTTTTCTGGGATAACTCAGTCAGCGTTGAAGAAAAACAATACGGCGATCACTTGCCGATTCCCGGTTATAACGTCGACTACCGTAAAGAAATTATCGGCAGCCTGGACTACATCAACCAAAAACTAGCGCCCAAAGGGAAAAAGGCCAAGTTGATTTTGTGGTCAGGCCGAGCCGACCCGGATGAGAAAACTCTGGCCATTGCCGAGCAAGCCAACGTGCTGAATGTCAACGGCGGCAACACCTATGTAGTCCAGGGCAATCAAAGCCTTACTCAGGTCTCTCCAACCATTGCCTGGTACCCTTCCGCAGTACATGTCTACGCCCCGGTGCTAAACGAAAACCTCTACACCAATTTGTGGACGGAGAACTTTGACGGTTATCGCCGCGCAATTGAGACCTTTCAACTGTTGGGCAGCCCGCGCCGTTTAAAAAGCATCAGTATCTATTACCACATGTATTCCGGCGCCTATCCCGCTTCTCTGAAAGGGTTGACGGAAGTTTATGACTGGGCAATTGAGCAAAAAGCCACGCCGTTGTACTTAAGTGAGTATGCCAAACGAGCCCAAGCCCTGTATGAAACCGGTCTTGCACAAACCCTGAATGGTCGATGGCTGATCACCAGCTCCGGTGTGCGAAGTATTCGCCTGCCGCATGCCCTGGGTACCCCTGTGATGCAGCAAAGTTCCATTGCAGGCTGGGAGCACGGTGAGGATGGAAAATATCTGATCCTCTCGCAACCCAGAAGCACTTTGACCCTGAGCACTACAGGTGACACCGCGATCCGTTTGAAAAATGCCAACGGCCAGTTAATCCAATGGCAACGCAAAGGGGACGTGATTCACTGGACCCTGAAAACACATATTCCGTTGAAACTCGAGCTGGCCAATGCCTCAGCTTGCCAGCGCAACACTGAGGCGGCGCTGCAAGAAACTCAAGCGGACAACCTGATTCGTTACACCAGTCAACAAGCCGGACAATTTAGCGGAGAGCTACGTTGTCCATCGATAACACATACGAACTAACGGGCCGCGAAACCTTTACCCACTTGATGACGAGAAAGCAAATGGCGGTATTTCCTAAACGTCCATCCGACACCGGTAATCAGCCGAACTCCAGACTTCACCTGGTGAGTGGCCGGACATTAGTGATCTTAACGCTCACATCACTCTGGGCATTGTGGTTATTGGCACCAGATCAATCCATGCTGATCCGACTGATCACCCAATCCACCTCTCCCCAGGTGTCTTTGGCGTTTCTACAGGAAATCCAGGCCCGGGAGCCCGATAACCGAGCCGTCAGTAAACTGATCATCGAAAACTACTATCAAATGGGAGAACTGGACAAAGCGATTTCAGTCTCAGAATCAATGATTGACCAAGATAATTTGTCCCTCGACTGGCCGTCGCTTGCTACTTATGTCAATTTGCTCCAGGACAAATACTATCAAGCCAAAGCGACGGCTGGCGCAGCGCCGGACGTTGAAGCGAGGCTCCGGCAAGTTATTCATGGCATTGACTATATTCCGGATGCCAAACTGGCGAGAGACTTAGCTGACACCGCCATCTCTCTGTCAATGACGCAAAAAGGCTACGATTTTCTGGTGCCTCATCTGCAAAGCGGCCGCACCAATCGCCAGGAGCTCGTATCACTGGCCATTCAAAATTCAGACTACGACAACTCGCTCAAACTCCAGAAGGAGGCATTTAATCAGTCGGAATCACTGGAATCGGCGACAGCCTTACTCAATTTATACCTGACAACAGGACGTGCCGCGCAAAGCCGCGAGTTTATTGGCAATTATCAGGGACAACTGAGCGAAACCCCTGACTTTCTTCGCCTGACTATCGCTCACTCGACCCAAATAGGGAATCTAGAAACGGCGCTGAAACAGTCCGGCAAGCTTCTGGCTCTCATCCCCAGCACCGAACTCAGAGTCGCTACAGCAGAACTGGCCATCGCAACCGGACAGCTGGCACTGGCGACCACGCTACTGACTGAGGTCACCAGAGTGGATGACAACCCCGCTTATGTGGTTCGACTACATGATCTTCACCGCTGGCAAGGAAACATCGAGCAGGCCGCCCAGCTGAGTCAACGTCTACTGGCGATGGGACCGACTGAAGACCAAATCCGGGATGGAATTGCCGAAGCCCGGGCACTCGGGGATATTTATCAAGAAGGGATTTATTTCGACAAACTTGCATCCAACAACCAGCTGAGCGTCGTGGAATACGCCGACTGGCTTAATGCTGTGGAAAAATCCCAAGGAACGGATGTCGCGCTCCAAAGTGTACAAAACCTCGCTGCCCGGCGGCCAAAAGATCCCGAACTCATTGTCCATCAGGCACGCCTCTATGAATATCGCAGCGATCATTCCAAGGTCATCGAGCAATGGGAAAAACTCCAGTCATTACGTCGTCCGAGCCAGGCAGAGGCGATGCGGTTTGCCAATGCTTACATCATGAACCGGCAACCTGAGCAAGCGCTGGCCGTACTCACCGCTCCCAAAAACTGGCTACAGGCCGATGACGATTACCTGGAATCTGTCTCCACTCTGGCCTGGGAGACCAGTAACCGCCTTATCTCCCGTCAGGTTCAGGAGCAACTTATCGCCAGAACCAGCGGCAATATTGATGTCTATCGTTACCTGAGAACCCGCGATCCGGTCAAAACCAAAGAAGACATCGACAACCTGGTCAAACTATATCAGCATTCAGGCAATGCACAGCCTTTGCTGGCTGCCATGCAGGCCTCTCGTGCCAACCAGGATCAACCGACCTTTGCCCACCTGGTCGATCTGGCGACCCGGGATTCGGCGCTTACCGACCATATCGGGGTGTTACTGTATCGGGCGCAGCTGGCCAAAGATAACCAGGCGCAAGAACAAGCCGCCGATTTCTATCGGCAAGTGCTCCAACAGGCGCCTTACCATGATGGGGGGATTAACGGTCTGCTCTGGCTGGCCATCGAGGCCAACGACCAGGATGCCATGGCTTCACTGTATGATCGTTATAAGCGCTCATTGCAGGACAACGCAGCCTTATGGCTGAGCTTTGCCACCGCAGCACAGCAGATGGGCCAGTTGGAAGAAGCCGATCTCTGGTACCAGCAACTGTTGTTGCACAATGAGACATCCGGTGACATTGATGCTGCGGTCTTGCTGAACTACGCGGCTTTGCAAGAGCGACAAGGCGAGTATGCCAAAGCCCGCCGCCTGCACCGCTACCTCGCCAGTCAACTGAGCGACGAGCTGCTCTCGCTCGAAGAAGGCGACATCGCCTACCACTCCCTGGTGGCCTTATTTGTGGGCGAACAAGCGGCACAACAACTGGCGGAGCAAGCCCTGATCGAACAGCCTGATCAGGGCCATGCTGAAGATCTGTTCCGTTATTACCTGGCTGCGGGCCAGCCCGACAGCCTGATCGCCTGGCATCGACACACAGCGCTCAGCCGCTATACCCTGCCTGACTGGCAGCAACTGGCCATCGCCATTCAGGAGAAAGACCGGCCAACGATGGAGCGCCTGCTGGAACAGTCATCCAACCTACCCGAGGCTGATAAGAATACCGCCCTCCAGCTCACCGGACAATACGCCAAAGCCTGGCTGCACGGCGAGCAACAACTCGGGCAACTCAATGATCCCGAAGCGGAGCGTCAGCTACGCCGGGTCCATGTGGCCCAGCATCCGGACCAGACTCACAGCGTTCGCGCCCAGGCGACCCATCACGCCGAGTGGGATATTTCCCGCTATAGCCTCGACTATTACGCCCCACATCAGCAGGGGAATTGGCGTCTGGGAACCGACTTCCAGCGTGCAGACACGCCGGATCAGCTCAAGGGAATCAAGATGCAGGATGAAACCCGGCTGCGCGGTACCTATCAGTCCCGGCTACCCGATGCGCGTTGGTCTCTGGGATTTGACCTGGCGGATGGCTTAGGCGAACAGCGTCTGGGCTTCTCTACCAGCTACCTGCGCTCGTTGAATGATTACTGGGACATGTCTTTACAACTGGGTATCCAGATGCCGATTGAAGCCAGCCAACTCCTTTTTCTGACCGGGGAGGATAATACCGCAGGCTTCAGTGTCAGCTACCAGCCCACCCCCCGCGAATCATTGTCAGCACAGCTCAACTGGCATGATATTTCAACCCGCTATGGCGATGACATCGGCCAAGGCTGGGATCTCAGCTTACGTGCTGCAGAGCAGCTGTTTTTCAACGATCCAGCCTGGCAGATCTACGCCAGCTACAGTCTGCAGGATGTGAGCCTGAGCAACAATCCACTCAATGGGATCAATAGTCAGCATCAGAGGCCGGCCCCATTAGTCAGTGGTGATTTTATCGACGAAGAATATCAGCGCATCGCTATTGGCCAGCACCTGTGGCACGGCACACCAGGGCAGCCCGGACCGACCTTGCCTTCACCACGCTACTGGCTGGACACCTCAGTTGGTTACAACGTCACCACAAGTCAGCCGGATATCACCGTCACCGCTGCGCTTGGCTGGCAGTTGCTCGGCAATGATGAGCTTTATTTCTCGGCCGACTGGCAAAGCCAGGATAGAAATGGCGATGAATCTTTGAAACTGTCACTGGGATACTTCTATAGTTTTTAAAGGGATAAGCATATGAAAAAGAGATGGTTACTGCTATCAGCGCTGACACTGGGCGCCTGCACCAGCTACCAGGTACCCGACAGCCCGAATTTTCCGGCCAACAGCCGCTGGGTCATTATGCCGATGATCAATCACTCCAACACCCCGATGGCTGCGGAAAAAGCAGAACAGATCCTCAGTGCTCAGCTCTATGCCAAGGGGATCAACGCCAGGATTTATCCGGCCAGCGAAGTCAAGGATTTAGCCAGTATTTTAGACCGTAACGCCAAACGCAGAAATGCCCAGGCCTGGCTGGCGAACCAGAACGTCGACTATGTCATTAGCGGCTCGGTTGAGGAGTGGCACTATAAAAGCGGGCTTGACGGTGAACCGGCTGTCGGCATTACCCTGGAAGTTCAGTCTGCCCGGAGTAAAGCGACTCACTGGCGAGCCACGGGTACCCGTAGCGGCTGGGGGCGGGAAAGTGTCAGCGGCACCGGCCAAATCGTCATTGAGGAACTGCTTGACGGCCTGAACATCGAGCAACCATAACGAGTCACCAGAACGGAATCTGCCAATGAATACATTGCGCAACCGGATCATATCCGGATTTAAGCAAGACGGAGCCGCCTGGCTGGAAACGTTCATTGTTTCTGGCATCGCCACCTATTTATGGCTTCACTCCGAGGCGCTCACAGCATTATCACAAGAGCAGCACTTTTTCTGGCCATTATTTGGTCCGTTGCTCGTCGCCCTGCGCTATGGTTTTGCTAAAGGCTTTACTTGCGCCCTATTGATCACGGCCGGACTCGCCAGTGTTATGAATGCCAACGGCACGCTCTCGATGTATCCCCTGGCGATGGTCGTTGGAATGGCTTTAGTCACCATGATTGCTGGCGAATTTCATGACCACTGGCATGCCAAGACCCAGAAATACATCTTGGATCACCAGTATATGAAGCAGAAACTGGACAGCTTTACCCATAATTACCATTTGCTCAAAGTTTCCCATGACCAATTAGAGCAACGAACGGCTGGCCAGACCGTTAGCCTGCGTGCCAGTATCAGTAACCTCCATAAAATCGCTACCTCGCACAATTCAAACCGACTGGCACATATCGGGCATCCGCTGTTAAACCTACTGGCTGAAATCGGCGGATTGGAAGTGGCCGGGCTTTACGCAGTCAAACGAGGGAAGGTTGACCCTGTTCCACAGGCAACGATCGGCGATCATCATCAGTTGGTGGAAACCGATCCCATGCTACAGGACATGGTGAAGCAACGGACACTCTTGTCGGTTGCAAAACTGGCGTCTCACCGCGAATCCCGCTACCAGTTGTGTATCCCGCTGTTAGATACCCAGAAAACCCTGCAGGCTATCGTCATCGCGGAAAGTGCTAAGTTCTTTTTACAGACGCCTGCCAACAATGCTTTGCTCGCCCTGGTTGCCAACCACGCGGCCAACCTGATCAGCAACAGCATTGTCACGCCGCTCATTCAGCCGCAGCAAAGTGATCTGTTCCTCAGTTACTTAAGCCAGGCAGAACATAACCACCGCCAGCATAGTGTTGACAGCCATCTTGTCGTCTATACCGCAGCCAGCCCCTCGCAGAAAATGCGTTTGGAAGCTATCACCAATCACCGCCGTGGCGCTGATATCTACTGGCTCTGTCAGTCCCCGCAAGGAAAACCGGCACTGCTGGTGTTACTGCCACTCTCTTCAAAAGCCAATGCTCAGCAATATATCCAACGGGTTGAGCAATTATTTGGCCTGAACACCGGAACAACATCTGACTTTGGCATTCAGGGGCCGCTATCTGTCGCAAATGAATTGCCGCAAATCAAATCACTAATATACGAATATGGAAGGTTCGATGAAAATCTGGCTATTCATTCAAGCAGCCACTCTTGAGAGCTATGGCATTCATCTGCTTTTAGGCGAGAACTGGACAGCCACCAGTTGGTCCTCCCTCATCGCAGTGCATACGATCGCCTGTGCCAGCTGCACTATGGCAAGCTGGCTGATGCTGCCAGGCAATTACCGTGCCTCTCGGATTAGCACGGTTTCATTCCTGTTCGCGTTTCATTTTCTCTTGCCGGTGGTGGGAATGCTCGGGACCAGTTGTGCATTATTACTTGGCCTGCATTTTCCCAGAAAACAGCATCACATCAGTTGGCAGCAGAGTGAGGCGCTAGCCTTGCCCCAGAGTCCGGGCGATATACTCACCAATACCCCATTCGGCTCGGGCGCACTTCGCGACATTCTGGTTCATAATGACGATCCGGGACAACGCTCGCTAGCCGTCTCGGCCATCTGTCATCTTCCCCGCCAACAATCTGTGCCCCTGCTACAGCTGGCACTGAAAGATCTCTCGGATGATGTTCGCCTGCTCGCTTACGCTGCACTGGAAGGTATTGAAAGTGAAATTAACGACATGATTGCCAGCCATAAGAAAAGTTATGCGCAGCACCACAATGCTCAAACGTCTTTTGAAATCGCACAACAATACTGGGAACTATGTTATCTCGGTATTGCTGAAGGGATACTGAAAAAGCATTACCTCGAACAAGCTGAGTACTATCTCAATCAATCCGTCCAGAACAAACAACGCGCTTCCAGCAGTTTATTGCTTGGCCGGGTCTTGCTGGTGCAGCAGCGTCCGGAAGAAGCCGTCCCTTACCTGACCTATGCGATGGAAAACGGTTTACGGACCACGCAAGTCGCTCCCTACCTGGCCGAAGCCGCCTATCGCGTTAAAGATTACCGCAAGGTACGCAAGTACCTCGCCTATTTCCCTACGCAGCAAGGCGAAGTACTGAGCCAGATTAAGGAGCATTGGCTATGACCAAGAACGTTGACATCTGTCTGCTATTAGAAGGAACTTACCCCTATGTCCGGGGGGGCGTTTCCAGTTGGGTTCACCAGATGATCCAGGGCTTGTCGCAATATCGCTTTCATCTCATTTTTCTTGGCGGCAGCCCGGACGCCTATGACCAGCCTGCCTATGAATTTCCTGACAATGTCGTCGGATTTGAGACTCACTTCCTACTCAGCGATCCCGGCCGGCTGTCCCCCTCGCCCCGCTCCGGAAATGGTGAACTGTTTACGCAATGGGCACAATTCCTGTCTTATTTTGAAAAAGAAAAAAACCCGATCCCCAGTGAACTCTTGATTTCTATCTCCGATGCCCTGGGTCAAAAAAACAAGATCTCCATGGCGGATTTCCTTTACAGCCGTTCATCCTGGGAGGTGCTGACAGAGCGCTACCTCGACGTTTCCGCCAACAAATCCTTCGTCGATTATTTCTGGACTTACCGCAGTATTTACCAGCCCTTATTTACCCTGGCCCGTATTTCACAAAACCTGCCCGATGCCAAGCTATTCCATAGTGTCTCCACGGGATATGCGGGATTTCTGGGCGCATTATGTAAACAGCAAACCGGCCGCCCGTTGCTCATTACAGAGCACGGGATCTATACCAAGGAACGCAAAATCGATCTCTCTCAGGCCAGCTGGATTGACGATCGTCACAGCCTCATTGATATCAGTCTGCATAAAAAAATGGATCAAACCCGCAAAACCTGGATCCGCTTTTTCGAGCAGCTGGGCCTGACGGCCTACGACCAGGCAGACCACATCATTTCCCTGTTTGAAGGCAACCGGCAACGTCAGCATAGCGACGGTGCCCCCAGCGACAAAACACAAGTGATTGTGAACGGCATCAACCTGAGCCGATTCGACTCCGCCTATGCGAGGCGGCCAGCCGGTCCGCCATTGGTGGCCGGGCTGGTCGGACGGGTGGTCCCCATCAAAGATATCAAAACCTTTATCCGTGCGATCCGTGGCGCCGTTGAATCACTGCCGACACTGGAAGGCTGGATTATCGGCCCCACCGAAGAAGACCCCGCTTATGTCCGCGAATGTGAGCTACTGATCGAAAGTCTTGGGCTCACTGAACATGTCAAAATGCTTGGCAGCCGGAATGTCGCCGAAATCATGCCGGAGTTGGGCGTGATGGTGCTCACATCGATCAGTGAAGCGCAACCGCTGGTACTTCTGGAGGCCATGGCTTCGGGGATCCCCTGTATTGCCACAGAGGTGGGCGCCTGCCATGAAATGATTGACGGCAGGCCTGGGGAAGACGCCGAGCTGGGAGCCGCCGGCACGATCATTCCAATTGCCAGCCCGCTCCAGGCGACGCAGGCGATCATCGACACCCTGACCAATACCGAGCAATGGCGTCAAACCGGCGATAACGGTAAAGCGCGGGTCACCCGTTATTACAACGAAAAAGATGTGTATCACGCATACCAGACACTCTATGAGGAGGCTATCAGTGGCAGGGATCGGCTTTGAACTTCGCAGAATACTGGAGAAAAACACCCTCCTTTCCGTCCTGGAAGCCTATGGCCTGGCCGGATTAATTAGCTCCGGCCCGTGGGTGATCTCCATTCTGGCCTTACTGACCATCGGCATACTCAGTATCGGGACGGTTTTTCCGCTCTACGATCTGGTGCAATTTTTAGTCCTCGTCACCTACCTGATGGCGGGCTCGCTCATTATCAGCGGGCTGTTCCAGTTACTCCTGACCCGGTACATTTCGGACTTACTTTTTGCAACCGAGGAGCATCGGATTGTACCCAACCTACTCGGGGCCATGTTGATCACCAGTGTAATCGCCGCCCTGCTTGGGGGCGGCGTCTTACACAACGCTGACGGACTCACACCAGCGGTAAAGCTTACCGTATTCACCTCGCTGGTCCTGTTGTGTAATCAGTGGCTGATCATCATTTTCCTCAGTGGAATGAAAGAGTACTACCGGATCCTGAACACCATGGCATTTAGCTATGGGCTGATGATTGTTCTGAGCCTCACAGTCCCCGGATTAAACTTACTCGGGCTATTGCTTATTTTCTGTAGCTGCCAGGCAATCGTCACCTTCAGTTTCCTGTTTTTCGTGATCCGGGATTTTCCGGCCAAGCAATTGGTCTCCTTCGATTTTTTAAATCCCAGCAAAGTCTTCTATTCGCTGATGGCTTGCGGCGTACTCTATAACCTTGGGGTTTGGTTAGATAAATTTGTCTTCTGGTTTCGGGATGAAACCTCACATATCGTGGTCGCGCACTTTCGTGCTTCCTATATTTATGACTTACCCATCTTTGTCGCCTATTTGGCAATTATTCCGGGCATGGCCGTCTTTATGCTGCGAATGGAGACCGATTTCGCCAAGGCCTGCCTTAAGTTCTACGATGCGGTCAGAACAGGCGCAACCCTCGGTTCGATTTACCTCCTCAAAGATAAAATGGTACTTGCCTGTCAGCAGAGTATTTATGAAATATTCAAAGTTCAGGGCATGACCCTGGCACTGTTGCTGCTCTGGGCCGAGGACATTCTTCTCGCCCTGAAGCTCGACCTCGCCTACCTTCATTTGCTCTACGCCGACCTGATTGGCGTCAGCCTCCAGGTCCTGGTGATGTCAATTCTCAACGTGATGTACTATCTGGATAAGCGCTATGCCGCACTTATACTAACCGCGCTGATGGCTGTCTCAAATTTTAGCCTCGCCCACTACAGTATCGATTTAGGACCCACTTTCTACGGCTATGGTTTTGCCATCACCATGCTTATCACCACCATCGTCGGCCTGATCATGTTGAATCGACAATTCAATGAACTGGAGTACCAGACTTTCATGCTTCAACGTTCCTAATCATTCAACCAGAACATCACTTCAACACAACAAATCGGGGCGACATCTTCTGATGTCGCCCCGGATCTTTTGAGAAGAGTAAGTAGTTATTCTACAATCAAAAATTCTAACGCAGTTATCAAGCATTTGAACAAGCTAGAATGACCAGTTATTTACTGCGATTGGTATGATCATTGTCTCTCATGAAAAGTAGATCACCTATTTCATCTGCAAGCTGTTAAGGGTAATCGATGGGATGTTCTGGATCCGAAGACGCTTTCTGAGAAGACCCGCCTTGGCCCTTCTCCGGCTGGGAATCGGGCGTCTTCGACGGATGCATCAACCCACCGAACTTATCGACCAGATCGATCGGCATCGGGAACACGATCGTTGTCGTGCGGTCATTCGAAATTTCGGTCAAGGTTTGCATATAACGTAATTGCACTGCATTCGGCGCTTGATTCAAAACTGTTGCCGCTTCACGCAGCTTATTGGACGCTTCCAGCTCCCCGGTGGCGTGAATCACTTTCGCCCGCCGCGAGCGTTCAGCTTCTGCCTGACGAGCGAGTGCCCGCACCATGCTCTCATCGAGGTCGACATGCTTGATCTCCACGTTGGCGATCTTGATCCCCCAGTTGTCAGTGTGTTGATCCAGGATCGCCTGCAGATCTTTATTCAGTTCATCCCGGGCAGACAACAACTCATCAAGCTCATGCTGCCCTAACACTGAACGCAGTGTCGTTTGCGACAACTGGCTGGTCGCTTCCAGGTAATTCTCAACATTGTTGATCGCCATTTTCGGCTCAACGACGCGAAAATACACCACCGCATTCACTCGCACGGACACATTGTCCCGGGTGATCAAATCCTGCGTCGGCACGTCTAGCACAATGGTCCGCAAATCCACCCGGACCATTTGCTGTACAATCGGCACAATAATGATCAAGCCCGGGCCTTTGACTTCATAAAACCGCCCAAGCAAAAACACGACAGCCCGCTCATATTCACGAAGGATCTTGAACATGCTGATAATGAGGATCACCACCAACACAATAATTGTCGCAAACGAGTAGGTAATCATAAATCAGTCCTTATTCAGATCAGCCGGCTCAGCAAGCCCGCTTTCTACAATGAGATACAACCCTGAAATACTCTTCACAGTCACCCGCTCTCCTTTTTTCAGCGGCCGGTCACAACGCGCCTGCCAGATTTCACCGTCCACCAACACCCGTCCTTCGCCGGGGAAACCGCCCACCACCGTCGCCGTTTCACCGAGCAGCACCTCAACTCCTGTGGTGACAGGTTTGCGCCGGGTCCGCAATAACAGTGTCAGGATCACAAAGGTAAACAGCGCTGAAACCACAGTCAGGCCAACAATCAATGGAATCGCAATCTGATAACCGGGCGTTTCCGTATCCATCAACATAATAGAGCCCAGGACAAACGCAACGACGCCACCAAGCCCCAGGATCCCGAAACTCGGGCTGAACGCTTCGGCGATCATCAACGCAATCCCGAGCAACAATAGCCCTAAGCCAGCATAACTAACCGGCAGCATTTGCAAGGAGTACATCGCCAATAGCAGGCAAATGCCGCCAAGCACACCGGGTAATCCGACACCAGGATTATAAAATTCCAGCAGCAAACCGTAGATCCCAATCAACATCAGAATGTAGGCAACATTGGGGTTGGTGATCACCGAAAGCAGTTTAAATCGCCAGTCCTGTTCCCGTTCGACATACGCAACATTGGCCAGTTCAATCGGACTCTGAATCCCATTGATTGCCACGGAACGGCCATTGGACTGATCAATCAAGCTATCTAGGTTGGGGGCGATGAAATCAATCACATTTTCTTTCAGTGCACTTTCGGCATCCAGACTAGCTGCTTCTGTCACCGCTTTGGCCGCCCAGGCTTCATTGCGCCCGTGCAGCTTAGCCAAACCCTGAATATAAGCCGTGGCATCATTGATGACTTTTTTCTCCATCGCACTCTTTGCCGGCACACGTTCACTCTCTTCAGGTTTTGCCGCCCCCTGCTCGTCATCTGACTCGCTGGCCGCTTTTTCTTCTTTCTTTTCCTTTGGGGCGAACGGGTTGCTGCGCTCATCATCTTTCCCGGCCGGGCCGGTCAGTGAAACCGGCGTTGCCGCACCTAAATTGGTCCCCGGCGCCATCGCCGCCACATGGCTGGCCAACAGGATGTAGGTCCCCGCACTGGCTGCCCGCGCACCCGACGGTCCCACCCAGGTTGCTACCGGTATCGAAGAAGTCGTGATCGCACGAATAATATCGCGCATGGATGTATCCAGCCCGCCGGGGGTATCCATTTTCAGCACAATAAAAGCAGCCTGGTTATCTCGTGCATCCTCGATCTCGCGAACGACGTAATCGCTGGTTGCCGGCCCTATTCCCCCTTTAATCTCGATAATCCACACATTGTCAGCAGATGCAGCACCTGCCATCAACCACATCACTATCCATAACGCAAAGTAAGAGAAGCGTTTCACCTCACTTCCTCCCCAGGAGAAAAGCGCGAGTAATTCAATACCCTGATACTTTTCCTGTGCACGTTTCAACTGCTATAAGCATAGCCCACCCGTTCAGCACACTGTGTTTATGAGCAACACCATGCAAAAATAAGACAGCGCCATGAAACAAAACTGACATTTATACTTAATCTGATTGCAATCAATCAGGAGCATTTATGGCCAGCTTTTTCAAATCGTCCTGCCTGTTTTTCCCCCTGCTGATGCTGCTCCTCTGGGCATTCCCCTGCACCGCTACAACCGCCGTGAAACCCATCGTCCAGGTTGGCAGCTACCACTGTCCGCCATTTGTGATCAAACACGAAGACGGTACATTCTCCGGACTCAGCATTCTGCTGTGGGAGCACATTGCCAAACAACTGGGCATCCAGTATGAAATCAAAGAATATGAGCTAAAAACACTACTGGATAAAATTGCTGACAACGAGGTGAATATCGGCGTCTCCTGCCTGTCGATCACCCCTGAGCGCGAGTTACGTTTCGATTTCTCTCATTCTTTTTATGAAACCCACCTGGCCATTGCCGTCAAACAAAAAAGCTACGCCTCTGCCGCGGCAAACTTTCTAACAAACAAACAGTTACTGACAGTACTCGGATTTATCTTTATTGCCGCAGCTCTGGTTGGTGCGATTTATTACCTGCTCGAACACAAAGTCAACGATAAGCTCTACTCCATGCCTTCTCGCCGGGCCAAACTCATCGAGGGGTTTATTCTCGGCTTGCTCTTCATCACCAAAGGGCCGTTCAATTACTTTGAGTTTAAAACGCTGACCGGGCGTGTGATCACCGTGATGCTGGCCATCGCAACCACTCTGTTTATTGCCAGTATCACGGCATTACTGGCCAGTACTTTCACCCTGGGTTTGTTAAGTTCTGAGATTAGGGGCCCGCAAGACCTGGTCGATTTTCCGGTTGGCGCCAAAGCGGCTTCAACCTCATCGGTCTATCTCACCAACCGCGGCATTGTGCACCGGCAATACCGGGATAATCACCAGTTATTGGAAGCGTTGGAGAAGGAGGAAGTTGAGGCGGTTGTGGCGGATAATGCTGTCCTGATGTACCTGATCAAAAATGCCAAAGAACAAGGTGAGTTTCAGCAGTTGATGGTTCTGCCTTATCCGTTTGAAAAGCAGAACTACGGCTTTGCGATTGAAGATAAAAGTCCGTATACCGAGGCGCTGAATCGGGCGTTGCTTCATGTTCGCAGAACCCCGGCCTGGCGACAGGCGCTGCATGAATACTTTGCTGAAAAGTAAAAAGTCGTGAGCGGCGAACAAAAAAAAGGCGGTGATCAATCACCGCCAACGACAAGACAACTAGAGATTTTATTATTTTAGTGTGGAATTCGGTTCAACATCGGCAGCACTTATTTCCATTTCAACAGTCGGCCCAGCTGAGACGGATGATAAGACCAACAGTGATCGAAAATCGTCATCAGTTCCGGGTTTCCATATTTAGATAAATTTACCGCATGAAAACGGTTCTTATGTTCTTTCAGCTTCTGAATCCGTTTCATCATCGCATCCGGTTGTGACGGTGCAATGAAATCGGATAATACAACCAGATCGGCATTCTGGTATTTCTCACTGCTCATCAGCGCAATAGACTTGTCCAATACCGGCCCCAAATCTGTCCCGCCATGGAACGAATAAGACAGAAAATTCAGCACCTCCCGCAAGCCGTCCTGCTTGGTTAACTCATAGGTGATCTGCTGGGTAGAAAACATGATCACATAACAGTCCCGTTCTTCCGCCAGCGCGATCTGCATCAGGCCATAAGCCAAAGCCTTCGCGCACTGCTCCGGGAATCCGTTCATCGAGCCGGACGCATCAATACAAACAATAAACGGCCCTTTATCCTGCTCGACCTGCTTGGTTTGCCTTTTGTAGGCTTTCACCTTGCGAAGCTTGCGCTGCGCCCCTTGCATGCGGTAGTTCATCAAACGCTTATCCACCAGATGCTTGTAGAAAACCACCTCCAGCTCAGGATAGGCCAGGAACATCGCTTCGTTGGGCAACAGCTTAGCCAGATCGTCACTCTCATGCACGCCGACAATATCATCAGTGACGCTGTCACTCCTCTCTTCAACCATCTTCAGATCTTCCGACCGAACACGTGCCTGATTGGGGTCATCTACTTCATTGGCCATGCGACCCAGCTTCTCGGCAATCTCTTGCAATCCTCTGTTCTTTTTCAGGAAAGCAGCCATCGTCTTTAAGCTCTTCACATCTGTCCGGGTCAGCTTGGCTTGCGCCATATCCCATAAACGGCCTGCTTTTTTTTCATCGCCGGCTTCAGTGACTTCGTTCATCTGCTGCATGGTTTCAATGCGCTGATACAGATCCGCCAGCAGCTTTTCCTTGTGCTGCTCCAGCTCTGTAAGTTGGGCTTCGGTCAGCGACTGCGTCAGAGCCTGATACCACTGGTTGCAGAAATAGCTCTGAAACATCAGGTTATGTTTCTGATGCTCCCGATCCAGTAAGCTTTTGGCTCGGAAATAGAAAGAAGAGTACCCCTCAAGCTTTTTAACCACACCGTCAGCGTGCTCAAAGAAGTAATCCGGATCCCATTGGCTCACCTGTTGGTAGAGCTCAATTTCCCGCAGGAATCGCTCTTCGACACTGACCCGGCTGATCCGCTGCTGAACCTGCCCCCGCCATTTCATGATCTGATTTTTCATCGCCGATTTTATGCCCGGATTCTGCTCAGCTGCGACCATCAATTGCGGACGGACCATCAGTTCCTGCACCGCATTATCAATGATGCCGGACTCAGAGAGCATCAGGGCCAAATTTATACTTTCATTCACTGGCATCGTTTACGCTCCCGATTCAAGAGAAATATTCGGACAGGTGAGCAATACGGAAGACGCTTTTATCAATCACAATCTTCAGCTCAGTCACCGCATCAGACGCCGTGGAAATACTCTGCTCAATCAAGGCCGGTAAATCTGCCTCAATAAAGGTGTGTGGCAACGCACCATGGAAACTACTGCGTGAAATCTTGAGCAAGTGCTCAGCTTCAGAGACTTTGCTCAGTGCCTTTTCCGCTTCCAGCTGCCACAGCTGTTGCTGCGCATTGGTGATCCCACCACTGCCGGCTAAACCAACCAGAACAGAACGGTTTGCGATGTCTTTGATCACCAGCTGTTGCTGGGCATCAATTTCAAATTGTAAGCGACACAAATGGGTGTTCTTGTTCACAAACCCATAGATATCACATTGGCCGGTTTTGATTTTTTTCTCAAATTCATCCCCATCGACATAAACCCAGCGGCTGTCCCCGCTTTCCTGTTCAGACACGGACGGGTTTTGCTGCAACATCACCAGTTTAATCATCCGCGGATTATTGTTGACGTTATAACGCCGTGCCGAACTGAAATCATATTTAAACCATTCTTTGCGCATCATGGTTTCGCGAGAGAAGGTCATGCACAATGCCGTCGCGATATCTTGATGAACATCGTCGATAATGGTCTGCGCTTCAGTCGCACTCGCCTGCGCCGCCTCCTGATCAAACGCTTTCTGTGTTGCAAACTGACGGATCAGTTCACGAACCACGTGCCGTGATTCCGGGCTATGCCACAAGCAATCCTGTAACAGCAACAAATCAAGTGGATTCACAGCATCCCGGCCGTTAAAGAAAGCACTGGCTTTCAGTAAACGAACCGACTTCTTCCAGCGCCGATCCGAGATATAAAGCTCGCTCTCTTCTGCGGCAAAATCTGCACCGCTCTCGGCGCGTTGCTCGATCATGGTTTTCAAGGCATAAATCTTCTCAAAGATCGCCTCACCCAGACGAATATCATCAATATGTTGCTGCCAGTTGTCGTATTCTTCATCCGTAATCGCCAATCCGGGCTCTAACTCCTGAATGCTCGGACCTTCCCCCATCAGCATGGCTTTGAAGTTCTGCTTTTCCTGGATCCGGTTCACAAACACCCGCACCAGCATTCGGTCAAACAGGGCTTCCAGTCCGCTGTCTTCCTCAGGTAGTTCATTTGAAGCAGTGATCAGCAGACGCATCGGCACCGGCAGCGTGTCCTGACCATTTTTAAATGTGCGTTCATTGACAACGGTCAGCAAGGTATTGAGGATCGCCGGGCCGGCTTTCCAGATCTCATCCAGAAAAACAACCTGCGCAGTCGGCAAGTAACCATCAATCAGGCGGACATATTTCCCGTTATCTTTCAATTCCTGAATCGACAATGGCCCGAAAACTTCCTCAGGGGTTGAGAAACGCGTCATGAGATAATCAAAAAAGCGGCTGTTATCAAAGGCCTGGATCAGCCGTTTCGCAATCAGACTTTTCGCAATCCCTGGCGGCCCAAGCAAGAAAACACTTTCGCCGGCGAGCGCGGCAAGCAGGCAGAGTTTAATCGTTTCTTCCCGTTCATAGACACCGTTTGACAGCGCCTTGATCAGCTTCTGGATACGCTCAGAAACGAGCGCTTTGTTTGGTTGCGCCTGGCTCGCCATTGACAGCATAGGATGACCCCTCTGAATGTTATGTCCATGTGCCGATTGCACAACAATTCCTAATCTTCTAAAGAATAGACATAAAACACACGTTGTTACAATATTGTTAACTGAAATGTTTTGTTACAGTCCTTGTATATCAAAGAGTTTGTTCCATCACTAGAAGTGAAACTTTGTTTTCAATAATGATGTGTTGAAAACACCCTTGCATTTATAGGGACTAAAGAACCTTCATGTTACTAACAGAATATTTATCAGAGTTTTATACTTAATGATAAGGCGATCACGCGATGAAGAAACAAAATGAGAAAAATGACGAAATTCACACTTTTAAACCAATTTAGTTAACGAGTGGTTAATTATTATACATCGTGTGTTTTTGAATAATGGCTGCTCACTTCGTTGGCGGGTCAATATCGCCACAAACCTCCTGCCACCCTGTATTGAAACCGGAAACACTCAGGAATCCTCATAAAAGCTACGGAAATCACTTGTCTGACCACGCCCTCTCTGAGATCATCCTCCCCAACTCCGGCTCTCTGTTTTCCCCTATCCTGGCTTATGAAAAACATTTCCCAATTCCCGATTCACCTGACAGCCCTCGTATGCGCCGGCATTCTGCTTTCCGTGTTCATTCCAACCAGCCATGGGTTGGATATTCCGGTTTCGATACTGACCCTGGTACTCCTGGTATTACTGATCCGAGAGGCCAGCGGCACCGAGATGCGGGGATGGCTGATACTGTCGCTGGGGACATACGGCATCGGGCTACTGGCGGATTTGCTGGATGAAATACCGGAGCTCAGTGGAAACTGGCTGCTCGAAAATGCAGAAAACAGCTTTATGCACATTGGCGTCTTCCTGCTCTGCTTTTGTTTCAACAAACTACTCCAACGTTACCGAGCGCTGACCAGTAGTCTCAATGCTCAGATTCACAAAGCCAGAGATCTGGAAACCAAGCTCAGCCGCATGGCGCTGGAAGATGAGCTGACCGGATTGCAGAACCGTCTCGCCCTGTTCCGCCGTTTTGACTACATGGCGATCAACAACCAGCGAGGGCTCCTGGCCTATATTGACCTTGACAATTTTAAGCATGTCAACGATCAGTACGGGCACAAGCAAGGAGACGAGCTATTGCGTGAAATTGCGGCTCTGCTGGTCAAAACCGCCCCCACCGGGAGCCAGGCCTACCGGATCGGCGGGGATGAATTTGTGGTGTTGCTGCCCTGTGAAGATCAGCAGCGATACAATCGGTGGATCGAACGGTTGTATCAAAGCGTGAAACCAATAACTGAACGATTCCAAATTGATTTAAGCATCGGGCTGGCCGTTTATTATTCCGGCAACTTGAGTGATCCGGACAGCTTGCTGGCCACCGCGGATAAGAATATGTATTGCGCCAAAACCCCTAAGCCTGCGACGACTCCTGCAACCTAGATGAAATTCCTGTGGATTGAGGGATATACACCGCATTTTCACATTATTGTCATGTTTTCGTCATAAGCTATGCGGGTCTTTTACTGGTTTATTTTGGAGAAACATAATGTTGACCAGGGCAACTACCCTTTGCGCCATTTTCGCCAGCCTTGCATTTCATGTCCAAGCCAAGCAGACCGTGACGGTGACTGGCTCGACCTCTGTCACCCATGTCGTGGAGGTACTGGCTGAAACTTATTCTAATACACATCAAGATACTTTCATTGCTGTGCAGGGCGTAGGGTCTTCGGCCGGTATTGCCGCGGTAAAAAAAGATGCTGCTGACATCGGCATGAGCTCCCGATACCTGAAAGCTGCGGAGATCAACCCGGATGTCACCACCGTAACCATCGCGCATGACGGCATTGCACTGGTAGTGAACAAAAACAACCCGGTTCAGAACCTCACTCGGGAGCAAGTCTCTCAGATTTATCATGGTGAAATTACCAACTGGAACCAGGTTGGGGGGCCGGACCTGCAAATGGCTGTCGTCAGCCGGGAAAGTGCATCAGGTTCCCGTTTTTCTTTCGAAGATTTCATGGGACTGACACAACAGATCGCTGGTCAGACGGTATCTGACATCAATCCTCAGGTGCTTGTCGTAAACACCAACGGCATGGTCAAGAGCCTGGTTTCGCGGAATGTTCATGCCATTGGCTACATGTCACTGGGATCGATCGATGATTCCGTCAAACCGCTTGCATTCGATGGCGTAACCCCGACCCTGGAAAATCTTGAATCCGGCAAATACAAGATTTCGCGCCCATTCATGATGCTCTACAAAGCACAGAAAATTAAACCCGCAGCCAAAGACTTCATCAATTTTGTAACCTCAGATAAAGGTCAGACCGTCATTGACCAACGCGGTTATATTGCTGTCCATCAGCAGTAATTAACTGACCAACAGAACAGACAGGCCAGCTTTTGCTGGCCTGTCTGTTTTCTCATCAATCGCCGCTCTGAACAACCGGATATTTCAATCCGCTTCCCCACTCACTCCACGAGCCGTCGTACACCGTCAACCGCTTCCGGCCCGCCAACTCAGCTGCCAGCGCCAGGGTACAGGCAGTCACCCCCGAACCACAGGTAAAAATCAGCTGCTGCTCTTGATCGCTGAGAGCATCAAACCGTTGCCGCAACAGCTCAACGTCGAGAAAATAACCCGCTTTCACGAGCTGAGTAAATGGCAGACTTTTGGCCTGAGGCATATGACCGCAGCGGATCCCTGCCCTTGGTTCTGGCTGCGTGCCGTAGAACCGGGCCGCTGGGCGTGCATCGAGCACCTGACATCCCTGCTCCTCAAGTTGTTGGTGTAGAGTATCCGCATCGATCACCCACTCAGGCTGATACACCGCCCGAAAAGTTGCAGGTTGCGGTGCCACGGGCTCACCAGACTCGAGCGGATATCCGGCGGCTTCCCAACCGGGTAAACCACCATCCAGCACGGCAACGCTATTGTGTCCCATCGCGCGAAACATCCACCACACTCTGGGGGCTGAGAACACGCCCTGGCTGTCATACACTACAATGGTGGCATGCTGCGCGATCCCCAGCTCTGATACGGCCTGAGAAAATTGGTTTTCATTGGGCAGCATATGTGGCAGATCGGAATCTGGATCCGCAATTTTGGTATCGAAATCAAAATAACGTGCGTCGGGAATACGCTTAGCTTTCCATTCCTGCACAGGATCCCGGTCGGTTCCTGGAAGAAACCAGCTGGCATCAAGGACAACAAGATCAGACTGATCTAAATGCTCGAACAGCCACGTCGCCGTGACCAGGGGAGAGGGTAAGATTGTTACCGACATAGTGCGTTCCTTTCACTGGAAAAACTTTATGCTTCGTGTTGTATTTATCACTCACATGCTCCTTTTATCACCTGTGACTTTTGCTGGCAACTCGGGCAGTGTGTCCGTTACTTTGGATAATGACGGCATACTCGGAGCGGACAAGAACTATACCCATGGTTTCTTTGCCAGTTACCACACCCCTGCCAGCAGCGCTTTCCAGCAACGGCTACCCTCGGCCCTGGCTTACGGAGCTGACGCGCTGCTGTCCAATCGTCTGCTCTTTGATGATCAAAGCCTGAAAGGCTGGAGCGCTCGGCTCGGTTACCAAATCTGGACCCCCGCAACCCTGTCCAGTGATGTCCCGCTTGCTGGCGAGCGGCCTTATGCCGGATTACTGTTTGTCGAGGCTGCGCTCTATCAATTCTCTATGACAAGGTCAGATACCCTGCAAGTCATGGTGGGAACCCTTGGCCCGCATGCGCTTGCCAAGGAAGGACAGAGTGTGACCCACAATCTGATTGGCTCAGAACAGCCCCAAGGCTGGGATTATCAAATTGACAATCAACCGGTATTCACCCTGAGCTACCAGAGCAATCGGCGGTTTCTTCATGGCCAGCTGAACCATTCACAGACAAGACATCACCTGGAAGATCAAACCTCGGACAGACGACTCTCCATCGTTCGTTACGATCTGAGCTATACCGGCCGGGTGAGCATCGGAAACTATCAAACCGAAGTTGCCGCCGGCCTGATCGCGCGACTCGGTACTGACCTGAACAGCCCGAGCGGCAGCATTACCTTTGAGTCCGGACATGGCTTCAACCCCGGTATGCGGGTTTCTCACAGCCCCGACCAATTCCTGTTCATGGGCCTGGAAGGACGTCGCCAGTTCACAGACCTGACGATCGAAGGCACCCGCCACAGCCATCAAGTGCCAATTCCCCCAACAACTCTCGAGCCCTGGCAAGCAAGCCTGCAGTTTGGTGGCGCCTATTTGCTGCCAGACTGGGGGGCTGTCGCGAGCCTTACGTTGAATACCCCAGACTTTCAGCAGGACAGTCAAAACGGATACGCTTGGGGATCACTCATGGTATTCTTGCACTGGTGATCTTGTATTTTCAGGGAACATGTTTCTCTTACCAGATTTTCCGACTATAACTCAAATATACATAAAAGCGCATATTCCGTGTTGAAGAGATTCCTTTATGGACAAAAATAAAACGTTAACATTCCCGCTGTTAGCGGCACTCTCCCTGGCTTCACCACTATCTGCCGCGGAACCCTTCGCGGAGCAAACAAGTCCATCCGTCCAGCCTAAAGTCCTGAACGGTGAAACCGCTGCCCTGCTCGCGGAACGCTTACTGCCCTGGCAAGCCGCCATTTTAAGCCTGGATCTGGGTGATGGCACTGTTGTGGCTGGCTGCGGCGCTGTTGTCATTAGTGAATACTGGGCCGTAACGGCCGCACATTGTGTCATGCCACATGCATTTCTCGATGATATCTTGGTGGCCGGCGTCGACACCATTCCTGCCGGGCAAGCCAATACGGTTAATAGCAATTATCAATTTACGATTGTTCAAAAGATTGAGCATCCCGATTATCAGGACTCTTTATTCACAGAAGGTGGTTTAGATCACGATATCGCCCTGATCCGCGTCAACCGCTCTATGAGCGATGTCGCAACCCCAATTCAAATCGCGACCCTCACCGAGCAAACGCAAGCCGATAGCAGCTTTAACAATACCTGGAGCGCCACCGCCTATTCAACAGGCGATCTGATCGCTTCCGGCTGGGGCAAGGTTGCACCGGATTTTATCCAGCCCGATGAACTGCAAGTTGTTAAACTCGGCGGGATCCCCGATGACCAGTGCGACTCCGGCTACGTGACGACAGCCAACTCCCACTTTGTTTGTGCCGATTCAAACAACCCGGAAATCAAAAAAGATGTCTGTGCCGGTGACTCCGGCGGACCCCTGATTTGGCAAAACCCGGATCGCATCAGCGATTCAGATTTCGGCCTGCGGGTTGTCGGGGTGACCAGTAATGGCCCGGCCTGCCAGGAGAAATACCAGGGATTGGAGAGCGGTCAGAGTAACGGGCTGTATACCGAGCTGAGTCAATATAGGGACTGGATTGAACAGGAAACAGGTCTGACTCTCAGTGATCTCCCAACCCCGAACTTTCAGCATGACCCCTTTACCTTAGTGAAAGAAGATGAAGTGGTCGCCAAATCAAACACATCGGGCTCAAGTGGCGGACTGGTACCGACGCTCTCGCTGACCATGATGTCGCTGGTTGCCTGGTGGCGACGAAAAACACAAGCGCGCTAATGCAAGGCTTCCCCCATGAATAAGGGCTCCGTTCGGAGCCCTAGATCGTTATGACAAGTGGTCACACCTCATCGAGTACTTCGAGTTTTGTCGAGCCACCATGAAATTTTTCCCGCCGACGCTGAACAAAAGCGTAGAAGCCGGGGATCAGCAAAGTCCCTGCCAGCAACACGCACAACAGCCCCCCGGTAAGTGACACACCCAGCGAGTTCTGACTGATGTGACCCGCTCCAGAGGCAAAGACCAGTGGCAGAACTCCCAGTATGAACGACCAGGATGTCATGTTAACCGCACGGAATCGCAGGATCCCGCCGCGTACGGATGCCTTATCAATCGATAGATCTTGCTCTTCGCGCTCATTCTTGGCGAATTCCACAATCAGGATGGCATTCTTCGCCGCCAGTGCTATCAACAATACCAGACCAATCTGAGCATACAAATTCAGCGGTGTTCCGGTGGCAGCCAAAGCCAGGAACGACCCCAAGGTTGCCACTGGCACCACCAGAATAATCGCCAGTGGGATCCCCCAGCTTTCATATTGCGCCACCATGAACAGGTAGATAAAGATCAGGGCAAGTGCGAACGCGTAAATTGCCTGATTCCCCGCGGCAACTTCCTGATAAGCCATGCCGGTCCACTCATACTGATAACCCTGGGGTAAGACTTCTGCCGCAACCCGCTCCATCGCTGCAATCGCATCACCACTGGCGTAACCCGGTGCCGGGCTGCCTTGAATGATCGCCGCGCGATACATATTGTAACGCCATGCAACATCCGGCTCGAAGACCTGCTCCACTGACACCAGGGTGCTGAGCGGGATCATCTTGCCGCCGGCAGAGCGAACATGAAAACGCTCCAGCGAATCCAAATCGCTGCGATACTGGCTGTCAGCCTGAACGGTCACCCGGAAGTTCTTGCCGAACATCGTAAAATCATTGATGTACATCGAACCCAGGTTACCCTGTAGCGTCTGGAAAATCTCTGTCAGCGGGATCCCCAGCTGCTTGGCTTTGACCCGATCCACGTCCACATAGAAATGCGGCACATTGGCCCGGAACATGCTGAAGGTATACTGGATCTCAGGCTGCGCATTCGCCTTTTGGATCAGCTCATTCATCACCTTCGCCAGCTCGGTCCGGTCACGGCCCAGACTGTCTTCCAGCACGAATTCAAACCCCGAGGCCGGTCCCATGCCGGGAACCGCCGGCGGTCCCATGGCAAAGACGATCGCTTCCGGTACTTCCACCGCTGCACGAGCATTAATACGTTGCGTAATTGCGAACGAAGAATGATCCCCTTCCAGCGCCTGGCGAGCTTCCCAATCTTTAAGTTTCACAAACATTGAGGCCCCGTTGGAAGCAGCTGCGCCAGTCAGGAATGCGTAACCATTGGCAACCGTCACCCCTTCCACCGCCGGCTCATCGGCAATCATCTGCTCCAGTTTCAGGGTCGTTTGCTCAGTTCGCGACAGCGATGCCGCATCCGGTAACTGAACATTCACCAGCATAATGCCTTTGTCTTCCTGAGGTACAAAAGCCGTTGACGTCGTCTTCGACAGATATCCAACCGCCGCCAATGCCGCCACAAAGACCAACAACAGCACACTCGCTTTTCGCACCAGGAAGCCAGCCAGTGCGCCGTATTTCACTGTAATGTCGTCAAATGCCTTGTTAAAGCTCTGGAACCAGCGGGAGGTATTTTGCCCTCCTTGCTTGAGCACCAGCGAACACAGCGCCGGAGACAATGTCAGGGCGTTAATTGATGAAATCACCACTGAAATACAGATGGTTAACGCAAACTGACGATACATGATCCCGGTGATCCCCGGCAACATTGCCACCGGCAGGAACACCGCCAGCAGAACCAAGGTTGAGGTGATAATCGGTCCGGTGACTTCTTTCATCGCAATCAAAGTCGCCTTGCGTGGCGTCAGGCTCGGATCGCGCTGCATATTGGTATCAACATTTTCGATCACCAAAATCGCATCATCCACCACAATACCAATCGCCAGGATCAGACCAAACAAAGTCACGGTATTGATGGTAAAACCAGTCATCAGCATGAAGGCAAAGGTACCAACCAAAGAGACAGGGATCGCGACGACCGGGATTAAGGTCGAGCGTGCGCTGCCCAGAAACAGGTACGTCACCGCGATCACCAGTAAGATGGCTTCAATCAGGGTCTTCACCACCCCTTTAATCGATTCGGCAACAAATAAGGTTGTGTCGTAGCTGGTTTCATAGGCCATGCCATCCGGCATATTGACTTTCAGCTTCTCCAGCAGCGCCATAACGGCTTCACCGCTTTCCAGTGCGTTGGCATCTGATTGTAGTGACAGCGCGACAATCGAAGCTGGCTGACCGCGGAATTTACCGTTACCGTCATAGAACTTCTTACCCAATTCCACACGGGCTACATCTTTGAGGTAAACCACACTTCCGTCTGAGTTCGCACGAACCACAATGTTCTCAAACTCCTGAACGGATTCCAGACGCCCCTTGGTGACGAGGCTGAACTGAACTTCCTGAACATTGTTAAACGGTGGCCCTCCGACTTTACCGGCAGCAACCTGAACGTTCTGCTCCGCCAGTGCCCGATTAATATCCGAGGTTGTCAGGCCCAGGTTCGCCATCCGCTCCGGGTCCAGCCAGACTCGCATCGCGTACTCACCGCCACCGATCACATTCACTTCACTGATCCCGTTGACCCGGGCCAGTTGATCTTTGACATTCAGGTTGATGTAGTTGATCAGGAACTGATCATCATACTTACCATCTGGAGAATAGAAGTTCAGCACCATCAGCAAGTCCGGCGAGCGTTTTTTCACCGTGACGCCGACCATACGAACTTCTTCCGGCAGCTTGGATTCTATCTGAGAAACCCGGTTCTGAACGTTCACCTGCGCCACGTCCGGATCCACATCGACATCGAAGGTCACATTCAGGTTATAGGAACCATCATTGGCACTCTTGGAAGACATGTAGATCATCCCTTCCACGCCATTGACCGACGCTTCGATCGGATCGGCAACCGCCTCTTCAACAACCTCGGCACTTGCGCCCGAATAATAAGCCGTCACACTGACTGAAGGTGGACTAATCTTGGGATATTCCGCGATTGGCAGGTTCACCAGCGCAATTGCACCGGCAAGGGTCAGAATGATGGACAGCACCAGCGCGAATTTCGGACGCTGGATAAAAAATCGACTCAGCATGATGTCCCCTTACGCTTGTGTCTGCTCAAGACGAACCGTCATGCCATTTCGAACCCGCTGCAGTCCCTTGGTCAGAACCACATCTCCTGGCTTCACGCCTTCACGGACAATCACACCATGCTCGGTTTGGGCACCCAGCACGACATTGCGACGCTCTGCGATTTTTCCATCCGTCAGCACCATCACAAAATCACCTTCGAGATCACTTTGTACGGCACGACGCGGGATCACCGGCACTTTCACCGGCGTCTTCTCACGCAGCAACACCTGAACGTGCTGGCCCGGCAGCAACTGTTGTTCCGGGTTGGCAAATTTTGCACGGACCGCGATGGTCCCGGTATCCAGATCAATCCGGTTCCCGATAAAATCCACCGTTCCCGGGTGGGCATATTCCTCACCATTGTTCAAGGTCAGGACGACTTCAACACTCTCTCGGCCTTCACCGCTGCCGCTTAAAGCATCAAGCCCCAGGTTTAAACGGTGACGCTCACTCACATTGAACGTCGTTTGCATGGGATCGAGACTCACTAATGTCGTCAATACGCCAGAAGCCGGAGAGACCAGATCACCGATGCTCACCTGACTGTCGCTGATCCGCCCGCTGAATGGCGCAACCACACGGGTAAATGACAAATCAATTTCTGCCGACTTCAACTGTGCTTTCGCCGCTTTTAACTGCGCATCCGCATTGAGCTTATCCGCCGTTGCTTTGTCATACTCTGATTGGCTAATACTCCCCTTGGGTAACAATCCCTTTGCCCGTTGCCAATCCAGCTCGGCCCGCTTGAGGCTGGCTTCTGCCTGGGCAATTGCTGCGGCCGCACTGGCAACTTTCGCTTCATAGGCGGAAGGGTCAATCTGGTACAACAGCTGCCCCTTCTCAACCATCTCCCCTTCGGTAAAATAGCGAGCCTGCACATACCCGGATACCTGAGCCGTAATTGCCACATCTTCAATTGCTTCTGTACGACCCACAAATTGTCGGCCACGCTGATAATCGATCAGCGACACCCCTTGAGTCGCTACAACGGGGCCAACAGGCGCGGAGGTGCCTGATGTTGTCTCGCCGCAACCCACCAGCAAGCTGGCGCTGATAAGTGCTGCGATTGTGCTTTTTCTTTTCATTGAATTGACCATATGAATGTCATGAATTTCCGGTGAAAACTGACGTCGAAGTGAGTACAGCCTGTGGAATAAATATAAGAGATTGATAAAGCTAGCATTGTGCATTTAACGAAAGCTGAATAACGCACCGCTAAAAGGCAGGGTTTCAGGACAAAGGTGTTTCAAAACATTTCATCTGCCGGATAAGTATTGCTAGCATGGTCATTTCAGTCATTTAATCAGCAGTTGCGAAACGTCAATTCAACATCAAGGAAACACAGGCCATGGACTTCTTCCCCGTATTTTTAAAACTGAGCGATCGAAAGGTCATTGTCATCGGCGGCGGAGAGGTCGCATGCCGAAAAATCGATTTGCTTTATCAGGCCGGCGCCGATATCACACTGGTTTCGCCGAAAATACATCCTTATCTGGAAAGCCTGGTGGCGGGGGGCAAGATTGCGTGGCAACAGCAGCCATACCAGAAAGGTGTGATCGTAGGGTTTCATCAAGTCTGGGCCACCACGAATGATCCAACGCTGAACCATCAGATCTTCAAAGATGCGGAAGCACTCGGGATCTGGACCAATGTTGTCGATGACCCACAGCACTGCCATTTCATTACCCCGGCGATGGTTGATCGGTCGCCAATCCAAGTGGCGATTTCCAGCGGTGGTGCTTCCCCGGTGCTGGTACGCATGATCCGAGAAAAGCTGGAAACCCAACTGCCGCAAAACCTCAGCCTGCTGGCCAAGTATTCCGGGCAGCAGCGCCAACGAATCAAAGAATATTTCAACACCGTCGATGAACGGCGCAAATTCTGGGAACGATTTTTCAGATTGCCCGCTGTCGAAACAGCTACAACCCCGGCGCAGCTGGAGGCGGCCTTTTCGGCTCTGCTTGAACAACCCAACCCTGTCGGTGGCAATGTCTATGTTATCGAGACGGGCGCAGATCCTGAACTACTCAGCCTGAAGGCACTTCGCCTGATGCAGCAGGCAGAGTATGTCCTCTACCCACAAGACAGCCCTCCGGCATTTATTGAGTTATGCCGCCGGGATGCCGAGCGGGATACCTACAAACCCGAGGCGCTGGTCAATCAGGTCAACCAGTGGGTGCAGCAGGATTACCGGGTGTGTGTCCTGCTTCCGAAACCAATGAGGGATCAGATGGCTATATCACTCACAGAACAATTTCAGGGAATTTTCGTCCCCTGTGTGGGCTAAACCGAATAGTTGCAGTACAGCTTCCGCGAGAACACAACTCAGGATGAAGGGGGATTGCAGTTCAAGAGCAAATTCGGCCAGCAAATGACCTGGCTGACAGAGACGCAAAAGCCGCACTGGATGCGGCTTTTCACTATTCACACTGGCTAGACTGTCGTTTAATCCATTTCCGGCACTGCATTTGTCTTTGGCTGAGCCACGACCTTATGTACCCACAAGCCAGAGGCCTTCATACAATAACCAAACACCGCGCCCAGGATCAGAGACGGCACGACGAGTTGCCAGTCCCCCCCTGCAGCAAACGTTGCACAGGAGCCAATAAAGGTACCAGGAATAAAGCTCAGCCAGGCCTTTTGTGCCTGTACACACATCAGGAAGGCAACCACAGCCGTAATTACGTAGCCGAGGATTTCCAGGCTCGCCATGGTCGATAAATGAATAATCACCATCGCCCAGAAGACACCACTCATATTCGTGGCCACACTAAGTCCTAAGCCTTTCAGTCCGTCCTTCGGGGATGCAAAATAAGTGGTACACCCCAAAAAGCCTGCCCAGCTCAGTAGGCCCAAAGATACGGCAACCCAACCCCAGATCCCGGACAGAATCCCCGTTGTGATAGCAATCGCGACCAATACTGACATGTCAAAATCTCTCATTAGCACTGTTAGGAAACAGTTTAATTAACTTCCCACACCACAATAGGGATTCAGATCACACTTATGGTGAAATATGAATTATAAAAAACACCAAAAAGTGAAATATGTCACAAATAAGGCAGATTTCAGACCAACACCTTATCGCCTCAGTATAAATGAGAGCCACCTCCTATCAACAGTCTGTTTACTGGTATCAACAAAAATGAATGTAAGACTTGCGATCCAGTCGAAGAATTTGCGATTCCAATAGGCTGGCTGCAACCCACTATGGTAAGTTAGCCCGGTTTCTTTATGACAAAGAACAACCAGATAAGCTGGGTTGTTCAGTAGATAATCACGGAGTGTTCATGGGACCACTAATGCTTGATGTCACCGGCTATGAGCTTGATGCCGAGGAGCGTGATATTATTCAGCACCCAACCGTTGGCGGAATCATCTTTTTTGCCCGCAACTACCACGACCGCCAACAACTCAGGGCGTTGGTCCGGGATATTCGCAACACGGCAAAACGTCCGCTCCTCATTGCCGTCGATCAGGAAGGCGGTCGGGTACAACGTTTCCGTGACGGCTTTACCCCCCTGCCACCGGCCAAAGCCTTCGCATCGCAGTCCGATGGAATCGAACTCGCCCACCGGGGGGGTTGGCTGATGGCCGCCGAGCTATTGGCGATGGATATTGATCTAAGCCTGGCACCGGTCCTGGACTTGGGTTTTGACTGTAAAGCCATTGGCGATCGTGCCTTTTCTGAGGACCCACAGCAGGTGATCCAATATGCCAGCCAATTCATCCGGGGGATGAAACAAGCCGGCATGGCAACCACCGGGAAACACTTTCCCGGCCATGGTGGTGTCATTGCCGACTCACACCTGGAAACACCGGTCGATCCCCGCACGAACATCATGACGCATGATATGGTGGTTTTCCGCCAGCTCATTCAGGATGGTCTTCTGGATGCCATGATGCCGGCCCACGTTGTGTTTGACGCGTACGACGACCAGCCTGCCAGCGGCTCTGCTTACTGGCTGAAACAAGTCCTTCGCCAGGAGCTCAATTTCGGCGGCATCATCTTCTCGGATGATTTGAATATGAAAGGTGCCGATGTACTGGGAAGTTACAGCGAACGAGCGATCGCCGCTCAGGAAGCGGGTTGCGACATGGTGATGCTGTGTAATAACCGTGAAGGGGCGATTCAGGCGCTGGACGGCTTGCCACAGACGCAAGTACCACAGCTCCAGGCCCTGTGTAAAAAACCGACTGGTGAGTATTCAGACTTGATCAAAACGCGCATGTGGCAAGATACCCAGCAGCAGATCCACCAACTATCTCTGTCTTGGCAGGAGCAAAATTCCTAACAGTTCCTATTGGTTCGGCAGATGATTGATACATCTGCCTCTCCATCAGTGACATCCCTCGCTTTGGTATGCCAACATCATAGCAATGATTTTTCTCGCGCCTGCTTACGCCAGGCAGGCCGAGAGCGTCTCTCCACGCGGCGATGAGGAAATCCCTTTGCAAAAATAGGCGAAATCTTTAAAAATCATTGGCTTGCCGAAATAATAGCCTTGCTGAAGATACACACCTTGCGACGCTAGGTAACGAGATTGCTGCTCGGTTTCTACCCCTTCCGCGATCATCTCCATCCCGGCCTCACGGCCGAAAGCGATAATCGAGTCCAGAAGTGACAACTTGAGTTCCTCAGTGCCGATATTATCGACAAACATCTTATCGATTTTCAGGCTGCGGATATTGAGTTGCTGGATATAGCTAAATCCGCCATAACCAGTTCCGGCATCATCAAGCTTGACATCAATGCCACGCCGGCGAAGTTGCTCAATCACATCGGATGCCATGGTGAGATTGGTAAATTGCTTACGTTCTGTCACTTCAAAGGCGATCTGCTCCGGAGTGATTTCGGAGTGAGCCAGCAGTGCCAGCGATTTTTCCATCACCTCCAGGCTCTCCAATTGATCCGGCACCACATTGATACTAATCACCTGCTTGGTCCTCTGCCAATTCAGCTTACTCATCTCGCCAACAGCCTTTTCGATCAACTGCTCCGTGATTGGTAATATCTGGCCACTCTTTTCAACATAGGGAATAAATTCCATCGGTGGTACAACAGCTTGGCCGGGACGCTGCCATCGCGCCAACATTTCGCAGCCATATAAGGTATTCGTCGAGACATCTACAATGGGTTGGTAATAAGGCACAAATTCCTGCTTCGCCAATCCCCGCTCAATCAAGGCATGCAGTGAGACACTTCTGCGCCGGTAAACCCGATACAACGAGAGAGAAATTGCAGCGAATGCGGCTCCCAAAAGAAACAGTGGCAACCAAAACTCCGCCTTGTATTGCGCCATCAGTCGCGGATGAATAAAAGTATTGACTTGCAGCCCATCCAGGATCAATGAACGAAAGAGCGGCTGTTCATTTAACAAACCACTATCCCCTCGCCAATACGCAACTGTCGGATTATCAACCGAGGTCAACACACTGAGTACACAGTTCTGACAGTACTTATTCTTTAATGATTCCGAGACCAACGGCTCAAGGTAGACCGTCAACTGCCCCTGTGCTCCCTGCCACTTCGCTGCAAGCAAAGTTCCGTCCGGCGTCTCACTTGAGACCCACAAAGAGACCTGCGGAGAAAGCTTGCTCAGGAGCGGCATCAGCTGCATATCCTCCAATGAACCACGATAGCTGCTGCACTCCCCGCCATGATTGGTGCTCAGTGAAATCCGCTTAATCACAAAATTACGATAAGCAACGCTATCCAACTTCGCCTGATCGGCTACACCGCAATCAAATTGAAAATCATGAGATAGGCTTGTCAGTAACCCGGGTAACTGTTCGAGACGCATGGAATATGTATTCAGGAGCTCATCAGAATCAGCGCCGATCCGGTAGGACAAGTAAAGCTGAGCGACAGGGACACTGAGCAACGAAAGCAGGCATGCAATCCCGAGAATAAACCCGAAAGACAAAATTGTTTGCCGCCCGAGCGGCTTTCGCTTCGGGGTGTCCTTCCCTGGTGCATTGTTGCGATGACCGATAATCATGTTTTCAAATT
Source organism: Photobacterium atrarenae (assembly GCF_024380015.1). NCBI lineage: Bacteria > Pseudomonadati > Pseudomonadota > Gammaproteobacteria > Vibrionales > Vibrionaceae > Photobacterium > Photobacterium atrarenae. The sequence goes on from NZ_CP101509.1 coordinate 1,847,135, forward strand.
TATCCTTTCACCTGAGCCATGGTTCAGATCATGACGCGCTTAACTGTATGGATATTTTATCAATCCTTTGATATACAACCATATTCATTAATAAGGTAGTTAACAAGCAGCAGGCGAACGATCGCTTTCGAGTCAGATCACGACTTGGTAAATTTATAAAACATGAATCCCATATAGTTCGACAAAAAGGAAAGAGATCGAAGCGAAGTGACAACATCACCCATTTGTCCGAGCCAGACAATTGATGGTGCAGCCGGAAGAAAATGACTATTTGACACCTATTACCAGAATGTGGTGTTTTTTCACGGTATCAGTGAGTAAAACAAAGGCGCCATGAAGGCGCCTTCGTTGCTTAAAGAGCGTCTCGGGAATAGTCGATACCTTTCGTGCACTTTTTCTCTTTGACGATGATAAAAGCAGCACCAATAATGAAGGCAATGACTAGCAGAGTTTCCATAACGAACCTTTAACAACCTTAGACTGAATGAACCGATACTGCCGCCAGGTAATATCGTGATATAAGGGGTATTCAGGCCTAAAGATTGCCTCTTGGATAGAAGCAATTTTTAGACTGCCGATAAGATACCCCAGCTGATCGTTTTTTGCACGAAATGGTTAGCGAAATGTTAAAAAAAGACTGTAACTACATCGTGCCAGTGATACTTGCGAGCCAAATCCCGAAACCAAGGTAAAAATAGTCAAATTTCAGTAGCATAAGTTACTAAAAAAGTCCTATTTCATGTCCGGTTTGTTATTAAAGCTAGCACGTATATTTTGTGCAAATAGTCACCAAATCGCTAGTAAAACATAGGTGATTTTTCTTTGCCTAACTGATTAGAATATCTAATCCAAAAGATAAGTAGAATCAGCCGGCTTCGGGTGAAGCCGGCCTGAAGGTTACAGCCAACGCTCCTGGCCGGTAAAGGTGACAGATAGCCAGGTGTCCCCCAAATCGTCGGACAACTCTTCCCACAGCAATTGACGGATATAATCCTGACGCTTCGTGGTCCAATAGGCATCATTTTTGACTAAAATATTCACCTCCAGATCATATTGACGACCAGACTTGGCAAAATGATGGGTATAGCCATCGAAGTGAAATTGACGAGACAGGCGCTCAATCACCCGATCAACGCGTTGTTGCGTCGTGTCCTGCGGCGCCACCAAGAGCACTTCGCGCAAATTCCGTTTCAGCACTTTAATCGGTAAGACCGACGCCGCAATTGCCAGCGTCGAGACCAGAATAGGGTCGACATACGCGTTCCAACGGGAGTAACCTAAATGATCAAACAGCATCACCAGCAGAAAACCCACCAAAATCGCCGCACTCAGAATACCGTCCACCAGCCATTCCTGTGAATCGACCCGAACCAGTTCCGACGCTTCTTTGTGCGCAATTCGGATTTCAACCGCATAAATAGTAAAACAGCAGACGGTCGATAGCACGGCGTACACGAGCGCATGCTCCAGAACAATGTCATGACCTCCGTTGACAATGGTTTGCACACCACTGATAAAAGCAAACAAGCAAGTAACCAGAATGAGCAAGCCATTGACGACATTGATTAACGGCTCAATGTGCGCGTAGCCAAATTGGAATTGTCGATCGTCAGGCCTTGAAACCAGGTAGGCGGTATACAGGCTCAACCCTGTCATACCCATACTCAGAAATGAAAACATGCCGTCGAGTAAAATAGCACTGGATCCGACATACAATCCATAGCCAATCCCTAAACTTGCCAGCAAAACAGTGCCGGCCAGGGACATTTTAAGCGCCAAACGCTCCTTACTAATTTTACGGCTGGTCGCCATAATTTCCTCCTTATCTTCAAATGAGTTGAACGAAATCGTTATGAACACCATAACACTATTTGTAGCTATTTGAATATCATCTATTTTCTAACAGGTGCTTTCCAACTTGTCTGTAATAACAGTAGCACCTGTAGATGGACAATTTATGAAACCATTGCCCCGGCAAATCAGAGTTAAAGCCTGCCTTTCAAAGATAGGCCAAGCGGCTTGTTCCTGACGATGCAGGCTGATCCCTTTATCGTTCGAGGACTTCGTCAAGCCATTGCCCGAATTCTTTCTTCTTCAGTGCCGTCGGCAAAGCAGCTTGCACTCTTCCTTTTTTAAACACCATCACCGTCGGTACGCCTCTGACTTTGTACCGGGTTGCCAACGCCTGATTCTGCTGCACATTCAACCGAACAAAACGAAGCGACTTCTGCCGCTCTGCCGCAACCTTCTCTACAATCGGCTTAAAGGTACGGCATGGCGCACAGTTGTGCCCCCAGAATGTGACCACAACAGGTTTTGGACTTTGAATCAGACACTCGAAGTTTTTGCTATCAGCCTCTACCGGCTTACCATCCAGTACCGGGCGGCTACAGTGCTCGCACTTGATGGTATTCGACAAAGCCTGAACAGAATTTGTTGCAGGCTGCTGGCAGTGGGGGCAAGAGACAGAAAAAATTTTCATGGGAAATCCGAAAATACATCAAAAGACGGCATAAGATACCAAGTATCCTCAATAGTATCATTCGAATTGCACAGCACCGAAATATATCATTATCAATGCAGGAAGCCACGCCGACGCCACGCTATAGATTCGCCAAAGGCTATTGCGGTTCGCGCTGGAGCTGTAAGCGTTCAATATCACTGAAGAAGTTGATCATTTTTGCCCGGCTGACACTGTACTCAAACCCCGTTCCGGCGCAATAATCCTGGTCAAATGGTTTCCGATCATGATTTTTCAACCAGATATATTCACATTGCGCATGCAACTCGCACGCATGGTCGCGCTCGTTTCGGAGCTGAGACCAATAAGTCGAAAAATGCTCGAGGGCATAATTCAACTGATCATAATTATCTGACGTCAGCTCGGGCCGCAGGGTCTTCAATTCTTGCTGCCGCTCACTCATGAAAGCCTGAAATGTCCTGGACAGATTATCAACTGAAGCAGCATAACACTGCTTCTCGATGAAGCTTTTTTTCTGTCCGGCTAAATCAGTCACTGTCTCCTGCGAAGTGCAGGCCGCTACAAAAAACAACAAAAAACTGCTTATTAATTTCATCGCGCACCACAAAAGCATCTGAATCCCGAAATGCTATCTAAGTATGAGCGACCCACTCCATCTCAATGAGTGAATGTGGCAGACGTCTTAACAATAAGACATTTACGAGGTTACGCCATTTCACCTGAATCCGGCGGGAAATATTACCAGGCGATCACCCGGCCGCAAGATTTTAATACATTCCCCTGTTTAATTAAAATTAGCAGTGTTTTTCGCTGTAATTATTCCTTTACTCCTTTATTGTTGACTGCTCGAGGCGAAAATTTAACATCTTGATTACAATTATTATTACTTGGTTATACCAAGACTTACGTCAAGCAGACTGGTTTGAGCCTCCCTTATCGGGCTCTGTGATACAGGTATAGCCAATTTTATTGATTTGCTGTCCGCCTCTTCCGAGGCAGCAACAGAAGGAGCTTGGAATGAATGTTCAGGCCTTACCGATGCATCGGTATATTGATCATCAGGGTCGTCTCATCGATCAACTGCCTGCATGGGCTGATCAGTCAATATTGACAGGGTTTTACCAGGATATGGTGATGACCCGCGTCTACGATAACAAAGCAATTGCGCTACAAAGAACCGGGAAACTGGGAACCTATCCGTCACATTTAGGTGCTGAAGCGATTGGCATTGCCGTCGGGCGAGCCCTAAAACCTGACGATGTGTTTATCCCCTACTATCGGGATATGCCCTCCATGTGGGTACGCGGGATCGGCATGGAAAAAAACCTCCAGTACTGGGGCGGTGATGAACGCGGCAGTGACTTCATGACCGAAGATGGTCAGCCAAGTCGGGATCTGCCGTTCTGTGTCCCGATCGCCACCCAATGCACTCATGCCGTCGGTGTTGCAGCAGCCCTGAAAATCCAGGGCAAACACCAGGCCGCGCTGGTGACCTGCGGCGATGGCGCCACGTCGAAAGGTGATTTTCTCGAATCCCTGAACTGCGCGGGTGTCTGGAACATTCCACTGGTGTTTGTCATTAACAACAACCAATGGGCCATTTCCGTACCGCGCACGATTCAGTGCGGTGCTGAATTTTTATCCGATAAAGCCCAGGGGGCCGGAATTCAAGGGCTCACGGTTGACGGTAATGATGTCATCGCTATGTATGACGCCGTCCTGAAAAGCCTGGATAAAGCGCGTAAAGGTAAAGGAGCGACATTAATCGAAGCCATTAGCTACCGACTCAGTGATCACACCACGGCTGATGACGCCAGCCGTTACCGCAGTGAAGATGAGCTGCAACAAGCCTGGGCTTATGAGCCAATTGCACGACTGAAGAAATTTCTGATTAGCCAGGGCTGGTGGTCTGAACAAGAAGAAGAAAACTGGACTGCACACTGCCGTGAGGTAGTCGAACAGGCCGTGAAACGATATGAATCCCTGCCACCACAAGCACCGGAATCAGCATTTGACTATCTGTTTGAATCGCTTGATAACGATCTCCATCAGCAGCGGGATCAACTGATCAATAAAGCAATGCGAATGCACGGAGGGCGCCATGGCTGAATTGACCCTATTAGAATCGGTAAACTTGGCACTGCACCATGAGATGACCCACAACCCTGACGTTGTGGTACTAGGTGAGGATGTTGGTGATAACGGTGGCGTATTCCGGGCAACAGTCGGGCTGAAAGAAAAGTTCGGGTGCAAACGGGTGATCGACTCCCCTTTGGCTGAAGCACTCATTGGTGGCGTCGCCGTCGGCATGGCCACGCAGGGATTGCGCCCGGTTGCAGAGTTTCAGTTCCAGGGCTTTGTCTTCCCGGCGATGGAGCATCTGATGTGTCATGCCGCCCGGATGAGAAACCGGACCCGTGGCCGCCTGACCTGCCCAGCCGTCTTCCGCGCCCCGTTTGGTGGCGGGATCCATGCGCCGGAGCATCACTCTGAAAGTATTGAAGCGCTGTTTGCCCATATCCCCGGGCTGCGGGTCGTCGTACCGTCTTCACCGCAACGTGCATACGGCCTGTTGCTGGGCGCGATCCGCAGCAACGACCCTGTGATGTTCTTCGAACCCAAGCGTATCTACCGAACCGTCAAGTCAAACGTCGAAGACGACGGCACAGCCCTGCCGCTTGATACCTGTTTCACCTTGCGTAAAGGGCGAGACCTGACGCTGGTCACCTGGGGGGCCTGTGTTGTTGAATCCCTCCAGGCAGCGGCGAGCTTATCCCGGCTCGGGATTGAGGCGGAAGTGATTGATGTTGCCAGCATTAAACCACTGGATATGGCGACGATTTACAAATCCCTTGAGCGAACCGGCCGACTCTTAGTCGTCCATGAAGCGTGCCAGACCAACGGTGTCGGTGCAGAAATTCTGGCCCGGGCTGCCGAGCATGCCATGTGCTTGCTCAAAGCGCCGCCGAAACGGGTCACCGGGATGGATACCGTCATGCCCTATTACCGGAACGAAGATTATTTCATGATCCAGGAAGAAGATATTATTGAGGCAGCAACTGCGCTCGTGGAGGGATGGAAATGAAGTCATTTACTTTGCCTGATCTCGGAGAAGGCCTGGCAGAATCAGAAATTATTGAATGGCATGTCAACGTTGGCGATACCGTCGAAGTCGACCAGGTAATGCTCACCGTCGAAACAGCCAAAGCCACCGTCGATGTTCCCGCCCCTTACAGCGGCAAAATTATCAGCCGTTTCGGCGATGAGGGCGATGTGATCAGCATCGGCAGCCTGCTGCTTGAAATTGAAGACAATGAGTCGGCAGCGCAAAATCAGAAAAGCGCGAAAAAAGCGGATGCCGCCACGGTCGTCGGTAGTGTGTCTAACAACAGCCATCATGTGAATGTCGACGAATACTGGGTTGGCAGTGCAACACAACAAACGGAACGCCCATCCGAAGCGCTAACCGCCATGCCTTCGGCCCGTCTGCTGGCACAGAAACTTGGCGTCGATCTACAGAAAGTAAAAGGCAGTGGACCGTCAGGGGTCATCTTAGATTCTGATGTTTATAACGCTTGCGATCAGCAACTTCCAGGAACTGAAGTGATCAAAGGCGCACGCCGGACCATGGTCAGCACCATGGCGGAATCCCACCAGCATGTTGCAGCCGTGACAATCACGGAAGAGGCCAACCTCGAGCACTGGCATGACGGCGAAGATATCACCAGCCGCCTGGTGATGGCGATTATTGAAGCTTGCCAACAAGAGCCTGCACTCAACGCCTGGTTTGACGCCGAAACTATGACCCGCTGCGTTCACAGCACCGTGAACCTTGGCTTGGCTGTGGACAGCCCGCATGGCCTGTATGTCCCGGTGCTCCGCCAAGCCGGTGAATATAATGCCGACAGCATTCGCAAGTGGGTCAATGAAACCGTCACCGGGATCCGGGAGCGAAAAATCGGCCGCGATCAGCTGCAACACGCTACGATTACCCTGACCAACTTCGGGGCGATCGCCGGCATTTTCGCCACCCCAGTGGTTACGCCACCACAAGTGGCCATTGTCGGTGCCGGTCGAATCATGGAAAAACTGGTGCTGCGCAACAATCAACCGGTTTCGGTGAAAACCATGCCGCTGTGTATGACCTTTGACCACCGCGCCTGTACCGGAGGTGAAGCCGCCCGGTTTATGAAAGTACTGGTGAAAGCGCTGGAAGCCAGCCACGCCTAGCGACCAAACCTTCATTGTACAATCGTTATCAGCGGAGAGCCGCACACACAAAAATGCCAGTCAAGTGACTGGCATTTTTTACTCATCAGGCTATTCGTGAAACTTAATCTTCTGCAGAAGGCTCTACTGGTTTCCGCTTCTTCGGCATAAAGACATTTTCACCCACCGCTACGTTATTATAGAAACGCTTATCACGTTGTTTGGTTACTTTGGCCGCCGCTTGCTTCTGTGCCGCAGGTTTCGCCGTTGGTTTCTTTTTCACCGGCTTTTTCTTATATTTCGGTGCAGGCTTCAACCCTTTAAACTTGCCTTCCAACCCTTCGATCACACTGAAGGTAATCGACTGCTGCAAGAAAGCCTCAACATTCTTAAAGCTCCGCCAGTCTTTCGGGCCAACCAGGGAAATCGCATCCCCTTTGTTACCGGCACGGCCGGTTCGACCAATCCGGTGCACGTACTCCTCGGCATGCTTCGGCATATCGAAGTTAATCACATGAGAAACGCGATCGATATCCAGCCCACGCGAGGCAACATCCGTCGTCACCAGGATTTTATGACAATCCCGCTCAAACTGGCTCATGATGCTGTTACGCTGGGTTTGCGTCATGTTGCCACTCAGAGCAACCGCCTTAAGTTTTCGCTCATTGAGCATGGTCGTCAGACGCTCAGTATCTTCACGAGTCGCGGTAAAGATAATGACCTGATTATAACTTTCGGTTTCCAGCAATTTATCCAGCAACGCCTGCTTATGATCCAGGTGATCACACAGCAGAAAACGCTGGGTGATGTCGGTATGCTCTTCTGCTCCGTGCCCAATCGAGATGCGTTTTGGCGCATTGAGCATATCTGATGCAATATCCAGCACATCGGTATGGTCCAGCGTCGCCGAAAACATCATGGTCTGGCGACGGCGGTGGCTGGCGGCTTCATGAATACGGCGTAGCTGCGCCTCAAAGCCCAGATCCAGCATACGGTCGGCTTCATCCAGGATCAGCATTTCCAGGCCATCAAGGAAAGTACTGCGATGCTCCAGATGATCTGCCAAACGCCCCGGTGTGGCAACCACAAACATCGGGTCTTTACGTAACTCTTTGACTTGATCGTTGAAGTTTTCCCCACCAACAATCAGCGCACCATCATACGGGGTACCCGCATTCAGTGTCCGCAGTTGGGCAAACACTTGCTTGGCCAGCTCGCGAGTCGGTGTCAGCACCACCACGCGTGGATCGCGTTTGGAAAACGGCTTACTGCGGTACATGCGCTGCATGGCCGGAAGCAGAAATGCCAGAGTTTTACCGGAGCCCGTTTTCGACGAGGCTAAGACATCTTTGCCAAGAATTGCTACAGGGATAGCAGTTCGTTGAATTTCAGTTGGTTTATCGAACGCCAGATGATGTAACTTCTTCAGCAGGCGCTGGTCTAATCCAAGATCTTTAAAATGCAAAATGGTGCTCCGGTCAAAATGTTCTTCGGTGAACAAGGATAATACAGTTATTCAAGATGTGATGCGCGTCACACCAAGTTAAATTTTCTAAGCGGTGGATTATACCATAATTCTGATACGAGACACGAAAAACGTCCGTATCTAATGGGATTTCATAAAGATAACATCGCTCTGTCTGGTTTCATTTCATCCCATTGCCAAAGCACGTCCGCCAGACCCTATCGCCACTCTCATTGCTCTCTCGGGCATTGGCTCACACAATAAAACACTGTATTATTCTCACATTAATCCGGAACAGGACGTTACTA